>CAVQVK010000067.1:0-261845 GCA_963717035.1 uncultured Acidimicrobiaceae bacterium | reverse complement strand
ACGTGCCAGCACCACCCTGCTTCAAACTTGCGGCGATAACACCCCGTCAGGAAATGTTTTGGATCTTTCGATGGGTTACAATACTGGAACATCGAAATACGGAATGTCATGAATTGGAACGCTTCCGGCGCCCAATCGTTCGTCCGCGCCTACGGCTACGTATTCTTTGAACCGTGTAAGCACCATGGGAGATACAGTTTCCACACAACCCTGCAAAGGTCTTTCCTCTAGTCACCCCAATCGGGGGGCAACCGCACTCTTCAATCTGTTACCTCTGGCACCTGCAACACGTTCAACGACCAATCCGACGCCAACAACCACCTGCTCGGCACTCCCTACACCTACGACGCCGCCGGCAACATGACCCACGACGCCTATCCCATAACTGCACAGACAATGCCGAAAATCGCCTCACCTACGTTGATGGCGGCAATACCGCGCATTACTACTACGATGCTCTGGGTTATCGTGTTTACCGGGCTTCGGGATCGCCCACGTTGCAATATCTCTACGATTTGCGAGGCAAGGTAGTCTCTGAGGTTCTACCCAGCGGCGGCCTCAATGCCTCTTATCGTACTTTGGCGGCCAGATGGTAGCCGAGTATTACAACCTGACTACAGCGAGGCCGCCCGACGTGCCGTTGACGGCCTGGGATTGACCTCCGGGACTAGCAGTTGCCCTGCTCAGCCGGTCCGCGGTCAGTGTCCGGCTATCCTCTCTAAAAGATAGCTTCCTATCTAATAGGAGAGGAACCTATACTTTACGATCATGGACATGGGAGACCCCATAAGGTCGATAACGCCGACGCTGGACGGACCCGTCCTCGCCGTACTGGTACGATCCGGACGTCGCTCACGGTGGGGGAAGTCGCCGCCGAGACAGCGCGAAGGTTCCGAGATCTGGGGTACGCCGATGCCTGGCCCGACTCGTCGAACAGGGGCTGGTGACGGCAACGGAGATGGGGCGGAACCGAGTCCATCAGCTCAACCGGGAACACGTTGCCGCGTCCGTCGCCACCACCTGGCCGATCTGCGGATCGAGCTCTGGCGTCGCATGCGCAAGGACCTCGTTAGCTGGAGACCGAAGCCGCACTATGCCTGCGTCTTCGGGTCGGCTGCCCGAGGTGACGGCGATGTCGACAGCGACGTAGTATTCTCCTCGTCCATCCTCCTTTCCCCGGAGACATTAAACCCGTGGGAAGACGAACATGCTCGACACCATGGCCGCCATGATGACCGCCCCGATATCGGCATCCCCCGCCGAGGCCTCAGACGGCCACGTCAGATCGACAAGCTGCGTGCCCACGTTGTCTCTCTCGAGTGGCAATTCCCTCCAAGTCGTCGATCTTTCCTCGCTGGAGTGAATCGGCCGACAGCAGGATACTGCCCTGATGGCGAAGATGAAAGAAGACGCCATCGAGCCGTCGGGTCTCCACTGGTAGCGATCGATTCCGTACGGCTGAGACGAGGACCATGTAATGGCCCATCCGACCGAACGGTGACCTGTGGAAAGAAGGAGGCGCAAGTCCGCCTGAGTACTGCCGAGTGTACCTCCAAGTCGCCATATCGTTCCTTGACGAGCAATCTCGCGACGAGTTCCGAACGTCGCCTCTGGATTGGCCGCGCCGCAGGCATCGCCGCATCCGACGCCATCTGCTGCGCCTGACTTCGCCGCCGCCACAGGGCCGACGATCACCGGAGGGCCGTCGATCTCCTCAAAACCGCCGTACCTGACGGAGCCAAGCTCGCCGCGTCGATTCGCTCGCTTGCTCGACGTGAAGGACGAGGCGCACTACGGCGTCGTCGTCGTGTCCTCCCGGAAGGCACGCGATGCGCTTCGCTGGGCCGGCACTCTCGTGACTCGTGCCGTAGACGAAGTGGAGCGGTGATTCACGAGCCGTGAATGTCAGCTGTACCTGGTGGGCGCTACCGGACTCGAACCGATGACCTGCTGCTTGTAAGGCAGCTGCTCTAACCAACTGAGCTAAACGCCCGAAGGCACCACGCTATCCGCAGCGCCGGCGCTCAATGCCTGAAGGAGCTCTGGCGTCCCCGCCGCCACCGGGGTCCGGCGTGCCTCATGGTCCAAGACCACCAGCTCCCGGCCGAGGGACTCGGCGACCACCGCTCCCGACTCGGTGCAGATCAACATGCCCCCCAGGTAGTCCCACGACCCGAGCGAGGAGGTCCCGACCACCGCGTACCCGTCGAGCACGCCCTCGGCCACCGCACAGAGATCGAGGGCGGCCGCCCCCAGCTGGCGGTACTGGGACCAGCCGAAATACTTCCGGGGATACCCGGAGAACCCGACGATGGCCTCCCCCAGCGCTGTGCATCCCGAGGCGTGGATGGGCTGCCCGTCCCGTCGCGCGCCACCTCCCTCGAGACGCTTCGAACCGGATCCCCGATGACTGGTTGACCACCACCGCAGCCCGGGGCCCGTCGGCATCCACCGCGCAAGACTGCTGGCGTACCAGGGGATCCCACGGGCCGCATTCGTCGAGCCGTCCAGTGGATCGAGGACGACCACTACCTCGCGTTCTGCGGCGTGGATCCCCGACTCCTCGGACATGACGCCGAGTCCGGCTCCGTCGAGGACCTCGATGGCGGCTGCGTCGGCCACCAGGTCCGAGCGGTATTGGCCCTGGTCGGGTACCGGCCGGTCCCCAGTCGCCCAGGCCACCGAGGGCGTCAGCCACCGCCGTGGCGCTCTGGTGGAGAACCGCCAACAGCGCATCGTCTTCCATCTGGTCGACGCTACCGGATGCTGGCCTGGAGCTGGTCGACAGGTTCACCGACGGCCGAAGGACCGATAGGCTGATTTACCTGTGGCAGTCATCGACGTGGCCGGATATGTGGCGGACCTCAAGGATCACTCCGTCGACCATGGTTTCCATGTTCACGACGAGCGTCATTTCGTCGAGACGTACTCCCTCCGCCAGGTATGGGAGGTGGAGCTGCATCCCGAGGACGGCTGTGGCGGCCCGCTCGACCTGCACCTCGGCCTGGAGGTAGACCCCCGGACCCTGCTTTCGTTCGAGGATGCTGTCTTCGGTCTCCCCGACGACGAGGACCCGCCCGACACCTTCCACTTTCCGCTGACCTTCACCTGGGCCCTCCCACCCCTCCCCAATGGCCCTGACCTGCTCCGGTTGGCCATCGACCTGGCCGGTATCGGTGGTATCGAGCTCCCGCTCGAGGTGTCGGCCATCGATTCCTACGCGTCGGCCACCGACGCGGCCGAACGACGGCTCACCATCGTGGCTCGGTGCCCCGTCTCCCTCACCCGCATCCTGGCTGGTGAGGAAATGATGTGCGACGTGTTCGACCGCTGCTTGGCGGTGAGCCGCTACCTCCTCGAATCTGCGGGTAGCTGGCTCGGGTGACTCTTCCTGCCGTCGGCCGCCGAGTCCACCGCTCGGTCGGTCGCCGGCACCGATGGGCTCTAGCCGTCATCTTCGTCGCAGCGCTCAGCGTCGGTCTCGCCGCCTGCAGCAGCGGCGGAGTGGACCTGGCCCGCCAAGCCTGCGGCCACGTGGACAAATCGCTGGCCCTCTACAAGCAGGCCGAAGAAGCCCCGACCCAAACCGAGGCCAACACGCTGGCTGAGCGGGCGTACGTGCAGCTGCGTACCGCCCTCCCCCTGGCGGCCATGGCCGCAGCCAGCAACGGACAGTTGCAGGCGCTCATGACCACGCTGTCGGAGACCAACCGGGTCGGCGAGCAGCACCTGATCACCTCCCTGCGGGACCAGTGCGCCGCCGCCCAGCAGTCGAATCCCGCTCCAACCGGCGGGGCCGACCGGTCCGGCACACACCATCCCACCGCCGGCGACGAGCATCCCCACGCAGGGAGGGTAGTAATGGGTTGGCCAGGGGCCCGCCCAGGAGGCCGGTACCGCCCGTGGGCGACACTCGGCCCCCGGTCAACTCCGACCTACACCGTGGGCGAATACCCCGCCGGCAGGTTGATGGTCTTCTTCTCGAGGAACAGCTCCAGGCCGTCCTCGCCGAACTCACGGCCCATACCCGACTCCTTGTACCCGCCAAACGGCGAGGAGAAGTCGATCGGGGTGCTCGAGTTCACCATGTAAGTCCCGGTACGCACCCGACGAGCCACGCCCGAGCCCTCGGTCGTTGTCGGCGGTGAACACACCGCCACACAGGCCATAGTCGGAATCGTTGGCGATGGAGACGGCATCGTCGTCGCTGTCATAGGGGATCACCGACAGAACAGGTCCGAAGATCTCCTCTTGGGCGATGCGCATCGAGTTGTCGACGTCGACGAATACCGTCGGTTCCACGAACCAACCCTTGTCGAGGCCCTCCGGGCGGCCGCCGCCCAGGGCGACCTTGGCCCCCTCGTCCTGGCCGATCTTGATGTAGTCCTCGACCCGGTCGCGCTGACGTTCAGCGACCAGCGGGCCGACCTCGGTGGCCGGGTCGAGCGCGTCGCCCACCTTCATGCCCCGCATCTGCTCCACCAGTGCCTCGGACACCTCTTGGTAGCGGTGCCGGGGGGCGAGGATCCGGGTCAGGGAAATGCACGCCTCGCCGTTGTTCATGATGGCGTTGGGCATCATCAGGGGCAGCGCCTCGGACAGGTTGACGTCGTCGAGCAGTATCGCCGCCGACTTGCCTCCCAGCTCCAGGCTGAACCGCTTCAGGTTGGCGCCACAGGCGGCGCCGATCTTTTTGCCGGCCAACGAGGACCCGGTGAACGAGACCTTGTTGATCCCGGGATGGTTCACCAAGTGCTCGCCTACCTCGCGTCCGGCCGGGACCACGCTGAGGACGCCCTTGGGCAGCCCGGCCGTCTCCAGGATCTCGGCCAGCAGGTTGGCGTCGAGCGGGGTCTCGGGGGCGGGCTTGAAGACCACGGTGCTCCCCGAGAGGAGAGCGGGCGCCAACTTGGCCGCAGCCAGGAACAGGGGGACGTTCCACGGGGTGATGGCGGCCACCACACCGACAGGCTCCTTGGCCACCATGACCGGACCGAGCAGGCCGTCCTTCACGGTGTCGAACTGGAACGTCGACCCCAGGCCGGCGTAATAGTCGAGGATCATCGTCGGGGCGAGGACCTGGGCCAGCAGCCCCCAGGACACCGGGCGACCCCATCTCGTTGGAGATGAGCTCGGCGATGCCCTGCATGTCGTTACGGATGGCCTCTGCCGCCTTGGACAGGACCGCAGCCCGCTCGACCGGCGTCATCCGGGGCCAGGGGCCGTGCTCGAAGGCGTCCTTGGCCGCGGCTACGGCTCGGTCGATGTCGGTGTTCTGGGCCTCGGGGACCCGGCCGATGGTCTCTTCGGTGGTCGGAGAGACGACGTCGATGGTGGAGGAAGACGAAGGTTCGACCCACTCCCCCCCGATATACAGACGGTCGTACGACTTCATGGGCCCTCCTTGTGGAACCAGTTCTATTCCGGTAGACCGATCGTACCCACCGATGGCCCTTCCCGGACAACGGGGATCCGGCGGATCGATGGTACCGCTCGGGATCCGCCGATTTCCCGGGTCTCGCTTCCTGCCCGGGCCCAGGGCAATCGGGCCTGCTCCACCGAGACGGAGACATCGCCCTCGCGGGCCGTGGCGGCGGCCGATACGCTCCGGGCACCCATAGACGTGCGTCGCAGTCGGGCCATCGACCGCGCCGGCACCGGATCGACAGGAGTACCCGTGCTCTCCCCTCTCGACGACTTCCCCATCCACCAGATCTCTGAGCCCATCCGCTTCGTGGGCCCCTCCGACCGGAACTTCTACGACCGCTACTACTTCAATATCCTCGGCGCCGACGGCGTCTCCGGGACCGACGATGAGCTCTTCGCCGTCATCGGCCTCGGCCAGTACCCCAACTTGAGCGTGGCCGACGCGTTCGTCTCGGTCCGGACCGGCGATGATCACCGGGTCGTCCGGTCATCCAAGGTCATGGGCGCGGATCGCATGGACACCACCATCGGCCCCATTCGGGTCGAGGTCCTCGAAGGCCTCCGCCGGGTACGGGTCATCCTCGAGCCCAACCAATGGGGGTTGGAGATGGACGCGGTGTACGACGGCTTCTCCGAGGCCCACCTCGAGGCTCGGCACTTCAACCGGCAATTCTCCCGGGTCACGTTCGACACCTCCCGCTTCGCCCAGCTGGGCTCGTGGACGGGCTCACTGAAGATCGGTGACAAAGAGGTGGCCCTCACCCCCGATCGGTGGTGGGGATGCCGGGACCGCTCCTGGGGGGTCCGTCCGGTGGGCGAGCCCGAGCCTCCGGGCATCCGATCCACCGACACGGCGGGAGGGTTCTTTTGGATCTACGCCCCGGTGCGGTTCGAGGACCATGCCATCGTCACCATCATCCAAGAGGAGCCCAACGGCCGGCGCGGTCATGCAAGACGCCCATCGGGTGTTCCCGGTCGGATCCGGCCGCGAGGCGGAGTGGCTGGGTCGCCCTGAGCACAAGCTCCGTTTCGTACCCGGGCACCAGGACGGTGACCGGGGTCACCCTCTCGTACTTCGGGGCCCACGGCGAACAGACCGCCGAGCTCGACGGCGAGGTCACCTTCCCCTTCGCCTTGATGATGGGAACGGGATACGGGCTCGAGCCCGACTGGCGACACGGCATGTACCAGGGCGACCTAGTCATTCAGGGTCAGCGCTACGACCCGAAGAGCCCCGAGTACGTACCGTGGGGGCTCACGGAGAACGCGGCCCGGTTCACATCGAATGGCCAAGTGGGATACGGAATGCTGGAGTGCGCGGTCCTCGGACCCCACGAGGCATACGGCTTCGCCGGCTGGGACTGAGCCGGTCTCCTACCCCGCTCTACGGAAGGGGTGGGCACCCCGTGTCCGCCAGGACCGGCGGTGAGCCAGGACGGGCTCGGCGATGACGGCTCCTTCGGTCGGCGGCTCGGCGCAGGCAGCACAGAGACGACGGCCCTCGGCCAGCCAGGTCACCGTGGACACCCCGCAGCCTTCGCAGTGGAGACCCACGAACACCCGGCGCCGAGCCATTCCCCGAGAGGCCAGTTGCTCCTCGAGCTTCGACTGCAGTTCGGCGCTCAGCACCCATTCGCCCGGAGCGGTCCGTTGGACCAGCTCCGAGTCCACGAGCTCATGAAGTAGCGAGGGCAAACGGTCCTTCATTCGTCTGTTCGGCCCGGGCCGGGCCTCGCCGAACCATTCCGGCGACTTGCTAACAGGTTCCCGTCCTTCATCGGTCTGCATCTACCGACCTCCTCTCAGCGTCCGCCGACATCGGCGAGGCTTTTGCCGATCGGACACCCTTCACGCACCTCATGCACACCCTGGCTCGAACCCCGTTCCAGGGATACCCCGAGCATCGCAGATTTTAACGGGAATTACACGCCGCCCGGTCGGGCCGTCGAGCTTCGGGCTCAGGTCGGTGCGCTTCGGGGGATGCCGCCCTCCTGGAGACGATCGGCGACCCAGGAGATCCCGTCGGGGTTGGCCATCTCGTCTTGCCAGCCGTCGAGGATGCGGTCCAGCTCCTCATGGGTGGCGATATGCCCGACGACAGACACGATCACCTGCTCCACGGGGAGCTTGTCCACCTCGACGTCACCGAAGGGCGTCCACGAGCCGGCCTCGGGTACCCGCTCCAGCATCACGTACAGCTCCCCGGTATCTTCCACCCAGCTGAGCTCGTAACGATTGCCAGTGGCGTCGTGCCACTCGGTACCCAGTTCGATCTCGGCCGACTGCCGCCGACGCTCGTCGGCACTGTAGAACTCCTCGATGTCCATTGGGCTCCTGTCATCGTTTCGGCTCGAGCCGACGGCATACGCCGGCTCGACGAGCGGTACTGATCGCGTGGGGCAGGCAGGGATCGAACCTGCGGCCGAGGGATTATGAGTCCCCTGCTCTAACCACTGAGCTACTGCCCCTGGCTGGTCACTGTGTCTGAATCGTGGTCGTTGCCCTTGGCCTGCCCTTATCTCGCGTGGTCCTCGATCTTCCCGTGTCGGCGCCCTGACCCCGGCCGCTAGCGCCTGAGAGCCTACGTCGCCGTCACGGAGCGGTCGGTGCTCGGCGTCTATCCGTCCCTCCGGGTCGGACTACGGCTTGCCTCCCACCGGCTCCGATCCATCCGCCAGGCACAGTCGATGCCCAACTCTCCCGGAGCGCTGATGGGGTCGGGCCGCTCCCCGACGAACCGGAATCCGAGATGGCGAGGGACGGCCCGGCTCGCCAGGTTGGCTTTGTCGTGATGAATGTCCACGTGATGGATTTCCGCTACCGAGAAGGCACCGTGGGTGAGGAGCCGAGCCGACGTCGTCGCGTAGCCCAAACCCAGGAAATCGACGTGGGTCCAGTAGCCGATATCCACCGCGTTGGGACCGGATCGGCGGTGGAGGCCGGCGCTCCCGACCAGGGTGTCACCGACGAAGGCACCCACCACCACGTCACCTCCCGCATCCCAGGCCTGCTCCCACGTGACGATCAGCTCGCGGCGCTGCTCGATGGTCAGGGGCTCGGCGGCCACCCACGGCATCCATGGCCGGAGATGCTCGAGGTTCTCGGCCACCGCTCGCTCGAGCACTTCGGCATCCTCGACCCGCCAGCGCCGGAGCGTGATCCCGTCGCCCACCATCGTCTCGGGGAATCGGGTCGCCACCGGTGGTTCCGCCTCGTCTGGTGGTGTCGGGCGGATCGGTCGTCGGATGGCGGTTTTGGGCGGATCGGTGGTTTTGGGCGGATCGGTCGTCGGCGGTTGTCGGCGGTCGGTCAGTCGTCGGTCAAGAGGCGGGCCGGGAAGCCACCACGGCTGATCGGGCCCCAACGGTCGATCGTCACTCGGAGCAGCACCTTCCCCTGCTTGCGCATGGCTGCTCGGTACTCGTCCCAGTCCGGGTGCTCACCGCTGATCGACCGGAAGTAGACGACCAGCGCCTCGATGGCCTCGGGCTGGGTGACCACCTCGGCCCGCCCGTCGACCTGCACCCACTCGCCCCCGAACTCGTCGGACAGCACGCAGACGGAGACCCGGTCGTCTCGCGTCGCGTTCCGAGCTTTGGCCCGATCGGGATAGGTCGACACGACGATCCGCCCTTCCGGGTCGACGCCCATGGTCACCGGTGAGAGCTGGGGCCGCCCGTCATGGCGGGTGGTGGACAGGATCCCGTGATGGCGGGGCCGAATGAACTCGATGAGCCCATCGCTGTCGACGGTGGTGTCTCGAGCAGCGTTGGAGGCAGCGGAGTTGGGGGTCATGCAATTAGGCTACCGAGCAGCCGGGACCCGGGGGTCAGGCCGGCGCCTCGACCGCTAGGTGTCTGAGTCCCCGATGTCCTGCTCGGCATCCAAGTCCCAACCGTCGTCCTCCAGCGAGGGGGGTCGGGGTCGCGCCGGGTCCGTCCCCACCCCGTCGGGGTCGTCGATCCCTCCGTCCAGGACGGCGAGCTGCTCGGGGTCATCGAACTCGGCGCCCGCCTCTTGTAGCTCGAGGTCGTCAACGAGAAGCTGCCGGTTCCGTGGGGCCAGCCCCTCGGGATCATCGGCATTCTCCGACCCGAACGCATCGTCCTCGTCGAGGGCTTCGTCCGACTGCTCGAACGTCTCGGTACCCAAGTCCTCGTCGGGCGACCAGTCATCGGAATTGGACATGGCGTGCATCCCTTCTCTTGAAACTGTGCCACTGCTAAGTACGGGAAGCGTCCAGCTCACCGGACTGCTCGAGCTGGTGGGTGACCTTCCGCTCCACCACGAAAGCCAGGAAGGGGATGAAGCCGGCCACCACGACCAAGACCATGCGCCCCAGCGTCCAATGAGCCCGACGGGCCAGGTCGGCGCCGGCGACCAGGTAGACGATGTACAACGTGCCGTGGATAGGACCGATCACCTGTTCGAAGCCGGGGTGGCCCGCTACCTGGAACGGTATCCCCACGAAGACCAGGATCAGACCGACTCCGACGATGTAGGCCATGATCCGATACCGGATCAGTGCTCCGTGCACATGAACTCCTCGCTCAAAGGGGGCGATCTGCTGTAGGGCATTCTCGCTGCCGGCTGGCTTCTGCCGAGGTCGGGCCCCTCCGAAGCGTATCGCTGGGCCTGAGCCCTCCCCATTCGCCCATTCGGCGGCCTCGGAATTCGAACCACCACCGGAAAGCGGTCCGCATTTAGGATGGCCGAGTTGCCCGATGGCCGTGTTTAGGATGGCCGAGCCGCCGAAACCATCCGGCCCGACGCTGGATGACGAGCTGGACCGGTCGGGGCTGTCGCACCCGGTCCGTACCGTGAGGGAGATGAGCCTGCCTTTCCACCACCAGCCCGAGCTGTTGCCGGTCGGCACCGAGCACACGGGATCTGATCGAGCAACCGAGTCCTCCCTCTCGACCGTCGAGCCAGCGCGCCCGCCGGTTGAGACGGTCGAGCCTGCCGCAGCGCCGGTCGAGCCCGTGCGCCCGCCGGCCCCTGCCGGTAGAGATGGCGGCACCGCAGGTGGAGACGGTCGAGCCGCCGCGCCCGCCGGTAGAGACGGTCGAGCCGGCGGCACCGCAGGTGGAGATCCGGCACAGCACCCGACGCCGGAAGACGGCCGCCGCCCGATGGGAGGGCGATCGCGTGATCGTGCTCGCTCCCCACTGGCTCCGGGGAGCCGAGCTGGCCGTGATGGTCGACCATCTGGTGGGCCGGATGCTGAAACAGCGGCCCAACCTGCACGCCTCCGACCAATTCTTGATGGACCGAGCCACCGAGCTCGCTGATCGGTATCTCGACAGCGTACGACCGGCGTCCATCCGATGGTCGTCTCGCCAGCAGATGCGGTGGGGGTCGTGCACCACCACGACAGGCGAGATCCGGATCGCCGAGCGGCTCCGGCCGGTCCCGCCGTGGGTGCTCGATTCGGTCATCGTCCACGAGCTGGCCCATCTCCTCGTGCACGAGCACTCGGCCCAGTTCCGCGAACTAGAGGCCCGGTACCCCCGGCTCCACGATGCCAACACCTTCCTCGCCGGCTACTCCATGGGTCTGCGGATGGAGGCCGAGGGCCAATAAATCTATAAAGCCGACTTGCTTAGTCGGGTTTATAGACGTAGAGTCGGTGTGTGGTACCAGCTCTCCTGCTCGACGTCAATGACCCCCGTCCCTCACCGACGACATCTCGTCCGCGTCGTCAGGTCAACCTGCTGGCCATCGCTGAGGGGTTTGCCGTTTCAGCCGCCCAGATCCCTGAGCTGGTCGACGTCCCCGAGCGTCGATGGGTCCTCCTGGCCGCCACCGACCTGTTCGAGGCGTGGGCCATCGGGTGGCCCCCGGGCGGAAAGATCGAGCTCCACGACCATGGCCACTCCAGTGGCGCCGTGGTCGTGGCCCGAGGTTCGCTGGTCGAGACCAGGATTCAACCAACCGAGCAGGGTGTGGCCACGGTCGAGTCCCACGACCTCGACACCGGTGGCTACCGGACCTTCGGTTCGCACTACGTGCATGACATCGTGAACGCCGGTCCCGACCACGCAGTCAGCGTCCACGTCTACGGTCCTAAATTGACGTCGATGAGCTATTACCGACTTTCGGCCACAGGACGCCTGCAGATGGTTCGCGCCGAAGGGGTGGAGCCGGTCGGGCCTTTCGACATCACCCGCGCTCACGATCCTTCGTGACCGCTACAGCCGACGAGCTGGTGGCCCGGGCTCGAGAGCGCATCTCCCGGATCGGGCCCGACGAGCTTGGGCCGCTGGCCGCCGGCGGCGCACTGATCATCGACATTCGCCCGGTCGCCCAGCGGGCCGAGGAAGGTGAGATGCCCGGCGCTCTCGTCATGGAGCGCAACGTGCTCGAGTGGCGGCTCGATCCGTCGGGAGACGATCGAATCGCCGAGGTGACCGGCTACGACCAGCCGGTGGTGGTGGTGTGCTCGGAGGGCTACGCCTCGAGCCTGGCCGCCGACTCGGTTCGGGCGCTGGGCTACACCCACGCGGCCGACCTGATCGGCGGCTACCAGGCCTGGGCCGCCTGGGCGGCGGCAGGATAATCAGGCGGCGGGATAATCAGCCGCTTCGGCCTCCCGGTCGTCGAGGAAGGCCCACCAGGCATCGGCCCCTCGTCGAGCAGCGGACTCCACCTGTTCGGGCCGGGCATCGAGGGAGGCCAGCGCATCGAGGATCCAGCCTCCATGCTCGACCTCCATGGCCGCATGGACGTCCCAGAACGAGGTGCCCTGCTCGTCGATCCCGTAGCGGAGACGAAGCCCCTCAGACTTGGACCCGGCGATGGCCGAGGCCTGGGTCTCGTAGGCAGCCAGTCCGGCCAGTCCGGCCACAGCGCTCTCGGTGACCAGCTCGGTGTAGGTCGAGATCAACGTGTCCGTCGCCGCGGTGGGCGCGGTCGGGGTGGCGCCGACGGCCGTGGCGAACCGGTCGAACAGCTCGAGATGGGGACAGGGGTTGCCCAGTTCGTCGTCGAGGTTGTGCGAAACGATCGTTGCCGCCTCCGCCGATCCTGCTGTCGTCAACTGTCCGGAGAGACCGCGCAGCAGACCAGGAAGCGTCGCCTCGAAATGGCGGTACTGCGACGAATAGTTGGCCAGCTCGCCCGGCGAGAGCTCACCAGCTTCCCATCGGAGGTAGAACGGGTGGGTCAGAGAGCATCCGTCCGGCAAGCGCCGCCTCCAGCGCCTGCTCGATGAGATCTTCCCTACGTTCCTGGTTCGTCGGCATACCGCATCGTAGCGATCAACGGACGCCGGAGGAAAGGGTAGGTCAGTGAGCGGCGACAGAGCGACCGACGGGGTGACCGTACCGGGCATCCCGGTACGCATCGTGGTCCCGAAGTCCGCCGGTGGGGACGCCCGTTCCGTACGCGGGCTCGGGTCGGAGATAGTGAAGCTTGTGCTCCCGCTCCTCGGCCACGCCCCGCAGATGCACGAGCAGGGCCACGTAGGCAACCATGGCCACGCCCGAGATGGCAGTGACGACCCACAGCATGCGAGTGGCGGGGATCATCCCGATGAACAAGCTGAAGGCGAACGTGAGGACCAGGACCATCAACGTGTCCCGTCGACGCTTTCGGGCGACCTGGCGACTGAAGGCATCAGACACCCGGTAGGAATCCTGAGCGACCTCAGCGGGTGGGCGACTCGCCGATTCGATGGGAGCCCCGATCGTCGCCGGTCCTTGCTCGCCCGACGCCGGCGCTTGCGCTCCCATTGCTGGCCCTTGCGCGCCGAGGTAGGCCAATGCCGGCTTGGGTAACTGGTCGGATCCGACCACGGTCAGGACAGGTGGCGTGGTCAGTGGAGCGCCGTTCACCGTCACCGATCTCGACGAGGGCACGCTCTGGAGCCGGTAGGGAGGGGGAACCGCAGGGGTATCGCCGCGCTGGAGGATACCGAGCTGGTGGTGGAAGTGAGAGATCGAATCCCCATTCCGACGTCTCCGAAGCAGAGTGGGGATCAGAATGACCGCCCACACCGCTGCGAGGAACACAAGGACCACTAGCGTCAACTCCTCGACCTACCTTCCTTGCCTGAAAACCCTAACGATGGGTGTCGGGACAGTGGTGGATGGTCGGGGATGACGGCGCCGACGACAACCGGGCACCTCAGTTGCAACGCCCTCCCCGGCTGCTGCACTCGCGCTGTTGTACACCCGAAGGGAGTCGCGCTCAAACGCTTTTTTAGTTCCCAGGTGAAGCGAGGTGACGGCCCGGCCACATTTCCGGTTGACTGCTCCATGGATTGCAGCTACAGGAAATGCGGCCCGAGTTAGCTCACCGCTAGCTCACCGCTAGCTCACCGCTACCCCTCGAGCCGTCCATCGCCCCTCGGAGCGAGCCACGTTGACCGGCACACCGAAGCACTCGGAGACCGTCGCCGAGGTGAACACATCGTCGATGGGCCCCGACACCAGCATCCGGCCCTGTTGCAGCAGCCCGGCGTGGGTCACGCCGGGCGGGATCTCCTCGGCATGATGGGTCACCAGCACCAACGGGGGAACGGAGGGGTCCTCGGCCAACCGAGCCAGCCGGCCGATCAGCCGTTCTCGAGCTCCGAGGTCCAGGCCGGCCGCGGGCTCGTCCATGAGCACCAGCTCGGGGTTGCCCATCAGGGCCCGAGCCAAGAGCACTTGCTGACGCTCACCCTCGGACAACAGCCCGAACGGTCGCTCGTCAAAATCGGCGCCGCCGAAGCCCGCCTCGTGCAACAGCCGATCGGCCTCGGCCCGGTCCTCGTCGCCGTACTCGTTCCACCATGTCTCCAGCGCGGCGTGGCGCCCGGTCAACACCACATCGAGTGCCGACAGCGTGGGGCGAAGGGCCCGCGTCACCGCCGCACTGACCACGGCGATGCGCTGGCGGAGCATCCGCATGTCCACCTTCCCCAGCCGCTCACCCAGGATCTCCACCGTCCCCCGCGTGGGCCACAGGGCCGATCCGGCCACCCGCAACAGGGTGGTCTTCCCTGACCCGTTGGGCCCGAGCAGCGCCCACCGTTCCCCCATTCGCACCGTCCACGAGATGCCGTCGAGCAGCGCGTTCCCGTCGCGCACGACGGCTACGTCCTGTAGCTCGATGGCCACTGATTTGGGCGCGTGCGAGGACTCGGAGGTGGTGGCCATGGGCACCAGTCTGCCGTGTGGCGGCGCGGCCTCAGGCACCCAGTCGGCGCGGCCTCCGGCACCGGTCGGCTTGGCCTCTGGCAACCAGTCGGCCTGCCCGGCCTAGTCACCGGCATCGGCGGGCCTGTCCTCCGCCACCGGTCACTGAACGCCGGGCTCGATGTACACCCATGTGGCAGTGGGCACGGCGGTGCGGATGGCCACTTCGGCTTGGTCGACCACGACGGCGGCCTCGTTGACGGTGAGAACCGGGTCGAAGATGACCTTGGCCCCAACGAGGAGCTCCTCTGGGGCGACGTGGACGGCCCGCAGGTGCACGACCCGCTCGATGCCCTCGGTGCGGGCCAGCGCGTTCTCCACCGCTTTGAGCTGCGCGTCCGACGCGCTCTCGCCGACCAGCAGCGAGACCATCTCGGTCCCGAGGATGACTGAGTTCATTCCCAGGAGTGCGCCGATGGCCAACGATCCGGCGGCGTCGAACACGGTGCTCCCGGTTACGGCGGTGAGGATCAGCGCGATCAGGGCAAAGCCAAGGCCGAGGAGTGCGCCGGAATCCTCGAGGAGCAGCACGGCGAGCTGGGGACACGGGTGGCGCGCACGAACCGGAGCCAACCGGCCATCTCCCGTTCCTGGTTGGCCGCGCCCACCGCCGTCCGCAAGGACCAGGACTCGAGGACGATGGTCACCCCCAGAATGGCGAAGGCCACCGGGAGGTAGTCGAGCGGATGTGGATGGATCAGCTTCTCGACCCCCTCGTAGATCGAGAAGACGGCGCCGAGACCGAAGAGGATCTGGGCGACGAGGAAGCCGCCGAGGAAGCGATAGGCGCCGTAGCCGAATGGATGCAACGGATCGGCCCGCTGTTCGGAGCGCTGCTTGCCCACCAGCAGGACCACCTGGTTCCCGGTGTCGGCGACCGAGTGGGCGAACTCGGCCACCATCGAGCTCGATCCGGTGAATAGGAAGCCCACCAGCTTCGCCGCAGCCACGCCGACGTTGGCGATCAACGCCACGATCACGGCCCGGGTGCTGGTGTGCTTCGACCCCCCGTCGCCCTCGGTCATCGTCCTCCCCGTCTCACGGCAGTCTGATCTTCGCACCGGTGAGACAAACCCGTGGTCAAGCACCCCCGCAGTACCGTGAGGATTGTGGCGGACAACTGGACGATCCTCGAAGCAGTTGCAACAGCGGGCGGGACCATTGTCCTGATAGGTGGTGCCGTGGTCGCTGGCCTCTACGGGCGCAAGGCCAATCCTGCGCTCGCGGCGACGACATTCCGGCGACCTGACGGACTGGTGGTGCTATCGGTTCTGACCTCGGTGAGTGCCCCTGGGGTCCGGCCGATTCGGGTAGCCAAGTCGGCCAAAACGAAGAAGCCCCATCGGTGGTATCCGCTCTTTGGCCCAAAGGAGCCACGAAAGACGAAGAAGGACCACGCTCCGTTCGTGCAGGTCTTGGAGGTTTTGGACGGCGACGACGGACCGCTCACCTATGGGAAGGAGTACCGCGGGTATCCCAAGATCGGTGGAGAGACAGTCGGGCCCGGTGAGACGCTTTCCAAAGTTGTGCTCTTCCATCAACCGCCTGTCCCGGCCAATCTCGTTGGCTGGGAAGTGGGATTCTTTGTCGATGTTCGTCGGTCCCTCTGGTTCCTGCACAGAAGAAAGTGGTGGGCCTGGGCCGTCGATACCTTCGTGCCAGTTCCCGAGGTTCCGGCTGGAACCGCAACGGTCCGTGTCACAGATAGCTAATCGTGGCTAACCTGTGCCCATGGCCGGTGTGATTCTTCCCGACAGGAAGCCCGAGACGATCAAGGAGTACAACGACTCTCTGTTCGCGCCCACTGAGCCGTACAAGGAGCGGCAGGATCAGGACCAACCAGAGGAGTCCCGCTAGTTCGAGCCCCCCGCTTAGCCCGGCTGTCGCGCCCGGTCGCTTCGTTCCTTCGATGGACCGGGCACCGGGCTTTTCTTGTAGAGGCGGCAGTTGCTGGGCGATGGTCGGGGGCTCGGAAGCCCGGCCGACGGGGGAACATGGCGGGCTCCATGCGGACCTCTGCCGCTACCTAGCGCCTGTGCCTGGGAATATGACCCGGTCTACACGTTGAAACGGAACTCCACCACGTCGCCGTCTTGCATGACGTAGTCCTTGCCCTCGACGCGGGCCTTTCCTGCGGCCCGGACGGCGGCCACAGACCCCGCCTCCATCAGATCGTCATACCCGACGATCTCGGCCTTGATGAACCCCCGCTGGAAGTCGGTATGGATGACACCGGCCGCCTCCGGCGCGGTGTCGCCGATGTGGATGGTCCACGCCCGGGATTCCTTGGGCCCGGCCGTCAGGAACGTCTGGAGGCCCAGGGTCCGAAAGCCCACGTGGACCAGCTGCACCAACCCCGAGTCCTCCTGGCCGTACCCGGCCAGGAGTTCGGCTGCGTCCTCCGGGTCGAGCGCAGCCACCTCGGCCTCGATCTGGGCACACAGGACCACCGACTCGGACGGGGCGACCAGGGCCGACAGCTCGGCGTGCAGCGCTTCGTCCGTCAAGCGGCCCTCGTCGACGTTGAAGACGTAGATGAACGGCTTGGCACTCAACAGGTGCAGGTCGGCCAGGAGCTCGGCGTCCACCTCACCGGCGGCCACGGCGTCGGCAATGGTCCGCCCCGAATCCAGGATGTCCCGCGCCGCCGTGGCTGCATTCAGCGCCGGGACCAGCTCGGGCTGCTTACCGCGATTCCTTGGCCAGCTTCACCAACCGGTTGTCGACCGTCTGCAGGTCGGCCAGGATCAACTCGGTGTTGACGGTGGCGATGTCGTCGGCGGGCTCGATGCGCCCGTTGACGTGGATCACGTCCGGGTCGGAGAACACCCGCACCACCTGGCAGATGGCGTCGCTCTCCCGGATGGCGGCCAGGAACTTGTTGCCCAGTCCCTCACCCTCGGAGGCACCGCTGACGATGCCGGCGATATCCACGAACGTCACCATGGCCGGGACGATCTCGGCACTGGCGAACAGTTCGGCCAACCGACCCAGCCGAGGGTCGGGCACCGCCACCACCCCCACATTGGGCTCGATCGTGGCGAAGGGATAGTTGGCGGCCAGCACCTCGTTACGGGTCAGGGCATTGAACAAGGTCGACTTGCCCACATTGGGCAGACCGACGATGCCGATCGACAGTCCCACAGGTGCTTCCTCCAGCGTTGACGGGCCGAAGGAAGAGCCTAGGTGACCCGACGACAGGTTAGAACGGTCGGGTGCGCCGAGCAGTCAGGGCCGCGGATGCGGCGCGCCAGCCTGGTGCGCTGCGCAGACAGGGAGCAACTGCTGTTCACGCGCCGCACGTGCGGGCCGCATTCAACCTGCCGTTGCGGCCGCTCCCGGAGCATGGGCCGGAACCCGGCACCCACCGTCGATGTCGAAGACCTGGTTGAAGCGACCCAGCGCCAACCACGAGCCCACGCACAGGGCCAAGTCGACCAGCTCGTCGTCGGAGAAGCTCTCGTGCATGCCTCGCCAGAACTCGTCGTCCATGCTGAGATGGTCGGTGGCGTACCGTCGGGCGAACTCGGCGGCGAGGCGTTCTCGCTGGCTGAACCCGGACCATTCCGGATCGCGCCCCACCTTGTCGTAGAACTCCTCGGGCACGGCATCGGGATCGTCGGACCAGCCCGGGACGTCTCGCGCCGTTCGCCACCCGGTGCAGATGGCGCACTCGTTTATCCGGGCCAGCGTGATGCGGGCGGCCTCGAACTCTCGGAGCCCCAGGGACGACTTCTCGTACACGGCGCTCGAGTAGGCGCCGGCGGCCGCGGTGAGCGGTGGGGCCAGCTCGCTCCAGGTGTAGACGAGCGGATCCTTGTCGGCGGGAACGGCTATGCGGGGCATGGGCTCGGGCTCCGGGTCACTGGTTGTCGGGTTGGGGAATGCGCCGGCTGATTCGTCCGGCCAACCCCGACACATACTGGTTCCAGAGCCGGTCTCCGATCAACCACAACCACAGTTCGCGCTTGGTGTCGATGACGGTGGCCACCAGGTCGTCTCGCCCGAACCCGATCGGCTCCAGCGTGGATTGCCACTGGTTCCAGAGCCATACCCCGACACAGATGTCGTCGCTGAACCCCTCGCGCCAGTCCTGACCCTCCAAGAGTGGCATCCCGCAGGCCCTCGCCCAGCTCCACCGGCTCGTCGGGCAACGCCAGGTTCTGCCCGCCGGGCAACTCGATGAATTCGACGGGAGCCAAGCGATCGACCGGCTCGTACTCCGGGGCCGGTTCCACCAGCTTCAGGGGATCGGCCTTCCGGGGCGGCCCACCCTTTCGCCCCGGAGGGCGGGGCTGAGCCCGGCTCATCGATCGATCACCACTGGGGCGCGGTCCGTACCCGAGTAGGTACGGAGATGCTCCTCGAAGTCGATGAAGAGGGGACCGTCCGGATCGAACTCCCGCTGCAGGCTCTTCAACGCCACCTTCTTGTCGTAGTTGTCCAGCTTCACCAGCGCAGTCGGATTGTCGAGGTCGCGGAAGTCCAGGCGTCCGCGGGCATTGTCGAGTGCCACCCGGCCCCGTTCGGTCCGCACCAGCACGCTCGACCATCCCTCCATCGACCCGACGCTGCCCACCGACAGGTCGGCGCTGCGACCCAGGAAGTCGGCGCACTCGTCGCACCCCTTGAGGGCCACGTCGTGGAAGTCCTTCACCGGCTCGTCCACGGCGACCTGGCCGTCGCGGTACTCGACGATCATCCGGCCATGGATGACATCCACCTTGCTGACCCGGTCCAGGTCGATCCGGCGCTCGTCGCGAAGCTTGCGGAGCATGAGCCCTTCGTAGTCGAAGCTCTTGGTGCACAACAGGGCGATGGTCAGGACCACGGCGTCGACCCGGTGGACCCCGGAGGGCCACCGGCGGGACTGCATGGCCCGGATCCCTTGGATCTCGCACGGGGTGCCGACCACGGCCAGGCGGGGCTTGGCCGGGAGGTCGTAGCCGGTGAGGTCGAGGCCACCCAACGCCATGGTCTGGTTGTAGAAACTGCCGGCGGCGTCGAGGATCTCCTGGGCGGTGGTGGCCACGGTTGGAATCCCCTTCCACGGCTCATCGGGGTCGGCGCTCGGCTTGGAGACCAGCGCACCGTCGATGTCGCCGGCGGCCAGCGCCGCGATCAGCAGGGCAGACACCACGCCGCCGTCCTGGGCTTCGTCGGGGCGTTTGCCCGCTCGCACGGCATACGAATCGAGCACGGCGCCCAGGCCGTCGCCCGGAGGCCCGCCGGTGATCGTCCAGTACGGGTCGGCGGCATCGGCCCGGACCACCGTCTCGCGCAAGAGCGGCTCTTGGGAGTCGATGCCCACGCTGGTGTCGGCACCGTCGGCCACCCCGATCGCGGTCTGCGTCGACGGTGGCCACAGGGCCTCGTAGCGCAACCCACCACGAGGGCAGAAGTCCCAGCACAACGAGCAGCCGGTGCACATCTTCACCAGCTCGGGCAAGAAGGTGTCCTCGTTGACCCCGATGGAGTTGGACGGGCACACGGCCACGCACGTACCGCACTGGATGCAGCGGTCGGCCTCGACCACCGCGGCCTCGAGCTCCCAGAACCAGGTTTTCCCGGGCGGCTCGGTGATCCCGTTGACCTCCTCGCGGAGCCGGAACCCCTTCATCGGGTCTTCTTGGTCATCGGGCCTTCTTGTTCATCGGGTCTTCTTGGTCGTCACGGTGACCGGCATGGGCGTTCCCACACCGGATTCCGCCAGCGTGCCTCGCAGATCGTCAGCCGACCTGCGCCGCGCCCAATTTAGAAGGGCTCGTCGTCGCGGCGCTCGGCCTGGTAGCGCCGGACCAGCCGGAGCATGGCGTCGGGGACGTCGTTGACCGGTCGGGCGCTCTCCACCCAGTCGATGAAGCCGGAATCGGTCCCGAGGGAACCCCCCAGCCCGATGTCCACCGCTTCGGAGAGATGGTTGCCGACGTGGGCCACCGCGCCTCGAAAGCCGACGTCGGCGATCTGCGGTTGCGCGCGACGAGGCCGAGCACCCCGAGAAGTGCATGCGGACGATCCCGGCGTCCTCTCGATCTCCGGACCGTCCCGGGTCCGGTCTGGCCCCCACCGGCTCGCCGGCCAGCTCCCGGTCCAGGAACCGGGCCCACTTGACGGCCCGCTCTTTGGTCTCGACGATGGCGTAGCGGCAGAACTCGCTGCCGGTACAGGCCACCACGCCCCGGGAGAACGGACCCGGGAACGGCGAGTACTTCTCCAACAGGCCCTCGGCCAGCAGGTCGTCGAGCCGCTCCTCGGGGACGCCGGTCAGAATGAAGTTCTGGTCCGTCCCCGTCCGCACCGTGCCGTCGCCGTAGGTCTCGGCCAGCCGGGCCACCTCGACCAGCTCGAGCCCGGACATACGCCCGACCGGCACCGAGCAGCCCACGTAGACCAGGCCCGGTTCCTTTTGGGCGTGCACGCCGACGTGGTCGCCGCGGTAGCGCTTGGTCAGGTCCTCGCCCGCCGTGGCCAGCTCGAATTTCGCCCGCTCGGCGATGGCATTTCGGAACCCCTCCGGGCCCAGCTCTTGGACCAGATAGCGCATCCGGGCCAAGCCCCGGTTCTCGCGGTTGCCCAGCTCGCCGAAGGCCTGGGCGATGGCCCGGGTCAGCTCCACCGCCTGGTCCTGGCGGACGAAGATGTCGAGGTCCGAGGCCATGCGCTCACCGTCGGACAGGCCACCGCCGGCCAGCACGTTGAAGCCGAGGGTGCCGTCTTCGGCTTGGGCCGGCCACAGGCCGACGTCGTTGATCTCGGCCTGGGCGCAGTCCTCGATGCACCCGGTGACGCTGATCTTGAACTTGCGGGGCAGGTTGGCGTAGTCCCGGTTGCCGGTGAAGAAGCCCGAGACCTGTTGGGCTATCGGTAACGCGTCGAACGCCTCGTGGGCGTCTACGCCCGACACGGGGCAGCTCAACACGTTGCGCAGGCCGTCACCGCACGCCTGCAGGGTGGTCAAGCCCACGTCGTTGAAGCGCTGCCAGATACGGGGCATGTCCTCCATGCGGATCCAATGCAGCTGAATGGACTGGCGGGTGGTGATGTCGGCGTACTTGGCTCCGAACACCGCGGCTCGGTGCCGTCGGGCCCTTCGCCGAACGCATCGGCGGCGACGCCGATGGCCCGGAACTGGGCGGCGGTGAGAAAGCCGCCGGGGACCTTGATCCGCAGCATGAAGGCATCGCCGCCCTGCTTTTGCGGGTATATCCCCGCCCACTTCAGCCGCTCGACCTCGCCGGGAATGACGGCGATGGCGCCCGGTCCCTCTTTCGAGTAGCGGTTGAGGATGGCGTCGATGATCTCGAAGGGATGACGCTCGAGCTTTCGCTGTTCGACCGGGTTCAGCTCACCGATCGTCCGGTAGGGGTCGACGAACTGCATCGACCGCTCGTTGCCCCGTAACTGCATCCCATAGAGGTTGTCCTTGTCCCGCGCCATCAGGTGTGCAATCCGCACTCGACCTTGTCGGTGCCGGACCACCGACCTGCACGGGGATCCTCGCCCTCGGCCACCGGCCGGGTGGTGGGGGCACAGCCGATGGACAGGTAGCCCTGCGAAAGGAGCGGGTGGCGGGGAATGCCGTGGTCGGCCTCGTAGCCGGCGATATCGGCATCGGTCCAGGTGGCCAGGGGGTTGATCTTGACCATGCCCCAGTTGTCGTCATAGGAGACAATCGGGGTGGTGGCCCGCGTGGGGGCGTCGACGTGCTTGAGCCCGGTCAGCCAGGCCTCGTTCCCGGCCAGCGCCTGGCGCAGGGGCCGGACCTTGCGGTACTCGCAGCAGTTGGCCGAGCCACAGGGGAAGGCCTCGGCCCCGTCCACCGGCTTGGTCACGGTCAGGTTGAGGTCGTAGCGGGACCGGATGGTCTCGACGTAGTCCAGGGTCTCGGGAAAGTGGGCCTCTGTGTCCAAGAAGATGACCTCGATCCCGGGATCGACGGCCACGGCCAGGTCCACGATGACGGCGTCTTGGAACGAGCAGGCCAGAGCCAACCGGCTCCCGAAGCGCTCGGTGGCCCAGGCGATCACCGATCCGGCCGCGGCCGACTCGAATTCCGCGGAGCGCTCGGCCAGCTCGGCCCGGAGCGCTGTCAGTTCGGCCTGACGCTCGTTTGTCTGAAGCTCAGTATCAGTGGACACCCGGTACTCACTTTCGATCCTCGGCCCGTCCTACCACCGAGCGGTCGTCACCGCTGGTGAAGGGGGTGGAGGGCCTTGTACTCGGTCGGCTCCGGCGCCCGAATACGACGCCAATCCCTAGTATGTCAATAGGCTTTCATCCTGGTCAGGGACCCGCCGGGCATCCCCGGGAGGACCCTACCCGCCTTGCTCGGACCACCTGATTCGGAGTATACATGACTAAGTAGATCAAGTTTTCGGACAATCGGAATCCCGGGCAACCTGCCGAGCCCGAGGAACGAGGAAGGCCCCCTACGCTGTGACCACGATTCTCGACCCCGTTGCTCTCTCATCCACGGTCGCCACCGCGCCCGGGAGTGGACCACCTCGATCTCCTCGAGGCCCACTCGATCTTCATCATGCGCGAAGTGGCGGCCGAATGTGAACGCCCGGTGCTCCTGTTCAGCGGGGGCAAGGACTCGGCCGTCCTCCTTCGCCTGGCCGAGAAGGCGTTCCGCCCCGGAGGATTCCCCTTTCCCATCCTGCACGTGGACACCGGGCACAATTTCGCCGAAGTCATCGACTTCCGGGACCGGAGGGTCGCTGAGCTGGGCGAGCAGCTGTTGGTGGCGTCGGTCCAGGAGTCCATCGACACCGGCCGGGTGGCCGACCCCGGCCCCCGAGGTACGCGGAACCGGCTCCAGACGACCGCCCTCCTCGATGCCATCACGAAGTACGGCTTCGACGCCGCCATCGGCGGAGCGCGCCGGGACGAGGACAAGGCCCGGGCCAAAGAGCGCGTCCTTTCCTTTCGGGACACGTTCGGGCAGTGGGACCCCAAGCGCCAGCGACCCGAGCTGTGGCAGCTCTACTCGGGCCAGGTGCAGCCGGGCGAGAGCCTCCGAGCCTTCCCGCTCTCCGACTGGACTGAGCTCGACATCTGGCAGTACATCGGCCGAGAGTCGATCGAACTGCCCTCGATCTACTACGCCCACAAGCGCTCGGTCATCGAGCGTGACGGCATGCTGTTGGCCGAGTCGGACTGGGTGACGCCCGGCCCCGATGAGTCGGCCGCCATCGAGACGGTTCGCTTCCGGACGGTCGGGGACGCCACCTGCACCGGCGCCGTCCGCTCCGAGGCCAACACCATCGAGGAGATCATCGCCGAGGTGGCCATCTCCCGGATATCGGAGCGGGGGGCCACTCGGGCCGACGACCGGTTCTCCGAGACATCCATGGAAGACCGCAAGCGCGAGGGGTACTTCTAGCCGATGGCCGCAGTCTCGGACGGCGCGGCCGCCGTCACCGAATCGTCCCCGGAGCCGGTCATGGATCTCCTGCGCTTCGCCGCGGTGGGATCCGTCGATGACGGAAAGTCGACGCTCATCGGCCGCCTCCTGCATGACACCAAGCAGCTCTTCGACGACCAGCTCGAGGCGGTGGCCACCGCCTCGCGTCGCCGTGGCGCCGTCGGCGTCGACCTCTCCTTTGTCACCGACGGCCTTCGGGCCGAGCGGGAACAGGGCATCACCATCGACGTCGCCTACCGCTACGCGGCCACTCCGAATCGGAAGTTCGTCATCGCCGATTGCCCGGGTCACGTGCAGTACACCCGGAACATGGCCACCGGGGCCTCGACCGCCGATCTGGCCCTCGTCGTGGTCGACTCGGCCAAGGGACTGCGTGAGCAGACCCGTCGCCATGTCTGCATCGCCGCGCTCCTGGGGGTCCGCCAGCTGATCGTGGCGGCCAACAAGATGGACCGGGTCGCCTGGGACAAGGACGCCTACGACCAGGTGGTCAAAGACATGCTCGTGCTGTCGGCCCGCCTGGGCATCGAGTCCTGCACGGTGGTGCCCGTCTCCGCCCTCTACGGGGACAACGTCGCTGACCGCTCCGATGCCGCTCCCTGGTATGACGGGCCCACCATCCTCGAAGCCCTGGAACAGGCGCCGGCCGGGGCGTGGGCCGGGGTCCACGGTGCCCACCACGGCTCCGCCGCCCGCCTGCCCGTCCAGTGGGTGCTCCGCCAGCCCGGAGGGGGGCGTAGCTACGCCGGGATGGTCAATGGGGGTCCCATCCGGCCCGGCGACGATGTGGTCGTCCTGCCCAGTGGCCAACGAACCTCGGTGACCGCAGTGGAGACCCTCGACGGACCGCTCGACGAAGCGCCGGTGGGCCTGTCCGTCTCCGTGCGTCTCTCCGATGACGTCGACGTCAGCCGGGGCGACATCCTGGCTGCGGCCGATGACCCACCCGAGGTGGTCTCCGAGATCGAGGCCACCGTGTGCTGGTTCGCCAAGCGACCGCTCGCCGCCGGCGACCAGTACCGGCTGAAGCACACCACCCGGATCACCCCAGCCCGGGTCCTCGCCGTGACCGGGCGGCTCGATGTCAATGATCTGGAGATCTCCCCCACCGAGTCCTTGGACGAGAACGACATCGGCACGGTGATCCTGACCACGGCTTCCCCCCTCGCCGCCGATCTCTATCAGCGGAACCGCATCACCGGGAGCTTCGTGTTGATCGACCCGGCCACCAACGGCACCGTCGCCGCCGGGATGGTCGGACCCCCCGACGTGACGCCGAGCCCCGACTGAGGGCGGCACCGGTGTCCCACGACTCGCCCCTCTACCCGGTGGCACTGGTCGTGGACGGTCGGCGGTGCCTGGTGGTGGGAGGCGGACCGATCGCCACCCACAAGGCGGAAGGCCTGCTGAACTGCCGCGCCGAGGTGACCGTGGTGGCCCCTCAGATCAGCGACCGGCTTCGCCTCATGGCCGACGGGGAAACAACGCTGATGGCCGACGGCGGAGACAGCCCCGATCCCCTGAGGCTGCCGCAGGATCGCTGGTGATCGAGGAGCGACCGTACCGATCGGGTGAGGCCGCCGACTATCGGTCTGGTGATCACGGCCACCGGGGATCGCCAGGTGGACCGGGCCGTGGCCGCCGACGCCGAAGCCGCCGGGGTGTGGGTGAACAGCGCCGACGACGTCGACAATTGCACGTTCTTGCTGCCCGCGGTGCACCGCGACGGGGTGGTCACCGTGGCCGTCTCCACCGGGGGGGCCAGTCCGGCATTGGCCGGTTGGCTCCGAGATCGGGCCGCTGTCGCCGTCGGCGACGAGGCCGGGGACCTGGCCGCGTTGCTCGACGAGGCCCGACGTAGCGTCCGCGCCGAGGGTCGGTCGACCGAGACGACCGATTGGTCGGCCATCCTGTCCGGGCCCTTCGTCAACCTCGTCCAGTCCGGTCAGCTCGACGAGGCCCGTGCCCTGCTGCGAGCCGCAGTCCACGCCGGGGACCGACCGCTCCTGAGCGTCCGGCCGTCAGTGCTCTTCGGTGGCCAGGACCTCGCGACCGGAGATCTCGTACTGGGCCGCGCCGGCCCCGACCATGCGGGTGAGGTAGCGCTGGGTGAACTCCTCCTCGTAGGGGGCGGCGCGGTGGGCATCGAAGGCGTCAACCGATTCCCAGCACTCGAAGAACCGGAAGGACCCAGGTTCGGCGAGATCCTCGGCGTACCAGTACTCGACGCAGCCCGCGTCGGCGCGGCTGCGCTCGGTCACCCAGGCCAGTCCCTCGATCACCTCGTCGCGGTCCTCAGGTTTGAAGCGCAGAATGCCGCTGATCGCCAACATGGATTTGGGTCTCCTTGTCCTCAGGTGGTCGTGCTGCTCAGGTGGTCGTGCTGCTCAGGTGGAGATGGAACGCCGGTGTGCCGGTGGTTCGACTGTACTCACCGCGACATCGGTTGGGACGATGGGAGGTATCTGCTGTCGGGATGGGAGCTATCTGTTATCGGGACGGGACGTATCACTGGCGAGGCAGGTAGGGGCAGTGACGGCACCCGCTCTCACAGCACGAGCCGCGGGCGGCAAGCGTCGCCGCAGTGAGAACGAACAGGCCGGTGGCCGGATCGGTGTACCCGGCCTCGCCGGTAATCACCGCCTCAGCATGGGCATCGAGGATGGCTCGGTAGTCGGATCGGTTCGGGTCGAGCCGGTCGGGATGAGGCGCGGCCGGTCGGTCGTCATCGGTCCCCTCGGATCGGGTCATTACGGCTTGGCCACCATGATCACGACGGCCACCACGAACACGATCATCAGCACCGCCGAGCTACCGGCCACCTGCCACCCCAGGGAACGACGACGGGAATCGTCGGACGAACCCTCGCTGACCAGGCGCTGGAGCCCCCGCTCGGCCGGCCACACCACCATCTCGCCGGCCAGCGCCGCCACCGCCCACAAGGCCAGGCCGCCGATCACCCAGTGGTCGCTGAACGACCAGAACCCATGGCTCATCCCGACCAGGGCTACCCCGAGCACGGGGACCAGAAACGTGATCCGACCGGCCCAGTTCACCCCGGGCCGGTAGTACCGGAGCATCGACGCCGAGGGGGGTCCCGGGCGTCCCAGCAGGAGGGCGTTGACCCCGGCGACAGCCACGGCCCCAAACCCGACGACGGCCGCCAGAACGTGGGCCAACAGCACCACGTCATAGGCGGCACTGCGGTTGGAGGACACGACAAGAAGGGCGGCACCGGCTGGTTGCATCCCCGGGATTCTGGCACCACCGCCGTGGCGGGCACGACTCAGGCGGGCCATAGCACAATGACCGCCCAACCATTGATACGTTGGGGGTACGCCCTTCGGCACACGGAGGACGGTCGGAATGGAGGGATCGGCGACGAGAGGGCATAACGAGAAGAGGACCCGACACCCACAACGAATGTCACGGATCGCACATGGAAATCACCCGCCTCGCATGAACCAACTACGTCTTGACCCCCTCACCGGCCGCTGGGTGGTGGTCAGCACCGACCGGGCGCAGCGCCCCCGGGCGTTTGCTCCCCGCATGGTCCCGACGCAAGCCGACACCAGCCGCCCCTGCCCGTTCTGCCCGGGAAACGAGGAGTCCACGCCGCCCGCACTGGAGACCTACGGCCCCGAGGGCCGCTGGCGGGTCCGGGTCGTGCCCAACCTCTACCCGGCCTTCGAAGGCGACGAGCCCTTCGTCGTCACCAACCGGGGCCCGATCTTCACCCAGGCCTCGGCCGGAGGGATCCATGAGGTCCTTGTCCTCTCCCCCGATCATCAGAACTCCTGGTCGATGCTGAGCGACGAACAGGCGGGGATGGTCATGGCCGCCATCCGGGATCGGATCGAGGAGCACTCCCACATTCCCGGGTTGCGCTACAGCCAGGCCATCGTCAACGCCGGCCGGGAAGCGGGCGCCTCGATCGAGCACCCCCACGGCCAGTTGCTCGGCATGTCCTTCGTTCCCCGCGAGCTGGTGGAGGAACAGGCCGGGTTCGCCCGGTTCGCCGGGCGGTGCCTCCTGTGCACGGCGGCGGACGCCGAAGAGGATGTCGGCTACCGAGTGGTCTACGCCGACGAGCGGGTGGTGGTGATCTGCCCGTTCTGGAGCGGTACGCCCTACGAGATGCTGGTGATCCCCCGGGCCCACGGACCCCACCTGCACCACAGCCCGCCGGCCGACCTGGTCGCCGTAGGCCGTGCCCTCCGCCAGGTCCTCGGTCGCCTACGCGAGGTGGCCGGCGATGTGGCCTACAACCTTGTGTTCCATTCGGCCCCCTACCGGGCTCCCGAGCCCTACCACTGGCACGTCCACGTGGCCCCGAAGCTGGCCACCGTGGCCGGGTTCGAGCTGGGCACCGGGGTGCTGATCAACATCGTGAATCCCGAACAGGCGGCCGAGCAGCTGGCCGTCCCGTTCCCGGTGGCCAACGCCGGCTAGCTGGCTCGTCCGAGATAGCCGGCTAGCAGGCCCGTCCCGTGGGCCGTCCGAGGAGAGCAGGGTCCGAGATAGAGCAGGGCTAGCCGAGATACAGGGCGGCCACTTCCTCGTAGAGCTGGGAATCGACCTGCTTGGGCTTCCCGACCGCCTCCGATATGGGAACCCTGATGATCGATCCGGCCTGCAGCGCCACCATGATCCCGAAGTCACGGTCGTGGACGGCGGCCAGGGCCGCGGCGCCGAACCGGGTGGCCAGCACCCGATCGAATGCCGTCGGGGACCCTCCCCGCTGGATGTGCCCGAGCACCGTCGACCGGGACTCGTATCCGGTTCGTCGCTCGATCTCCTCGGCCAAGTAGGCCCCGATCCCTCCGAGGCGGACGTGGCCGAACTGGTCGGCCCGGTCCGGTTCGCTGCGAGCGTCGGAGCGACGCCGCCCCCTCGTCGCGGGGAAGGGCCCCCTCGGCCACGACGACGGTCGAGAAGAACTGTCCGCCGTCGTGGCGCTGACGCAGGCGGTCGCAAACGGCATCGAGCGAGAAGGGAACCTCGGGGATGAGGATCTCGGCGGCACCCCCGGCCATCCCGGCATGTACGGCGATCCAGCCCACGTGCCGCCCCATCACCTCGCACACGATGACCCGGTGATGGGACTCAGCCGTGGTCTGCAGGCGGTCGATGGCCTCGGTGGCGATCTGGACGGCGGTATCGAACCCGAAGGTCACCTCCGTCCCTGACAGGTCGTTGTCGATGGTCTTGGGCACGCCCACCACGGGCAGGCCTCGCTGGTAGAGCCGGTCGGCCGCCCCCAGGGTGTCGTCCCCGCCGATGGCCACTACGGCATCGAGCCCGAGCGCGGCAGCGGCAGCCTCTACCCGCTCGGCTCCGTCGTCGGTGGCGAAGGGATTGGTCCGGGACGAGCCCAAAATAGTCCCTCCCTTGGTCAGGATGGACCGGCACTGATCGGGATCGAGCGGGGTGGTGTGGTTCTCGATGAGACCGAGCCAGCCGTCGAGAATCCCGACGAATTCGTCGCCATAGCGGGCGGCCCCGCCCAGAACCACGGCCCGGATGACCGCATTCAGTCCCGGGCAGTCGCCCCACCAGTGAGCACTCCGATCCGCATGCCCTTCATCGTAGGGAGGCGCGGCTCAACCGGGAGCAGCCATGGAGCGCAGCGCCTGGCGCGGTGGCCGAGCGCTCGAGCTCAAACACCGCCACCAGTTCCGGCACCAAGTCGCCGCCTGCAGGCACTAGCTGCTCGATGCCCGGGGTGCCCAGGTAACCGACCAGGAAGGCAAGGCGGTTCCGGGACTCCCACGCCTCGGCCAGTTCGGCCAAGCCGAGCCGACCCGACGGGTCGCGCTCGATGGCAGCCACCTCGGCGACGTGATGGAAGGACCAGAACATGTCGGCCACGTCGGTCAACGGGGAACGGAAGACCGGTCTGAACGAGGACAACATGCTCGTGCCCGAGCCCTGGACCCCCCCGGGCGAGAAGTCGATGACGAACCAGCCCACATCGGTCCGGCTCACCCGGCCGAGGTGGAAGTCGCCGTGGGTCCGGATGGCCGAAGCTTCGAGGGAAGATGCCCGCAAATCGCCCAGGACCGCCTCGATGTCTGCATCATCGAGCTGGTCGGGTCGACAGCGCGGACGGTCTCCTCCACCGCCCGCGACCCACGTGGAGACGGCACCGACGCTGGCGCCCGAACGCCTGGTCGAGACCGAGATGCATGCGAGCCGTCATGGTCCCGAGGTGCCCGGACCTCGGTGGCGAAGTCGCCCCCGGCCTGCTCGGGCGAGCCACCCAGCGCGTAGAGATCGCGGAGCGAGGTCAGCGCCAGCGCCCAGCCTCCGGTCCCCCCGGCCTGGTATTCCTGGGCGGCGCCGAGGTCCCGGCCACTCCGCCGCCACAGGGCGTAGGGAGCGGGGACGTGATTGAACCCGACGTCGTCGAGGGCCACGACCAGCTCGAGCCCCGGGTGCGGTCCCGGTTCCCGCGGCAATTGCTGGTAGACGGTGAACGAGACGAGGTCGTCGAAGGTGAGCGTCACCGAGTCGTAGGTCGTCCATACCCGGCGGACCCGCTCCGGGTTCACCCGTCCCCGCCTCCGACCGCACCGAGCAACAACAGCGACAGCTCCGCATCGGCCAGGGCATCGAAGACGACGGCCATGCCGTGCTCGTCCTCGAGCAGGCCCAGGGGGGCGTCGTCGGCATCGGCCAGGAACCGTACGTCGTCGCCGGGCGCCCGGAGCCCCAAGACGGCGTGGACGGCGATCTGGGCCACGGCCGGCGAGCTCGGCCACCACCGAGATCAGCCCCGGGCTCGCCCGGATCGGATCACATCGGCGCTGGCGATGGATACCGATGCCGGCTCGACCTCGACGAGCGCCTGCCGGCCGAGCCCGTCCACCCCGGTTGCCGATTGACGAAGGCCGCCACCAGTTCGGCCACCGCGCCATGGGCCGATGGCGGCAGCTCGACGTCGGCCGCTTCGAAGATGTTCACGACAACGCCTCGACCGAGGCATCCAGGACGTAGGACAGCTCACCGGTCAGCGACACCACTGGTTTCACCAGCTCGAACCATTGGTAGCCGTAGGGAGCGAGGGTGACCGGATACGGGTCGATGCCCACGAGAGGAAACGGTACCCGGCCCAGCAGCTCCACGGGCTGAAGACCGTTCCAGCGGCCCATGTGGAGCTCGGCGGGCTGGGCGAACCGGCTCAGGTTATGAATGCACAGGACGGGATTGCCCTCGGTGCCCTGCTCGGTACGGACGAAGGCCAGCACCGACGGGTTGGAGCAGGGCAGGACCTCGAACTCGCCCGTACCGAACACCGGGAACTCCCGCCGGACGCCCAGCATCCGCCGGATCCAGTGCAGAAACGAGCTGGGGTTCCGCTGTTGGGCCTCCACGTTCACGGCCTGGAACCCGTAGACCGGGTCCATGAGCGGCGGCAGGTACAGCTGGGCGAAGTCGGCCCGGCTGAAGCCCCCGTTGCGGTCGGGCGTCCACTGCATGGGGGTCCGGACCGAGTCCCGATCGCCCAAGTACAGGTTGTCGCCCATCTGCATCTCGTCCCCGTAGTAGAGGACGGGGCTGCCCGGGAGGGACAGCAGCAAGGAGTAGAGCAGCTCGGCGAGCCGGCGGTCCCGGTCGATCAACGGCGCCAGCCGCCGTCCGATGCCCATGTGCCGCTTCATGCGGGGGTCCTTGGCGTACTCGGCGAACAGGTAGTCCCGGTCCTCGTCGGAGACCATCTCCAAGGTGAGCTCGTCGTGGTTGCGCAAGAAGATGGCCCACTGTCCGCCGGGCGGTGCCGCCGGGGTCTGGGCCAGGATCTCGGTGATCGGGTACCGCTGCTCCCGCCGAACGGCCATGAACAGCCGGGCATCAAGGGGAAGTGGAAGCACAGGTGGCACTCGTCGTCGTCGCCGAAGTAGTCGGCCACGTCGGCCGGCCATCCGTTGGCCTCGGCCAGAAGGATCCGGCCCGGGTACTTGACGTCGAGCTCGGCCCGTACCCGACGGATGAAGGCGTGGGTCTCGGGCAGGTTCTCCCCCGCCGTCCCGTCCTTTTGGTACAGGAAGGGCACGGCGTCCAGGCGGAAGCCGTCCAGCCCCAGGTCGAGCCAGAACCGGACGACGTCGAGGATGGCGTCGGCCACCTCGGGGTTCTCGTAGTTGAGGTCGGGCTGGTGGGAGTAGAAGCGATGCCAGTAGTACTGCTCGCGCTGTGGGTCGTAGGACCAGTTGGACCGCTCCACGTCGACGAAGACGACCCGGGCCTCGGGCCATCGCTGGTCGTCGTCGTTCCACACGTACCAGTCGGCCTTGGGGTTGTCCCGGCTCTGGCGGGACTCGAGGAACCAGGGATGCTGGTCGCTGGTGTGGTTGATGACCAGGTCGGCGATGACCCGGATGCCCCGGGCGTGGGCCTCGCGCAACAGGTGCCGCAGGTCTTCCACCGTTCCGAAGTCGGGGTGGACGGTGAAGTAGTCGCTGATGTCATACCCACCGTCTCGCAAAGGCGACGGGTAGAAGGGCAGCAGCCACAGGCAGTCGACGCCCAGCCATTGCAGGTAGTCGAGTTTGGCGATCAGCCCGGGCAGGTCGCCGGATCCCGTCATCGTTGGCGTCGAAGAAGCCTCGGATCAGCACCTCGTAGAACACGGCCCGCTGGAACCAGCGCGGATCGTCCTCGGGCGGCGGGAGCGGCTCACCGGCCGGGGTGGGCACGGTGACGCGGACCGACTCCGTCGGGAGCCGGCGAACGACAGGAGGGACTCGTCCATCAGCGGTTGTGCCTCACTACCGGCCGGTGAATTCCGCCTGGTTCGGACCATGGGCGAGGAAGGACTGGATCCCGATCGTCGCATCCTCGGTCTCGAACGAGGCTACGAATGCCTCCTTCTCCCGGTCGAGGCCGTCGGCCAGCGAACCGTCGAGCCCTACGTCGATGGCTCGTTTGGCCAGAGCCTGGGCGGCCACGGCGCCGCCGGCCAGCGTCCCGGCCAGCGCCAGGGCCTCGGTGAGCACGTCGTCCCTGGGCACCACCCGATCGGCCAGACCCATGGCTCAGAGCCTCGTCGGCCCGGACCTGACGCCCGGTGAGGATGAGGTCCTTGGCCCGCGACCGAGCCGACCAAGCGAGCCAGGCGCTGGGTGCCACCGCCGCCGGGCACCACACCGAGCAAGATCTCGGGCTGGCCGAAGGTGGCGTTGTCGGCCGCCACCCGCAGGTCGCAGGCCAGGGCCACCTCGCACCCGCCGCCCAGGGCATAGCCGTTGACCGCGGCGATCACCGTCCGGGGCAGTGAGGCCAAGCCGTCGCCGACCGCCCGGAAACCATCGGCCACGACGGCGGCCGAGCCGGGGCCGCCGAACTCGGAGACGTCGGCACCGGCGGCAAAGATGCGCGGGCCACCCCATATCACCACCGCGCCAGGAAGCTCGGCGGCCAGGTCGTCGATCACGGCGCGCAGCTGCCGCAACACCTCGATCGAGAGTGCGTTCATCTTGGGGCGGTCGAGCCGAATCAGCGCCACCCCGTCGTCTCGCCGCTCCAGGGTGACGAACGGTCCGTCGTCCGGTACGGGCTGGGGGTTTTGCTCAGCGGTCACAATCGCACGGTAGCCGACGCGCCGGGGGCGCCCGGCTGGCTTGCTCGCCAGTGACCGGCTAGCCGACCAGGTCGGACGGCGTGATCTCTGCTCCGGCGGCGGCGAGCTCCGACTCCGCCCGGGCCCCATTGGCCGGACTGCTTGCTCCCGACAGATCGTTGACCAGCCTCACCCGGTAGCCGCCCATCAGGCCGTCTCGAACGGTGGCGGCGACGCACCCGTCCTCGGCGAAGCCACAGACGTCGATCCGGTCGACGCCCAGCTCGTTGGAGCAGGGCGGGTAGGGCCGCGCCCTCACCGTCGGGGGCGGCGGCGGCGAACCCCGAGTAGTCATCCCCGTACTGACCCTTGTAGAGCTGCAGATCGACCAGGTCGGTGAACGTGGCCCCGGCTCCGACGTCGAGCTCCGGATCGAGAGCCGCACCCGGGGTGCCGGCCACACAGTGGACCGGGTGCTTGACAAAGTGCTCGCCCGGCTCGATATGCCAGTCCTGGGTGGTGATCACCAGGTCGTAGAGATGGCGGTGCGAGGCCACGAAGGCACCGATACGGCGGGCGATGGCATCATTGCCCGTCAACGAGAACGGACCGCTCTCGGTGAAGTCGTTCTGGACATCGACCACCACGAGGGCGACCGTCATGCCGGTACCGCGGTCATGACACGGCGAACAGTCCGGCGCGCCACGGCACCACCTCGGCGGCGATGTAGGCCATGGACGCCAGCGCGGCGTGGTGGTACTCCGGCGGGCCGCTCGTGCAGTCCGACGCCACCGTCACCTCGAAGTCGCGCTGCTCGGCCGATCGGACGGTGGACTCGACGCACACGTTGGTGGCCACCCCGCAGACCAGGAGTCGGGCCACCCCGAGGGTGCGCAGGACCAGTTCGAGGTCGGTGTACAAAAAGGCGTCATACCGGTTCTTCTCGACTATCGGCTCCGAATCGAGTGGCTTCAGCTCATCGGCGACGGCCGCGTCCCAGCTCCCCTTGACCAAGGTGGGCTCCCCCTCCTTGATCAGGTCTCGGGCCCGTACACGGGCGGGCACGTCGAGGTAATCGGGCCGGAACACGTGCTGGGTGTAGATCACCGGGAGCCCGGCGTTGCGGGCCTCGGTCACCAGCTCAACAGTCTCGGCCACCACCCGCTCCACTTCGAACATGGGCTGGTCGGCGCGGGTCAGCGAGCCCTCCGGGTGGAGAAAGCCGTTCTGCATGTCGATCACCAGCAACGCTGAACGGAGATTCCCATCGGTCATGGCTAGCCCCATTCGGCGAACGTCGGTGTGGGATCGAACAGGAGGCCGGGGGCCTCGTACCTGGCCTCGGGGACGGCGTGAAGCAGCTCCGCCATGCCCCGGAGCCGGGGGTAGTCCTCGGTGAAGGTGAGGATCTCCTCTTCGGTCGCCGGGATGCCGGCGGCGGCCAACAAGGTGCGGACCGTCGCCTCATCGGTCGACGGCTGCGCCTGTGTAGATGTCTGTGTCTCGATAGTCATGTCTGTTCCTCTGGTTTCCTCTCGTTCGAACGATCTGGTTCAGCCCGCCATCACGTCGGCCACCAGGGCCGGCACCTGGCGATGCCATTCGGTGGCCTGTTGGTACCCGTACCCGGCGGCCAGCAGCGTGGCTTCCTCGAAGTGTCGGCCGGCCAGCTGGAGGGACAACGGCAGTCCTTCGGCAGTGAAGCCCATGGGCATCACCAGTGCCGGGTTGCCCACCGAGTCCCAGTAGGGCGTGTGCACGTACTGGAACACCTGTCCGATGTCGAACACGCCCCCGGCCATGTCGTCGTAGTGGGTCGCCCCGGTGGAGGCCGTCGGCGTGGCCACCATGTCCACCGTCTCGAACATGGCGCCAAGAGCCCGAAGGGCGACGCGGCGGACTCGCTGGGCCTGCACGAAGTCCGCTCCCGACAGCAGGGCGCCCTGGACGACCATGCGCCGGGTGCCCAGGAAGAAGTCCTCCCAGCGTGTGCGCATGTCGGGCAGGTGGTAGGCCAATGCCTCCCCACCCATGGTCACCATGTCCGCGGCCAGCATCTCGTCGTAGTAGGGCAGGACCACCTCCACCACCGTCGCCCCCAGCTCCTCGAGCACGGCCACCGCCGCGTCGAAACACGGCGCCACCGCCGGGTCGGCTCCCTCGGGGAAGTGATGGACCCGGTCGACGCCGACACGCTTCCCGGCGAGCGAGCCAGCCACCAGATCGGCAGAGAAATCGGGAACCGGTCGGTCGGCGCAGTCGGGGTCGCTGGCGTGGTAGCCGGCCAGTACCTGGAGCATGGCTGCGCAATCCTCGGCCGTCCGGGCCATCGGCCCGATGTGATCGAGGCTGTAGCCCAGTGGCGCGCACCCCGACTTGGGCACCCGACCGAACGTGGGCATGAGGCCGGTGATCCCGCAGAAGGCGGCCGGGAGCCGGATACTGCCACCGGTATCGGTGCCCAGGCCGCCGAGGAAGAACCCGGCGGCGACACCCGCGCCGGTGCCGGAGCTCGATCCTCCCGGCCAGGTATCGGTGTCCCACGGGTTGCGGGGCAACGGGAAGGGCTTCGCCGGGTCGGGTGCGCCGCAGGCGAATTCCATCGTGGTCACCTTCCCGGTGATCACCGCTCCGGCCGACCGCAGGCGGGCGACCACCGGTGCGTCCTTGCCTGCTCCCCATTCCGGGTCGAGGACGAGGCTGTTGGCCGTGGTCGGTCCCTCGGCGGCGGCGATGATGTCCTTGATGCCGAGCGGGATGCCCTGGAGGGGGCCCCGGTCCATCCCATCGGCCAGCTCTCGGTCGGCCTGGGACGCGCTGGCCATGGCCTGTTCGTCGAACCGCGCCAGGTAGGTGCCAAGAACGGGATCGTGGACATCGGCTCGAGCCAGCACCGCGGCGGTCAGGTCGGTGCTGGTCAGGTCGCCGGCCCGCAGGGCGGTAGCGGCTTCGGTAATTGAAAGCGGTATGTCGGTCATGGCATGTTCTCCTCGGTTGTCAGGTGTCTGGTCAGGACCTGTCGGGCAGGTCCGGCCTGGTGATGGTCGGCGCCGGTCTGATGCCGGAACCGAAGGTCGGTCGGGGAATGGGCGTGGGCACTCAGCCCACCCACACCGTGGTCAGGTTCACGAACCACGACTTCGGTTCGATGAAGCCGTGGACGGTATTGGCCAGTGCACGGGGGTTCTTGTCGTTGACCACGAAGAGCCACGGGGCGGACTGGGTGATGATGTTGCCAGCCTGGGTGTATAGCTTGGCTCGGGCCACCGGGTCGGTCACCGACTGGGCCTGGGTCAACAACGCGTTCACCTGTGGATCGTTGTAGTGGGAGATGTTGATGGGGGATCCGCCCATGAACTCGTACTCCCAGAACGCCTCCTGCTGGAAGCTCAACGAGATGTTGGTGGCGCTGGCCCCTCCGGGTACCGCCCCCGTTTCGAACTGGGTGAGCATGGTGGCCCACTCCATGGGCTGCAGCGTGATGCGGATGCCCACGTTGGCCAGATCGTGCTGCAGCTCCTCGTTCATGGGACCGGGGATCATGTTCCCCGAGCCGCTGGTCGGGTACGAGACCGTGGCCGAGAAGCCGTTCGGGTACCCGGCCGCCTTCAACAGAGCCTTGGCCTTTGCCGGGTCAAAGCTGTAGGTGAAGTTCGTGGGGCTGTAGGAGGCATTGGCCTGAGGGATGAGCTGGTAGGCGGGGGTGGCCGTCCCGTGCAGCAGGTCGGTGGCCATGGCTTGGCGGTTGATGGCGTAGTTCGCCGCCTGACGGACCTTCACGTTGTCCCACGGTTTCTGGCTGATGTCGAATATCCACGGCCAGATGTGGTCGTACGTGTTCTGCTCGATCTGGTAGCCGCTCGCCTTGAGGGAGGAGATGTCATCCGGCGTCGGGTACTCGATCCAGTTCACCTCGCCCGAGCGCAGAGCGGCGATCCGGGCTGTCGGATCGGGGATCGGCTTCAAGATGAGCTTGGTCAGCTTGGGTGCGCCGGCCCAGTATTGCTTGTTCGGGGCCAGCACCAACTGCTGACCGGTCGTCTCCGAGACGAACTTGAAGGGCCCGGTCCCCACCGGCTTCAGATTGAATCCGGTATTGCCCTCCTTCTGGACGGCCGTGGGGCTGGCGAAGTACAGCGTGGTCAGGTCGGCCGGCAGGTGCGAGTCGGGGGTCTTGGTGGTGATCTGCACCGTCGAGTCGTTGATCTTCGTGTAGGACTGAATCCCTGAGGTCAGCGTCGAAGCCTGGGCGCCTACGGCCGCCGAGTAGAACGGGAAGCTCGTGTTGTAGTCGCGGTCGAAGTTGAAGATGACCGCGTCGGCATTGAACGGCGTTCCGTCCTGGAAGGTGACACCGGGCCGGAGGTTGAACGTCCATACCGTGGCGTCGGCGTTCGATGTCCACGACGTGGCCAGGTCGGGGATCACCCCCGGTACCTGGGTACCCTGGAGCAGATTGAACCGGGTGAGCCCGTCGTAGAGCGAGTTGCCCACGAAACGGTACCCCTCGTACCCCTGGAGGCCGGCCAGCTCGGTGTCGAGCGCGGGCAGGTTCCCCGCGGTCATGCCGATGATGAGCGTTCCGCCGCTGCCTGAAGCCGCTGACGCTGGTACTGCTGCTGCGACGACACCCACGGTCGAGGCCAGCGTCGCCCCGACGGCTACCAACGCGGTCAGCCGGGTACGGGCACGACGCCCCCACCGAGAGCGATCTCGGCGGGCGGACGAACGGGTGATGAGGGGCAACGGTCTCTCCTTCTGGGTTTGATATGAGGTGATGGGTACGCACTACGCGCTGGTGGCCCCCCGGTCACGCCGCGCCGACTCTGATGGCCCCCGGTTACGCCGCTCCGACTCTGGCGGCCTGGGTGACGCCGTCCCCGAGGCGGATGCATGCGGCCTGGTGCGACGGGTCACCGGCCACGGCCAGCGACTCCGGCCTGGCCGCGGCGCAGGCCTCGATAGCCGCCGGGCACCGGGTTCGAAAGCCGCACCCGCTCGGCGGATTGGCCGGGCTGGGTAGGTCACCGGACGAGCACGAGCCGCTCCCGACCGGGGCCGGGGACGGAGGAGAACAGGGCCTCGGTGTAGGGATGGGCCGGGCGCCGCCACAGGTCGGAGGCGGTGGACTCCTCGACGATCCGTCCCAGGTACATGACCACCACCCGGTCGGATAGGTGCTCCACCACGCCCAGGTCGTGGGAGATGAACAGGTAGGCGATGCCCAGGTCGCGCTGCAGCTCCACCAGGAGGTTGAGCACCTGGGCCTGCACGCTCTTGTCCAGCGCGGAAACCGCCTCGTCGCAGACGATGAGCTTCGGGTCGGTGGAGAGGGCCCGGGCGATGGCCACCCTCTGGAGCTGTCCCCCGGAGAGCTCGTGCGGATACCGGTGGGCGTAGGCCGCCGCCACCCCCACCCGATCGAGGAGGCCGGCCGTGCGGGGAAGCGATGTCCCGCTTGGGCCACCGGTGGGCCCGGAGATTGAAGGCGACGGCTTCGGTGATGGTCAGCCGGGGGTTCAGCGACGTCTGCGGGTTCTGCGGTACCAGCTGCAGCTTCTTCCGGACCTCCTGCAAGCCGCTGTCCCGACATGGTGCCGAGGTTCTTCCCGTCGAAGGCCACGTAGCCGGTGTCGGACTCGAGCAGGCGCAAGATCAGCTTCCCGGTGGTCGACTTCCCGCACCCCGACTCACCGACGATGCCCACCGTCTCCCCGGGTCCCACGCTGAGGCTGACATCGTCGACGGCCAGTACACCGTTGTCGAACCGCTTGCTGAGGTGTTCGGCCAGGAGAATGGGCGAGGTCATGAAGCCTCCGCATCGGTGCCGGTCGGGTTGCCCATCTCGACGGGGACCCGGCCGTTGACCACCGGGCACGCGGCCCAGGTGCGGCCGCGGCCACCGGGACCAGCTCGGGCCGGTCGGTCCGGCACGCCTCGGTGGCCAGAGCGCAGCGGGGGCGAACGAGCAGCCCTCGTCAACGGCCTCGCCCGCGGCCGGGGGTTGGCCGGGGATGGCTTGGAGCTGACCGCGAGGAGTCTCTGGCGTCGGCACGGCTCGCAGCAGACCGGCGGTGTAGGGATGGGCCGGTTGCTCGAGCACGGTTACCCCGGGGCCCTCCTCCACCAGGCGGCCGGCGTACATGACGGCCACTCGATCGGCCATCTGCCGGGCCACGCCGACGTCGTGGGTGACGAGCAGCAGGCCCATTCCCAGGTCGGCCTGGAGGCTGGCGAACAGATCGAGCACCTGGGCCTGGATGGTGACGTCGAGGGCGGTCGTCGGTTCGTCGGCCACGAGCACCTTGGGCTCGCAGGCGATGGCGATGGCGATGAGCGCCCGTTGCCGCATCCCCCCGGAAAGCTCATGGGGGTAGGAGCGCACCGCCCGGGCCGGGTCGGGCGATGCCCACCTGGGCCAGCAAGTCGCTCGGCCCGCAGCCGTGCGGCCTTCCGGCCGTGCTCCATACCGTGGCGGCGCAGCACCTCGGCGATCTGGGAGCCGACCCGGCGGAGCGGGTCGAGTGAGCCGCTGGCATCCTGGGGCACGAGGGCGATGGCCCGGCCCCGCAGCGACTGCATGGCCCGCTCGTCCAGATCGAACAGATCGACCCCGCCGAGCGTGGCCTTTCCGGAGATGTCCACCGCGTCGCTGTACAGCCGGAGTACCGACCGGGCGCTCACCGACTTGCCGCTGCCCGACTCGCCCAGCAGCACGAGCGTCTTGCCGGCCTCGACGGTGAAGCTGATGCCCCGGACGGCCTCGACCGCCTTGCGCTTGGACCGGAACGTGACGGCCAGGTCCTCGACTCGCAGAGTGCCCTCGGTCGGTGCCGGCGCCGGGCGGGAGCTCGGAACCGGGAGGCGGTCGGGAGGGCTGGGGCGTGACCAACGGCGACGTCGGCGGATGTCCGGCGGCGTGTGCATGCGGGTGGCTGTGGTCAAGAGACAGTCTCCGAGTGAGTGTCGAGGAGGTCACGGAGACCATCCCCGAGAACGTTGAAGGCGATGGACGTGACGAAGATCATGACGGCGGGGATGAGGGCCAGCACCGGCTGGTTGTAGAGGTCCTGGTCGAGGTCGTTCAGCATCGACCCCCACTCCGGATGGGGTGGTGCTATCCCGAGGCCGAGGAACGACAGCCCCCCGGCGAAGACGATGGCCAGGCCGATCAGGGCAGTGCAGTAGACGAGCAGGACCGGGGCGATGATGGGCAACACCTGCCGCCGGGCGATCCTGGGCCACGATGCCCCGCTGGCCCGGGCCGCCTCCATGAAGTCGGCGGAACGCATCCGAGCCACCTCGGTCTCGGCCACCCGGGCGATGGGAGCGATCAGCACGATGGACAGGGCCACGATGGCGTTGACCACACCGGCCCCGAGCGCCGCGGCCAGGGCAATGGCCAACAGCACCGCTGGGAAGGAATAGAGGACGTCGAGGGTCCGCATGATCAGGGTATGGATCTTGCGGCCGGACAGGCTGGCCACCATTCCGAGCACCGTGCCGATGATTCCCGCGACCACCACGGGGACGATGCCCTCGAGCAGCGAGGGCCGGGCGCCCCAGATCAGACGGCTGAGGATGTCGCGGCCCTGGCCGTCGGTGCCCAGGAGGTGCCCCGGGCTCCCCACCGCCAGCAACCGTTCGCTGATGTTCCCCGTGGTCGGGCCGTACGGGGCGACCAATGGAGCGAAGATGGCGGCCAGGATGACCACGGCCAGGAAGGCACCGGGGATCACCACGGTCAAGGGCACGTGACGCCGGGCCCGGTGCGTGCCGGCCAGGACGGCGGCCGCACCCCCACGGCCCGGGGCCGGATGGCTGGTCGGGATCTCGATGGCGCTCATTGCCGGACCCTCGGATCGATGAGGGCGTGACCCGAGTCGATGATCACATTGAGAAGCACGAAGGCGACGGCCAGGACGAGCGAGCAGGCCTCGATCACCGGGTAGTCCCTCGAGGAGATGGCCTGGAAGATGAGCTGGCCCAAGCCCGGCCAGGTGAAGAGGATCTCCACGAAGATGGCACCTCCCAGGAGAAAGCCGATCTGCAGGCCGGCCACGGTGAACAGTGACGGAAGCGTGTTGTGGAAGGCGTGCCGGAGTACGGCACCTCGAGCCAGCCCCCGCGACCGCAAGCTGGTGACGAATTCCTGGTTCATCACGTCGATGAGCGACGATCGGAAGATCCGGGCGATGACCCCCATGGGGGCAAGTCCCACGGCGATGGCCGGGAGCACCAGGTGGTCGAGGAGAGCGGGGAAGCCCCCGCCGCCGGCGGCGTTGTACATGCCCCCCGATGGGAACACCGGGTTGTCCACGGCCAGCAACACCAACAGTAAGAGGGCCACCGAGTACTGGGGAGCGGCGACCGCTACCACCGAACTGCCGGAGGACAACGCCCCGTCGACGTGCCGGCGCCGGAGGGCGCTCCACAGCCCGAGGAGGATGCCGCCCACGAAGGCCACCACAGCGCCGGCGAAGGCGAGGATCAGGGTATTACCCAGCGCGCTGAAGACGAGTGGGCGGACCGGCGACTGGCGGGAGATGGAGATCCCGAAGTCACCTTGGAGCGTGCTCTTGATCCAGTCGAAGTACTGGACCGGCCATGGTTGATCGAGACCTAGTCGGTGGGTGAGCGCGGCCCGGGTGGCCGGCGACGAGTTCATGCCGGCCAGGCTCGAGATCGGGTTGCCCGGAATGATCTTGATGGTGATGAACACCACGATGGTCACGCCGATGAGGGTCGGGATGGCTATGAGCACCCGCCGAGCGATGAAGCGACCCATTCAGCACTCACCGTCGGTGAGGGGGAACCGCACACACGGCAACGAGCACGGCGTGCACCAAGCCGTCGGTGTGTCGACCAAGGTCATGGCGTCATGCTGCCAACCCATTGTTTCCCCGGCGTAGCTGCGCGGTTACTTCGTGATTACGCCGATGAAATGTCTGGCCTCATCGTTCTGATCAGGAATTTCACTCAGGAGCGAGCCCGTTTCGCCGAAATGGGACCCTGATCCGCCGTCCGGTGCCCGGTGCCGGGACCGACGACCCCGGGCCGGAAGCGAGCGGGGTATCGGTGGCGTCGCGTCGTCGCCTTCGGTCGACGCCATGCGGGACCGCAGACAGGCAGACGCCGGGTGCGCAAGCACCCGGCGTCTGGTGAACCAATGGTCGGAGCCGCGTCGAAGGGCGGCCGATCGCTATGCCATGGCCTCCTCGAAGGCGAAGCCGGCCCGGTAGACCAATTCCTCGCCGAAGTGCGGACCGATCAGCTGCAGTCCCGACCGGCAGGTCGTGCTCGCCCGTCCCGCAAGGGACGGACAGGGCCGGGTTGCCGGTGAGGTCGAAGGGCATGGTGTTGGTGGTGGCCCCCATCGAGAGCTGCAGGCGCTCGGCCATCTCCCCCGGTTGCGCCCGACGGTCGAGCAGCTCGAAGGCGACGCTCGGGACCGTGGGCGTCATCATCAGGTCCACTCCCGACAGGGCTGACGCCGTTTGCCGCCGCATCTCGAGCCGGAGGTTCTGGGCCTTGGCGATGGGCACGCCTTGGTAGCACGACAGCAGGTGCTCGGTGGTCAGCAATGTTCCCTTGAGCATCTCGGGAAGGTCGGCCGCCTGCAGCAGCGTCTGTGCGGCCCATGCCGCCGTGACCGCCGGATCGACCCGGCCCAGATGGCTGAAGCCGATGCCGTACGACACGGCCATCCCGTAGAGCCCGAGACCGAGGGCCCCGAGGCCGATCGCCTTCGAGTCGGCCCAGAGCGGGATCGAGACGTCGGTGACGACTGCGCCCAAGTCGACCAGCAGTTTCTGGGCGGAGTCGAAGGCCTCGAGCACGTCGGGCGTGCATCCCGCTGCTTCCAGAGCCTCGGTGATCACCCCGATGCGCAGGCCTTCGACCCCTTGTCCGGCTCCCGCCGTGTAGGCGCCGGCCGTCGGCTCGGTCCGGACCCACTGGGGATCCCGCCAGTCCGACCCGGCCATGACCTCGAGCATCAGGGCATTGTCGGCCACCGTCTTGGTCATGGGCCCGATGTGATCGATGGTGTGGTCCATGTAGGTCAGGCCGTAGGAAGGCACGAGACCGTGGGTGGCCTTCATCCCCACCAGGCCGCACCACGCCGCCGGGATGCGGACGCTGCCCCCTTCGTCGGCCCCGAGGGCCAGGTCGACCAGGCCTGCGGCCACTGCCGCACCCGAGCCGGACGAGGAGCCACCGGTGGCGTACGCCGGATTGACCGGGTTCCGAGAGGCGCCGAAGGACGAGCCCTCTCCCAGACCGAGGGCCAGGTCCTCCAGGTTCGTCTTGCCGGTGATGGTGACCCCGGCGTCGAGCAGGCGCTCGACCACCACTGCGTCCTCGGTCGGCACCACGGCGGGTGTACGCCGACCACCGTTGGTCGTGGGGATGCCGGCCACGGCAGATGCAGTCCTTCACCCCGAGCGTCTTGCCGGCCAGCGGGCCCTCGTCGGCTCCGCGTACTTCGCAGAAGCGGATGAAGGCGTTGTACGGGTCCTCGCCGGCCAGCGGGGTGTGACCCGGGTCACGATAGGGGTGATGCAACGGCACGACCGGCTCGTCCAGCTCCTCGACCCGTGTGTACAGCTCGAGCGAGGCGGTCACGGCCGCCGACCATCTGGTCGGCTTCGGCATCGTCCAAGGACAGGTGGTGGCGGGATGCATACTCGGCGATTGCTCCCGGCTGGGAGGTCGCAGGTAGCCGATGGCGCGGGTAGGAAACATGGATCAACCTCACTGGATCAGGTGAGCACGAGCCCACAAGTGGAACTACTGGATGTCGGGCGAATCGGACGACCGCGGCGCCGCGGTCAGAGGGGGTGTCCGTCGAGGATGCCTCGTCGGGCTCGGGACACGATGCTGTTCCGGTCCCCCCTGCTGGCCACGAAGGCGAAGTTGTAGAGCCGGCCGGCGTCGTCCCTGATCACCTGTTCCATGGTCAACAGGGCGCTCCCGGTCTCGGTGGAGAGTAGGGACGCAGTGTGCTCGTCGGCGTTCATGCACCCGATCACGAACTCCGACTCGCCCACGGTCAGCTGGCCCCGGTCGAGGAGCTCGTACCAGCTCTGGCCCAGAGGGATCGTCCCGATGGCGGTCGCCTCCGGATCAAGCACGTAGTTCGTGGCGACCGCGAACACCTCGTCGTCGTAGCACGCCACGTACTCGATCCGAAGGCAGGTCTGCCCCGGATCTGCTTCCAGACGGGCGGCGACGATGTCAGGGACGGGAAGCCGCGAGCGGTCGATCTCGTTGGTGCGATGGTGCTCGAACATGCTGTTGTGCTCGGGGCGGAAGACGCCGTGGGCCTCGCGTAGCTGCGTCGACGCGGTATGGGATATCACGAAGGTGCCGGTGCCCTGCTGCCGATCGATCACGCCTTCGTGGCGAAGCATGTTCAGGGCCTCTCGGACCGTGGCCCGGGAGGCACCGTGGGCCACCATGAGCTCGGACTCTCCAGGCAGAAAGCCACCCGGATAGGCGCCCCAGTGGATGTTCGACCGGATCAGGTCTCGAAGGCGTCGGCTGGCGTGCTCTCGCTGCCCGGCCGGAAGGCGTTGCACTCGTCGAACCGGTCTGGGGTGCATATCCGGGCATGGTAGGAGTGCAGTGTTAACGGAGCTGGACAGTTTTATAACGCCTCGGTTACGCCGGTCCCCGTGCCCCGCACTCGCAGCCGGCCTGGCGTGACGATCACAGTCGGCGCGGAAACGCCGGATGCGGTGCCGAACCGCCGGATACGTGCCGAGCTGCCGCCTTCGTGCCGAGGTGCCGGATACTGTCCGAACCACGGCCAACACCCGCTGGCGATTTTCTACCTGTCTTGTCTTAGTCCTCGTCCTCTGGCGGATCGGGCGTCATGATGCCGGCCAGCAATTGATCGGCGGCAACGTAGGGGTCCACGTCGCCGGCGATGAGGGATTCGATCACGGCCGCGTATCCGGACGACCCGTGGAGCTCGACGATCTTCCGTTCGAGTCGGGCCACGAGAATCTGGTGGAACTCCCGCTCCAATCGCTCCCGCCGGAGCTTGTCCAAGAGGCCGCTGCCGTCGAGGTAGGCGCGGTGGTCGGCAATGGCCGTCCACAGGGCTTCACTGCCGTCGCCTGTCGTGGCCACGGTGTCCACGATCGGGGGTCGCCACTCAGCCAGCGCAGTGAGGTCGAGCATGCCCTCGAGATCGCGACGGGTCTCTCTGACCCCCGGCCGATCGGCTTTGTTGATGACGAAGACGTCGGCGATCTCGAGCAGTCCCGCCTTGTTGGCCTGGATGGCGTCTCCCCAGCCCGGGTTCACCACCACCACGGTCGTATCGGTGGCCGACGCCACGTCCACCTCCACCTGGCCGACCCCGACCGTCTCCACCAGGACCACAGGTAGGCCGACCGCAGACAGGACCCGCACCGCGTCGGGAACGGCGACGGCCAACCCGCCGAGATGGCCGCGGGTGGCCATCGAGCGGATGTAGACGCCGTCATCGAGAGCGTGATCCTGCATGCGGACCCGATCACCGAGGATGGCTCCTCCGGTGAACGGGGACGACGGATCGATGGCCAAGACTGCGACCTGGTGCGACGTATCGACGGGCGAGGCGTCAGCGGCGGAGCCATCAGTGGGGAACCCCTTCTGGCGCATGACGCCGATGAGGCGGTCGGTGAGGGTCGATTTGCCTGATCCCGGTGCCCCGGTGAGGCCCACTGTGTAGGCCCGCCCGGGGGCCCGATAGGCGAGATGGGCCACCTGGCGGGACTGCTCACCTCCCCGCTCGACATAGGACAGCAGTCGGGCCAAAGCCACCCGGTCGCCGTCCTGGGCGGCCGCGAGCAGGGCGGTGGGATCGGTGGGACGGTTCGTCATGGAGTTCCGAGAGCGTATACGGGCGCAGGCGTTACGCTCGGCGACCGCGATCAGTCGCTTCGAGAGACCTTGGCGCCCAGTGATGACAACTTGCCGGCAAAATCCTCGTAGCCGCGGTCGACATGGTGGGCATCGGAGACGATCGTGTCCCCCTCGGCCACCAACCCGGCCAACACCAGTGCCGCTCCGGCCCTGATGTCCGACGAGCGGACGGGAGCGCCCGAGAGCCGGGGCACACCACGTACCACCGGCGTGATGCCCTTCGGTCCGGATGTCCGCACCCATCCGCCGCAATTCGTCCACATAGCGGAACCGGCCCGAAAAGAGGTTCTCGGTGACGATCCCCACCCCGTCGGCCACGGTGAGCAACGTCACCACCAACGGCTTGTAGTCGGTGGCCACTCCGGGGTACGGCAGCGTGGCGATGTCCACCGGTCGGAGGCGTACGGACGGCATCGCGCTCGGCCCGCAGACCATCGGGACCCTGGGTGATGTGCATTCCGGTCTGGTTCAGCTTCCGGATCAGCATGTCCATATGGTCGGCGCCGAGCGTCCTCCACCACGACGTCGCCGCCGGCCAGGCCCGCAGCGGCCAAGAAGGTGGCCGAGACCACCCGGTCGGCTACGACCCGATGGTGGGCCGGGTGGAGGCAGTCCACACCCTCCACTTCGATGCGAGAGGTACCCGCACCCTGGACCCGTGCCCCCATGGCGTTCAGGAACGCAGCCAGATCGCAGAGCTCGGGCTCACGAGCGGCGTTCTCGATGACCGTGGTGCCCTTGGCCAGCACCGCGGCCATCAGCACGTTGTCCGTTGCCGTATGGCTGGGGTACTCGAGGACCACCCGGGTTCCCGACCAGTCGCGGCCTCGACGCCACTGTGCTCTCGACGGTTCCTTCGACGTAACCATGGGACGATTCGAACGCCGCGCCCAATGCCTCCAGCGCGTGCAGGTGCATGTCGATCGGCCGGTGGCCGAAGTCGTCCCCGCCGGGCATGGACACCCGGGCCCGGCCGTGGCGCGCCAGCAGTGGACCCAGGACGACGACCGAAGCCCGCATCTTCTCGACCAGGTCGTAGGGTGCCTCGGGCAGAACATCAACTGGGGTCTCCACCACCAGTTCGTCGGGCGTCGCGCCCCGGGTGACAGTAACGCCCATGGCGGTGAGGACTTCGCCCATGATGTCGACGTCGGTGATCTGGGGCACGTTGGTGAGCACGTGCCTCCCATCGGCCAACAGGCAGGCAGCCATGAGCTTGAGCGCCGAATTCTTGGCTCCTCCCGGCCCGGACGGACCCTGACAGTGGACCGTTCGAGGAGACGACGAAGTGGTCCATCAATTGGCACCGAAGGGAGCGGCGGCGGCTGGGGTCCTCGGATTCGGCACCGGTCAAGTATGCCCTGTCCGATGCCTCGATCCAGTGACTACTTACTGTGGTGTGACCGCCGCTGATAAACGCAAGGAGTGACCGCTTGTTCATGCCCATGGGTTCGGGCGCAGTGCCTGACGCTTGACGCGAATTGGATCACCACGGAGGAGGCCCATGGACCAACACGGTCCCGTCGACCCAGAGCCCAGCCACTATCGTCGTCATTCGTGACCGTCTCCTCGCAAGCCCCTGATCGCAACCTGGCCATGGAGCTCGTCCGGGTCACCGAGGCCGCCGCCCTCGCCGCCTCCCGCTGGATGGGTCGGGGGGACAAGGAGGGCGCAGACGGCGCCGCGGTCAACGCCATGCGCATCGTCCTTTCCTCTATTGCCATGGACGGTGTGGTGGTCATCGGCGAAGGCGAGAAGGACAACGCCCCCATGCTATTCAACGGCGAACGGATCGGCGACGGCACCCCGCCCAAGGCTGATATCGCCGTCGACCCCATCGACGGGACCACGCCCACCGCCCTGGGACGGGGCGGCGCCTTGGCGGTCATCGCCGTGTCCGAAGAGGGCACCATGTTCGACCCCGGACCCTGCGTCTATATGGAGAAGCTGGCCGTGGGACCCCGCGCCGTTGGCTCCATCGACATCACCCGGCCCATCGAGGACAATCTCGAGGCAGTGGCCAAAGCCAAGGGGACCTCGGTGCGGGACGTGACCGCAGTGATCCTCGACCGCCCGAGGCACGAGGACATGATCGCGGAGATCCGCGCCACCGGCGCACGGATCCGGCTGATCACCGACGGTGACGTGGCCGGTGCCATCGCTACCGCCTGGCCCGATTCCGGGGTCGACATCCTCTTCGGGGTGGGCGGCACGCCTGAAGGGGTGATCGCCGCCGCCGCGCTCGAAGAGCATGGGAGGTGAGATCCAGGGTCGCCTGTGGCCTCGGGACCAGAGCGAGCGTGAGTCCGCCGTCGCCGCCGGCTACGACCTGGACCAGGTCCTCACCACCGACGACCTCGTCCGGGGGGACAACTGCTTCTTTGCCGCTACCGGCATCACCGATGGCGAGCTCCTCCATGGAGTCCGGTACAACGAGCTGGGGGCGACGACCCAGTCACTGGTCATGCGGTCGAAGTCCGGAACGGTCCGCCTCATCTCGGCCATGCACCCGCTGCACAAGCTGGGCGAGTACAGCGCCATCGAATTCGGCTGAGCGAGCCGGGGCGGCCTCAGGCGGCAGGTCCTGACTCAGGCGGCAGGGGTGGTGGCGCCGGATGCCTCGAGCCGGATCTCCGCACGACGGACAGCCGCCTCGGCTTCGACCAGCTCGGCATCGGCCTCGTCCCCCTCGGACGAGGAGCTCCGGCCCGAGGCCGCCGTGAGCTCGGCCACCCGAGCCTGAGCGGCCTCGAGGGCCAAACGGGCCCGGTCGGCGTCGATCTCCTCGGATAGCTCGGCCACGCTGGCCAGCACGGTGACCCGGGTGCCGGTGTCGCCACCCGGAGCGCCCGTCCTCCCGTCGTCGTCGTCGCCCACGGCATCGGCAAGCTGTTCGACCTGGACAAAACCCCCGTGGACGGCGATCCGCTCCTCGTCGTCACCTTCGCGCACCACCCGGACCACGCAGGGAACGACGGCACCGACCAAGGGGGTGTGACCGTCGAGAAAGGTGATGTCGCCGTCTTCCGTGCGCATGATGACCTCCTCGGCTCGCCCGGTGAGCAGCACCCGGTCGGGGGCCAACACCTGTACCGAAAAGAGATTGTCGTCGTCAGCCATCGATCCGCGCCGAACCGATCACTCGGACTCGAGCGAGTGGGCCTTGGCCAGGACCGACTCGGCTCCGCCGACATTGAGGAAGGCCTGCTCGGGGACTTCGTCGAGCTCGCCGTTGATCAGGGCCTCGAACGACTCGACCGTCTCCTCGATGGGCACGGTGACGCCCTTGAGGCCGGTGAAGACCTCACCCACGTTGAACGGCTGGGACAAAAATCGCTGGATCTTCCGGGCCCGGTACACCGTGACCCGGTCCTCCTCGGACAGCTCGTCGAGGCCCAGGATGGCGATGATGTCCTGCAGCTCCTGGTTACGCTGGAGCACGCCCTGGACGCGGCGGGCCACGTTGTAGTGACGCTCGCCGACCACCTCGGGGGCGAGGATGTTCGACGTCGAGGTCAGCGGGTTCACCGCCGGGTAGATGCCCAACGAGGCAATATCGCGTGACAGCTCGGTAGTGGCGTCGAGGTGGGTGAAGGTGGTGAACGGCGCCGGGTCGGTGTAGTCGTCCGCCGGCACGTACACGGCCTGGAGCGAGGTGATGGAACGGCCTCGGGTCGAGGTGATCCGCTCCTGGAGCTCACCCATCTCGTCGGCCAGGGTGGGCTGGTAACCCACGGCCGAGGGCATCCGACCGAGCAGGGTCGAGACCTCCGAGCCGGCCTGGACGAAGCGGAAGATGTTGTCCACGAACAACAGCACGTCCTGGTTCTTCACGTCCCGGAAGTACTCGGCCATGGTCAGGGCGGCGAGGGCCACCCGCAACCGGACGCCGGGCGGCTCGTCCATCTGCCCATAGACAAGAGCAGCCTTCTCGATGACCCCGGACTCCTGCATCTCGAGCCACAGGTCGGTACCTTCACGGGTGCGCTCGCCCACGCCGGCGAACACGGACACACCGCCGTGGTTGGTGGCCACCCGGTTGATCATCTCCTGGATGAGCACGGTCTTACCCACGCCGGCACCACCGAACAGTCCGATCTTCCCGCCCTGCACGTACGGCTCCAGGAGGTCGATGACCTTGATGCCGGTCTCGAACATCAATGACCGAGGCTCGAGCGTGTCGAACGCCGGCGCGTCCCGGTGGATGTCCCAGTAGTCCTCGGCCTCACCGATCGACGCGGTATCGAGGGTCTCGCCCAGCACGTTGAAGACGTGCCCGAGAACGGCATCGCCCACCGGCACCCGCAGGCCGTGACCCAGGTTGCGGACTTCGGCGCCACGGGTCAGGCCGTCGGTGGCCTTGAGGCAGACACAGCGCACCCGACCGTCACCGATCTGCTGGGCCACTTCAGCGGTGACCACGATCTTGTCGTTGTCGAGGTTGATGTCGACCGAGACGGCGGTGTTGATCTCGGGCAGGGCGTGAGGCGGGAACTCCACGTCGATGACCGGGCCGGCGATGGCCACGACCCGTCCGGTCGGCAGGTTCTCGGTCTTTGTGGGCTCAGCGGCGGTGGTGGTCATGAGCGTGTGGCTCCCTTGCTGTGGTCAGTCGATGATGCGTGAGTTGACAGTGCGCCAGTCAATGGCGCGTCGGTTGATGGTGCGCCGTCGGTGGCGCGTGGTACGTGGTCGTTGCTCGTGACCCGGGGTCACCAGTGGCGGTGTGAGCATAGCTACACCTACCGGCCCGGATCATCAGGCCACCCTCGTCGTCGCCTGAACCGGCCCGTAGCGCTTCGGCCCCACCGACGATCTCCATGATCTCGGTGGTGATGGTGTCCTGGCGGGCACGGTTCATGATCCGCGAGTACTTCTTGATCAGCTCTTCGGCGTTCTCGGTGGCTGCGGCCATGGCCCGTTGCCGGGCGGTCAGCTCGGCCGCTGACGCCTCGAGCAGTATGGCGAAGATCTCGGTCTCGGCCGCCGTCGGGGCCAGCGTCTCGAGCAAGGTGGCCGCATCGGGCTCGAACTCGGTGTAGCCGGCCCGGGCCTCCCCCGTCTCCGATGACGAGACTTTCGTGAGGTCTCGGCCCCGTCTGTGCCGTCGGATTGCCGAGGGCTCCCGGGGGTCGACCAGGGGCAGGAGCTGGCGCACCTCGACCCGCTGCGACCCGGCCGAGAGGAACCGGGTGGACACGACCAGGACCTGATCCACCTCGCCCTCGACGAACGGCGTCACGATGGCCTTGGTCACCAGTTGGCCGCCTCGAAGGTGGGGCGCTCGCTGAACCCGGCGAATGACTCCTCGACGGGCTGGCCCGCGGTACCGGAAGTAGGTCTGGGCCCGCTTGCCCGTGGTGAAGAGGCGGTAGTTGATGCCGTCACCCTCACCGGCGGCCAGGAGGCGATCGGTGGCCCGGAAGACCGATGTGTTGTAGCCACCGCACAGGCCGCGGTCGGCTACCACGGACAGGACGGCGACGTTCTCGATCGTCTCGGGGGTGCCCAACAGGCGACCGGCAGCCGCCTCGTCACCGGTGGCCGTCTCGAGCACGATGCGAGCCATGGCCTCGTGGTAGGGGCGGGCGGTAGCAATGCGGTTCTGGGCGCGAATGATCTGCGACGCAGCGATGAGCTCCATCGCCTTGGTGATCTTCTTCGTCGACTGGATGCTCTTGATCCGTCGCTTGAGGACGCGCTCCTGCCCACCGGCCATGGATCAGTCGACCTTCCCGGTGTCGAAACTGTCGGTGAAGCGGCGCAGGGCCTTGTCCAGCGCGTCGCCCTCGGGCAGCTGACCGGTGGTCCGGATGGTGTCGAGCAGATCGGCGTGGTTGGCCCGGAAGTACTCGCGGACTTCGGCCTCGTAACGCTGGACCTCGCGAGACGGGGACCTCGTCGACGTACCCTTGGAGCCGGCGAAGATGATCACGACCTGCTCCTCGACCGGGACGGGGACGTTCAACCCCTGCTTCAGCAGCTCGCTGAGTCGATAGCCCCGGTCCAACTGGGCCTGAGAGACCTTGTCGAGTTCCGAGCCGAAGGTGGCGAAGGACTCGAGCTCGCGGAACTGGGCCAGGTCCGTCTTCAAGGTGCCGGCCACCGCCTTCATGGCCTTGATCTGGGCCGCGCTCCCCACCCGGCTGACCGAGATGCCCACGTTGATGGCTGGTCGCTGGCCGGAGTAGAAGAGCTCGCTCTCCAAGAAGACCTGACCGTCGGTGATCGAGATCACGTTGGTGGGAATGTAGGCGGAGACGTCGCCGGCCTTGGTCTCGATGATCGGGAGAGCGGTCAACGACCCGCCGCCTTCGGCGTCGGAGAGCTTGGCCGCCCGCTCCAGGAGGCGGCTGTGGAGATAGAACACATCGCCCGGGTACGCCTCTCGGCCCGGTGGACGACGGAGCAGCAAGGACAGCTGCCGGTACGCCTCGGCCTGCTTGGACAAATCGTCGTAGACGATGAGGGCGTGCTCGCCGTTGTCCATCCAGTGGGTGCCGATGGCACAGCCGGCGAACGGGGCCAGGTACTTGAACGGCGCCGGGTCTCCCGCCGCGGCCAAGACGACCACCGTGTACTCCATGGCGCCGTGGGCCTCGAGAGTGGCAACCGTCTGGGACACCGACGAGCCCTTCAACCCGATGCCACGTAGATGCACTTCACACCGAGGCCGCGCGGTTGAGGATCGTGTCGATGGCCACCGTGGTCTTGCCCGTCTTCCGGTCGCCGATGATCAGCTCCCGCTGCCCTCGTCCGATCGGGGTCATGGCGTCGATGGCCTTGATCCCCGTTTGCAATGGCTCGCTCACCGGCTGGCGACGGACGATGCCCGGGGGCCTGTACCTCGAGCCGTCGGGTCTCCTCGGTGAGGATCGGACCCTTCCCGTCGAGCGGTTCACCCAGGGCGGTGACCACCCGACCGAGCAAGCGTCGCCGACGGGCATGGACAGGATCCGCCCGGTGGCCCTGACCAGCTGCTCTTCTTCCAGGTGCTCATCGCTGCCGAGGATCACCGTGCCGATGGTCTCCTCGTCGAGGTTCAGGGCAAGGCCGGTGGTCCCGTCCTCGAACTCGAGGATCTCGTTTACCGCGGCGCCGGGCAAGCCGGTAACCCGGGCGATCCCGTCGCTTACCTCCACGATGCGGCCGACCTGTTCCGTTCCGACCTCGGGGACATATTCGTCGACGTGTCGCCGCAATGCGGCGGTGATCTCGTCGGCGTTGATCGTGAGCTCAGCCATCAGCTCTCTTCCCTTCCTTCTGGGATTTGGTACCCCGCCTCGGAGATGAGGAGGTGCTCCTTGAATTGGTCCAACCGGTGGCGGGCGCTCCCGTCGACCAGGAGGTCACCCACCTGTACGACGACGCCGCCCAGCAATGCCGGGTCGATCGTTACCTGAAGCTCTACGGGCGAGCCGGTCAGGTGGGCCAGCGCGTCGCCCAACCCCTGCGCTGGGTTCGCCGACGTCCTCGGCCGAGCTGACCCTGGCCACCCGCCAGCCCCGTGCTCGTGCCGCCTCGACGACGATGGCGTCGAGGGTAGAGACGATGTCCCGGGCGCGACCGCCCCGGATGGCATATGCGGCGAGGCGTTGGGTGGCCGGCAAGGCCTGGCCACCGATGAGGTCGGCGATGATTCCCTGCCGCACAGAGACCGGCATGTCCCGGTCGCCGAGCGCACCTCGAAGCCCCCGGTTCGATTCGACGGTCCGCGCGAAACGGAAGAGCTGATCCTCGATCTCCTCGAGCTGCTCGTCGTGAGCGTCTCGAACACGCCGGCGGCATACCCGGTCACCCGGTTGCGCGACGCCATGCGCCCGAGAATCATCTCGGCGTCGAACCATCCCGCTCGTCGGCCGGGCGATCGGCGAGCGACTGTGTCTCCGAAGCCAGCCAGTGGAGCGAAGCGATCAGCTCGGAGGCGGGGACCACGGTCACCGCCTTGGCCACCAGCGTGCGGACCTCGGGCCGCACCTTGCCTTCCAGCAAATCGTCGAGCACGGCGCGGCGGCGCCGCAACCGACAAGGCGGCGTCGTTCAGCGCCAAGCTCAATTCGTTGCTGCCGTCGACCAGCGACTCACCGCCCGCAATTCGACGGCGGCATCGGCCAGCGCACCTGCGTCGGCCAGCGTCTCGCTCACTGCGGCCAGGTAGCCCTGAAGGGCAGGGTTCACCCGCCACTCCCGGAGGCCGCACCGGTATCGGCGGCCTCGGCGGATGACCGCGGCGATGGCCTCATCGATCAGGTCCTGGTGGTCCGAAGCCTGGATCTCCCGCCCGATGACCCGCTCGGCGGCGGCAAGGACGATCTCCCCTACGCGGGCCGTGATGTTCTCGATGGCGGCCTGACGGGCGATGGTTACTTCGGCATCGGCCGAGCTCACGATGCGCTCGTATTCGGCTTGGGCTTGGTTCTGGCGAGCGAGTGGCGATCTGATCGGCGGTCCGGTTGGCCTGGGCGACGATCTCCCGAGCCTGTTGGCGAGCAGTCTCGAGCTCCCTCCGGCGCTCGGCGTCGGCCTGTTCGGCGTCCGTCTTGGCCTCCTCGGCCGCCTCGATCTCGCCCCGGATCTGCTCCTGGCGCTCGGCCAGCATCTTGTTGAGCGGAGGCAGCACCTTCCATCCGATGACACCGAGCACGATGAGGAACGCGATCAGCTCAAAGATGAACGTCCCGTTGGGGACGAGGAAGTTACTGGTTTGCGCTATGGGCATCGTGGGTCAGCCTCGCTTCATCGTTCGGTCGTCGCCGTCGCGTGCAGACGACCGCCCTGGGCGGTCGTCCGTCCCGGCGCAACGCCGGCCTGCCTCGTACACGGGCCTACTTCTTGTACAGGGAGAAGACGAAGAGGGCGGTGAAGGCCAGGTTGATGAAGTACATGGCCTCGACCAAACCCACGGTGAGGAACATGATGGTGAACAGCCGTCCCTGTGCCTCGGGCTGACGGGCCACACCGGCAATCGTCTGGCTCCCGGCAAGGCCGTCACCGACGGCAGCGCCCACGGCGCCGCCTCCCAGTGCCAAGCCGCCGCCAACCATGGCGCCGGCCAGTTTTACGGCCTCCGCCATTGTGCGTTGCTGCCATTGGTGCTTCTCCTTTTGTGTCGGTTTGATTGAAGAACTGTGGTCGGAACGGTAACGCCTGCTGAGCGAACTAGTGGACGTCGCTCATGGCGGTATCGAAGTAGAGGATGGTGAGAAGGGCGAAGATGAACGCCTGAATGGCCCCGATGACCAGGTCGAAGAGCTTCCAGACCGGATCGAACACCAAGAACAGGATCCCCCCGACCGGGATGGCACCGAGCTTCCAGGCCACCAGGAATGCCAGCAGCGACAGCATCAGGCGCTCGAAGCAGGTTGCCGAAGAGTCGAAGGGCCAAGGTCAGCGGCTTGGCTATCTCCTCCACCAGGTTGATGAACGCGTTGAAGGGCATCAGGATTACCGGAAACGGTTGCAGGAGGTAGTGCTTGATATAGCCCCGGATGCCCCGAACCCGGATCGAGGCGATGTGGACCAACACGATGACGAAGAGGGCCATGGCCAGGGGCAGGTTGATGTCGGCCGTCGGTGCCGGGAGCCATTCGTACGTGCTCCCGAGCCCGAAGACAGCGAACACGTTGCATACCAAGATGAACACGAAGAGGGTCACGGCCAAGGGAACGATGCGGGCCCCACGGGGACCGATGTTGGACTCCACCTGCCTCTTCACCGTGGTGATCCCCAACTCCCACGCCAGCTGCATCTTGCCCGGCACCCCGGCAGTGGCCCGGGCCCGCACCACGAGACCCAGTAGCACCGTCACCACACCGGCGGCCGCGGTGCCCCACACCGTGTCCAGGTTGAGCGTGAGGCCCCCGACCGTCCTGACGACGTGGTCACCGACGGAGACGTCCGCCAGCACGTGGGAGCTCAGGAGGTTGAGGGCCAGGCTCATCGGGTCACGCACCCCCAGGGTGGTCGTCTGATCGCTCCACGACGTCGAGGACGTCGGCGTCGAGAACGCCCTCGCCGCCGTCGGTGGGGGGCCCGAGCTTGAACATGGAGCGGGCCACGTTCACCAGGAGCAACAGCTGGAAGACGGCCAGTCCGGCCAGGACCCCGAAGCCGAGGTTGAACGAGAGGAAGAGAGGCCGATGGTGATGGCGGAGATGATCCCCATGCGGGCCATGGTGTTCATGGCCAGCGGACGACGCTTGTTCTCGTCCTCCCGGGCGCCCACCTTGACCACCGAGGAGTTCACCATCCGGAAATTGATGGTCCCGAGGGCCAGGCCGATGCAGGCCCCGACACCGAGGAGGTAACGGTCGAACGAGATGGCCGCAGCCAGGGCCATGACACCGACGATCAAGCGCGGCGGTGACCGTACGGCGGGAAACCGAGGGGACGTCAGGAAGTGTGAACCGGGCGAACATGGTGACTAGCGGTTTGCTCCGCGCGCGGGCTACCGGGTGGGCTACAAGTACTTGCGAACCTGGGTGACGGTGACCAGTACCGCGGCCACCACCCCGAAGGCCAGACCCACGAACGTCAGGATCGGCGAGGTACCGGTTAGGGCATCGATCCCGTAGCCGATGCCTCCCCCCAGGACCAGGCACAAGGCGCTGGCCACGCCCATGGTCAGGAAGTCGATGATGCTGGGTGTGGGATTCGGGCTCTGAGGTGGCGAACTGGGCGAACTGCCCTCCTGAGGCGCAGAATCGCCCTCTTCCGGATGGGAATTCGAAATTGGTGAGTTGTCCGCCATCGCTGGGACGTGCCGCGTCAGTAGATGTGCGAAGGAGGTGCTTCAACCGAATATCCCGGAGTCACTCAGCGCGTCGAGCGCCGTCGCCACTGGTTCCAGAGGTACCAATACCACCCCGGAACCGGGCGAGATGGGAGAACATCACGTGCGACATCATCTCACCTGAGGGGCCTATTCGGCAAAACGAGGTCACGACCCGTTTACCGTCCGGTCATCGAATCAGGGCGGCCGGCCGGCTCCGTCGGCGGGTGATCGGCGGCCGGAACCACAGATGAGCCGTTGCCCACCGCGGCCCGGGTGAGCCGGGGAACAGGCGAATCGCGGCTTGAAGTCCTCGGGCCAGGGTGCTCTTCGTCCGTCGCTACGGCCTCAGGGGCGACGTCGGGGTCATCGGGCTGACGGCGGAGGCTGGGGTGGAACAACGTGTAAAGGATGACGCCGAGGGCCGCCGCACCGAAGGGGATGAACGCGTTCACGCTCGACACATAGAGCGGGAAGAGGATGAAGCCGGACAGCAGCGCCGTCCACGCCCACAAGATGAGGACGCTGCGGCGATGACCGTGGCCCAACCGCAGCAACCGGTGATGAAGATGGTTCTTGTCCGGGGTGGCGAACCCGGTCCGGTTGGCCGTGCGCCGGACGAAGGCGAAGGCCATGTCGAACAGCGGGACACCGAGGATGAAGAAGGGGATGAACAGGGGGGCGAAGAAGAAGTAGGTCTGGCCGCTCCGGACTGCTCCGGCAGAGCTGCCACCGACGAGCCCGGCCGACCGACCCCCGATGAGCATGGTGGAGGCGGCCATCAACAACCCGAGGAGCAAGGCCCCGGCATCGCCCATGAAGATCTTGGCCGGGTGGAAGTTATGGGGCAGAAAGCCGATGCAGATCCCACAGGTGATGACCGCGATCAATGGACCGATGTTGTCCGTCGACAGGTTGCCCAGGGCCTGGAGGTGGAATCCGTAGACGGCGAGCGCGCCCGAGGCGATGCCCACCACCCCGGCGGCCAGACCGTCGAGGCCGTCGATCAGGTTCACCGCGTTGGTGATGCCGATGACCCACAGGGCGGTCAGGAGGGGCGTCACATCCGGGGACAGGACCACGAATCCGGCCAGGGGCACCTTGAACTGGAACCAGTCGACGCCCAAGAAGTACAAGATGGTGGCGGCCAGGACCTGCCCGGCCATCTTGGCCGGAGCCGACATATCGCGGATGTCGTCGATGACCCCGACCACGAAGATCGCCGTGGCTCCGAGGAGCAGGCCCAAGGGCTCCGATGACCCCTGGAACTCCGCACGGAGCTGGGGGATCAGGGCGGCGACGGAAAAGGCCACCAGCAGGGCCACGAACATGGCCACCCCGCCGGCTTGCGGAGTGACCCGTTGGTGGATCTTGCGATCGTCGGGTTGGGCGACATACCCGACCTGGGTGGCCAGCCGCCGGACCGGGAAGGTGGCCAGGAACGAGACGAGGATGGCCACCGCGAACACCACCCCGTACCAGTCGACGGGTACACCAGCAATCACCGGTGGGACCCTCCGATCACGTCCTGGCCAGGGTCGGGTACGGGGGGAACGCCTCGCAGAGGGCACGCACCTCGTCGCGCACCGACGTCAGGGTCGCGTCGTCCTCCCGGTTGGACAGGGCGCGGCCGATCAGCCCGCCCACGATCCGCATCTCGTCGACACGCATGCCCGCGGTGGTCTGGGCGGCTGAGCCCAGACGGAGACCCGAGGTCACGAACGGGGTCCGGGGATCGTCGGGAATGGTGTTGCGGTTACAGGTGATCCCGGCCCGGTCCAGTACCTCCTGGGCCACCTTCCCGGTGAGCTCGGTGTCGAAGGTGCGCAGGTCCACCAGAACCTGGTGGTTCTCCGTTCCTCCCGACACCAGACGGAACCCTCCCTCGGCCAGGGAGCTACCGAGAGCAGCGGCGTTGGTCACCACCTGCCTGGCGTAGTCGGCGAACTCCGGGCGCGCCGCTTCGGCAAAGGCCACCGCTTTGGCCGCGATCACATGCTCGAGCGGGCCGCCCTGCAGCCCGGGGAACACCGCACTGTCAATGGCCTTGGCGTGCTCGGCGTTGGTGAGGATGGCGCCACCCCGAGGCCCGCGCAGGGTCTTGTGGGTGGTGAACGTCACCACGTCAGCCACTCCCACCGGTGAGGGATGGACCTTTCCGGCGATGAGCCCGGCGGGATGGGCGGCATCGAACATGAAGAGCGCACCGACCGAATCGGCGATCTCGCGGAAGGGCAGGGGGTCGATGATCCGGGAGTACGCCGTAGATCCGGCCACGATCAGCTTCGGGCGCTCCCGCCGGGCCACGTCGGACACCTGGTCGAAGTCGATGATCTCGCCCGGCTTGTCCGGGTCCGAGCTGGCCGAGGAGACCCCGTAGGAGACGAACCGCCAAATCTTCGACGTGATGCTGGCGGGTGACCCGTGGGTGAGATGGCCACCGTGGTCGAGGCGCATGGCCAAGATGGTGTCGCCCGGCTCCAGCAAGGCCTGGTAGACGGCCAGGTTGGCGTTGGCGCCGGCGTGGGGCTGGACGTTGGCATGCTCGGCCCCGAAGAGGGCCGTGGCTCGGTCCCGGGCCACGTTCTCCACCTCGTCGATGATCTGGTTCCCGCCGTAGTAGCGCTTCCCCGGATAGCCCTCGGAGTACTTGTTGGTGAGGACCGACCCCGTCGCCGCCAGCACGGCGGGCGAGGTGAAGTTCTCCGACGCGATGAGCTGGAGAGTCGTCGACTGACGATCCATCTCCTCGTCCAAGAGGCGGGACACCTCGGGGTCGTCAACCGAGCCAGGCGTCGAACGGCGTTGGGGCATAGCTGGGGCTCATGGGGTCGTGCGCTGCCTTTCTGTCGTGCTGGCTTGCTCGGTGCTGGCTTGCTCGGTGCTGGCTTGCTCGGTGCTGGCTTGCTCGGTGCTGGCTTGCTCGGTGCTGGCTTGTTGGCTCTGGCGGCCGGCTTCGTACGCCGCGATCTCGTCGATCCGGCGCTGGTGGCGCCCTCCGGCATACGCGGTACCGAGGAACATGTCGACGGCATCGGTGGCCACGATGATCCCGGTGGTGCGCCCGCCGAAACAGATCACGTTGGCGTTGTTGTGCTCCCGGGCCAAACCGGCGGTGGTCACATCGTGCACCAGGGCCGCTCGGATTCCAGGGACCTTGTTGGCGGCGATGCTGATGCCGATCCCGGTACCGCACACACAGAGCCCGAGCTGGACCAGGCCGGCGGCCACAGCCTGGCCGACGGCTTCTCCGAAGGTCGGGTAGTCGACCGAGACGTCTGGGGAGTTCGTGCCCAGGTCAACGACCTCGTGGCCCCCGTCTGCGAGGTGCTTGGCCAGCCGTGACTTCAAGTCGTAGCCGGCATGGTCCGAGCCAACTGCGATGCGCATTGGGCCAGTCTACCGATGGGTACCGCTGGTGCCCGGTCTGTCAATGCCGTCTCCTTTGAGCCCCTGAGACCATCCCCCACGTCATTCCATCGACACTCTGACGGCTCGCATGTGCACACAGAGTGGTCGGGCGACAGCAGGCTGAGCTACCCCCACTACGCTCAAACACCTCATGTCGTCCATCGATCCGCGTACTCCGGTCATCGTGGGGGTGGGCCAGGTCACGAACCGCCGCGACGCCGATCCCGATGCCGAACTGGGTCCCGTCCCGAGCCCGTCGAGCTGATGGTCACGGCGTTGTTGACCGCGGTCCAGGACTGCGATGGGTCCGGTCCGGGCGGAAGGGCCCGGGCGGGATGTGCGCTGCTCAAGCGAACCGACTCGATCCGGGCCGTACCCCCGTTCAGCTGGGCCTACCGCAACCCGGCCGGGCTGGTCGCCGAACAACTGTCGATCGAGCCCAAGGAGCTGGCCCTCGCCAGCGATGGGGGCGAACAACCCCCAGTTGATGGTCAATCAGACGGCCCTGGCCATCGGTCGCGGCGAGCTCGACGTTGCGGTGATCGTGGGCGCTGATTGTGGCTACACGGCGACGGCGACCCGCAAGCACCCGGGTCGACCCGTGCTCGGCTGGACGGTGGAGCCTCCCGGCGGAGATCAGCCCCTGGTCCTCGGCGCCACCCGTCGCGTGACCACCGACGCCGAAGAAGCCAGCGGCATCAACGTGCCGATCCATGTGTTCCCCCTGTTCGAGAACGCGCTCCGGGCCGCTGCCGGACGTTCGCTTCCCGAGCACGACCAGCGCATGGGCGCTCTGTGGGCTCGCTTCTCGGAGGTGGCGGCCACGCATCCGAACGCCTGGATCACCGAGCCATACACCGCCGAGGACATCATCACCGTCAGCGAGAGCAACCGGATGGTCTCCTTCCCGTATCGCAAGTTGCTCACCGGGAACATGCAGGTCGACCAAGGAGCGGCGCTGATCGTCTGTTCGGCGGAGGCGGCGGAGGCGGCGGGCGTGCCCCGCGACCGGTGGGTGTTCCCCCTGGCCGGCGCGGACGCCAATGACCACTGGTACCTCTCCCATCGAGCCGACTTTCATTCCTCGCCCGCCGTCCGTCTGAGCGCGCAAGCGGCGGCGGCCCAAGTAGGCACGGACATTGACGGCATCGGCCACCTCGACCTCCACTCGTACTTCCCCTCGGCCGCCGCAGAAATTGTCGCCGCCGAGCTGGGCGTCGGCCATCGACGAGGCACGGCCCCTGACCCTCACCGGCGGCCTCACCTTCTTCGGGACGCCCGGCAGCAACTACGGCACCCACGGCATCGCCACCATGGTGGGGGCACTTCGGGAGGACCCCGGCTCGCTGGGCATGGTCACCAACGTCGGTTAGTACATGACCGAAGCACTCCCTCGGGATCTACGGGACCGACCCCGACGCGACCACGTCCCTGCCCGGTGTCGTCCCCGAGAACACCGAGATCGAGGAGGCCGCCGGGTTCCGCTGGGTTGATCCCCAGGCGGCGGTGGACGCCCTACCCCAGTGCTCACCCGATGCCGATGCCGCCGGTGAGGTCACGGTGGAGACCTACACGGTGACCTACGACCGTGACGGTGCACCAGAACGAGCGATCGTCGCCTGCCGCACGCCCGAAGGCCGCCGCGCCTGGGCCAACGTCACCGACCCCGACCAGCTGGCCGTGCTGGTGACCGAGGAGGGATGCGGGCGCCTGGGCATCCTTCGCAGCGACGGTCGGGTCGACTTGCACTGACCAGGTCGATCCGGTCAGCGTCCGAACCGTAAGGTCCGACCCAGATCGCTTGGCGTCGTCTCCGCCGCTGAGATCCCGCGGCTCAGACCCGCCGGCTCAGATCCCGCCCGGGTGTCGCCTTGGCAATGGCATCCACCACCCGGGACGGCAACAAACCGTTCAACGCCCAGCCGATCCGGGCTTCGATCCCCACGGCCACGACCGCTCGGTTCCGCACCACTGCGCCCACGATGGCTTCGGCCACCAAAGCCGGTGGGTGGCCCTTGGCGAATGTCTGCTTCACCTTGCCGACCGTGTCAGCCCCGGCACGGTCGCCCCTGAACCTGGTCCGCTCGATGATCGGTGTGGCAATCACCCCGGGACAGATCGCCGACACACCGACGCCCCTCGCCCCCCAATCGGCTCGGAGGCACCGGCTCAGGGCGAGCACGGCTGCCTTGCTGGTGACATAGCCCGGCTCGGTGGCTCGGGGCATGTACGCCAGTCCGGAGGACAGGTTCACCACGTGCCCGCGGCCTCGTTCCACCATGGCCGGACCGAAGGCCTGGCAGCCGTGGACCACGCCCATCAGATTGATCCCGAGGATCCAGTCCCAGTCCTCGGGCGACATGGCCAGAAACCGACCGGACATGCCCACGCCGGCGTTGTTGACCAGCACGTCAAGGGGGCCATGCTCCTCGGCGACCTGGGCGGCCATAGCAGTCATGGCATCCCGGTCGGCGACGTCGACGGTGTAGGCCCGACCGCGACGGACCGCCCACTGGCGCCGGTCCGGTCCGGCCGACAGACGCGCGCCGTCCGTTCCGCAGCGTCGGCGTCCATGTCGGCGCACAGCACCGAGGCACCCCGGTCGGCGAAGGCGCGATGCGGTGGCCTCGCCGATACCACTGCCGGCCCCGGTGACCAGTACCAGTGCCCCACGGAGGTCGTCGGGGCGGCGCTTCATCGGTGTGCTCCGGTCGAGCCGCGTCGATGCAGGCAGAATGTGTCGAGCCCAGGACCCACCAGGTTGACCATCAGCTCGGCCAGGTCGTGCGCGCTCATCGACTCGTGGTCTGTGCCACCAGCCGGCCAGGGCCTCGAAGGCGCCGTTGATGGCGTTGGCCAACGCGTCGGCGATGACCGGGTCCTTCAGGGTGGCGGTGGCCCTCGAGGAGGCGTCGAGGCGGTCCCGAGGAAGGCTCAGGGGAAGTTGGCCAGAGGCAGCCGGCCCGCTCCCCATCGGGCCCCTCTTCGAACAGAAGCCCGGCGACCAGGCTGGCCTGGCGTCTCCGGATCTCGGACATCTCCGCAGTCAAGGGCGAGCTGCCCGAGGCGAGCAGGCCCCGCCATGCCGGCCGATGCTCGTCGACGAACTGGAAGAAGGCGAGTGCTCCCGCCCGGAGCCGATCGTCCGCGGGGGCATCCCGCGACGGCGGAGGCGACCCGAGTGGCCAACTCGTCGGCGCTGCGGGCCATGCACAGCCTGAACAGCTCCTCTTTGGACCCGACCAGGTCGTAGACCACGGGCTTCGATATGCCGGCCAACCGGGCCACGTCGTCCATCGAAGTCCCCTGGTAGCCGAACTGGCCGAAGAGATCCTCGGCGATGCGGGCGATCTGGGGTATCCGGACCTCACGCGGCACCCGGCGCCTGGTTCGCTGGACATGACCCTTCGTGGTCGCCGCGGCTTCGTCTTCCCGAGTTGCGGTGGCTTTGGACACCTTGTTCCTCCTGGCCAGCGAGCTGGCCGCGAGATTTCCGCCGTTCACGCTTGCTATCCTACTACAAGTAGGTTACTACTAGTAACCATGGATGAGGGAGATCTTCTGAACACCGAACATCACCGGGTGGCCATCATCGGAGCCGGGCTGGCCGGTATCGGCATGGCCATCAGGCTCCGCCAACGGGGCATCGAAGACTTCGTGATCCTCGAGCGCGAGGAGGACCTGGGCGGAACCTGGTACGTCAACACGTACCCGGGCTGCCAGTGCGATGTCCCTTCGGTCCTGTACTCGTTCTCGTTCGCGCCCAATCCCGACTGGACCCGCTCGTTCGCGCCCCAGTCGGAGATCGAGGAGTACATCCGCACCTGTGCCACCACCTTCGACGTGAAGCGGTTCATCCGGTTCAGACACGAGGTGTCAGCACTTCGGTGGGACGAGGACAACCTTCGCTGGCAGATCCAGACGGACCAGGGCGTCGTCACAGCCGACGTCGTGGTGCTCGGCACCGGCCCGCTCAGTGAGCCATCGCTGCCCGACATCACGGGCATCGAGACATTCGAGGGAACCGTCTTCCACTCGGCCGAGTGGCGCCATGATCACGACGTGACCGGGAAACGGGTGGCCGCCATCGGGACCGGGGCGTCCGCCATCCAGTTCGTGCCCCAGATCCAGCCCACGGTCGAGCACCTGGACGTGTTCCAGCGGACGCCGCCATGGATCGTCCCCCGACCGGATCGGCCCCTGGCCCGGTGGGAGCGCTTGCTCTACCGGCGGTTGCCCCTCGCCCAGCGCGCCCTTCGCACCTTCATCTACTGGGCTCGAGAGCTCATGGTGTTCGGCATGGTGAAGAATCCGCGGCTGAACAAGCCCGGAGAGCGGGTGGCGGCCAAGCACCTGGCCCGCCAGGTCAGCGACCCCGACCTCCGCAGCCGGCTGACCCCGTCATTCGGGTTCGGGTGCAAGCGCATCCTGTTGTCCGACGACTACTACCCCGCCATCCAGCAGCCCAACGTGGACCTGGTGAGCGAGCCCATCAAGGAGGTGCGCGCCGGCTCGATCGTGACCGCCGATGGCGTGAACCACGAGGTGGACACCATCATCTTCGGCACCGGGTTCCAGGCGGCCGAGCCTCCCGTGGCCAGGATGATCTTCGGCCGCGACGGACGAACCGTGAAAGACCACTGGAGCGATGGGGCCGAGGCCTATCTCGGGACCTCCGTCTCGGGATTCCCCAACCTGTTCATGATCACCGGGCCCAACACCGGGCTCGGGCACACGTCGATGATCTTCATGATGGAGTCGCAGTTCAACTACATCGTGGACGCATTGGAGCAGATGGGGGCGGGCAGCCTTTCTAGCGTCGACGTCCGCGGCGACGTCGTGACCGAGTACAACCAGCGACTGCAATCGAAGCTCCAGCACTCGGTGTGGAACTCGGGCTGTGCCAGCTGGTACCTGGACTCCCGCGGCCACAACACGACGATGTGGCCCGATTTCACCTGGCGGTTCCGGCTGCTCACCCGGAGGTTCGACCCCACGAGGTATGTCACCACGGCCCGTTGAGGTCGGCCGTGTTCTGGAGCCTCTCTGAGAGGTGTGCTGGACCTTCTCTGAGAGCGTGTTCTGGACCCTCTCTGAGAGACCGGTGAGGGCGATTAACCTGGATAGCCGTGAGCGATACCTCTGCCACCCAGCTAACGTGTGAGACCTACGACCGGCTCCAAGCCGAACTCGAGGACCTGACCACCCGAGGACGGGTGGAGATCGCGGCCGCTATCGAGTCGGCCCGTGCCCTCGGCGACCTGTCCGAGAACGGCGATTACCACGCGGCCAAGGACTCGCAAGGGAAGATGGAATCTCGGATCCGCCAGTTGCAGAGGTTGCTCAAAGACGCCCACGTGGTCGACAACGACGCGGTAACGGCCGACGGCTCGGTGGGCCCTGGCGCGGTCGTCACCCTCCGCTACGAGGGGGACGACGAGGATGACACCCAGGACTTCTTCGTGGGGTCGATCGAGGAGCGCCAGGGTGATCTCACGGTGGTCTCGCCGGGTTCGCCCCTCGGGCCAGGCCCTGGTTGGTCGGGTAGCCAACGACGTCGTCGAGTATGCAGCACCGGGCGGCAAACTGAAGGTCGAAATCGTGAAAGTGGGGAACTGATCCGAATGGCCGAAACGCCCCGCACCCTGTCCGAGAAGGTCTGGGACAGCCACGTGGTCCACGTCGGCGACGACGAGCCCGACATTCTCTTCATCGACCTGCACCTGATCCACGAGGTGACCTCCCCCCAGGCATTCGACGGGCTCCGCCTCGCCGGTCGGCCCGTCCATCGGCCCGATCTCACCATCGCCACCGCTGACCACAACGTGCCGACCACCGACATCGACAAGCCGGTGTCCGATCCCATCTCGGCCAAGCAGCTCGAGGTGCTGGCGGCCAACTGCACCGAGTTCGGAATCACCTGCTACCCGATGGGCGACGCCAACCAGGGCATCGTCCACATCATCGGTCCCGAGCAGGGACTGACCCAGCCGGGCATGACCATCGTGTGCGGTGACAGCCACACCTCGACTCACGGGGCCTTCGGGGCCCTCGCCTTCGGAATCGGCACCAGCGAGGTCGAGCACGTCCTGGCCACCCAGACCCTTCCCCAACAGCGACCGGCGACCATGGCGGTCACCATCGACGGTGAGCTCCCGGCCGGGGTCACGGCCAAGGACCTGGTGCTCGCGGTCATCGGCCGGATCGGCACCGGCGGCGGGATGGGCCACGTCATCGAGTACCGGGGCTCGGCCATCCGCGGCGCTCTCGATGGAGGGACGGATGACCGTCTGCAACATGTCCATCGAGGCCGGGGCACGCGCCGGCATGATCGCCCCGGACGAGACCACCCTCGCCTACATCGAGGGCCGCGACCACGCCCCGAAGGGGGCGGCGTGGGAGGAAGCGGTCGAGGCCTGGCTCCGGCTGCCGACCGACGACGGCGCCACCTTCGGCAAGGAGGTGACCATCGACGGCACCGCGCTGTTCCCACACGTGACCTGGGGGACCAACCCGGCCCAGGTGGCCCGCCTCGATGCGCCGTTCCCGATCCGGACTCCTTCGCTACGCCGGGCGAACGGGAGGCGGCCGCCCGGGCGCTCGAGTACATGGGCCTGGCGGCCGGCACGCCAATGCACGAGGTCGCCGTCGACACCGTGTTCATCGGGTCGTGCACCAACGGCCGGATCGAAGACCTGCGGTCGGCGGCCGACGTGCTGCGGGGCCGGCAGGTCCATCCCGGGATGCGCGCCCTGGTCGTTCCCGGCTCCCACCGGGTCAAGGCCCAAGCCGAATCGGAGGGTCTTGGACCAGGTCTTCACCGCCGCTGGATTCGACTGGCGGGAACCCGGGTGCTCGATGTGCCTGGCCATGAACCCGGACAAGCTCGCTCCCGGCGAGCGTGCCGCCTCCACCTCCAACCGGAATTTCGAGGGCCGCCAGGGTCGGGGCGGTCGCACCCACCTGGTCTCCCCCGCCGTCGCCGCCGCCACCTCGGTGGCCGGCCACTTCGCCACTCCCGAGGAGCTCGACCTGATGGAAGCCGTGCAAGTCGTCACCGGCCGCGGCCGTGCCCCTGGACCGGTCCGATGTCGACACCGACCAGATCATCCCGTCCGACTGGCTGAAGCGGGTGGAACGGACCGGGTTCGGCGCCGGCCTGTTCAGCGAGTGGCGGGACGACCGTGACTTCGTCTTGAACAAGGAAGAATTCGCCGGCGCCACCATCCTGGTGGCCGGGCAACAACTTCGGGACGGGATCGTCCCGGGAGCACGCCGTCTGGGCGCTCCAGGACTACGGCTTCAAAGCGGTGATCTCGCCCCGGTTCGCCGACATCTTCCGCAATAACTGCACCAAGTCCGGACTCGTCCCTGTCCAGGTCTCACCCGGAGATCGGGCGGGCCCTGCTCGACGCCGTCACCGCCGATCCTTCGCTGGAGATCACCGTCGACGTCGAAGCGCTGCACCGTCGATGCGCCCGCCGCCGGGATCGAGGCCACCTTCCCGCTCGACGACTTCACCCGGGAGCGGCTGGTCAACGGCTGGGATGACATCGGCCTGACGCTGCGCTACCTCGATGAGATCGACGCCTACGAGGCTCATCGAGCTTCCTGGCTCCCCGTCACCCGCTGAGGATACCAGAGGCGGGCGGGTCGTTACCTCCGTAGGGCGGGTCTGATCCGCTGGGCATGATCCGCCGGCCTCACCCTCGGTAAGGGGGCCTTCACCCTCGGTAGGGTGGTGACATGGTGAAACGACTCTTACTCCTCCTACTCGTCGCCGGGCTGGCCGCGGTGGCGGTCTCCAAAGTGATCGGAGACCGAAACAGAAACGCAAGTGGTCTTATCCCCGGCATCGGTGGCGATACCTGGCCGCCGGTTCCCCGTCGCCAACGTCTGTGATCTGACAACGCCGGCTGCCACCTACGACCAGATCGGGCTTGGCTACACCGTCGGTCGGCGATCCGACCCCGCGTGGGTCTCTGGCGATCGAGACTGCGCTTGGAAGCGCGACTTCCGTCGTGAACGTGGGCGCCGGGACCGGTTCCTACGAGCCTCCCAATCGACGTCGTAGCCGTTGAGCCGTCTGACGTCATGCTCAGCCAACGAGCACTCGGTGCAGCGCCAGGGATCCAGGCGGTGGCCGAGCACCTCCCCCTTCCCAACCGAGCGGCCGATGCCGTGCTCGCTGTCCTTACCGTCCATCACTGGGCCGATTGGCGTCGCCGGCATCGATGAGCTGTGCCGCGTGGCGCCGCTCCGTGTCGTTCTCACCTACGACCCGTTGCGCCACACCGAACAGTGGATGATACGTGACTACGTGCCCGAGGTCGCGGAGCTCGAAGTCGGCCGACCCCGGTTCGACGAGGTATGTGAGCGGCTGGAAGCCACCTGATCATCGACCTGCCGCTGTCGAGGGACTTCACGGACGGCGTGATGGGCGCCTTCTGGTGCCGCCCCATGCGTACCTCGATCCACACGTTCGCCAGCACATGTCGGGATTGGCTCTCTTGCCTGAGGATGTCGTCGGCCGCGAATGCACCGGCTCGGTGACGATCTCGAGTCCGGGTCGGGGCCGCTGCGCACCAGGCCCTCTTCAGCGCGGGTAATACCATGCGGGCTTCCGGCTGGTGGTGTCTCACCACTGATTCCGCGGAGTGGTGATGGCCTGACTTTGATCCACGTCGCCGGCCTGGCTTGGTCGCCGCCGGCTGGTCGCGAGCCGGCTTGGTCGCAGCCGCTCGTCGCAGCCGGCTTCGTCGCAGCCGGGCTGTGGCAATCGGCCGTCTTTCATCGGGCGCGCTGCCGGTCTCCCTTCGATCGGCTTGGCTCGCTAGCCGACACGGCCAGGTACATGACCCAGAAGAAGGCGACGATTTCGCCTGGCGATCCGGGCAATCAGCGCCCGCCTCGGCGTGAGAACGTCTTCCAGAATGCGCTCCAGGGCAACGAAACCTCGACTCGAATCCTGCCGTTCTTCGGCGAGTTCGACTGGCAACGGCGAGCTGGACGTCCAGTCCGATCCGGCCTGACCGGAACGGCCAGGTCGCACTCGTGCGTCTCATCCCACCGGCGTCGGAGGCGCGCTACGACAACCCCGTCAAGGTCGACCCTCATTCTTCGCACTGCGCCGGCCGTCTCACTGCCCCGTTGCAATAGTTGCGCCACAGCTTTCCCTTCGTTCACTTGGTCCCCGTCAGCGACAGTTTCGCGGAATATTTCATGACCGATTCCTCCGGCCCGGTCGTGCGGTAAGACGGTTGACTCGAGGCCCGCTTCGTCATCCTTCGCCTGACCTTCGCCATCGAGCTGCATTCATACCGCCCCACGGGTGCCGTTACACCCCCCTGCGAGATTCGTGTATGGCCACGACGGACCAACGCAGTAGGCAACGCAGCGGGCGCCAGGGCGCGCCGAGCGGCCGAAGTCCGCTCGGGTCGTCCCGTCGGCCCGCTGCCAGTCGCCAGTGCACCGCCACCGCACACGGGCCCCGGATCGCCCGACACCGCCGAGTCCCTGACCGAGGCCATCTCGCTGCTCGAGTCCTTCGTGTCCACCTTCGAGCCGGGGCGCTACTGGGGAGAAGACGCCGCACGCCTGGTCGAGCAGTTCACTCGAGCTGAGCACCTCTGTGCCACCGGCAAGGCGTTGGCGGCCAAGCGGGCAACCGAGACCGAGCTCCACCGCCGAGACGGTCTGCGCTCCGGGCCGAGTGGCTGTCGAAAAAGACCGGGGAGTCCCTCGGGGGAGCCGCAGGCTCGCTCCAGCTGGCCGACCCGATGGAAGCACCACGCTGGACGATGCCCTGCGCAAAGGCGAGCTGTCCACCTCTCGGGCCCGCCAGGTGGCCGAGGTCTTGTGACTCGACCCCGCCAGCGAGGACGAGCTGGTCGAAGCGGCCAAGGACCCACGAGAGTCCAACCGCCAGCTCCAGACCGCTGCCTGCGAGCCAAGGCCAAGGCCCGATCCGGAGAGGACACCCCGGCCCACTACGAGCGCATCCGGGAGTCTCGCTACCTGCGCCACTACACCGATCGAGACGGGGCCTTCGCTTGGAGGGCCTGTTCACCCCCGACGCTGGGGCCAAGGTCATCGCCGCCCTCAAGCCCACCCGCACGGCCATCTTCGACGAGGCCAGAGCCCACGGCGTGAGAGAGCGCCCCGACGCCTACGAGGCCGACGCCCTGGTCGCCCTGCTCACCGGCGAGCGCCCCGGTCCCCGGGGGACCGGTGGGCCGGCCAGACGACACCGACCGGGCAGGCACAGCCAGGGCGGACTCGGGCCGGACCAGCACCGACAAGACCCGACCCGACCGACCCGCCCCACGACCAGGGAGCTCCCGCGGCTTCCCCCACCGGCCAGCGTGCACCTCCGGGTGGACCTGGCCGCCCTCCGCCGGGGGAGCCTCGAAGGCGACGAGTGCTGTGAGATACCGGGCATTGGCCCGGTCCCTCTCGAGACGGCCCGGTCGTTGCTGGGCGACGCCATCTTGCACCTGGTCATCACCAAGGGCAACGACATCGCCACCATCTGCCCGTTGGGCCGGACCATTCGGGCCCCCTTAGCGACGGCCCTGGTCGCCCGGGACCCGACCTGTGTGGTCCCGGGCTGCGACGTACGAGACGGGCTTGAGATCGACCATCGGATCATCCCCGTGGTCGAAAACGGCGAGACGGCCCTGTGGAACCTGGCCCGGCTATGCCACCACCACCACTACCTCCGACACCACAAGGGCTTCCGACTAGAGGGCGGCCCCGGGGCCTGGCTGTGGCTCCCACCCGAGAAGCCACCCCCGAGAGACACCGACGGCACCGACAGTAACGACGAGCCGACCGGCTCTTTCAGCTGGAATGAGCCGGCACGGCCGCAAGCGCCGCCGCCGGGCCGGGATCCACCGCTGTGACCAGTGGGTACGTCCGCGGCCGTCTTGCCCCATCTCACCGCAATTCGACCACGTGCACTCGCCATCGACCCGCGCTCCGCGGCGGCGTCGGCCACTACAGAACTGATGAGCCTCGGATTTGATGCTGCTCAGGACTGAATGGTATGCACGTCGCTGATACCCGGCGCGGCACGAAGGCGGCTTAAGACATCGTCAGGCGCCAATCGATCCGTGGTTAATACCATCAGCGCAGTGTGGCCGGTGGCAGATGGCCCCACGGCCATCGAGGAGATGGACACGTCGGCCTCGCCGATGATCGTTCCGACCACGCCGATCATGCCAGCCCGATCATCATTCCGGACGACCAACATGTTGGGAGCGGGAGGAACCTCAACGGTGTGGTCGTCGACCATGACCAGGCGGGGCTCGTTCGCGAGCGCCGGTCAGCGTCCCGGCAACCGAGTGATCGCTGCTCCGTAACGTGATGAGGTTCACGAAGTCCTGAGCCGTGATAGTCGACGTCTCCCGAATCACCAAGCCGCGCTCGGCGGCCAGCTGGGGTGCGTTCACATACGACACCGGCTCCTCAGTTCCGGCGGCGAAGATCCCCTTCAGGATGGATAGGGTCAGGATCCCGGTACCGGCTCCGGCCAGACCGCCCTGGTACTCGATGTCGAGGACGTCAGGCAGACCGTCATTGAGACACGAGAAGATCCGGCCGAGCTGCTCGGACAAACCCATGAACGGCCGAACGGTCTCGGACACGTCAGTGGCCGACACGTTGACGGCAAAGGGTACGAAGTCGCCGTTGAGGGCCAGAATGACCTGTTCGGCGATGGTCACCCCCGCCTTGTCCTGCGCTTCGGCCGTCGAGGCGCCCAGGTGGGGCGCCACGATGACCGACGGAAGCTCGAAGAGGGGCGACTCGGTGGTCGGCTCCTTGGAGAACACGTCGAGACCTGCCCCTTGGATCTGACCGTCCTTGATGGCGTCGGCCAACGCCTCCTCGTCGACGATCCCGCCTCGGGCGGTGTTGATGATCCGCAACCCTGGCTTGGCCTTGGCCAGCAGGTCGCGACCGAATAGACCGATGGTGTCGGGTGTCTTGGGCAGGTGGATGGTCACGAAGTCCGCCTCGGCCACCAGCTCCTCGATGCCCATGAGATCCACGCCCATGTGCTTGGCCCGGTCAGCCGAGACATAGGGGTCGTATGCCACCAGGTGCATGCCGAACGCCATCGCTCGCTGGGCGACCAGGGCTCCCACCCGACCCAGGCCGACCACGCCGAGTGTCTTGCCGTAGAGCTCGACGCCCGTCCACTTGGAGCGCTCCCACTTGCCGGCCACGAGGGCGGAGTGAGCCTGTGGGATGTTGCGGGCTTGGGCCAACAGCAGGGCCATGGCCTGCTCTGCTGCGGAGAGGATGTTCGACTGTGGGGCATTCACCACCATGACGCCGCGATCGGTGGCCGCGGCCACATCAACGTTGTCGAGGCCGATGCCGGCCCGACCCACTACGACGAGGTCGGTTCCGGCTGCGAGGACCTCAGCAGTGACCGTCGTGGCCGAGCGGATGATCAGCGCGTCAGCTCCGACAACGGCGGAGACCAGGTCCTCGGGCGACAGGCCCAGCTGTTCATCCACCTCGGAGCCGGACTCGGCCAGCAGATCGAGGCCTCGTTGCGCCAACTTCTCGGTGACCAGCACCCTACCCATGGTGTTCCTTCCTCTAGGCACGTACCCCAGCGCGCATTTCGTTACTAGGACTTCTGGTGGTGAAGCTGCCGGGACTCACGCCGACTCATGCCGACTCATGTGGATTCTGCGGACTGTCTTTGAATTTGCGTCGACCCTAGGGCCTAGCTCGCTTCGCCGAACAACTTCGACAAACGGGTGACGCCCTCAACCAGGTTCTCGTCACCCAACGCGTACGACATCCGGAAATATCCCGGTGCGCCGAACGCCTCGCCCGGGACGACGGCCACCTTGGCTTCGTCGATGGCCAGCTCGGCCAGCTCGGCACTGGAGCTGGGACGGCGACCACGCAGCTCTAGGCCAATGAGCCCCTTCACCGACGGGAACGCGTAGAAGGCTCCCTTGGGCTCGATGCAGGAGATCCCATCGATCTCGTTGAGCATCGTGTGGATGGTCCGTCGGCGACGGTCGAAGGCCTCACGCATCTCGGCCACGGCGGTCAGGTCCCCGGCGACGGCGGCCAGCGCCGCTTTCTGCGACACGTTGGCCACGTTGGACGTCTCATGGGACTGGAGATTGGTCGCCGCCGTCACCACGTCGGTCGGACCGATGAGCCATCCCACCCGCCAACCGGTCATGGCATAGGTCTTGGCCACGCCGTTGACCACGATGCAGCGATCGATCAACTCGGGCACCACAACCGGCATCGAATGGTGCTCGACCCCGTCATACGTGAGGTGCTCGTAGATCTCATCGGTGATCACCCAGATGTGATGCTCGACGGCCCAGCGGCCGATGGCCTCGATCTCCTGGCGCGGGTACACCGACCCTGTGGGGTTTGACGGCGAGACGAACATCAGCACTTTGGTCTTGTCGGTCCGAGCCGCCTCCAGCTGGGCGACCGACACTCGGAACTCGCTCGACTCGTCGGTCGGGATCACCACGGGGACCCCTCCGGCCAGGGCGATCGACTCGGGATAGGTGGTCCAGTAGGGAGCCGGAACCAGTACCTCGTCACCCGGATCGCAGAGGACGGCGAAGGCGTTGGCAATAGCCTGTTTGCCCCCGTTGGTCACCAGGATCTGGGATGGGGTGACTTCCAGGCCGGAATCGCGGCGGGTCTTCTCCACCAGGGCCTCACGAAGGGCCGGTATCCCGCCGGTCGGGGTGTACTTGTGGGATTTGGGGTCCCGGCAGGCGACGACGGCCGCCTCCACGATGTGTTCGGGGGTGGGGAAGTCGGGCTCCCCTGCACCGAAGCCGATCACGTTCTCGCCCAGCGCCTGGAGCGCCTTCGCTTTGGCATCCACGGCCAGGGTGGCCGAGGGGGAAACGGCAGCAATTCTCAGGGAGATCCGGCGCTCCGGAGCGGTACCGCTCGAGCCGGTTTCGGTCTGCGTGGCCATAGATGCCATGATCGCATACGTGACCGACACTCCCGACATCACGATCCCCGACAATCTGCGACCCACCGATGGCCGGTTTGGAGCGGGACCCTCGAAGGTCCGTCAAGCTGCCGTCTCCGCCCTGGCCGAGGCCGCTCCCCACTTCCTCGGGACCAGCCACCGCCAGAAGCCGGTCAAATCCGTGGTGGGCAGCATTCGAGCCGGCCTCCGCGAGCTGTTCTCCCTGCCCGACGGCTACGAAGTGGTCCTGGGCAACGGGGGCACGACGTGCTTCTGGGACGCAGCCACCTTCGCGCTCATCGAGCAGAAGAGCCAGCACCTGAGTTTCGGCGAGTTTTCGTCCAAATTCGCCGCGGCGGCAGCCGCCGCTCCGCACCTGGTCGACCCCGAGATCATCAAATCGGACGTCGGCACCCATCCGACGGCGGTGGCCCGGGATGACGTGGACGTCTACGCCCTGACCCACAATGAGACGTCGACCGGTGTCATGATGCCGATCGCCCGGCCGAAGGGGGCCGCGCCGCCGACCGACGGCGGAGGCCTGGTGGCCGTGGATGCCACCTCGGGGGCAGGGGGGCTGGCCGTAGACCCGGCCGAGTTCGATGCCTATTACTTCGCCCCGCAGAAATGCTTCGGCTCGGACGGAGGTCTGTGGCTGGCCCTTCTCTCTCCGGCCGCGATCGACCGGATCGCCCGGATAAGCGCCTCAGGCCGATGGATCCCCGCCTCGATGGACTTGACCACTGCGGTGGACAACTCCCGGCTCGACCAGACCTACAACACCCCGGCACTGGCGACCTTGTTCCTCCTGGACAATCAAGTGCAATGGTTCAACGACAACGGAGGGCTCAAATTCTCCGTTGGCCGGAGCGACCGGTCAGCCGAGATCCTCTATACCTGGGCCGACAGCTCGGACTTCGCCCGTCCGTTCGTCGAGCGGGAAGAGGACCGGAGCCATGTGATCGGGACCATTGATCTGACCGATTCGATCGACGCCCCCACGGTGGCGGCCGTGCTTCGGGCCAACGGCATCGTCGACACCGAGCCGTACCGCAAGTTGGGCCGCAACCAGCTTCGGATCGCCATGTTCCCCGGGATCGACCCCGAGGACGTGGCCTCGTTGTGTGCCTGCATCAACTACGTGGTCGGAGCCTTGGCAGCCTGAGGCGGCACTTGGCCTGGGAGATCCCAGCCTGAGGGCCTGAAAAGCCACCCGGTCAGCGAGACACCAGCTCCACTGCCCGTGACCCGGACATCAGCCGCCCGGTTAGCCGATGGTCCGGTTAGCCGATGGTCCGGTCAGCCGATGGTCCGGTCAGCCGATGGTCCGGTCAGCCGATGGTCCGGTCAGCCGCCTGAGACGTCCTGGATCCGCTGCTTGCCGGCGCTGATGAAGGGCATCATGTCCCGAAGCTCCGCGCCCACCTTCTCGATGGGGTGGTCAATCCCGGCCTGGCGCAGCTTCGTGAAGTTAGGCAGCCCGTTCTTGTTCTCGGCCACCCATTCCTTGGCAAACGAGCCGTCCTGGATCTCGCCCAGGATCTTGCCCATCTCATCGCGTACGCCCTGGTTGATCACCCGCGGCCCTCGGGTCAGGTCGCCGTACTCCGCCGTGGTAGAGATCGAGTAGCGCATGCCGCTGATGCCCTGCTCGTACATGAGGTCGACGATGAGCTTCAGCTCGTGCAGGCACTCGAAGTAGGCGGACTCCGGCTGGTAGCCGGCGCCGACCAAGGTCTCGTACCCGGCTTGGACCAGGGCGGTCAGGCCGCCGCACAACACGACCTGCTCACCGAAGAGATCGGTTTCGGTCTCCTCGGCAAACGTGGTGTCGAGCACTCCGGCCCGCGTCGCTCCGATGCCATGGGCGTAGGAGAGGGCCAGCGCGTGCGCCTTGCCCGACGGGTCGGCCTCCACGGCGACCAGGGAGGGCACGCCCCCGCCCTCGGTGTAGGTCCGCCGCACCAGGTGACCGGGCCCCTTGGGGGCGACCATGGCCACATCGACGCCCTCGGGCGCGGTGATCAGCCCGAAGCGGATGTTGAAGCCGTGAGCGAAGAAGATGGCGTCACCGGGCTTCAGGTTGGGGGCGATCGACTCCTCGTACACCGCAGCCTGCTCGGTGTCGGGCAGCAGGATCATGATCACGTCGGCCTCGGCCGCGGCCTGGTCGATGGGGAGGATGCGCAGCCCAGCCTCCTCGGCCTTCTGCTTCGATCCTGAGCCCTCCCGCAGCCCGACACGCACATCGACGCCCGATTCAGACAAGTTGAGGGCGTGGGCGTGACCCTGCGAGCCGTAGCCAATGATCGCCACCTTTCGGCCTCCGATGAGGCTCGGATCGGCGTCCTTCTCGTAGTACAGCGTGGCCATCGTGCTCAACCTGCCTTCTCTGTGTGATCGGATGCTGTGTGGTCGGATGCTGTGTCGTGGGATGTTGCGTGGTGGGATGTTGCGAGACCAAGGGCCCGGCCTCCGACGGTCGAAGTCGAGCGGCCCTCCGAACGATCGAGCATAGGCAATGCCACGCGACCCGTCCGCTGGAGCTCCACGATCCCGTACACCCGGATCAACTCCTCGAAGTCATCGACCTTCGACGGGGCGCCGGCCATCATGATCGTAAGCCGGTCGAATCCGACGTCGACGATCTTTCCTTCGAATACGCCGACCAGCTGGATCACCTGGCCCCGGGTCTGGGTGTCTACCTCCACCGTTGCCAGTAGCAGCTCCCGCTCACGGGAGAACGCGGGATCGAGCTCTCTGATAGCGACCACCGGGATCAGCTTGTCGAGCTGCTTCACGATCTGCTCGAGCGGTGCCGACTCGACGTCGACCACGATGGTGATCCGGCTGAGCCGCTCGTCGTCGGAGGGAGCAACGGCCAGGCTGAAAATGTTGTAGCCGCGGCGCGAGAACAACCCGGCCACCCGGGCCAGCACGCCCGCCTTGTTCTCCACCAGCACCGAAAGGATGTGGTGCTTTCTGTCCACTCCGTACGCAGACATCAACGTCCTCCTTGGCCGTGTGCGGGGTCCACCACGATCTCATCGTTTGAAGCCCCGGCCGCCACCATCGGGTACACCTTCTCGAAGGCGTCCGTCCGGAAGTCGATCACCACCGGGCGGTCGTCGACGTCGTTGGCCTTTTCGATCGCCGGCCCCACCTCCCCGGGAGACTCGACCCGCAACCCCAAACAACCCATCGATTCGGCCCAGCCGACGTAGTCGGGAAGATCGGGCGACAGGTACACCTCGGAGTACCGCTCCTCGTAGAACATCTCCTGCCACTGGCGCACCATGCCCAGATAGGCGTTGTTGAGGATGGCGATCTTGACCGGGATCCGCTCCGACGATGCCGTCACCAACTCTTGAGCCGTCATCTGGAAGCAGCCATCCCCGTCCACGGCCCACACCATCCTGTCGGGACGGCCGACCTTGGCCCCGATGGCGGCCGGCACGGCGAAGCCCATGGTGCCCAGACCACCGGAGTTGACCCAGGTGTAGGGGTAGTCGAATTGCCACCACTGGGAGGCGAACATCTGGTGCTGACCCACCCCTGAGGCCACGATGGTGTCATCGGGCGTGGCATCACGCAGCTGCTCGAGGACGAACTGCGGCTTGAGGGCCCCCCCGGTCGGATTGCGGTCATAGCCCAAGGGGAACTGGCGCTGCCACTCGCTCACTTGGGCGCGCCACGGCGCCAGCCGTTCTCGAGGGAACCTGGCTGCGGGCGTGCCCGGAATCGATTCGGCACCCGGTGACGCGTCCGAGGGAGTGCCCCCGGAGCGACCGCCGGTGGCTTCGGAATGAGGTAGCCCCAGATCGCCCAGAGCGACGAGGAACTCGTCGATGACCAGACGGCAATCGCCGGCGATGGCCACGTCGGCGCGACGGACCTTGTTGTGCTCGGCCGGGTCGATGTCCACGTGGATCACCTTGGCCTCGGGAGCAAAGGCACTGACCTTGCCCGTGACCCGGTCGTCGAACCGACTGCCCAGGGCGATCAGCAGGTCCGAGCGCTGCATCGAGGTCACTGCCGTGTAGTTGCCGTGCATGCCCGGCATGCCCAGGCACAGTGGATGGGAATCGGGGAAAGCACCCCGAGCCATCAGGGTGGTCACCACCGGGATGCCGGTGCGTTCGGCCAGCTCCTGCAGCGCCCCGGCCGCCCGGGCCTTGAGCACGCCGCCGCCGACGTAGAGCACCGGACGCTCGGCGGCCAACAGCAGCTCGGCCGCCTCTCGCACCAGCGCCGGGTCACCCTCGGTCACCGGGTGGTAGCCGGGCAGGTCCAGATCGGAGAGCTCGGGCCAATACCAGTTCATGGTGGCGTTGGAGATGTCCTTGGGCATGTCGATCAGGACCGGTCCCGGTCGTCCCGTCGTCGCCACGTAGAACGCCTCGGCCACCACCCGGGGGATGTCAGCCGGATCAGTGATCAACCAGTTGTGCTTGGTCACCCCCATGGTGATGCCGGTGATGTCGCTCTCCTGGAACGCGTCGGTGCCGATGGCCGCCGTGGCCACCTGACCGGAGATCACCACCAATGGGGTCGAGTCCATGTAGGCGTTGGCCAGTGGGGTGACAATGTTGGTGGCGCCGGGACCACTGGTGACCATGGCCACCCCCGGCCGCCCGGTCACCTGAGCGTAGCCCTCGGCCATATGACCGGCACCTTGCTCGTGCCGGACCAGGATGTGGCGGATGGACGAGTCGAGAATTGGGTCGTAGACGGGAAGGATGGCGCCGCCGGGGAGGCCGAACATCACCTCTACGCGCTGCATCTCCAAGCTCTTGATGAGGGCCTGGGCTCCGGTCAGTTCCATCGGGGTTCTCCCTTGTTGATGTGGTGGTTCGGGTGTAGTGGTGATTCGGGTGCGGTCGTGATTCGGTCGTGATTCGGGACAAAAAAACGACCTCCCATCTGGGAGGTCGGAGAGCGCATACGGCGATTAGAGCGTCGTATGCGCTACGAAACGAGTACCAAGGTGATCTGGAAGGATGGGGTGCTCGCGTACATAGCCCCGACATTGTGACACGTCAGCATCCCACTCGACAAGCGGGGATTCGGTCCGTAGCGTGCTGGTGGGGACGGGGTAGGGGGGACGGGCATGCACGAAGCGGGTTCGAAGGCTCGGCACCTGGGAACGCCAGGGGTAGGCGCTCGCCGGATCCACCGGGCGGGCACCTGGCCGACGCGCCGGGCGAGTAGCGGGCCGACGCGCGGGCGAGTAGCGGGCCGACGCGCCGGGCGAGTAGCGGGCCGACGCGCCGGGCGAGCCCCTGGCGGTGTGGCTCGGGGATCGTGTTCACCATGGCCATCGCGGCCGCAGTGGGCTCGTTGACCGTTGCCGGCGTCGAAACGGCATCGGCTGCGCCAACGACAATGGCTACGACAGCTACGGCCACCGCATCGACCACCGCACCCGTGTACCAGCTTTCTTTGGGTGACTCGCTGGCCGCCGGTACCGGCGCTTCCACACCGGCAAACGATTACGTGAACCTGGTGGCGGCCCACGAGCAGGCCTCTATGGCCGGGTTGCAGGTGGAGAACTTGTCCTGCGGCGGCGCCACCACGACCACCATGCTCAGCGGCGGTGGGGCCTGCACATATACCTCGGGAACCCAGCTGGGCGACGCCGAGGCATTTCTCCAGGCCCACCCCGGTCAGGTGCGGTACATCACCATTGACATCGGCGCCAACGACGTAGACAACTGCCTCACTGGAGGGAGCATCAGCATCACGTGCATCGAGACCGGCTTAGCCACGATCTCGTCGAATCTGCCCCAGATCGTCTCCGGGCTCGAGAGGGCGGCCGCAGGAGTCCCGATCTTTGGCATGGACTATTACGACCCGTTCCTCCAGCAGTGGGTGACGGGCCCTTCGGGCCAGTCCCTGGCTAGGGAGTCGGCCGTGCTCTCGTCCATCCTTAACGGCGACCTCACCCGGATCTATGGCTCCCTGGGGGCCAATCCGGTCGATGTGCAGGGCCCCTTCGCCGTACAGGACTTCGCCATGACCGGAGCGTTCCAGGGGACGACCGTTCCCGAGAACGTCAGCCGTACCTGCGCGTGGACGCATATGTGCGACCCGGCCGTCGGCGGTGGCTTCGTCATGAACATCCACACCAATGACATCGGCCACGCCAAGCTGGCCACGGCCTTCGAGCAGACAATCGACCGCTGGTTCGCGGGTGGCGGAAAGGGCCAATGGCTGGTCACGGCCAACGGCAACGTCCTCACCGTCGGCAACGCCGCCTCCTACGGATCGATGGCGGGCAAAGCCCTCAACCAGCCCATCGTGGCCATAGCCACAACGCCAGACCGCAGGGGTTACTGGCTGGTGGCTTCCGACGGCGGGGTATTCAGTTTCGGTGATGCTGCGTTCTACGGTTCCGAAGGAGGTCAGCCCCTCAACCAACCCATCGTCGGCATCGCCTCCACCCCCAGTGGTCTGGGCTACTGGCTGGTCGCCGCTGACGGAGGCGTCTTCACCTTCGGTGACGCCTCGTATCTAGGATCCGAGGGCGGTCAACCCTTGAGCGCCCCGGTGGTGGGGATGGGAGTGTCGACCAGCGGCCTGGGGTACTGGCTGGTCGGTTCCGACGGTGCCGTCTACCCCTTTGGCGACGCCGGTAATTCCGGGTCCGAGGCCGGACAACCCCTGAGCCAACCGGTCGTGGGAATGGGCGTGACCGTGGACGGAAACGGGTACTGGATGGTCGCCCGGGACGGCGGGATCTTCAGCTTCGGCGACGCCGGCTTCCACGGATCGGCGGGTGGAACCTTCCTCAACAAGCCGATCATCGGAATGTCGGTCGCCCCTGACAGCTTCGGCTACTGGTTGGCCGGTTCCGACGGCGGGATCTTCACCTACGGGAGTGCCTCGTTCAACGGCTCTTTCGGAGGGGACCCGCCGCCATCCCCGGTGGTGGCGGTAGCCACCGACTGAGCGGCAGGCAGCTCCTTCGACCCCGTGCTCTCGAGGTCAGGCCAGAGCCGACTTCCCCCGTGGTCAGGCCAGCGGCCGAGTTAGATCGCTATGGCTGACCGCCTACGGCGCTCGCCAGTGGCGGACCTCGTGACCGTCGCCGACAACGCGGAAGTACCCAACTTCCTCGATGTCCACCGCGAACAGGTGGAAGTCCCCCTCGGGCCGCCAACCGATGCGTTGGTAAAGGGCGACGGCGTACCGCTCTCGCTCGTCGGGGTCTACGACATCGACGGCACGGCCGTAGATCTTGACGTCTCCCTCGGCCCCGCTCTTGTCGGTCACGGTGCTGTGCACCACGCATTTCGGATCGGAAAGGAGATCGAGGGCCTTTTTGGACTGCCACATCATCCCCAGATAGAGCGATCCGTCCGCAATCAGAGGCTCAACCGGACTGATGCGCGGCCAGCCATTTAGCCTCAGGGTCCCTACCAGCACGAGCCCAACCCCATCCACTCGCTGCTCGCACAGGGCCGCGAAGTCAGGGTCAGCGACTCGGAACTCGTTCCAGGTGACCATGTTGCTGCGATTCGCCCCTCGCCTACGGCTCTGACTACTTGCTCGCCTACGGCTCTGACTACTTGCTCGCCTAGGGCTCGGTGATCGCTCCGCGCTCGGCACCAGTGACCAGCCGGGCGTACTTGGCCAGCACACCGGTGGTGTAGCGGGGCTCGGGGTGCTTCAAGGAAGCGCGGCGACGCTCGAGCTCGTCATCGGCCACGTCCAGGTTGATCGACAGCGCGTTGACGTCGACCACGATGCGGTCGCCATCGGCCACCAAGGCAATGGGGCCGCCGTCGACGGCTTCGGGAGCAACGTGGCCGATGCAGAACCCGTGGGTGCCGCCCGAGAACCGGCCATCGGTGACCAGTGCACAGTCGCCGCCCCGGCCCACGCCCTTCATGGCTCCGGTGATGGCCAGCATCTCGCGCATGCCCGGGCCGCCCTTAGGTCCCTCGTAGCGAATGACCACCACGGTCCCCGGCTGGATCGACCCCGCCAGGATGGCCTCCATGGCCTTGTCCTCCCCATCGAACACCCGGGCGGTGCCGTCGAAGGTCAGCTCGTCGATGCCGGCCACTTTCACCACGGACCCCTTGGGAGCGAGGGAGCCGGTCAGGACGGCTATACCCCCTTGGGTGTGGATGGGGGCGCTGATCGGGTGGACCACATCGCCGTCGGGAGCCGGCGGCTTGAGCACGGCCAAGTTCTCCGCCATCGTCTTCCCCGTCACCGTCATGCAATCGCCATGGAGCAAGTCGGCATCGAGCAGCTCCCGAAGGACCACCTGCACCCCCCCAACGCGATCGAGATCGCTCATGTGGTACTTCCCGTGCGGCTTGGTGTCGGCCAGATGGGGCACGCGGCCCGCCACCTTGTTGAAGTCGTCGAGCTCCAGTTCCACCCGGGCCTCGTTGGCGATGGCCAGAAGGTGCAACACGGCGTTGGTGGAGCCACCCAAGGCCATGGTCACCGCGATGGCGTTTTCGAATGCCTCTTTGGTCATGATGTGGCGGGGCCTGATGCCGTTGGTCAAGAGGTCGACCACGGCGAGGCCGGAGGCGAAGGCCGAGTCGTCCCGACGGCGGTCGACGGCGGGAGCAGTCGAGCTGCCCGGCAGCGACATGCCCAGGGCCTCAGCCACCGACGCCATCGTGTTGGCGGTGAACATTCCGGCACACGAGCCCTCGGTGGGGCACGCGTTGTGCTCGATGAGGCTCAGCTCCTCGTCGCTCAGCGCGTCCACTGCATGTGCCCCGACGGCCTCGAACACACTGGTGATGTCCAGCGCCCGATCCCCGGCCCGTCCGGGAAGGATCGACCCGCCGTAGAGGAAGACGGTCGGGAGGTTGAGACGGGCCGCGGCCATGAGCATCCCGGGGAGGGACTTGTCGCACCCGGCCAGGGTGACCATCCCGTCGAACCGCTCGGCATGCATGACCGTCTCCACCGAGTCGGCGATCACCTCCCGACTGACCAGGGAGGCGCGCATCCCCTCGTGGCCCATGGAGATACCGTCGGACACGGCGATGGTCACGAACTCGAGGGGGAAGCCACCAGCGTGGCGCACCCCTTCTTTGGCCCGCTTGGCCAATCGATCGAGCGGGAGGTTGCAGGGAGTCACCTCGTTCCATGACGACGCCACCCCGATCTGGGGCTTGTCCCAGTCGTCGTCCGTCATGCCGACGGCTCGAAGCATGGCCCGCGCCGGGGCCCGGGTGGGGCCATCGGTCACTTCGTGGCTACGGGGCTTCAACCCCTCCAGCGGCTGTTCGGCCGGCTCGATGCGTTGGTGCTCGGTCATGGGCAGCATCGTACGGCCTCCCGACAGAGCGTGAGTCATCGATCCCCCAAACCGATGCCCATGCGGAACCGGACCCGTCAACCACGCCCACTACGAGGCATGTCATCACGCCCACTGCAAGCCGTGTCATACAGGCCGGCCCGCGGCGATCGGCGTCTCTCGACCCCCACGCCGGTAACCGTGCCGAGCAGGTGCGATCCGCCGTTGTACCGTGAGGGAATGCACGACGAGCTGGTCGCGGCGCTACGGCGAAGAGATCCGACCCTCGCCGAAGGTGGCGTGGAGACCAGGGTCATGTTCGACGACCCCATACGCATGGACCCCCGTGCTGAGCTCGGGCGACAATTCCGTGCGCCGGGCGGTCCGCACTCGTGATCGCTGACCCGAACCCGGGTGAACCGAGCGAGCTGCTGCGAGACCGGTCGGTGGAGCTCGGCGTCTTCGGCGGCGCCCGACCAGATCACCAACGCGACCTGGCCCCCGAGACCGCCGGGATGGCTCCCGTTCCGCTTTCCGGGCGGTATGGAGCGACCTGGCGCAACTTCACGGTCTGGTTCGGACCCAACATGGAGCTCTCGGGCGTGTTCACCGGAACACTGGTCTTTACCCTGGGCCTGGGCTTCTGGCCGGGATTGGCCGCCATGCTCATCGGCGTGGCGCTGGGTGCACTCCCGGTCGCGTTGCTCGCCCTCTGGGGCCCCAAAACCGGGATGGCCCAGCTCCCTCTGGCCCGCCTCCCCTTCGGGAAGTCCATCGCTCTCCCCGCACTCGTCCAGTGGTTCTCAGCCATCGCCTGGGATGCATTGGTAGGCCTCTTCGGCGGCGAAGCCGTCCAGATCCTCTTTCACGTTCCCTTCTTCGTCGGCGTTCTCGTCGTGCTGGCTCTCGAGGGTGCCATCGGGGTCCTCGGCTACGAGTTCATTCACCAACTGGAGGCCTGGGGATCGGCGATCCTGGTGGTCCTGTTCGCCGTGCTCACCGTCAAGATCATCCAGCATGGCAATGTCCCCATGCACTCCTCGGTGCACGGCACGGCGGCGGTCGGGACCTTTGTCCTGGTCAGTACCATCACCTTTTCCGGCAGCTTCAGCTGGGCCAGCTATGCGGCCGATTACAGCAGGTACATGAAACCGGACGCGTCGGGCCCCGGCATCTTCTGGGCCACGTTCGGGGGCCTGTTCGCCTCCCTGGCTTGGATGTACACCATCGGCCTGGCCGGCGCCAAGGCACTCAGCAACCAGACGGCTGCCGGGGTGCAGAGCCTCATGGGTGGCGGATTCCTCGGGGTCTTGGCCCTCATCGCCATCATCTTCGGCTCGGTAACAGGGACCGCCATGAATGACTATTCGGGATCACTGGCCGTTCAGGCTGGTGGCGTGAGGATCCGGCGACCGTTCTCGGCCGGTCTCGGGACTGTTCTGGTGTTCTTTCTGGTGCTGTGGATTCACGGAGGCGCCACGGCAACCAAGTTCCAGAACGTGCTCCTCTTCACCGCCTATTGGATCGCGCCGTTCCTGGCCGTGATCCTCATCGACTGGTATCGCCGGGGGCAGTCGGTGACCCGCGACCGACTCCTCGAGTCCATGGACTTCGAGCACCTGGCGTCAGGCTGGCCGGCGCTCATGGCCTTGGTGGTCGGTTTTGCCGCCATGGTCCCGTTCATGAACACCGGCATCATCGAAGGACCGGCAGCCACCGCCCTCGCTGGAGCAGACATCTCGTTCTACGTGGGATTCATCGTTGCCGGCGCACTGTACTTCCCGTTCCGAAACGTGGAGCACCGGCGAGTCACGATCACGCCTACCCTCGCCACTGCCGGCACCGGCTCCTGACCAGCCGACGGGATGCACTGGTAGTCGCCAGCCCAGGCTCAACGGGTCCTCATGGCCCTCATAGCTACCGAGGGATAGCTCGGGGTCAGGACGAGGCGGCCGGCAATTGCCGAACCAGCCCGTACCCGCCCTTTCCATTCATGGCCACGATCCAGATGGGTTGGTCGACATCGTGGTCGGCCGTGAAGTGGAACGACCCGAGCGGCGTATTCATCCGGACACCGGCCAGCGTGTTGTTGAAGGCCAGTCGGTCGTCGGGTGTGGACGAGAATTGCAGCGGAGCCGAACGGGCCGCTTTGGCCAGGAGTTGCACGCCGGTGTAGGCGAGGGCGGCGAACTGGTCAGGACTGGTCCCATAGCGCTTCTTGTATGCAGAGACGAACGCCCGGTTTACCGCCGAAGGATTGCCGAGGTACCAGGCGGCGCCGCTTCGGGCGCCCTTGCCGTCGGACCCGGCCGCGATTGCGACTGTCGGGCTGTTAAAGGCATTGCCCCCGAGGATCTGCCCTGAGAATCGCTGGGCGCGGAGCTCCTTGATGATTCCCGACGCCACGGTCGCCGAGGATGCGGTGATGGCCACGACGCCCGGGTGCGTGGCCAGGGCCGACTGGACGGGAACATTCAGTGCTGTCGGATCGGGAACGGCCACCGAGGACACCTGACCCACGCCGCTGGCCGTGAACGCCTTGGCTGCGATCTGGCCGGTACTGACTCCGAACGGATCGGCCGGCGGATAGAGGACAACGGCCGAATGAGGATGAGACTGCTGTACGTAGTAGCCGATGTTGGCCGGGACGGATGCTGCGTCCCCCAGCGAGTCCCGATAGATCCACGAACACGGGTACGCACACGAACCCACGATGCCCGGCCCTGTGTTACTCACCGCCAGGACGGTGGTGGACAGGCTGTTGGCCACGGGGTCGGCGGCAGCGGCGGAGTTCGAGAAGGTGGGTCCGAGTACGGCAAGCACGTTCTGTGACGTGATCAGCGAGCGCATGACGATTGCGGACTGTGCCGGTTGGGAGTCATCGTTGTCGATCACCAGGTGCACGTCGGCGCCCTTGATACCGCCCGCGGCATTGATCTGGCTCACAGCCAGCTGAGCCCCCTTGACCTGCTCGGGCCCGTAGGCAATACCGGTCCCCGTGGTCGAGAAGACAGCACCGAACGTGATGACCTTGTTGGCCCACGGCTGTTTGGAACCACCGGTCGACGCCGCGGAAGCTATCGGGCACGCCCCGGCGATCATCAACAAGCAGACGAGCGCGGGCATGACGCCGCGCCGTAGTAGTCGCGGCCAGAGCATCCGGGCATGCTCGCGGAAGTACTCACATGGGGCAAATGCACAACTCGCGCCGCCACTCGTTCCGGGACGTGGCCCACGCACAGCTCACACGCACGTTCTGCAAATAGGCGGCTCGCTCAAGTCGGGCGCGCTTGGGGGTACTGCGATACCCCTCCTGGCTCAGGCCCGGCTCGGTGGGGCTCAGAGCCAGTCTTTGTACTTGAACACCCCATACAGGACCGCGGCCAGTACCACGATCGACCCCGACGAGAACCAAAGGCCGGACATTTTGCCGAAGCCTGGATACGGGAGGTTCTGGCCGAAGAACCCTGTAATTGCCGTGGGCACGGCAATGATCGCCGCCCAACTGGTGACCTTCTTCATGATCAAGTTCATGCGGTTGCTCTGCTGGCTGAGGTTTGTCTCCACGATGGTGGTCACCAGGTCGCGGAGCGATTCCGTCCACTCCGTGGCCCGCAGCACATGGTCGTAGATGTCGTGGTAGTAGGGCTGCATGGGATCGGTGACCACACCGAGGTCCTGACGCAACAGTGTGTTCAACACCTCGCGCATGGGAAGGGTGACCCGTCGGAGCTGAACCAGGCTCTTGCGCAGCTCGAACGTCTTGCGCTGCACACCTTCGATGTGCGCCCGCTGATTGTCGAAGAGGATGTCTTCGGCCTTCTCCACCGCCTCATCGAGGAACGTCACCGCCGCGAAATGGCTGTCCACCATGGCGTCGAGCAGCCCGTAGAGAAGAAACCCGACACCGTTGCCGCACAGGTCCGACGATTCGTCCCAGCGCTGCACGACCGAGTCGATGTCAAAGTTCATGCTCTTGCGGACGGTGATGAGCGCCTTGGGCGTGATGAAGGCGGCAAGCTCGTTGGTGAACAGCTCTCCGGAATCCTCATCGAATGACACCGAGTACGCGCTGAGGAAGAGATGGGAACTGTACCGGTCGAGCTTGGTGCGCTGTGCTTCGCAGAGGGCGTCCTCGATGGCCAGTTTGTGGAGTCCGAATTCGGTCTCCAGCACGGTCAGCTGCTCGGGGGTCGGACAACACAGGTCGAGCCAGACCACCCCGTCGTTGGCTTCGAGATGATTGGAGATGTCGGGAACGGGGAAGTCCTCGAGGACCATGCAACCCTCCCGGTAGAGCCGGCAGCGTGCCGGGAGGTCGGTGTTCGCGTCGGTCTCCACGTTGACCATCGATGCGTCCTCCGTCATCACGGTCTCGGTCGATACCGAGCTACCAGACCGTACACCGGCGGGCCGGATTGAGGACTTCAGCAGGTCTCTTGGCCGGCGAATCGGTACGGTACTCCCGTGGAACTGCGACGAAACCGAGGGGGGACGACTCCGAACGGAGCGGTGGCGGCGACCGAGGAATCCCCGATGTCGGAGCCGCCAGCCCCGTCGAACACCGCTGCCGTCGTCGTCGACAGATTGGTCAAGCGCTACCCCAAAGGCCGAGTGGCGGCAGTGGACGACCTGAGCTTCTCGGTCGAGCGAGGCGAGGTGTTCGGCCTGCTCGGACCCAATGGGGCTGGCAAGACCACGACGATCGGGGTACTCACCACCCGGGTGATGCCAACTGGCGGTCATGCCTACGTAGCGGGGATCGACGTCGTCAGCGATCCTGTACGCGCCCGAGGATCTCTGGCCGTCGTTCCGCAGCGCAACAACCTCGATCGCTCCCTGACCATCCGCCAGAACCTGCTCTTCCATGCCAACTACCACGGCGTCTCGCAGCGCGTTCGAGATCAACGGGCCACGGAGCTCCTCGAACAGTTCGGTCTGGCCGATAGGTCCAAGGAAAAGGTCGAGATGTTCTCGGGAGGGCAGACCCAGCGCATCATGATCGCCCGAGCGCTCATGCACTCCCCCGAGGTGTTATTTCTCGACGAACCGTCCACCGGGTTGGATCCAGCGGCCCGCCTGTTCGTATGGGATCGGATCCGCGAACTGCAAGAGCGCAAGGTGACCGTCGTCCTCACGACCCATGACATGGACGAAGCCAGCCAACTCTCCGACCGGGTGGGCATCATGGACCACGGGCGACTTCTGGCCCTCGACACGCCTGGAGCACTCACCCGAAGCCTCCCGGGGAGCTCAACTCTCGACGTCGCCGCCGCCGGTGTCCCGCCCGGTTCCACCACGGATCTACTCGGAGCGCTCGCCGACCTCGACGGCGTCGAGCGAGCCGACCCGGTTGACGACGCCACCAACGGCGCACAGCCGGTCGGGGCCGGAGGCAACCCGGGCAGGGGCGCCGGGAAAAACCCAGTTGGGGGCGGGGACAATCGAATTGGGGCCGGGGACAGTCCGGGCTCGGGCGCCGGGTCCGGTGTCGTCTCCGTACCCGAGATCCGGGTCCGCCTGTACCTGACGGGAGACGCTGCGTCCATGGTGGCGCCGGTCGCACGACTGCTCAGCGGCCGCCAGGCATCGCTCACCGACGTCCGCTTGGGCAGCCCGAGCCTCGAGGACGTCTTCATCCACCTCACCGGGAGATCGCTCCGTTGACCGCTCCTCCCTCTGCGGCCGCCGATCCCGTTCGGACGGGGGGTACCGGTCACCCTGACTTTGATCCCGGGGCTGATCCTCTCCGGACATCGGTTCGTCCTGGACGGGCGTTCCTCGCCGTATTGGGTCGCGATCTATTTGTCACCGGCCGCGAGCTTCCGATCTTCTTGGCCCAGGTGATCCTGCAGCCCTTCTTCTTCCTGTTCGTCTTCGGTCGAGTCCTCGCCGAGCTCGGGTATACGACGAATGGGTATTCCCACCTCCTTTTCCCGGGCATCGTCGCCCTCACGGCCTTTTTGACCAGTCTGCAGACCACCGCGCTCCCGCTGGTATTCGATTTCTCCTATACCAAAGAGATCGAGGACCGCCTGTTGGCCCCGATGCCTGTCTCCTGGGTGGCGCTCGAGAAGCTGGTCTTTGCCGGTATCCGGTCGCTGATTGCCTCGGTGATGATGTTCCCGATCGGGATCCTGGTACTCGGGTCCATCCCCTGGAGGGCAGCAGGTGCACCTCTCTTCGTCGTCGTGCTGCTGCTCGGGACCCTGGTCGGGGCCACTCTCGGGCTGACCTTGGGCACGCTGGTCGAAGCCAATCGGATCAATATCGTCTTCGCCCTGGTCCTGACCCCGGTCCTGTTCACTGGATGCAGCCAGTACCCGTGGCCCTCCCTGTACAAACTGGAATGGTTCCAGTGGCTGACAACGATCAATCCGTTGACCTACGTCAGCGAGGGCATGCGAGCCGCGCTCGTTCCGGGGGTCCCCCACATCCGAACATGGGTCTGCCTCCTTATGCTCGTCGTGTCCCTGGCCGTTTTCGGAACGATCGGCGTCAAGGGGTTTCTGCGGCGTGCCATCGACTGATCAGCCGGGATCGGCCCGGATCAGCCGGGATAAGCCCAGCATAAGCCACTCGTCTGGCGCGTTGGCGCCCACGCGGGAAGCATAGGGGCGTGATTCGAGATCGATTGGCCCGTGGGCGGGACGGATTATGGAGACGCCTACTCAAGGTCGGGTTCATCCGTCGGTGGTACGCGTGCCGGCTGTTGAAGTTCATCGAGAAGTCGAAGAAGAAGCACCGTCCACTTCCTGATCACCTGGTCCAGGTGGATTCCATCACGCGACGCCTGCCCAAGCCCCAGCAGGCCAAGAAGCTGGAGGAGATGCTCGTCCCCCAGAATGAAGAGGAGATGGGACGGGAATTCCGACGCGCTGCCGAACGGCAGAGCCGATCGAAGGGCCACGGCGGGCCGGGCAAGCGTCCCGGCATGCCGCCCCAGCAGGTGGTGCGCCGGCAGCCGAAGGGGCGCCGGTAGCGGGTAGGTCGCCGGGTCGGTCGCGGTCGCCGGAAGCGGGTCACCCTAGCCAGGTCAGCTCTCCGACCCCTGTTCGTCGGGGAAGATCACACCGCGGTTGAGGATTCCCCGCGGATCGAGCGTGTGCTTGATGGCGCGCATGGTGGCGATCTCCCCCGGAGTTCGGGCCAATGACAACCAGGGAGCCTTCGCCCTGCCCATGCCGTGCTCGGACCCGATGCTGCCGCCCATCCGAGCCACCAGCTCGAGCACCGCCTCGTCAACCCGGCCGTCATCGTCCGGCAGCCCGAGCACGTTCACGTGGAGGTTGCCCTCGCCCAGATGGCCGAAGATGAACACCGAAGCTGACGGCGCGACGGTGGCAACCATGTGGCGTACTTCCTCGGCGAAGGCGGGAAGCCGATCCAGCGGGATACCCGGATCGAGCTTGTGGGCAACTCCCAAATGCGCGATCGATTCGGTGATCTGATCTCGGAACGCCCAGAGGCGCCGCCGCGCTGACGGGTCAGTGGCCACGGCCACGGCACCGTCCGTTGGTTGGCCGTCGGCTCCTCGACCCACGATTCGTGCACCCACTCTTCTGCCACTAGCGCCCTTCGCTCCGCCACCCACTGTCCTGCCACTGGCGCCCTTCGTTTCAGCACTACCACCCTCCGTTTCGGCACTGGCGCCCACCGTTTCGGCCAACGCCCGAGCCATCTCGGGCGAGGGGTCCTCCTCGCCAGCACACTCAACGATGAGGTACCACGGGTAGCCCACCATCGGAGGCCTCGACCCGAGACGAGCAGTCACGACCTCCATGGCCGCCCCGTCGAACACCTCGGCTGCCTCCAGCGAGGTGGCAGACCGTCTGAGCTCGCTCACGATGTCGATGCCCTGCTCTAGGCGCTCGAGGCCGACCATGGCGGTCGCCCGAACCGGGAGTTCCCGCACCAGCCGGAGCCGAACCGCGGCCACCATGCCCAGGGTCCCTTCGCTGCCCACCATCAGTTGCGCCAGGTCGTACCCGGCATTGTCCTTGGTCGGCCCCTCGAGCCGGCTGATGATCGTCCCATCGGCCAGCACGAACTCGAGCCCCAGGACCTGTGACCGCATCTGACCGAACCGGATGACCCGCATCCCGCCGGCATTAGTGGCCACCATGCCGCCCACGGTGGCGCTGTCGCGTGCGGCCAGGTCGACCCCAAACGCCCAGCCTGCGCCTGCGGCCTGTCGATGGACTTCGGCCAAGGTCACTCCTGCGCCGGCAATGAGCTGACCACCAGCCTTATCGATGCCGTAGACATGATTGAGGCGTTCGAGGCTGATGACCACATCACCACCCCTCGGCACGATCCCGCCGACGAGGCCGGTCCGACCACCTTGCGCGACACAGCCGAGTTCATGGCGATGGCACACGATCAGCACGCCGCTGAGCTCGGCGGTGTCCGCAGGACGGACGACCACCGATGCGGTGCCCTTCCATCTGCGGGTCCAGTCCACCTCGTATGTGGCTCGCATGTCGGGATCGGTGAGGACGTTCGCGGAGCCGACGATGTCCACCAGCTCGCTACGTACCGTCGAATCGATCAGGGTCACAACTGCCCTCCGTTCTCACATCGGGGCTCTCACATCGAAGCGCCTGGGCTCACGGTCCCTTGATCGAACCGACGTCCTAAAACGGGACCGACCGACGACCGACGACCGACGACCGACGACCGACGACCGACGACCGACGACCGACGACCGACGACCGACGACCGACGACCGACGACCGACGACCGACGACCGACGACCGACGACCGACGACCGACGACCGACGAAAAAACGAGACCGACGACCGACGACCGACGACCGACCGCCTGTCGAACCGACCGGCCCACGTCCTCGGTACCGATCAGCCGTTTCGCTAGACCGCCGGCAATCCCCCGGCGACCAAACCCGTGTTCAGGTTACGGCCTTGCCATTTCAACCGATGGGGTCCATAGTGAGTTATTCGGTATTTCGACTGTTGTTCGATATAGTGAACAGCCCAGGAGGTTACCCATGAAACTCGACGTGCTCTACGAGATCGACTGTCCTCGACCCTGGCCCGGGGCTCACCCCCTCGGGCAGCGCCAGGCCGAGCAGCGGTCCTACCGGGAGGCCCTGGAGCAGATCCGTCTGGCCGATCAGCTCGGCTTCCACACCACCTGGCACGTGGAGCACCACTTCCGGGCGGGACGCTCCCATTGTCCGGCACCCGAGGTGGTCCTCGGAGCGTTGTCCCAGATCACCGAGCAGATTCGGCTCGGCTTCGGGGTCACGTTGCTGCCCCACGCCTTCGGACCGCCCATGCGGGTGGCCGAAAAGGTGGCCACCGTCGACATCCTCTCCAACGGTCGGGTCGAATGGGGTACCGGCCGATCGACGCCCATGGAGCAGACCGCTTTCGGCGTCGATCGGGAGCAGAGCAAGGACCAAGCTCGCGAGGCCATCGAAGCCATCGTCGGCATGTGGGAATCCGAGTACTTCGAGTTCCACGGCAAGTACCTGGACTTCCCCCGGCGCATGGTGACCCCGAAGCCGGTCCAGGACCCTCATCCGCCGGCGTGGATGGCGGCCACAAGCGATGGGAGCGCGACCATGGCTGGGGACATGGGTCTCGGGCTCCTCTCCTTCGCCATCATGCAGCCACTCGAGCGGATGGCGGCGCAGATCGAGCAGTACCGCGCGGCCAGCAGCCGGGCCACGCCCATCACCCGGGTGCACAACAACCGCGTGGCTGCCTACACGCTGGTCCACTGTGCTGACTCGATGGCCCAGTGCGAGGAGGACGGCATCTGGGACTCGGTGTGGTGGTGGTACAAGAACCTGGCCGAGTTCACCATCGAATGGGAGCTCCCCCACCTGCCCAAGGATCAGCAGGACTCGGCCTTTCCCCTCCTGCGCCGGCAGATGACAGGTGACTTCGATCCCCACGAGTTCTCCGACGCCGACATGATCATCGTGGGCGATCCCGACCAATGCCTCGAGAAGATCCTGCGCTACGAGTCCCTTGGCGTCGACCAGCTGATTTGTTACGTGCAGTTTGGCTACTTGTCGCACGAGTCGATCCTGCGCACCATCGAGCTGCTCGGCACTCGCATCATCCCCGAGCTGCGCCGGCGCGACGTCGAGGTCTCGGCCGCGACGGTGGGCAGCGGCGCCTGATGCCGAGCGGCAGCCACGAGCAACCCGCGCCCTCGCCCCCACCGGGCGCTTCGACGAGAACAACAGCCGCCCAACGGCCGGCCGAGGTCGAGCCCTTCCTGGCCGGCTACGTCTTTCCCGCCGCACCGGGCGTGCCCTACCCGCGCGCCCTCCCCGTCGACGTCGGACGACTCCCCGCCGACACATGGGCGACCGCCTGTATCCCGGTCGGCGTGCGACTGGAGCTGGTGGGAGACGCCGAGGCGATCGAGATCGAGTACGAGACAGCCACCACGGACCTCGGCTACCGAGGAGACGGTGCAGGGACCACCTTCACTTCCTGGCGAGGCCAGTCCGTGATCGATGACGTGCCCGCGGTGCTGGGCCGAGGTCGGGTGACCTTGCGAGTGGCCGCCGACGCCGCCGACGCCGCCAACGCCACCGCCGCCAACGGCGGCCCTGGGGGTCCCGCTTCGGATCGCTCCGATCGAACGGTGGTCACCCCGCCCGAGGGAATGCGTCCGTCCGTCCTGGGTATTCGCGGCGTGGGCGGAAGCGTTCGACCGGCGCCGCCCCAGCCGCGTTGGCTCTGCTACGGGGATTCGATCGCCGAAGGCTGGGCAGCCAGCAATCCGGGACGGGCCTGGCCGGCGGTCGCCGGCCGACACTACGGCCTCGACGTCGTCAACCTGGGCTACGCCGGTGCGGCCCGGGGAGAGATGGTCAGCGCCGAAGAGATCGCCGGAATACCCGCCGCCGTGATCAGCCTGAGCTACGGGACCAACTGCTGGACACGAATCCCACACTCGGCGGACCAGGTCGGAGTCGGTCTCGACGCGTTCATCGATCTGGTCCGCACCGGCCACCCCGATACCCCGATCGTGGTCGCCTCTCCGGTGATCCGGCCCGATGCCGAAAACCAAAAGAACCTCCTCGGAGCCACACTGGTCGACCTTCGTTCGGTCATCGAGGCAAGGATCGAGCGGCGATGCACGGTCGATCCCCGGCTCCAACTCGTTCGGGGAGGTGCCCTGTTGACTGCCGATCTGCTGGCCGATGGGGTGCACCCCGGCGATGAGGGTCACCGGGTAATGGCCGAGGCCATCGGCTCTGTTGTGCGCACCAGCCTGGACGGCTGATGGCGCAGTCGTCCTCGGCCGAACGCATTGTCGATGTGGTGGAATTCCTCGGGTCCCAGCCCGACCGCGACTTCACTCTGTCGGAGCTGTGCCGGCGGCTCGACCTGAGCAAGGCCACGGCCCACGCCCTACTCACCACGCTCACCGAACGAGCATGGGTAATCCGCCATCCCCGGGACAAGACCTACCGACTGGGGCCGGCCTTGACCACCATCGCCGGCGCCGCCGGGGCGCGTCAGCTCGAGGTGGTCGATTACGCCCGTGACGAGATGCAAGACCTGGCCAAGGACCTCGACGTCCAGTGCGTGGCGTCCGCCGTGCTCGGCGACGACATCGTGTTGCTGGCGGTGGTGGGAAGCGCCAGACCATTGAGCATGCACGTGCAGGCGGGCCAGCGGATCCCCCTGGCCCCTCCACTGGGCACCGTGTTCCTGGCCTGGGCCGGCCCCACCCGGATCGATCGATGGTTACGCAAGCTGGGTCCCGACGCCTCCGAGGCCCAGTTGGTCGGGTACCGGGCGGCCGTCGACCGGGTTCGCGAGCGAGGCTATTCACTGTCCCTTGAAGTCGATGCCCGAGTGCTCTTGGAGCGGGCAATAGCGGGCGGCGACCGACCAGTATCCGAGGTGCTCGAGGAGCTCGGTCAACAGGAATATCTGCTGGTGGACCTGCAGCCTCATCACTCGTACCGGTTGAGCATGTTGGCCGCACCGGTCTTCGGCGCCGATGCATCGGTACAGCTGGCCCTCTCCCTGTTCGATCTGCCGCCGACGGTGACGGCCGAGGAGGTGCCTGAGTTGGGCCAGCGGCTGGTGCAGGCCACTGCCGCCGTCACCCGCGCCATCGGTGGCCGGGAGCCCGGGAAGAGCACCGACAAGCGATCTTGACGTGTACGAGCACGCGGTGAAGCGACCGGGTCGACTTCAACCCTCGAGACGGCACGCAGACCCGTGAACACTCCCCGGTCAGGGCTGGAGACGATCGATGCGCCAGGCACTCCCGACGGGGAGGTAACGCAGCCTGTCGTGCAGTCGGTCGTCCCGGTTCTGCCAGAACTCGAAGCAATCGGGCTGCAACCGGTATCCGCCCCACCACTCCGGTCGGGGCACGGTCCTGCCTTCGAATTCCCTCGTCAGTTCTTGCACCCTCTGGTCGAGTGCTTCCCGGCTGTCGGTGGGTCGGCTCTGCCATGACGCGCGGGCGCCGATCTGGGCGCCGAGCGGCCGGGTGTCGAAATAGGCATCCGACTCCTCCGGCGACACCCTCTCGACAGCGCCCTCGATCCGGATCTGCCGGCCGAAAACGTCCCAGTAGAAGAGGAGGGCGGCCCGGCGGTTGTCCTCCAGCTCGCGCCCCTTTCGGCTCTCGTAGTTGGTGTGGAACACGAAGCCCCGCTCGTTCCAGGCCTTGATGAGCACCATCCGTATCGACGGTCGGGCACGATCGTCGGCTGTGGCCAGCGCCACTGCCTCGGGCATCCTGATCTCTACGCTCGCCTCCTCGAACCAGCGCCCGAACTGGGCAAACGGGTCGGGATCGACGTCAGCCTCGTCCAAGGGTTTCGAATGATCGGCCACCCCAGGACGTTAGCGACACGTTTGGCCGCGCCGGGCGGTCGGGTCAGCCCGCGGTGCTCGAGGTACCTGAGGTGCCTGAAGTCGTGATCGGCTGAGTCAGGTCGTAAATGGTCGAGCCGTCGATGGTCTTTGCCGTGTAGTGGCTAGTAACCCAGCTGGCGATCTTGGACGCCGTACTTCCGGACCCTCCTCCACCAAAGCCACCACCACTGCCGGCGATGTAGTAGTGGATCTGGCCGTCCCGTACGTACTGTTCGAACTGGGCCAGAGTGGGCGCCGGGTCAGTACCGTTGAATCCGCCGATGGCCATGACCGGATCGCCTGAGGCCAGCTGATAGCCAGCGGCGGAATTCGAGTTGGTGGTAGCCGCCACCCACTTGTAGCGTCCCGAGTCCGTCTGCAGCGCGGTCACGAGCGCCTTCCCAGGAGTGCTGGCCTTCAGCAGGCCGCCACCAGCTCCGCCGGGAGCGCCGCCGAGAAATCCGGGAGGGCTGCCAGTGGCCCCGGTTGCGCCCCCTCGGAACCGCCCAAAACCTCCGGCCGCTCTGGGGGCGCCTCGCCCACCGGCGAAGCCCGGGCGAAATCCGGGGGACGTGCGCCCACCGACTCCGCCGAAACCCCGACGGCCGAGCCCTCCCGGACCACCCCCGAACCCACCAGGGCCCCCAAACGTTCCCGCCACCGTGGGACCGGCGGACGGGATGGCTCCGGCTTGGGGCGTGGCGATGGTGTCGACCGCATACGCCGCCGGTGCGGCGCACGCGGCGATCACGCCGACCGCGGCGACGGCCATGGCCATCCGGCCACGCAGGCGCGGGACCACGGCTATGGCCAGGCCGGCGGCGACGCAACCCACGAGGACGAGGACCCGGAGGGCGGGAAGCCAGCTCGGGCTGCGGTTCAACAGCACGTAGGCCCAGACCCCGGTCAGGGCCAGGGTGGCACCGAGCACGATCCGCACCCACCATTGCTCACGGCGTTGCCACAGCATCACCGAGCCGATGCCGACCAGTGCGGCAATGGCCGGCGCCAGGGCCACCGTGTAATAGGGATGGATGATGCCGGCGGCAAAGCTGAAGATGACCCCGGTCAACAGGAGCCACCCACCCCACAGCACCAGGGCGGCGCGCGTCCGATCGGTACGGGAAGATCGCAGGGTGATCCACAGTCCCGCCCCCAGCAGGATGAGGGCGGCCGGCAGCAACCAGGAAATCTGGCCGCCCATGCTCGACCCGAACAGGCGACTCCAGCCGGTGGCGCCCCAACGGGAGACGCCCCCGGCGCCAACTCCGCCCCCGATGCTCCCCGCCTCGTTTCCCGAGAGCCGGCCAAAGCCGTTGTAGCCGAAGATGAGGTTGAAGATGCTGTTGTCCTGAGAGCCACCGATGTACGGCCGGCTGGCGGCAGGAGTGAGCGCCACCGCGGCGACCCACCATCCCGCCGACACGACCAGCGCGACCGCGGCCACCAACAGTTGGCGGATCCGCCGGGCCAGCGGCGTGGGGGCGAAGAACAGGTAGACCACGCCGATGACCGGCACGATGATGAAGGCTTGGAGCATCTTGGTGATGAACCCGGTGCCGATGCAGGCCATGGCCACCACCAGCCATGAGGTCTGTGCTCGCTCGAGAGCGCGAACCGTGGCGTACGCGGCCACGGTGAGCAGCAGCACCAACAAGGCGTCGGGATTGTTGAAGCGGAACATGAGGACGGCAACCGGGGTCAGGGCCATGAGCGCTCCCGAGATGAGCGCAGCACCCGGGCTGAACCACCTCCGGACCGTGGCGTAGAGGATCCCGACCGTCGCCACTCCCTCGAGCGCCTGAGGAACGAGGATGCTCCAGGAGTTCACGCCCGAAGATGCGGGCGGAGATCTCCATCACCCAGAGCGAGGCGGGGGGCTTGTCGACGGTGATGAAGTTCGAGGCGTCCGACGAACCGAAGAAAAACGCCTTCCAGCTCTTGGTGCCGGCCTGTACCGCGGCCGAGTAGAAGGAGTTGGCATAGCCGGAGTCGCCCAGTGCCCACACATAGGCCACCGCCGTGGACGCGAGGAGCGCGATGAGGGTGGGCCGGACCCAGCGAGGATCGTCGGGCCGGCCTTGGATGAATCGCCGCATCGAGCCCCGATGCGGGGACTCGGGGGCCTGTGACTCCGATGGGCGGGATTCGGATTCGGGCGCTTCGGTCTCGACCAGAGTGGTCATCGCCGTGACCCGCCCATCGGAGTCGGCACCTCGCGCCCAGGGGTTCCCGTCCAACTCTCTTCGGTGCGGTTGTCCTCGATCATGGGTGCCACTTTGAGGAACCTGCTCGTGGATCGGCTGGGTCCTTGCTGAGTGCCACCTGTGAATCCGAGCGGGCCCGATCGCTCAAGCCCAGGTGGTTCGGACAATTTCTACTCCGAGGAGCCGCTTCGACCGCCGTCCTCGATTACCCCTCCTCGATTACCGCCGACCTCTTCGACCGCCCTGCTCGATTACCGCCGTGCTCGATTTACTGCAGGGCTTTGTCCTGGGACAGGGCGGCATTCGACAGGGTCGCTTGCTGTCCGGCCGTGAGGGGCGTCGGCGTCGGCGAAGTCGTCGTTGAGGTGCTCGACCCCGCGGGCACGTTCACGTCGAGGGCCACCACGGAGAGCAGCTTGCCCCGTTGCCAGACAATCGCATAGGTCGACTGGCTCGTGGCCCGCTCGAATGCGGTGGATCCCAGTGCACTGGGCGGTTGCTGTCCCGTGGACTTGGAATTCGAGTTTCGCAGCGTGGTCAGAACACCCGTGGCAACCTTGATCGAACTGCAGGCGAGAACCTCAGAAATCACCCCCGTCTTGGCCCCCTTGTCCTCGAATGCGGCCTCCGCACCTTTCGGACAACCGGCTTGCCCGGTCTTGGAGCTGCCCGTCGGCTTTTGAGCAGTCTTCGGGAAGCCCAGTGCTTTTGCTGCGTCTGCCGTCAACAGGCCGGTAACGGGCTTGGCCGCCACCGAGCTGGGCGAGGCGCTGGCGTCCGGTACCCCGACCGCCACACTGCCAATACACAATGCGCCCAGGGCGGACGCAGCGGCGATAAGCCTTCCTGTTCTGAACATCGACAACCTTTCGGGCACGGCTTCATAGCCGCCCATTGACATCGATCCCTCCGTCTGGGAGGACCTCAACGACGACCGCAAGGAGGTCCACCACCCGTACCGGAGCGAGGGCCGCCACCCTGGACTCCGAGACGAAACTTATGGAGCCCACTCTGCGGGGGTTAATACCGCCGATACGCTATCGGCCTTGGCGACCAAAATCGCCGCGCGGGCTGGCAAGGGTCGGTGACCAGCGTCGGTTTGGGTCCCGCGAGCAGGCCAACCACGTCAGCCTGAGAGCAACTGCGAGCGAGCCAATCACGCCAGTCTGAGAGCAACCTCAGGTGGATTGGTCCAGTCAGATCCGGGCCGGATCGGGCCGGTCAGATTCCGCCAGATCCCTGGTGTCAGCGCCCTTCCACTCCTTGGTGTCAGCGCGCGCCTGCACTCCTTGGTGTCAGCGCTCTCCCACTCCTTGGTGTCAGCGCTCTCCCACTCCCTGGTGTCGACGCGCCGCTGGACCAGCTCCCCGGTGACCTCCCACAGCGAAATGGACGCAGCTGCACACACCCCCACCAGCACGAACCCGGACAGAGCGATCATCCCCACCGCCGACGAGGCGCGCTCTCTCAACCTTGCCCGTGACATGGGTTCCTTCGGCTGTGGCACCAATATCGCTCCCAGGACTGTTCTCATCGCGACCTACTGATCCCACAGTGAAGGACCAGGCTGAGCGCCACCTGTGTCTGTGCCCAGTGCGAGCTACGAGCGCCAACCCAGCGCAACCCGGCCCTGGCCACCCGGCCCTGGGACACCGGCCCTGGTCACCGCATCCACAGCGGGTTCACAGGCGGTCCACATCTGACGCATAGTTGACACTGCGATGGTGGAGCCTCGGAGGTGGTGCGGATGTCGGTAATGACCGGGCAACGGATTCTGGTGGTGGACGACGAGCCGTCGATCGTCGACTCGGTGGCCACGTCGCTGCGTTACGAGGGGTTCGAGGTGGACGAGGCAACCAACGGGCGTGCGGCTCTCGTTGCCGCCCAGGAGCGGCCTCCAGACCTCATCGTGTTGGACGTGATGCTCCCCGACCTGGACGGGTTCGAAGTCACCCGCCGGCTTCGAGGAGACGCCATTCGGGTCCCGATCCTGTTCCTCACCGCCGGGACGCCCTCGAGGACCGGGTCGCGGGGCTCACCGTTGGCGGGGACGACTATGTGACCAAGCCCTTTGCCTTGGCCGAGATCATCGCCCGGGTTCGAGCCATCCTCCGCCGATCGCAGGGTGAATCAGGTGACGACGGGAAGCTGCGGTTCGCCGACATCGAGATGGACGAGGGCGCGCACGAGGTCCGTCGCGGTGGCACGCTGATCCATCTGACGGCCACCGAGTTCTCGCTGTTGCGGTTCTTCTTGTTGAATCCCCGCATCGTCTTGTCCAAGTCCCAGATCCTGGACTACGTGTGGCACTACGACTTCGGCGGGGACGCCAGCGTGGTGGAGACCTACGTCAGCTACCTGCGCAAAAAGCTCGAGGCCCACGGTCCACCGCTGATCCACACGCTCCGTTTGGTCGGGTACGTGCTCAAAGAAGACCAGTAACGGTCGCTGATGTCCCTTCGGATCCGCCTCCTTCTCGCCGTAGGGGCGGTCGCACTGATCGCGCTCCTGGCTGCGGACGTGGCCACCTACTCCGCTCTGCGCTCGTTCCTCTATACCCAAGTCGACCGGAGCCTCATCGTGCCGCTCCATGCCCGCAACCAGAACCCTGGGCACTCCGGGACTCAAGGCACGGTCCCGTTTAATCCGTCGGGAACGACCCAACCGTCCGAACCGTCCCCACCTTCCGGTGAGCTCTACCCGCGGAGTCCGATCCTTGGCGGGTTCCGCGAGATCCGGTCAACAACGGGAAAGGTCATTCTGGTCACGGACGCACAGGAGAACGGGCACTCCTACGCGCCGCGCCTGCCCATACAGATCACCGGCTACACGGTTCAACCCGACGGCTCCAAGGCAACGTATTTCACCGCGGAGGCCGTCCAAACGGGCGGTCCGTCCTTCCGGGTCCGAGCCACGCGGCTCGACAACGGCGACCAGTTCATCGTGGCCATTCCTCTGGACGCCACCAACAGCACCCTGAACCGCCTGTTGATCATCGAGCTGATCGTGACCGGGGCGGCGCTCATTGCCGCCGTGCTGCTGGGATGGTGGTTGGTGCGGGTCGGTCTTCGCCCGCTGGAGGAAGTCGAGCGGACGGCCGAGGCCATCGCCGAGGGTGAGCTCGACCACCGGGTACCGGACGAGAACACCAAGACAGAAGTCGGTCGGATGGCCCGGACGATCAACATCATGTTGTCCCGCATCCAGCGCGCCTTTGCCGATCGGGATGCCACCGAGGCCGAGCTCCGTGCCTCGGAGGGACGCCTTCGCCGCTTCGTGGCCGACGCGTCGCACGAGCTCCGGACCCCGGTGTCGGCCGTGTCGGCCTATGCCGAGATGTACCAGTTGGGCATGGCCAGGCCGGGCCCGGAGCTCGACCGGGCCATGGCCGGCATCAGCCTGGAATCGGCCCGGATGGGGCATCTGGTCGAGGACCTCTTGACTCTGGCCCGGCTGGACGAGGGGCTTCCGCTCGAGCAGAAGCCGGTCGAGCTGGTGAAGCTCGGTGCCGACGCCGTCCACACCGCCGCGGCCGTCGGACCCGACTGGCCCGCTCGGCTCGAGGCCGCCCAGCCGGTCGAAGTGGTCGGCGACCCTCTGCGGCTGCGCCAGGTCCTGGACAACCTGCTGTCCAACGTGCGGGCCCACACGCCCCCCGGGAACGAGAACCGTGGTCCGCGTCAGCCAGGACAACGACGAGGCCGTGGTCGAGGTGAACGACGACGGGCCCGGGCTCGATGACGAGCAGCGGTCCCGGGTGTTCGAGCGCTTCTACCGCGCCGACCCGTCCCGCTCCCGGCTCAAGGGCGGTGCCGGCCTGGGCCTCTCGATCGTCAACGCCATCGTCACCGCCCACGGCGGAACGGTTGATGCCGTCTCGCTTCCTGGTGAGGGGGCCTCGTTCTCCGTACATCTGCCCCTCTCCCCCGACGGCTCCGATGTCGACTCGGCCGTCGAGGTCGGGAGCGGCGGCGAGCGGGCAAGCGAGCGCGAGGGCTGATCGGCCGGATCGCTCCCGATTCACAGGCGACGAACGGGCAACCGGCGGCGAGGGCTGATCGGCCGTTTCGCTCCCGATTCACAGGCGGCTCACAGGTTCTCGTGGGCTGGTCGCAAGCTTGCCCCAGCACAATCGCCCCATGGCGATCGCCGAAACCGTCACCCCGACCCCAGGCGAGGTCTCCCGACCACCCGACGTCGAGATCGTGATCCCCGTGTACAACGAGGAGGCTGTGCTCGAAGCCAGCGTTCGCAAGGTTCGGTCCTATCTGGACGAGCGCTTCCCCTTCACCGCCCTCGTCTCGATCGCCGACAACGCCAGCACCGACCACACCTGGCCCATCGCCTCGGCCCTGGCCGCCTCGATGCGCGGTGTCCAGGCATTCCGCCTCGGGGACAAGGGGCGAGGCCGGGCCCTCCGCGCCGTGTGGAGCGTCAGCCCGGCCCGGGTCGTCGCCTACATGGACGTCGATCTGGCCACTGATCTGGACGCCCTGTTGCCGCTGGTCGCTCCCCTGCTGTCCGGGCACAGCGACCTGGCCATCGGCACTCGGCTGGCTCCGGGTGCCCGCGTGGTCCGGGGCACCAAGCGGGAGCTCATCTCGCGCTGTTACAACGTCCTCATCCGGGCGCTGCTCCGCAACCGGTTCACCGACGCGCAGTGCGGCTTCAAGGCTGCTCGTGGCGAGGTGGCCCGAGACTTGCTTCCGTTGGTCAGGGACGAGGAATGGTTCTTCGACACCGAGCTCCTGGTGCGGGCGGAGCGCAGCGGCATGCGCATCCATGAGGTTCCCGTCGACTGGGTCGACGACCTCGACTCCCGGGTGGACGTGGTCCGCACGGCGCTCGAGGACCTCCGGGGGGTTTGCCGGCTCCTCTACGAATTCGCCGTCGGCCACGGGCGCGACGGTGCCCAATCCGTGCCCGGTCATCCGATGGCGGCCACCCACCTGGCTCGATTCGCCAGCATCGGCGTCGTCAGCACCGTGGCCGACCTCGGGTTGTTCCTGGCGTTGCGACCGGCGCTCGGCGCCATGGGGGCCAACGCCGTCGCCCTCGCCCTGTGCAGCACCGCCAACATGGCGGCCAACCGCCGGATCACCTTCTCCGATCAAGCCCCGTTCCGACGGCGAGACCAATGGCTCGGCGGGCTGGCCGTCTTCGCCACCAGCCTGGCCCTCACCAGCGCAGCCCTACTGGCCGTCGCCGGGATCGGAGCGAGCTCGGTCACTTCGGACCTGATCGCCATCGTCGTGGCCAATGGCGCTGCCGCGCTGGTCCGGTTCATCCTCTTGCGAGCCTGGGTCTTCCGTAACCACCGCCATCCGCTGGATGGTCGCTAAAGCAGCCCCCGAGGACCGCCAACCGAGGACCGCCAACCGAGGACCGCCAACCGAGGACCGCCGCCACCGAGGACCGCCGCCAACCAGGACCGCCGCCGACCGCCCGAGGACCGCCACCGACGGCCGGCTATGGCGTGGTCATCTGGGTCTGCCGTGACTAACGGGTGTCGTGGTCGGTCCTGTGGCCACTCGTCAAGCACTACGACTGAGGGACACGGTCAGGGACACGGTCAGGGACCTCGACGACCCGCTCATCGATGAGACTGGATGTCGACCGCGAGGGGGAGGGGGAGGCCGAGGCGGAGGCAGGAGCCCTGAGCCCCGAGCGAGACGGTGACGCTGTCCTGGATGCCGCGGGCCATACCCGCCACACCACGGCGGCCAGCACCATGGCCACACAGGTCAGGTCGATCCCGAGGCCCCACCCGGACCCGATGTCCGTCCCCGATCCCAGCGCATGGACAAGGGCCATGGGCCACAGCACCCACGTGGCCCAGTGCACCAGCCGCCAGGTGCGGAGGCCGATGTGGCGGCGCAGCAGACTGGTGGCGATCACGGCCACGAGTAGGTCGAGGGCCAGAGCGCCCATGCCCACCCAGATGGGCCGGTAGGTCGACTGGAACGGTATGACGACCCCGAACCAACGGAGCCCGATCCAACTGTCGATGAGAGCGGTGGCGATGTGGACACCGAGGAAGCACACGGCCAGGAGCGACACGTTCCGGTGAAGACCGGCGGTCACGACGCGAGGCCAGCGGGTGGAACCCCACCGCTTCACCCCGACCACGCCCAAGGCGACGGTGACCGAGAGAAGGACCAGGGCGACCAGACCGCTGCCCCGCATGAGGTACCAGACAAACGCAGGGGTTGAGGTGGTGGCGATCATGAAGCCACCGCACCGGTCGCACTCGGGCCAGGGGCGGAGGGCCATCCGCCCACACTCACGGCCGACCCCTGTTCGGGGACCAGCCGGGCGGCAAGACCGCGCTCGGTGAGCCACTCCGGGGCTCGGGTGCCGAGGATCACCGATGCCGTCGAGGCGATGTTGGCTTCCAGGCAGCTGGCGGCGGCGACGGACACCGTCCGCCAGCAGGTCTCCGCCGGACCGCCGGTCGCCGGGTCGATCAGGTGATGCAGCGTCCGACCACCTCGCGACCAACGCCGGGAGGCCGTACCCGATGTGGCCAACCCACCGTGGTGGATGGCCACGGTGACGCCCGGCTCCTCGACGGGCGAGTCGTGGCGGTCGGCAACCCGGACCACCCACCCGTCGGGCGGGGGCGGTCCGGCCACGGCCAGATCACCACCGAGGTTGACCAGGACGCCGGTCCGGGTGGCGGCGGCGGCGGCCTGGGCGGTCCGATCGGCGCAGCCGGCCTTGGCCGTGGCTCCGAGATCGATGCTGACACCGGGAGGCAGGGTCACAGACCGTCGACCTCGGTCGAGCCGGACTCGCCGCCATCCCGGGACGCGCTGGAAGCGGACCTCGAGCATGGGCCCTTCGGCCAGCACCTCGGAGAAGTCGCGGTCGTAGCCGCACAGCTCGAGCGCGTGGCCGATGGTGGGGTCGACGATCCCGTCGGTTGTCTGTGCTGCCTGGAGCGCTTCCTCGATGGCCACGAAGCACGGCCAGGACACCTCGACGGGACGGCCTGACGCGGCATTGAGCCGGGTCAGCTCGCTGTCGTCCCGGAATCGGCTGGCCGTAGCATCGAGCGCAGCCACCTGGGTTCGGACCAGCTCCGTTGCCTCCTCGAGTGCATCGGGCTCGTTGACCACGACCTCGATGGTCGTCCCGATAGCTTCGAACCGCGCACTTGGCTGTTCCCGGCTCATGACGCACCCGATGTGGTCACGCTCTTGGCCGACGACGACGTGGGCGCGGTCACCCCGGACGAGGCCGATGTCGACGAGGTGCCCGATGATGCCGAGCCTGATTTGGTCGTTCCTGACGAGGTCGAGCCTGACGACGACCCCGAGGCTGTGGTGGATGTCGACTTCACGCTGGATGAGGACCCGGTGACCTGGGTTGTCGTCGGGGATGCGGCGTGGGACGACTCCGATGCGGCCAACACGGCGGTCCCAGCGGTCAGCGCCATGGCCACCCCGGCAACGCCGGCGGTGATCCGTTTGACCCGGCGCCGAGCCCGCTGCCGGCGGGTGACAGCATCACTGGGACTGGGCAAGGCCTGGTTGCTGCGGTTCGCCATCATGAAGACCACTGTGCCCACCTACTTTTGGTGCACCCTGGGTCGCTCGTGTGTGGCGGCTGTGAATCGGCCCACGAACTAATTGCGAGCGGATCGGCGCCTCATCATTGCGAGCGGATGAGCGCGTCATCCTTACCCCGGTGGGCGCCGAGCAGAGCCTCATCCTCCCTGCGGTGGGCGCCGAGCAGAGCCTCATCGGCCCCCTGGGCGCCCGATCGTGTTGAGAGCGGCAGGGCAGTGGCTGCTGTGCCAACCTCATGGCGTGGTGTCGCCAACCTCATGACGTGGTGTCCGCTGAGTTGCCCACTGGTGGCGCGCACGCCATTGACGACATCCTTCCCCTGCTAGCCGAGGAGAGCCCGTGAGCAAGCTGTTGACCAAGGACGGTGCCACGCCAGTGGCCCTGGTAACCGGAGCCAGTCGAGGAATCGGACGTTGCGGTGCGTTAGCCCTGGCCCAGGCGGGATGTGACGTGGTCATCACGGCACGGACGGTGCGAGAAGGCGAGGGACGGAGCCATCCCTCCTCCTCGGCGTTCCCCACGGAGGAGATGGCCATTCCGGGAAGCCTGGAGACGACGGCCAGCGAGATCGAGGCGCTCGGCGCAAGGTGTCTCCCCATTCGGATGGACCTGATGGACCGCCAATCGGTACGCGACGTCGCCTCGGAGGCGCTGGGAACGTGGGGTCGGGTCGACGTGCTGTTCAACAACGCCATCTATCAGGGTCCGGGGACGATGGACCGAATCCTGGACCTGCCGCTCGAACTGGCCGAGCGCTGCATCACCGGGGACTACATCCATCCCCTCCTCCTCATCCAGCTACTCGTGCCTCAGATGCTCGAGCGAGGCGAGGGCCGGATCGTGAACATGTTGTCCGAAGCCGCGTTCGTCACCCCACCAGCACCGGCCGGCCAGGGTGGGTGGGGGGTCGCCTATGCCGCGGCCAAGGCCGCGTTCCACCGAGTGACCGATGTATGCCACGTCGAGTTCTTCGACGACGGGGTCTGGTCGTTCAGCATCGCACCCGGCCTGACCCTGACCGAGTCCATGAAGGCGTCGGGTACGAACGATGTGCTCGAAGCGGCCGGGTTCGTGCCGGCACCACCCGAGATCGCCGGAGCAGTGGCCGGATGGCTCGGCACCGCGCCGGAAGCGGGCGCCTATTCGGGTCAGATGGTGTCGTCCCGGTCCCTGTGCCGCGAGCTCAACCTCCTCCCGGACTGACGCCGCACGGCCTTCGGACTAACTCCGGCGATTCCAGGCTGTCATCGCCCGACGAAGCGCGGCGTCCTCCTGTCGGCGGTGGCGGCCAGACCCTCGGTGAAATCGAGTGTCTGGCGGAGCCGCTCCTGCTCGGCATCTTCCCGGACAGTGGCCTCACGGACCTGGTCGGCGAGGTCGCCGCGCAACGTCTCGCGGTATCGACCGCACGGCCAACGGCGCGGCCCGGGCGATCTCCGCGGCGATCGCCTGGCTCTCGGCTCGGATGTGATCGGGCTCGGTCAGGCGGTCACAGAGACCGATGGCCAACGCTTCTTCGCCCGACACCCGGCGCCCCGTGTAGAGCATCGATTGGGCGTGCTGGGTCCCGATGATCCGAGGGAGGGTGACCGTGAGGCCGAACCCGTGATGGAAGCCGAGCAGGGAAACTTGGCGACGAACCGGCTCGTCGGCGACGCCACCCTGAAGTCGGCCGCACAGGCCAGCCCCAGTCCCCCGCCAATGGCTGCTCCCTGAACGGCGGCGACGATGGGGAGGCGCCCGCTGAAGATCCTCACCGCCTGGCGGTAGAGGTCGTTGCCCTGGCCGGGCTCGAGCAGCTGAGCCTCCCCGGCCCCTCCCAGATTGGCGCCGGCACAGAAGTGCCTGCCCTCCGAGCACAGCACGATGGCCCGGCATGCTTCATCTTCGTCCAGACGGGCGATGACATCGGCTAGGGCGGTGATGAGCTCGGTATCGAAGTAGTTGTTGGGCGGTCTGCGAATCTCGACGGTGGCGACGTAGGCGTCATCGATCGAAACGGCGATCTCGTCCGGGTTGTTCATCGGTTCTCCCCGTTGTCTATGGTCACTGCGACCGATGATGGCATCCCCGAGCGAGGTGCGACCGATGAATTTCCTCCGAACCGACACCCGGGCCAGTCGGTGTTGAGCACGTCAGGGCCGACGTACAGGCACCGAGATGACGGTCAGTTCCGGCGATGCGGCCACGGAGACCTACCTTCGCTCGTTGGCGCTGGCCGCCGATCCTCCCGATAGCGCCCGTTCTGCGGTGCGACTGTCGGCCGCGTTGCGGCGCCTGGTCGACACGGCCACCGGGAGCGATGCCGGCGACGAACTGCTCGATCAGGTGGCCGGCGAGGTCGAGCGCCTCATCCCCCTGCTGAGTCCCCATTCCGAGGAAAGCCGGTATCCCCAGAGCGAGCGCCTCGGGGGCCCCGAGGGAATGATGATTAGCCATCCGATCATCGGGCCGATCAACCCGTTCGCCCCGCGGGTGATCATGACCCCGTCCGGCGACGAGCTGGTGGGATCGGTGACGTACGGCGCGGCCTACGAGGGCCCACCCGGCTTCGTCCACGGCGGTCACATCTCGTCGGGCTTCGATGCCATCCTGGCCATGACGGCGGGGGTGCACGGTCGGGGCGGCGTGACGAAGTGGCTCCATGTCGACTTCCTGAAGCCCACGCCGCTTCACGTCGAGGTGACCTACGTGGGGATCATCGACGAGCGGCGTGAGCGATCGACCACCGTTCGTGCCGAGCTCCGAGCTGGCGATGTGGTCTGCGCCCGGGGTGCCAGCGAGCAAGTGATGAGGCGGCGCAGCTGACCTCAGATCCGCCGCTCAACTGGTCACTCAGGACTTGGCGATGACCTCGTCGGAGAACTCCTTCATCCAATCGATGAATTCGTCCTTGCGAAGCGGATTCCGGCTCGGCCCGCACGAGTAGCGGGTCACACCCATCTCCTCGAGGACATGGACGTCGTCGACGGTACCGGTGAAGCCGGCCTGGATGTCGAAGTGAAGGTCGGCGCGCCCCGCATCCTCCCGGTGCTGGTTGATGACCTCGATCTCTCGGGCCAGGGTCAGGCGGTCATCTCGGACCTCGTCTGGGGTGGCCGGTCGGGGGCGAAGAGGCTTGTGGGCGATCCATCCGTCACCCAGCCGCCCGGCCCGGCGAAGGGCGGGCTTGCTGATTCCACCGACCAACAATGGGATCGAGTGCCGCTTGACCGGCTTGGGCTCGAAGGTGATGGGCTTGGCGAAATCGAAGAACTCCCCATGGTGCTCGATGACCTCCTCTTGAGACCACAGCTTCCTGAGCACTTCCATGGACTCGTCCATGCGTCGGCCGCGATCGGCGTAGGGAAGCCCCATGATCTCGAATTCGTCGACGAGCCAACCCGCCCCAACGCCGGCGGAGACCCTGCCACCAGAGATCCGGTCGATGGTGACGAGGGACCGGGCCACGGAGATGGGATGCCGCAACGGCAGAATGAACACGGCCGTCCCCAGCTGCAGGGTCGAGGTGACGGCCGCCATCGCCCCGAGCACGACCCACGGGTCGTAGGCGGCGGCACTCGAGTCCATCGGCGGCAAGCCGGTGTCCTGGTTGTAGCTGTACAGCGGGGGCATGTCCACGGGAAACACCAGATGCTCGGGAACCCAGATCGATTCGAACCCGTTTGCTTCTGCTGCCATCGCCATCTCGGGATAGTGGCGGGCGCTCAGGCCGAAGCCCTGCAGGGCGAACTTCATCTCATGCTCCTTTTCGGTTGCCGCCGGTGTCGATCACGCCGCCTCATGCCCGACGGATCGGTGCCATGTACGCCCGCATGAAGGCCCGGACTTCCTCGTTCTGATTGGCCACGTCCTGATTGCGGTTCTCCAGCGCAATAGCTGCCGCCATGTTGTTGGTGTCCAGGTTGTGCCACATGACCTCCTTGGTGTTCCGGAGCCCGTGAGCCGTATAGCCGGCGATACCCGATGCCAGGGCCAACGCCTCGGTCCACAGATCCTCATCGGGAACGACTCGGGAGACGATGCCCATGCGCTCGGCTTCGAGAGCATCCACGGTTCGGCCGGTCACGATCAGGTCGAAGGCTCGAGCCGCCCCGATCAAGCGGGGCAAGAGGTAGGTGATACCGATATCGGTACCGGTGAGCCCGGTCTTGATGAAGGCCGAGCAGAAGCGGGCCGACGCCCCGGCAATGCGAAGGTCGCAGGCAAGAGAGAGCGCGAACCCACCGCCGAAGGCGGCCCCGTTGACCGCAGCCACCACGATCTGAGGCGTGGCTCGAATGTGCTGGGTCAGGTTGGCGATGAACCCCTGACCAGTCTGACCAGCCGGAAAGTGGGCGTGGGCCCCAACCGACGGAGGAGTGCCCCATTCCTTCAGGTCCAATCCGGCGCAGAACCCCCTCCCCTCGCCAGTGAGGATGACGACTTTGCAATCATCATCGGCCGCAACTTCGTCGAGGGCATCATGAAGGTCGGCGACGAGCTCGAAGCTCATGGCATTGAGCCGGTCGGGCCTGGCCAGTCGCACCACCTTCACCTCGGACGCCGCGGTGGCCACCTCGACCGTGCTCAATGGTGATCCTCTCGTCGACGCGACACGGCGCCCCCCCGGCAACATTCCGCCCACTACCGGCTCAAGTCGAGCATAACGTTGTTGCCGATGTGACCTCCTTGCTGTTCCGCCCGTGCTCAACGAGGGGGCGATTGTTGTGGGGGGCGATTGTTGTGGGAGCGCCGAGTATCCGGTCGACGGACGAGGAGACACCGATGAGCGCAGGGGACGACATCGAAGCCATCAAGCAATTGAAGGCTCGGTATTTCCGGATGATGGACACCAAGGACTGGGACGGCCTGGCCGGCGTCTTCGCCCCCGATGTCCACATCGATATGACCGGAGAAGGCGGGGGCGTCACCGAGAGCGTCGCTGAGTACATGCCGTTCATCCGCCAGGTTCTCGACGACGTGATCACCGTTCATCACGGCCACATGCCCGAGATCACGGTCACGTCGCCCACCGCGGCGACCGGAATCTGGGCCCTCGAGGATCAGCTGTGGTGGCCCGAGGGAAGTCCGATCTCGTACATGCACGCATTCGGGCATTACCACGAGACCTATGAGAAGACAGATGGGGAGTGGTACATCAAGACCATGACGCTCACCCGTCTTCAGCGCTTGGTTACGGCGCCGTCCTGAGCCATGCGCACCCGGTCGAGACCGTCGGCGATGAGCTCCATCAACAGATGGACGCTCTGGTCGGGGTCGGCCGGCAGCTTCATCATGTCTGCCGCCTCCAGGGACAAGAACCCCTGCAACGAGGTCCAAATGATGCGACGCCAGTGGGCCAAGTCGTCTCCGACCAGGCCGTAACTGGCCAGCAGGATGGTGAAGGGCTCGCTTACCTCGAGCAGGGCGTCGAACATGGCTTCGTCGGTCGGGTCGGGTTGGCTCCAGGACGTGAGACGGGAGAGCCCTGGGTGCTCCCGGTTGACCAGAACCAGCTCGTTCATCACCGCCATCAGCGCGTCCCGGCCGGACTTGGCCATGACCGATCGGCCAACCCGTACTGCCTGAAGGTTCAAGGCATAGAGGATGAGATCTCGCCTGAGTCCGGACAGCCCGTCCACATGGGCGTAGAGCGACTGGCTGCGGACACCGAGGCGCTCGGCCAACCGGGACAATGTGAGCGCCTCGGTTCCCTGCTCGTCGACGATGGCCGCGGCCGTCGACAGAACGTCGGCCTTGGTCAGCCCGATCCGGGCCGCCACTGTTAGACCTGACGCCCGAACTGGACGATGAGCTCGTCGACCGCCTGCTCGCCCCACTCGTACAAGCGCTCATGGTCGGTGCCGCCGATAGGGTGAGGAAGGACGAGCGTCCGGGCCGACGGCAGGCCGAAGTCCGACACCAACGTGCGGGCGATCTGCTCGAATCGGGTGGTGGTGGTCAGGATGGTCGGTATCCCGTTGCGCTCGAGCTCGATGGTGTCGTACGCGGTGTACGCGCTGCAACTTCCACAATCGGCAACGCCGGTGATCACCACATCGGCGTTTTCCTTCAACAACTCGAGGACGCCCTCGGAGATACCCATCTCGTCACCCTTGGCGTTGTCGAATTCGGCGCTGTTGGGCAGGCGCTTGCCGGTGAGCACGGTGACGGTCCCGCCGACCCGAGCGGCCATGACCTCAGCGGCTCGTCCCATGACCACGTCGGAGTTGGGCTTGGCGTTCTCCATGACCCCGATGCGAATGCCGGCCAGCGAAGTCGGTCCGGGGGTGATCGCGAGCGTTTCGGAACCGGGCTCGCCGTCGGGTCGGTAGATCAGGGTGGGAGTGGTGGTGAGAGTCACGTCGTCTCCTCGTGTCGAGTGCTAGCGGTCAATGCGTTCACTTGGTGGTCTGGTGTCGGTCGGTCTGGTATCGGTCAGTCTCGGCGGCGTTCGTTCACGCCGTAAGGGGTAGGGTCACGCTTCTGGTCATGCCCCACGACGGGATGATCGAGCCATGCTTGCCCGGTCCCCCGACCACCATGATGCGGATCTTCCCGCCATCGGTGGTCATCCCGCTCAGCTCGTCCTCGTCTGAGAGCTCCTGCCAGGTGGTGCGCCCGTAACCCCTGAAGTGGCGGTGGAACTCACGGAGGGGCAGGGCTGCGTGTTCGTGCAGGTACGACGCGATCCCGTCGCGGTCGAGCCCCACCTTGGCCAGGCTCTGTGCGTGCTCGGGGCCGAAGGCTACGAAGAACTCAGCGAAGGGCATGCAGGCGTTGTTCATGCCGAGCGACGTCATAGCCGAGGCGTACTTGCCCAAGATCGTCACCGGATCGCCTTCCGCCTCCATGTCGTGAACGTTGTGCGGGTTCTCCCCGCAGTGAACGGTGACCGCACTGTCGGCGTTGACCCCGATGCTGGCCGGATAGCTCGGCCACGGGCACTCTTCGGCGTTCTCGGCCGCACAGTAGGTGTACTTGGACGGCTGGCCCTGCGTGGCCGCGTCGCCGAATCCGGGTCGGGCCCCGGCGACATGCAACATCAACAGCCGGATGGCTCGCCCGACAGTGGCATTGGCGCGGTTGCCGGGCCCAAAGGCCCCGACCCCGGCGTTGAAGCCCGCCGTCCGGGCGATGTCTCCATGGACGATGGTCATGAACGAGACCGGATGCGTGGTGGCGTTCACCCCGCGCAGATTGGCCTCAGGCCGGGACAGAGCCAGCGCCGCGGTGAGCACAACCGGGAAGACCTCGGGCGGACATCCCGCCAGTACGGCGTTGATGGCCACCACCCGGCGCGTCAAGCGCCCGAATCGTGGGGCCAGGGTGGCCAACACCTCGTCGGGGTTGCCCGCCGAATGCTCGAGCATGGCGTCGACCCGACCGGTGGTCGGAGCCACCAACGGCAGTCCGTCTCCCCAGCCGTTGGCCTCGAACAGCTCGTAGAGCCGCTCGGGAGACTCGTCGCCCACCTCGATCAAGAGCTGGTCATGTGCCATTTCGGTTGCTGTCATGGATGCCCCCTGGCCACGGGTATGTCGTCCGTCCCACCCTCGGTCTTCACTATACACCACTCACTCTACAACAAGTAGACAGATACAGGATCGAATCAGAGCAACTCGAATCAGAGCCGATCTGAACCAGAATCAGGGCCCGCCATGGATGCTCACCGACCGCCGCCCTCATCGGCAAACCCAAAGAGCCGCCGTGTGTTCCCGCCGAGTACCGCCGCCCGATCGGCCGGAGTGAGATCGGCAAAGGCGTCGAGGGCCAGATCGACCAGGCCGGCGTAGCTGTCGTGGGTCGTTTGGGGGTAGTCGGACCCCCAGAGAATCCGCTGGGTGCCGAACCAACCGACCAACTGCTCGACGAAGCGTCGCGCCTCGCCCGCTTCACCCAAAGGGGCCAGATTGTGGGACGTGACCTTGACTGTCACCTGGGGCAGGCCGGCCAGGGCCGGGAGTGGACTGTCCCGCGCAACGGTCGCCCCCGCCATGTCGGGGAAGGCGCAGTGGTCGAGGACGACCGGTACGTCCGAGAACCGCTCCAGTACCGGCCGGAGGGCCGGGAGCTGCTCGGAAAAGACGGTGAGGACCATCGTCAGCCCAGCCTCAGCTGCGGCCTCGAATGCGTTGTCGGCCTTCTCGGTCCCCACCCAGGTGGCGCTCGGCCGGACCGCCATGCAGCGCACTCCGCTCACCCCTCGACAGGCGGCCAGCTCGGTGATCATCCCGGCCGCCCCGGACTCGTCTGGGTCCACGACGGCAACGGCCCGAACCGAATTGGGATGCGACTCGGCCACCTCGACGACGTATCGGTTGTCGTCCCCGTAGGCGCCGGCGGCTTGAACCGCAACCATCAGAGCTACCCCGGCACCAACCAGCGTGTCGAGCACCTCGTCGACCTCGTACCGGCCCCGCCGCCACCAGTCGCTGCCGATCGGGGTGGGGTGGCGCGGGTACCGGGTCTCGTCATCGCTGGCCACGTGGACGTGGGCGTCGATTGGTATCGCGGCGCCGAGCTCGGTCATGGCCGGCCGATGGCCGATGGCCGGGTGCGCGAGAGGTGGGCGCCGGCATCGGCCAGGATCAGCTGACCGGTGATGCACCGAGCCAGGTCGGAGGCCAAAAAGACGGTGAGACGGGCCAGCTCGTCCAGCTCGGTCATCCGCTGGAGCGGCGTGGAGGCGACGGTGGCCGCGATCAACTCGTCGGTGAGCCCCTCGCGAACCGTTTCGGTGAGCGTCGTTCCCGGGGCGACAGCCAACACGCGAATGCCCGAGGGACCAAGCTCGACGGCCAAGCTCTGGGTCAGGTGGTTGATGGCCGCCTTGGACGCGGCGTAGGCGGTCATGAACGGCGATGGCCGGGTCGACTCGCCCGAGCTCACATTTATCATGACGCCACCACGACCCTGATCGAGGAAGACCTGGGCCTCGGCCCGGGCGCAGAGCGCGGTCAGCACCAGGTTCTGGTCGAGGATGTCGCGCCAGTACGTACCGTCCAAGGTGGTCGAGGGACCCGGTCCCCGACCAGCCATCATGCCGATGTTGTTGACGGCGATGTCGAGGCCCCCGAATGCGGCTGCCGCTTCATTCACCATGCGGTCCACCTCATCGTCTTGCCGACAGTCGGCCACGATGGCCTGGGCTCGCCCGCCCTCGGCGACGATGGCTTCGACGACGTTGTGGGCATGGTCGGCTCGGACATCAGCGACGGAGACCGACGAACCGGCCCGGGCCAGCCAACGGGCGATCTCGGCCCCGATGCCCGCCCCCGCGCCGGTCACCAGCGCGCTCGTCTCGGACAGGTCGATGGTGATGCTCATGGGATCCTTCCCCTCAGCCGAAGTGGCGACTTGTTCCGTACCGGCCGGTGACCAGACCACCCGACCTACGGGTAGATACCCACCTTGATGGAGCCCTCGGATCGCGAAGCAGCCACGGCGAACGCTTGTGGGCTCTCGTCCAGGGAGAAGCGGTGGGTGATGAGGGTGTCACGAACCTCGGGCGAGGAGGCGAGCAACGCGGTCGCTTCGTCCAAGTCACGGACGCCGTCGTGGCTGCCGTAGGCCATGGCCCCGATCCACGACAGCTCCTTGACCAGCGTCAGCGCTCCGGGGATCGGAGCCGCCGCGGTAAAGACGCCCAGGACCACGACCCGCGCCCCAGGGCGAGCAAGCTCAGCGGACGTCACCAGTCCCGACTCGCTGCCCGCGGCTTCGAGCACCACGTCGTAGTGCCCTTTCGGGCTTTGGGCCCCGAGCCGCTCTCCCGCCTGGATCTGGTGGGGATGGCGTGCGACCAAGGCGACGTCGTGGCCCAGATGGCGAACGGAGGCCACGGCGAGCAGGCCGATCGAGCCGCCCCCGACAACCACGACCCGCTCGCCGGGCACGATTGCGGCGCGCCGGGCCCCGTGCCAGGCCACGCCGGCAGGCTCGACGAGGCAGGCATCCTCGAGGGGAAGATCCGGCGATAGGGGCACCAGGTTGGCCGAGGGCACGATGACCCGTTCGCACAGCCCCCCGTCGACGAAGATTCCCAGGTTGCTATGGGGACCGACACAGCGCTGGGTATGACCGGAGCGGCACTGGTCGCACGTGCCACACGAGATCGACGGGTCGATGGCATAGGGCACCCCGTCGACCAGCCCGGCGAATTCATGACCGATGGTAAACCCGCTGAGTCCCGCGCCGACGAGGCCGAGATCGGTGCCACAGATGCTCGACGACGCCACGTCGACCACGACCCCGGGGCCCGAGGGTTCATCGACGTGGACGACGCGAACACCCTCGTCAGTGTTCCGCACCGCCCTCACCGGCGTACTGCTCGGTGGCCGAGCGGCCGGATCGCCCTGGCCTCAGCGATGCGGTTCGGCGAGTGGTCGCCCGTTCCGAAAGAAATAGCTGGGACGGCAGAGATCACGACGGTCAGCGAGCGGTATTGCCCATGTCCACAACGATCTGGGATCCGGTCATGTACCGGGACTCATCGCTGGCCAGAAAGGCGACCTGGCCAGCGATGTCCTCCGGCTTCATGAATGTGTGCGGCAGCGTGTTCATGAAAATCGGTCCGAGCGTCTCCGGCTTGGAGTTGATGAGCTCTTGGAGGTGGGGATCGGTGACCATGGTGGTGGCCACACCGGCAGGGTGGATGGTGTTGACCCGGATGTCGTACTCGCCCAGCTCAGCGGCGAGGACCCGGCACAGCCCCACCACTCCATGCTTCGCCGCGCTGTAGTGCGCCTTGAACGGAAGGCCCTTCCGGCCTGCGGTCGAGCTGGTCAGGATGATCGATCCGCCAGTCCCCTGCTCGATGAGGGTGGGAATAGCTGCCTTCGCCGTTTGCCACACCCCTTTCAAGTTGATCCCGACCAGCTCGTCCCACTGTTCGGAGGTGATCTCCCAGCTGAGGTTGGCGCTGTCGATGCCGGCGTTGGCCACCACGATGTCGAGACGACCCAGCTCGGCCACGCCGTCATCGACCAGCGCCTGCAGAGCGTCGAAGTCCCGTACATCGACCTCGCGGGCTACGGCGCGCCGGCCTTCCTTCTCGACCAGCGTGGCTGTCTCGGCCAGCTCAGCCGGGACGGCGCCGGGATAGCTCGTGGTGTCGAAGTCGGTGCAGATGTCGCAGATGATCAGATCGGCGCCCTCGTGGGCCAGGCGCACGGCATGGGCACGGCCCTGCCCCCGAGCAGCGCCGGTCACGAAAGCAACCTTTCCGGCAAGACGACCTTCAGCCATAACCAATACCCCCTGCGCGTGGTCTCCGAAGACGCTGCGCCAATTTCTGTCGCTCGCACGCTACCGGGTTGCCACGGTCCGCGCCCCGGCACCGTTACGACGCGGACTCACGGGTCAGTCGGGCAGCTCGGCCGAAAGCCCGGTGAAGGGGGGATGCCGGGGGAACTCGAAGACCTGGCCCCGACCGGTACGGGCCAGTGACTGGTAGTGGCGCTGGGCGAACCACCACCTGCCGTCCACTCTGCGGTACTGGTCGTGGTAGACCCCGAAGGCGTTGGTCCACTGACCACTTGCCCGGTCCTGGCGTAGCTCGCACATGAACAGCCTTGAGGAGGCGGCGCCGGCTCCTGCCTCCCCGCGGCCGAAGACGATGTGCGAGTTCAGGATGACGAACTCGAAGAACTCGAATCCCTCGATCGAGCGACCGATGAAGTCCCCGATCTGCCTAGGCCCGACGAATTCGAGCGGGTCCTGGGACTGCTTGTCGATGGTGATGGTGCATTCGGGCAGGAACAACTGCGCGAAGTCATCCCATGCCCGCCGGTTCACCACATCGGCGTAGGCCGACTGCACTCGCGACACTGCGACATGGTCAACGGCTTCTCGAACCGCGTCCTCATCCATTCCTGCGACCATAAGCCATCCGGTCGGGCCCGGCATCCGATTGACAGCCGTCGCCCGGTGGCAGATGCTTGGCCGTCGCCATCAGCTCGTGCCATCAGCTCGTGCCATCAGGTCGTGCCATCAGGTCGTGCCATCACGTCACGGCATTCATTACAGGAGAACCATCGAAACCCATGCCGCTACCGCAGCTGTCCGTCATGCTCATCAATTTCTCGGCCACCGATCCCGGTGGCTGGCAGCCCCTCCTCGACGGGGCCCGCGCCGCTGACCTGGCCGGTGTGGACCGCCTAGCCGTGAGCGACCACGTGGTGTTCGGCGAGAACCTCGAGGCCTACGGAGACAGCAAGGTGGGCGGAACCGAGGGAGGGAAACAGCCCACCGGGCCTGACGGCCAATGGCTCGAGCCGCTCACGCTCCTATCGGTGGTGGCCGGTTTGACCACCAATGTTCGGTTGGCAACCGGGATCCTGCAGGCCGCCCTTCGTCGGCCCGCAGTACTGGCCAAGACCATCGCCACCCTGGACGTGCTCTCCGGGGGCCGACTCGACCTCGGCGTGGGGGTCGGATGGCAGCGAGAGGAGTACGAGGCCGCGGGCTTGAGCTTCGAAGACCGGGGCCGCCTGCTCAATCACACCTTGGCAGTGTGCCAGGCGTTGTGGCGAGACGAGCGGGTGGACTTCGACGACGATGATCTCCACTTCGAGGCCATTCATTCCATGCCCAAACCAATCCAGGCCGGAGGGGTGCCCATCTGGGTGAGCGGAACGCTCAACGATCGGGTCCTCGATCGTCTCGTCCGATTCGGCGCCGGATGGGTCCCGTGGGGACCCATCGCCCGAGATCCCGTTACCGGCATCGACCGGTTGCGAGAAGCGCTTTCAGCCGCGGGACGGGATGCCAATGACCTTCAGGTTCAAGGACGGCTGCCGATCGTAAAGGGTCCAGATGGCACGGTCGATCTCGCCCGCACCATGGAGGGCGTCCCCGCATTGGCCGAAGCGGGCATCACCGACTTCAGGGCCCCGGTCTCCATCACCCTCGAGCCGAGCGCGAATGCCGACTATCTCTCCGAGATGGTGGCCGCGTTCCGGCAGGCGGTTGGCCGGGACTAGACACCCGGGCACAGAGGATTCAGGAATTGCGGCTCGGTGGCCATTGCGGCAACAAGCCGACCGTATTCGGACCGGCGACGACGTGGACCTTTTTGATGACCTGGTCTTCCACCGTCAGGTGCACGACGGCCGAGAGCCGGGACCCGATGAATCCCAGTACTACCGTTCGACCCCCGATCGGATTGGACACCAGGGTCATGGTGGCGACATAGCGGAGAAGGTTCCGCGCCACCGGTTTTGACCCAGTGAACACCTGACCGGTCCGGGGGTCGTGCGGTCCGAGGTCGGCCTCTCCGGAGACATTCGGGTCGAGCACCTGAAGCAGGCCCGAGAGGTCACCGTCCGAGCATGCCTGAATGAACTGCTTGGCCACGAGGCGGTGCTCAGGGGTGTCGACCTCGACTGTCCCCCTAACCTGCTCGGACTGGATCTTCATGCGAGCCCGCCGCGCCAGTTGACGACAGGTTGGTGCGGGTTTTCCTACGCTCTCGGCGACGGTGCCAAAGGGCATCTGGAAGATGTCATGGAGCACGAACACAACCCGCTCCGCAGGGCTCAGCCGCTCGAGCACCACCAGCAGAGCCAGGCGGATCTCGTCATCGAGGGTGATCCGGTCTGCGGGATCGACGGAGACGAACCGAGACGCCGTCGGTCCAGCGAACTCGATGGTGGATGCCTCGTGGGCCCGCTCCCGGCGAGAGCGGGCTGAGTAGATCTGGTCGAGGCAAATCCGGCTGGTGACCACGATCAGCCATCCACGCTGATCCTCGATCCGGTCGAATTGGGCGTCGGCCAACCGGGCGAACGCCTCCTGCACGGCATCCTCTGCGGCTCCGATGTCGGCGAGCATCCCGAAGGCCAGGTCGACCAGATAGGGGCGGTTGACCCGCCACGCCTCGGTGAACTGTTCATCTGTCGGTTTGTCGCTTCTTGCCATTTCGTACCAACCCTAAGTCGTGCTCGGCGAAATCAGGAAAGGAGCTCTGAGCTCTCTACGTACTTAGGGACGAGATAGAAGGCGATTTTGTGACAGCGAGCCGGTTGAACCTGAATGTTCGGACGCGGCCGACCTCGATGGCCGAACCACGTGTCACGTTCCACACCCGCGTTTCGTCCTTACTTGTTGAACCCATTTTCTAGATGGTCGGGACTATTCCCCCGGCCTAGTCCGAGGAGAACCAGTGAGACACCCTTTGTCAACCTCAAACACACGTTCGATGTCAAGCGGCTCTGACGAATCGGTTTCGGTTGGCAACGTGTACTGCCTCGTCGTAGGCAATGTCGCGGGTGAGACAGTGCCAGAGGACCTCGAGCCAGCGATTGCCCAGGGCTCGCAGGGCGGCATGGTGGCCTTTGCCTTTGTCTCGGTGGGTGTCGTAGAACTCGCGGGCCCACCCGGATCGTGTGAGGCTTGTAAACGCCCACTGCTGCACGGCGTCGCGGAGATGTCCGTTACAGGCGAGTCGGTTGGCGACGACGAGCTCGTGCTTGCCCGAGCGGCGGGTGACTGGCGCTTTTCCGGCGTAGCATTGGAGGCCGTTCGGCGTGTCGAAGTTGGTGATGGCGCCGATCTCAGCGGCCACCCTGGCGGCGAGACGATCACCGAGGCCGGGAAAGCTCAGGTAGATCTCGCCGCCAGGGACCGCCGGCCCCAACGGGCCGTCCTTGGGCTTGCGGGCGCGGCCCTGGCGAGGAGCGCCGAGCAGCAGTTCGCCCATGCGCCGCTCCCAGGCCCGACGCTGCGCGCCGAGGGCGAGGAGCTGGGTGGCAGCCAGGCGGATGGTGTCGGTCTTGGCTCGCACCAACCAGTCCCGGGCCACGAACTGGTTGCTGGCGAGAGCCGACTCCACCTGGTCGGCAAAGCGGTCAGGCCAGCCATGGCGGCAAGATCGAGCGAAGGCGACGACCTCCTCCCGCGACGCTCCGGCCAGGTCGTTCGCGTTCTTGGCCAGCGCTCCAACAGCCGCAGGACGGTAGGAGCGCCCATGTCGTCACCAGCGATGACCAAAGCGGCGGGGAACGTGCCGATCAGGTCGGCCCGCAACCGGTTGAGGATCCGGCGTTCGTCTTTAGCGGAGCGTTCGTCGTCGCGGGTGATCGAGCGCAGCTCGGCTGCTTCAGGCCCGTGGGGGACCAGCACTCGAAGCCGCTCGAAGCGGTCCAGGGCGATCACACAGGCGATGCGGGCGTCCTCGGCGTCGTCTTTCTTCTTCGCCGGGCCGCGTCGGCGTGCAACCAGATCAGGGTTGACTGGCACCACCGCGTAGCCGGCGTCTATCAGGCGCTCGACGAGCATCCCGTAGCTGGTCTCGAGCACCACCCTTACCTCAGCGGGATCCGGCTCGATCTCGGCGATCCGCGCGATCAGTGCGTCGATCGATCTCGGATCGTGCTCCACCCGGGCGATGTCGAACACCCCCTCGCCCGGTCGGCCGAGAGCGACGAGATGGAACTCCTCGGCCCAGTCGATTCCTACTCCAAGCACACTGTCTCCTTCGTTCGTCGGGCACCAACTGCGAAGGCACAGCACCGTGCTGATGGACCAGTCCTCATGGGACGACACCCTTGTTGGCGTCAGGCCTCCAAGACCACCCGCCGGGGACGCGGTCTCACTTCAGTCCTCAAGGGACAAGCACTAAAAGCGTTCCCCGGCGGAGGCCTCTGCTATGGAAGGTAGACCCATCAGCACCCAGTTCGCCGTGCAAGCAGAAAGCCTCGTCAAGACGTATCCCGGTGAGGTCGAGGCGGTCAAGGGCATCAGCTTCGACGTCCGTGCCGGCGAGGCCTTCGGTCTGCTGGGGCCCAACGGCGCAGGAAAGACCACCACCATCGGGATGCTCAACTCGACGGTTACCCCCACCTCGGGCCGAGCGATCCTCGGAGGTCGTGATGTGGCCCGCGACCCAATGGGCACCCGAGCCATCAGCAGCGTCGTGTTCCAGGATGCGGTGGTCGACCAACCCCTGACCGGTCGTCAGAACTTGGAACTGCACATGAAGCTCTGGTCGGTCTATCCACCCGAGGGTCGGACGCGCTTGGTCGAACTGACCCACACTGTCGGAATCGCCGACATCTTGGACCGGTCGGTGGCGACCTACAGCGGCGGCCAACGACGCCGAATGGAGATCGTGCGGGCGTTGCTGTCTTCTCCCGAGGTGCTCTTCCTCGACGAGCCCACCGTCGGCCTGGACACCCGGATTCGCCATGACTTGTTCGACATCATCGACACCCTGCGCGACCGGACGGGCGTCACGATCATCATGACGACGCACTATCTCGACGAGGCTGAGCAACTCTGCGATCGCCTCGCCGTGATCGATTCGGGAACGATGGTGGCCTGCGACACACCGGCACGGCTGCTGGCTTCGATCGGCGAAGAAGTCCTCGAATTGAGGCTCAGTGACCCCCAACGAGTCGTCGAGCTGTTGCAGAGTCGCGGCGTTCCTGGCGATGACATCCTCGTCATCGGAGCAACGATCACCGTCTCGTTGCGGACCATCACCGCTTCCCACGTCTCCGAGCTTCTGTCCGATTCTTCGATCCCTATTCGCTCAGCGACCACACGGCCACCAACGCTCGACGACGTCTATCTACGCCTCACGGGTGGCCAGATTCAAGGAACCCCCAATTGAGCACCGCGACTGAGCACCACCGGCCTGAAAGGACCCCCATGACCACCGCCACGATCCCCCTACCCACAACGACGGCACCGACCCGATCTCGGAAGGTGAGCGTCCTCCCCACGCTGACCGGCCGACGGCTGGCCCTGACCGTTCGTACACCGCGGTCCGTAGCTGTGCCACTCCTGGCGCCGGTGCTCTTTGCCCTGGTCGTCGCGCCCGCGCTGGCCAATTCGGTTGCTTCCGCAGCGCAGCGCACGACGTACCTCACGTTCTTTTGCGTGGCCACCGCTGGATTGCTGATCCCGCTCAACTGCATGTTCTCAGGCCTGAGTGTCCTCGTGGACCGCCAACAGGGGGCCATGCGTGAATTGCTGGTGGCTCCGATCAGCCGGGCGTCAATCGTGCTGGGCAACGTGGCGGCGGTCATGGCCGTTACGACCCTGCAACTCGCTGTGCTCGTCGCCGTGTCTGCTCTCCGGGGCGCCGAGTACCAGACCACAACCCGCCTGCTGTGGTTCCTGGGCGCGGCTGTCCTGCTCGTTGTCGTGACCTACGGACTGGCCGAGATTCTCGCCACTCGACTGACCAGTGCCGAGGAGTACACCAGCGTCATACCGGCGATCGCCATCATCCCGTTCTTTTTCGCAGGTTCGCTCTTTCCCATCACTTCGCTGCCCACCTGGTTGGCTGATGTGGCTACCGTGCTTCCTCTGACGCATGCCCTGGCCCTGTTCCGATACGGGCTGACCGCGCATGGCGGGCAAGCACTCCACAACATCTGGGGAATGAGCAACGACACCACGATGGCCGCCCTGTCGCTCGGCGTCCTCGCTCTCTATGGCGCCGTCGTCATGACGGTCGCCATCCGGCTGTTCACCAAGGCGGGCACAAGCTGAGCGCTGGCCGCACCGCACGTGCAGGACACTGCGGGACGCTTCTTCTCGCTGGCGGCGACCCGGTCTGACGAGGGGGCCGGGCGCTCAGTCGGCGACGGCCACCCGCATGGCCTCGACGACCTGGAGGTCATCGAGGGCCAGCTCCGATGCGCGTCCGCAGGGCGGTCCCCAGGACCTGGGCATCGCTCGTCGCGTACGACGGCATGAAGGCCAGGAAGGTGGCGACGACGGTGTAGCCAGCCTGGACCCGGTGGACGAACCACGCCTCATCGAAGGCGATGTCGGCACCGCCGGCAGTACGGAGGGCGTCGAGGTAGAGCCGAAGCAGATCGCGCTCGGACTGTCGACGCTCCTCCGGGTCGACCGTCATCGTCAGGAAGTAGCTGACGTCGCGCAAGGGCGTGCTCACCCGCGACAGACCCCAGTCAAAGAAGCCAACGCGGCCGTGGTCGAGGAAAATGTTGCCGATGTGGGTGTCGCCGTGAATGTACGTCTGAGGGCCGGCGTTCCACAGCTCGTCAAGCCGGGCGCGGTGCTCGACATACAGCTCACCGGCGGCCACGTATGCCGGCGTAAGCACGTCGCCGTGCTCGTCGAGGACGGTACCGCATCAACTGGGCGACGATGTCGCTCCCCTGCGGCTGGGGCGCGGCCAGCCAGGGGGCGACTGCTGAACGCACGGCGGGATCTTCGAATCGGGCATGGAAGCGCGCCATCTCCTCCAGGGCGGCAGCAGCAGCGTCGGCCGTCACACCCCACGCGCCGTCTGAGAACGCGCACCCCTCGGCGGCGAGGTCTTCGAGGAGCAGGGCGAAGCTGCCGTCATCGGCCGAGGCTGCGTAGTATGCGCGAGGCACTCGCAGGTCGACCGACGGCGCGACATCGGCGTAGAACCTTGCCTCCCGCTCACCCATAGCGCTGGCGCCGATCATCTCACGGAGCGCCCGGTCCAGCGAAGCCAGCTTCACGAAGAGCGACTTCGGACCCGCTCTCGTCGCCGCGTATGTGAGTCCGATACGCACCCGTTGATTCGTGGCGGAGGCATGATCGAGGACCGTCACGTCCACGACCTCGACACCCAGCACCTCCGACAACCACGCCGGGGTGAGATCCGACACCTGAACGGGAAGCGCACTCACAGCTAGACGTAATCACACTCCGCCCCCCACGCGTCGCCCTAACGCCGCCACCATCATGATGTCCACATGGTCCATCGACCGGTGGCATGGGTCCGTGGACACCCCCGGCGCCATCGGGGTTGCAGTGCTCCGCTTGGCATAGCTCCGCTCAGCGGAGTAGTGTCGCCGATGTGCCAGGCAAACGATCAGATAATCAGAGATCCGACCTGGTCAACGGAGTGCCACTGTTCATTCTCATGAGCCTGGCAGCGGGTCAGAAACATGGCCACAGCTTGATGAAGGACATCGAGGACTTTGCCGGTGTCCGTCTCGGACCCGGAACGCTCTACAAGGCAATCGCTCGCCTCGAATCCATCGGCCTCATCGAGGCTCTCGATCCAGAAGGCCGACGACGTCCCTACGGACTCACTCCGGTCGGGCAAGAGGTGCTGGTTCAATCGCTCAGTTACCTCGACCACGTCGTCGAAGAAGGTCAACGGCGCGTTGGTACCAAGACGTTGACGGAACGGCCTTCTGACCAGGCACCGATCAAGGGAACCGTGACCGCGTGAGACTCCGGCACTGGCTCCTGCGGACGTTCCCTCGGGCGTGGCGAGATCGCTACGGGCACGAAGTGGCCGACCTCCTCACCGACATCGAGTCCGAGGAGCGGAAACTGCGGGCAAGCGATCTCCTCGATCTTGTACGCGCCGGTGTGTCGCAACGTTTCGTTGAATTCTGGCGTCGGGTGGACCACCCACATCGACCTCTTGCTGCACGCATGGCGGCCGGTGGTGTCGGGCTCGCTGCCATCGCGCTCGTCGCGCTCGTTGCCACCAGTTCCATCTCCGGCCCGACGACCTCCTCTCCATTGACACATGTGGTTGGCGGATCGCACGCACCTCCTGCCCGACATGAGGTAGCCGAATTCGAACCAGCCCGCATCGCCAGCACAACAGGCGCCGGCGGCGCAACAAGCAGCGGCTGCGGCGCAACAAGCAGCGGCGGCACAACTGGCAGCGGCTCAGGCTGCAGCGCAACGGGCAGAGGCTCAGGTCACGCCACAAGCAGCAGCGGCGGCGCGACAAGCAGAGGCTCAGGCCACGTCGAAACAGGCAGCGGCTCAGGCTGCAGCGCAACAAGCAGTGGCGGCACAACAGGCGGCGGCACAACAGGCGGCGGCACAACAGGCGGCGGCACAACAGCGGCGGCAGCGGCGGGTTCCGCTGCACCCGTCAGATAATGACTCTCGTCAGTGTCCTTCCCGCCTGCGTCCTCTAAGACCGCCGGTACTCCCGCAGCGGCACCGCCGCGTCTTGACCGGTGCTGAGTCGGGGTCGGTTCTCCTCGACAGCAGAGAGGGGAACCGCCGGACGAAGGCTGTCGCGTGATCGCCGGGCCAGTTCCTGGTAAACGCCGGTCCCGTTGGCCTTCCAAGCCATCTCGGCATCGGTCAGCACGCGGAGCACCCGGGCCGGGTTCCCGGCGACCACGTGGCGTGCCGGTACTTCCATCTCGGCTCGCACGAAAGTGCAGGCGCCCACGAAGGTGAAGTCGCCGATGACGGCCCCATCCATCACGACGCTGTTCATTCCCACCAGAACACCCTGACCGATGTGGCAGCCGTGCAAAACGGCGCCATGCCCGATGTGACCGTCTTCGTCAACGACCACGTCGCGGCCCGGGAAGCAGTGCAGGACGCAGCCATCTTGGACATTGGCGCCGGAACGGACCAGCACTTGACCGAAGTCACCACGCAGGCTGGCGAGCGGTCCCACATAGCAGCCGGCACCAATCAGAACGTCGCCGATAAGGACGGCCTCGGGATGCACGAATGCCGTGGGATGGACCACGGGGACAACGCCTTCGATCTCGTAGATTCCCATGGTGGTCAACCTACGCGAGATACCGCCGCGCTCTCTCGGTTCAGCGCTGCATCCGGACCGGAAGGCGCTTCAGCCCATTGTTCAGATTGGACCGGACCCTCACCGGCTCACCGGCCAGCTCGATGTCCGAAAAGGATGCCAGGAGCTCCTCGAAGAACACCCGTCCTTCCAGTCGGGCGAGGTGAACGCCAAGGCAGAAGTGCTCGGCGATGCCGAAGGCCAAGTGCGGATTGGGATGCCGATGGATGTCGAAATGCTGAGAGTCGTCGAACAGATCCTCGTCCCGATTGGCCGAGGTGTAGTACATGGCGACCTTGTCACCGGCGGCGATCTTCACATCTCGGACGACGGCATCGGCCATGGCTGTTCGCCGGAAGTAGTGCAGCGGGTTGGCCCACCGGAGGATCTCTTCGACTGCCGCGGGGATCAGAGACGGATCGGCCCGTAGTTCGCGCAACTGGTCGGGATGGCTCAACAGAGCCCACAGGCCTGACGAGAGCATGATCTTGGTGGTGTCGTTCCCGGCGGTGACCAGCTGTACGAAGAAGGTGGCGAACTCGATGTCATCCATGAGCCGGCCGCCGAATTCGGTTCCCAGGATGATCGAGGTCAGGTCGGGAGCGGGTTCCTCGGTTCGACGGCGGGCGGCCAGCTCCATGGCGTAGACGGCCATCTCCATGGTGCCGGCGTTGGGATCGTCACTGGCGTAGTCGGCATCCTGCCCACTGGTGTTGCGTTCGGCCAGCTCGTGGATGTGCGGCCAGTCTGCCTCGGGCAGACCCATGAGCTGGCCGATAACCCGCGAGGGAATCGCCGAGGTCACCCCGTGGACGAACTCCACCTCGCTGGTGTCGTCGATTCCCGCCAACACGTCGCGGCAGATCCCACGAATCTGGTTCTCCATCTCTTCGATCACCCGCCGCCGGAAGTGATCGGCCATCGGGCGCCGGTAGTCCACGTGGCGGGGCGGGTCCATGGCCAGGAGCATTCCCCGCATCTGCTCGACCTGTTCGGGGGCCAACGTCTCGATGACCACCCCGCCCTCGCTGGCCGAGAACAGGTTCGGGTTTCGAGCCGCGTGGACGACGTCAGCATGCTTCAACAGGGCCCAGAAGCCGGTGTCGTCCTTCATCTCCTGGAAGTAGACGGGCTCGGTCCGCCTGAGCTGGGTGAGCGCCTCGTGGGGGACGCCGCCCACGAATGTGTCGGGGTCGGACAGGTCGATCAAATTCGACATCAGCTGGCCAGTACGTTGGGCCGGGGAAGTCCTTCGGCCTCGCACAGCGCGTAATAGGCGGCCAGAGTCCGGCCCCGTCGAACACGCTCTCGATGTTCCCGCTGGCGTCCAAGTTGAGGTTGGCGCCGTACATCTGGAACCAGACCTGGGTGCCGTCTTCGATGCACTGGAGGGTGTGCACCGAGCCGGCCGGCTCATAGAGGAATGAACCCGCCCGGTTGACGTACTCGTACTCCTTGTACTTCCACGCACCTGAAACGGTGTAGGCGTAGACCGGACCGGTGTGGCGGTGGGTCTGCACCTCGTAACCGTTCTGGAAGATGTTCTCGACGATCCAGAGACCCTCTTCCTCCTTCACCTGGAGGACCTTCAACTTGCTGCCATCACCGATATCAACAAAGGGCAGGTCGGATGCACCGATATGGACAGCACTGGGGATGGACTCGGTTGTTGTCATGGCACTCCTCGTTGGCTCGGCCTGGACCGCTTCGAAGCTCTCGGACATCACCCTATGGCCCAGAGGCCCGGCGCGCCGAGAGGGGGGTGGGCTGGCGTGAGGCAACGCGGCATGAAATGCCGGTGGGGTGGTGAAACTTCTCTAGCGTTGGCGTCATGACCTGGCCCAGCGACTCCCCATCGGCGGGTCGAGATGCCCGAGAGATCCAGGGGCTACCCCTGGTTGGGGTCCGCTTCCTGGAGGTCGGCGAGGACTTCGCCTGTGCGTACGCCGGCCACCTGCTCTCGCTGCTCGGAGCCGAAGTGGTGCGGGTGCAAGGCCCTGCAGCGCCAGGTGCAACGGCACGGGCAACGGGACCAGCACCTGGTCCAACCAGGGGACCGGCGGCTGGACGGGTATCAGGACGGGCCGAGGCCGAGTCGTGGGGTCTTGACGGGGGAAAGTTCCTTTTTGCCGGGGACGTAACGGCGGAAACTCTGGCTGGGCTGTCCGTTGCCGCCGCCGTGGACTCGACCGGTGCGCTCGGAGGCGAATCCTTTCCGGTGGTCCACGCCGCCTCGAGCCCGACCCCGGCCCGGGCGTGGGCTTCGTCGGGTGCCATGGCCCTGACCGGCAGTGCGGACGGACCTCCCTGTTGGCCCCGGGCGATATGGCCAGCTGCGTCGAGGGTGCAGCCCTGGCCTTCCGGCTCCTGGCGGCCAGCCGCGGAGAGCCCTGTGCGCTCGACGGGGCGGCGCTGCTGGGCGAGCGGGCCGCCATCTTCGGGCACGGCCGCAATGGCGCCGTTTCCAACGGTGGGTCCTGCCGCTTGGTGGCGGCGAACGACGCCTGGCTAGCGGTGAGCCTGAGCAGGGATTCCGACATCGACCTGGTGCCGGCGTGGTTGGAGGGAACGGTCCGAGAAGACCCCTGGGCCGCGGTGGCCTCGTTCGCCCGAGGACTACCGGCGCGTACCGTGGCCGACCGGGCCCAGCTGTTGGGCATCCCCGTCGCGGTGGTGGGTGGGCCCGACTGCATCGACGAACAGCTCCGGGCCAGGGGGCAGCAGTGGCCCCCCGCACCATGGCTGTTCGAGGGCTCAGGACCGTGTCTGTCCTCCCCTCGGATGCTCACTGACCTGGCACGGCTGGGCCCGAGCCGACTTACCTCCCGGCGGCGTCCCCTGGTGGTCGACCTGTCCGCGCTCTGGGCCGGGCCGCTGGCGGCTTCGCTGCTCGTTGCCGCCGGCTGTCGGGTGGTCAAGGTCGAGGACTCCAGGCGGCCGGACCCCTCTCGGGCTGGGCCGCAGCAGTTCTTCGACCTCCTTCACGGCGGAAAGGAGAGCGTGACGGTGCCGGTGGCGGCAACGGGACCGTTCCCGGCCTTGGTCGGGAGCGCCGATGTGGTCATCGAGGCGTCGAGACCAAGGGCTCTCGAGCAGCTCGGTATCTCCGCCCAGTCCCACCAGGCATGGATCAGCATCACCGGGTATGGACGCGTCGGGCCGTGGCGAAATCGTGTCGCGTTGGGTGACGACGCCGCGGCCAGCGCCGGGTTGGTTGCCCACCAGCACGAGGGGGGTCCGCCCCTGTTCTGTGCCGATGCCGCGGCCGACCCCATCACCGGGCTGCACGCCGCCGTGGCCGCCCTCGCTGCCGTCGTTGGCGACAGGGGCGGGACGACGGACATCGCTATCCGCGAGGTGGTCGGTCACGCCCTGGCCCATCGCCGCCCCGCACAACCGAGGGAAACCGGCCCCGTGGCCCCGCCGAGGAGCAGGACGCCAACCCAAAAAGCACCGGAGATGGGCGCAGATACCGATTCGGTGCTGGCGGAACTGTGAGCACCCCAGACCAGCCGGACAAGCACGGCGGGCGGGACAACTCGGAGGAGCCGGACGATGAGGACCGGCTGTCGGAGCACACGGGGGACCTCACTGTGGTCGACGTCGAAGTCGACGGGCGTCCAGGATGTACCGTCCACATCGAACACGGCCGGATCACGGCGGTGGAGGCCGAAGGGTTGCGCAGCACCCGAAGGGGGACCGACGTCCTCGACGGAGGAGGTGGGGCACTCCTCCCGGGGCTCCACGACCACCACATCCACCTGTTCAGCCTGGCCGCGCGTGAGCGGTCGGTCCGGTGCGGACCTCCTTCGGTGGTCGATCGATCGTCTCTTGCTGACGCGCTGGGCCAGGCCATGGGCAAGCTCGCCCGGGGTCCGTCTTCCCAATGGCTCCGGGGGTATGGGTACGACGAGTCAGTTGCCGGTCCGCTCACGGCCGATGGGTTGGACGACGTGTTGGGAGAGCACCGGCGGCGACCGGTGCGGATCCAGCATCGCAGCGGTCACCAATGGGTGGTGAACCGGAGTGGCTTGGATGCGTTGGGGTTGGCCGGGGCGACACCGGGGACAGCTCGGGCAGCACCGAGCAAAGCAGCGGCGACACCAGAGGAAGGGGGCCTCGAGGGCGCGGAGATCGGTACCGATGGCCGCCCTACCGGCGTGCTGTACGGTGCCGACGACCTCATCCGCCGGCGACTGCCAGGTGAGGTGCCGTCGTTGGCGGCCATCGCCGATTGGTTGTCCCGCGGTGGCGTCACCGGCGTGACCGACGCCACCGCGTCCAACGGGCCCGAGGAGCTGGCGGCAATGGAGGCCGCCACGCAGCGCGGCGAGCTCCACCAATCGGTGCTCATGCTCGGTGGCGACGTTCCCGCCCGCGATCGCGGGCCGGTCACCACCGGCGCCCTGAAGCTGGTGCTCGAGGACCGACAGCTCCCCGGGCTCGACGAGCTCGTCGACTCCATCAGGTCGGCCGGGCGGCGCGGGGTGGCGCTCCATGCGGTGACCCGGGAAAGCCTGGTTCTGGCGGCCACCGCCCTGGCCGTAGCCGGGGGCGGTCCCCATCGCATCGAGCACGCCAGCATCGCCCCACCCGAGGTGGTCGACCTGCTGAGGCCGCTCGACGTCACCGTGGTGACCCAACCCGGGTTCATCGCCGAGCACGGCGATCGATATCGCCGCGATGTGGACCCGGCCGACCAGGAATGGCTGTACCGGCTCCGGGCCTGGGACCGGGCCGGCATCCGCCTGGCCGGGAGCACCGACGCACCCTTTGGTGATGCGGACCCCTGGGCCGCCGTGGCCGCAGCGGTGCCACGGCGGACGGCACTCGGTCACTCGATCGGGTCCAACGAGCGGCTGACCCCAGAGCGGGCCCTGGGCCTGTTCCTGGGTCACCCCACAGACCCGGGGGGCCCGCCCGCACCGTGTCAGCAGGCGCCCCGGCGGACCTCTGCTTGCTGGCCGCGCCCTGGGCACGGCACGCGTCGAACTGAGCAGCCAGCTGGTACGGGCCACCATACGGGCCGGCCGGGTGGTGCACCAGGCCACGCCATGACCCGTCCCGGCGGTACGTTGTCGAGGTGACCAGCTCCTCAGGCGAGCCGACCGGCATCCTGTTCGCCGGCGATGCGCTCGACCTCGTCGAAGGTGGACTGGCACCAGAAGTCATCGGGCTCCTCGGCGGTCGACCGATGCTGGCCGTGGCCGTGGACGGCGACCCGATGCTGGCGGCAGTCGGCCGAGGTCCTCCGCGCCGTTCCGTGTGTGACCGTAGGCGTGGCTCGGGCCGGCGCCGACCTCTCCTCTCCGCCGGACTTCGACATCCTGTTGGCCGAAGGCGACGCCCCGGCCCGCCCGTGGATCGGTTGTCCTGACGTTGAACACGTGCTCGCTCGCGTCGGCGCAGCCGTGGAGGAGCGTCCCGCTCCGGCCGTCGCCCTCGCGCAGCTCTTACGGTTCAGTGCCAGCATCCCGGTGGCTGATGCGTTGGTATCGGAGTCGTTGGTGTATTCGATGCTTCAGTCCGGACCCCTCCACCGAGACTGGATCGCTCGGCGCGGTCCGCTCTCGCACCGCGACCAGTCCGAGCCGCCGGTCCTCTCCCGACGACAGGGCCCCACCTTGGAGCTGACCCTCAACCGGCCAGAGGTCCGCAACGCCTACGACGCCCACATGCGCGACGAGCTGGTGGCCATGTTCCAAGTGGCTTCCGCCGATCTCACCATCACCTCGATCTCGCTCACCGGAGCGGGGCCGTCCTTTTGCAGCGGAGGCGACCTGTCGGAATTCGGGTCGGTATCCGACCCGGTGGCCGCCCACATGATCCGTACCACCCGGAGTGCTGCGCCGTGGTTGGCTCGGTGCGCGACCAGAACCACGGCCACCGTGCACGGTGCATGTGTCGGAGCCGGTACCGAGCTCCCCGCCTTCGCCGGCCAGGTGGTGGCCCGGCCCGATGCCATCTTTCAATTGCCCGAGGTCCCCATGGGGTTGATCCCCGGGGCGGGAGGCACGGTCAGCCTCCCTCGTCGCATAGGCCGGCAGCGCACAGCATTCCTGGCCATCACCGGTAGGGCGATCGACTCGAGAACGGCGTTGGACTGGAACCTGGTCGATCGCATCGAATCGGCGCCCTAGCCGGCTGCCAACCGGTTGCCGGCCAGCCGTCGGCGACCCCGGGCAGGTGGGCGGGGCCGTGGACATTTAGTAGGACGTGCAACTATTATGCAGTGATGAGCTCTCCCCATCCGGCCGATCCGGTCACCGACCCGACCGACCTGGCCACCGACCCGGCGGACAGGGCCAGCGACCCGGCGGCACCACCCACAGATCGAGCCGACAGGGCCGACAGCGGGACCGCCCTCTACCGTCCGACTTACCCGGTCCGATTCGTCACCGCGGCCAGCCTGTTCGACGGGCACGACGCGGCGATCAACATCATGCGGCGACTTCTCCAGGCCCAAGGGGCCGAGGTCGTCCATCTCGGCCACAATCGGTCGGTTGACGAGGTAGTGGCGGCGGCCGTCGCCGAGGATGTCCAAGGCGTCGCCATCAGTTCCTACCAGGGCGGCCACATCGAGTACTTCAAGTACCTGGTCGATCGGCTGCGAGCCGAGGGGCGAGGTGACATCCACGTCTATGGCGGAGGCGGTGGGGTCATCGTGCCCTCCGAGATCGCCGAGCTCGAGGCCTACGGGGTCCGTCGGATCTTCTCCCCCACCGACGGGCAGCGCCTGGGGCTCGAGCGGATGATCAACGTGCTCATCGAGGAGTGCGACCGGAACCTGGCCGCCGAACCGCCGGCTTCATTGGACCCGCTCTATAGCGGGCACACCGCGAGCCTGGCCCGGCTCATCACCGGTCTCGAAGCGGGCTCCGTCGACGCCGACACCCTCGACGAGATCGGCATCGCAGCCGATCGGCGCCGGGCGCCGGTCCTGGGCGTCACCGGAACGGGCGGGTCGGGGAAGTCGTCACTGACCGACGAGATCATCCGACGGTTCCGCCAGGACCAGGAGGACAAGCTCCGGATCGCCGTGCTGGCTGTCGACCCAACCCGGCGCCGAGGGGCGGGGCCCTGCTCGGGGACCGCATCCGGATGAATGCCATCGACTCCACCCAGGTGTACTTCCGGTCCTTGGCCACCCGGGGTTCCGCCTCCGAGATCCCACCGCCGTTGCCTCTGGTCGTCGCCGCCTGTCGGGCCGCCGGCTTCGATCTGGTCATCGTGGAGACTCCCGGTATCGGTCAGGGAGATGCCGCCATCGTGGACATCGCCGACCTCTCCCTCTATGTGATGACGCCCGAGTACGGGGCCGCCTCGCAACTCGAGAAGATCGACATGCTCGATCTCGCCGACGTCGTGGCCATCAACAAGTTCGACCGCCGGGGAGCTGACGACGCTCTGCGCCAAGTCGGGCGGCAGTGGGCCCGCGACCATCGTCCCGGGCCCGATGGCATCGAGCCCGTGTTCGGGACCATCGCCTCGCGCTTCAACGACGACGGGGTTACCGCCCTCTACCAGCATCTCCGAGACCGCTTGGCCGAATCGGGGCTGGTGACTAGCGCTGGATTGCTCCCCACCGTCGCCGGACGGGCCTCGACCAAGGCATCGGTCATCATCCCGGGCCGAGACGGCGCTATCTGGCCGAGATAGCCGAGACCGTGCACGGCTATCACGCCACCACGGCCGAGCTGGCCACCGAGGCCCGCCGGGCTCAACAGATCGCCGCCGTGATGGCCATGGCCGATGACGAGGGGACGGTTGTGGGCGACCTGGGCACCCTGGCCGAACGGGCCGACGCCGCCCGCGATCCCGAGGGCCGCCGGCTCCTGGAGGAGTGGGACGTGGCGCGCACCGAGCTGACGCCGGTCGACTCCGATGATTCCTCGTCGCCGTCGAGCAACGGCCGGCCCGCGCTGTGGCGGACCTCGCTCTCGGGAAACCGCATTCCCCGGGTGGCCCTGCCCCGAATCACTGAGCATGGCGAGCTGGTGCGCTGGCTCCGATCCGAGCACCTGCCCGGTCACTTCCCCTTTACCGCCGGTGTGTTCCCATTCAAGCGTGAGGGCGAGGACCCAGCCCGCATGTTCGCCGGCGAAGGTGACCCCTTCCGCACCAACCGCCGGTTCCACCTCCTCGCCTCGGGGCTCCCGGCCACCCGGCTGTCGACGGCGTTCGACTCGGTCACCCTCTACGGATTCGACCCCGAGGAGCGACCGGACATCTACGGGAAGATCGGAACCTCGGGCGTGTCCATCGCCACGGTGGACGACATGAAGGTGCTCTTCGACGGGTTCGACCTGTGCGATCCCACCACGTCGGTGTCGATGACCATCAACGGTCCCGCCCCCACCATCTTGGCCATGTTCCTGTGCACGGCCATCGACCAGCGGCTCGAGTCGTTCGACTCAGAGCACGGGCGCCCAGCCGATACCGACGAACAGGAGGCCATCAGCGCCGAGGTGCTCCACACCGTGCGCGGCACCGTCCAAGCCGACATCTTGAAGGAGGACCAGGGTCAGAACACGTGCATCTTCTCGACCGAGTTCTCGCTCGGGGTGATGGCCGACATGGCCGAATGGTTCATCGAGCACGAGGTGCGCAACTTCTACTCGGTGTCCATCTCCGGCTACCACATTGCCGAAGCCGGGGCGAACCCGGTCACCCAGCTGGCGTTCACCTTGGCCAATGCGTTCACCTACGTCGAGGCCTACCGGGCCCGGGGAATGGACGTCGACGATTTCGCCCCCAACCTCTCGTTTTTCTTCTCCAACGGGATGGACCCCGAGTACACGGTGATCGGACGCGTGGCCCGGCGCATCTGGGCCATTGCCATGCGGGACACGTACGGGGCCAACGAGCGATCCCAGCGGCTCAAGTACCACGTCCAGACGTCAGGACGATCACTCCACGCCCAAGAGATGGCCTTTAACGACATCCGCACCACGCTGCAAGCCCTGTGTGCCATCTACGACAATGCCAACAGCCTCCACACCAATGCCTACGACGAGGCGGTGACTACACCGACCGGCGAGTCCGTCCGGCGGGCGCTGGCCATCCAGCTCATCATCAACAAGGAGTGGGGCCTGGCCGCCAACGAGAACCCGCTGCAAGGCAGCTTCATCGTCGAAGAGCTGACCGATCTGGTCGAAGAGGCCGTTCTGGCCGAGCTGGACCGGATCAGCGATCGGGGCGGTGTGCTCGGGGCCATGGAGACCGGCTATCAGCGAGGCCGTATCCAGGACGATTCCATGCTCTACGAGCACCGCAAGCACGACGGCACCCTGCCCATCGTCGGTGTCAACACGTTCGTCGACCCCGAGGCCAAGGCGCCGACCGGGCCCGTCGAGCTGGCCCGCTCCACCGAAGAGGAGAAGCAGCTTCAGATCACCCGCCTGCACCAGTTCCAACAGCGCCATGCCGGTGATCGGGATGCGGCCCTCGACGCCCTCCGCCAGGTGGCGTTGGCCGGAGGCAATGTGTTCGGTGAGCTGATGTCCACCGTTCGTCATGCCACGCTGGGCGAGATCACCCACGCCCTGTTCGATGTGGGCGGCTCCTACCGACGGAACGTCTGACCCCGACCGCCGAAAACCGGCGCCCGACGATCAGGCGGCTTCGGCCCCCCGCCAACTACGACGGAGTGAAGTCCCCGATGTTCACCCGGATCTTGCGGACGATCCGGAAGAGCTCCCGAAGGTCACGGTCGTCGAGCATCCCGAGCCCGAGAGCGATCTCGTTGACAGCGCGGGTGGCTCGCTTGGCCAGCGCTCGTCCCTCGGGGGTCACCGTGGCCAAGGTGGTCCGCCCGTCGGTGGGATGGGGCACCCGGTTCACCAGACCCTGGGCCTCGAGCCGGTCGATGATGTTGGTGACGCTGGTCGGGTGGATCATCAGGCGGTCGCCCATCTTGCCCAGAGGGAGGGACCCCCGACGGCTGAAGGTGAGAAGGACCAGTCCCTCGTAGCGAGCGAAGGTCAGCCCGAATGGACGCAATGCCTCGTCGACCGCGGCCAGGACCACTTGTTGGGCCCGCATGATCGACGTGGCCGCGGCCATGGCGTCGCTCGCTTCGGCGTCCCATCGCTTCGCCCACTGGGAGCGAGCCTCATCGATGGGATCGAAATGGAGGGGACGGGCGCTCACCGCCTGAAGGGTAGTGGAGGGCTCTACCCGGTCGGGCCTGGTCATCGCCACCCGGTCGGGCCTCGTCATCACCCAGGGGGATCCCCACGATCGACGAGAGCTCCGCCAGCGCCACGTCCGGGGCGGTGACCTTGATCGTCTGCATGCCCATGGCCCGGGCTGGTTTCAAGTTGATGCCCAAGTCGTCCAGATAGACGACCTCTGTTGGCGCCACGGCCAGGGCCTCACAGGCCATCTCGTAGAAGCGAGGATCGGGCTTGCGCACACCCACCTTGGACGACTCGAGCACCAGGTCGAACAAGGCGAGGATCTCGGCGATCTCGGGGCGGGCCGTGGCCTGATCGACTTCCTGCGTCCAACACGAAATTGTTGGTCAGACACGCGGTCTTGAACCGCTCCGAACAACGGCGCACTGCTTCGACCATGCCCGGCCGAACCTTGCCGGCGAGCCCCGCCATCACGGCGCGGGCATCCACCCGGTACCCGGCGGTCAGTGCTTCGGCTTCGAAGAGGTCGCAGAACTCCGACATTCCGACATCGCCCCGCTCGAGCTGGGCCCACGCGTTGTCATGGGGATTGGTCGAGTTGATGGTGCGAATGGTGCCAACCGGCAGCCCCTCGGCCAGCTCGTAGCTTTCGAAGGCATCGAACGGGCTGTCAGTGATGACACCGCCGAAGTCGAACATGACGGATCGGATCACCGTTGCCGTCCTCTCCTGTCGTCGACAGCACGGCTCCTGTCGTCGACAGCACAGCAGATGCCGCGGCAAGCTTGCTGAAAGTCACGGCGAGCACCCTGGTCAGCCCGCTTGCCGGCGAGCTCGCTCGATCAGGGCGATCCGACGGTGCTCGATGAGCACAGGATCGATACCCGCTCCGAGGAACGCCTCGGCGGTCCGAATCTCGTCGGCCAGGGCCGCCGGACCCCCGCCGGAGAACCCGGCGTACTCGGCCACCAGCACGCGGGTGGCCGCGGGCTCGGCCGAGCGCGATATCGGCGGCCAGCGCCCGAACCACGGTCAACAGCTCATCGTGGGGAACGACCCGGTTGACCAATCCCACCCGGCACGCCTCGTCTGCCCCTATGAAGTTCCCGGTCAAGCTCATCTCTCTGGCCACACGCACGCCGACGGCCTGAGGCAAGAGAACGGACATGCCCCAGAACGGGACGAGCCCCACTCGGGTGTGGGTATCGGCAAACCGGGCCCGGTCCGATGCGACGAGGAAATCACAGGCCAGGGCCAGCTCGAGCCCACCGGTGACGGCGGCACCGTTCACGGCCCCGATCAGGGGCTTGGCCAGCTGCGGCCAGGGCCGGCCGTCGCCCGGACGGATGTTCGCCCCCGAGGCGGCCATCTCCTTCAGGTCCAATCCCGCGCAGAAGGCCCGGCCCGCTCCGGTCAGGATCAGGACGTCGACGTCGGCCCGGGCATCGAGTTGGCCCATGTGCTCGACCAGCCGCGCGAGCATGGCCGAGCTCAAGGCATTGCTGGCCTCCGGGCGGTTGAGGGTGATGAGGGCGATGCCCTCACTCACGTCCACCAATACCAGGTCAGACACTCGATTCCTCACTTCGTCTTGTGCAACGCCCTCGTTGGCGGCCGGTCGATCTGGTGGGCATCGTAGTGTCCCGGATCACCGGGGCACCCCGGCTGGCCGGCCCGGAATCGGACCCATCTCGCTCGTCCTTGAACGTCTGAGATCGCATCGTGGTACACGGGTCGTTAGGGTGCCAAGGCGCGATCGATTGAACAGAGGAATCCCAGACCGTGAATCTCATGATGTTGCTCGATATGGCCATGTCCGGCCACCCCTCCCGCGTCGCCATTGGTAGCGCTGACGACGGGCTCACCTACGAGGAGCTCTACCGGCGAGCGGGCATCGCCGCAGCGAGGATCCGCCGGGACGGCGTCGCCCATGTGGCCTACGTCGGCACCAACTCGCCCGCCTTTGCTGTCGCCGTGTTCGCCAGCTCGTGGGCCGGGGTTCCGATCTTGCCCATCAACTACCGGCTGGGCCATGAGCAAGTGACCGGCCTGCTCGACCAGCACGAGGACGTGCTGGTCATCGCTGACGAGGAGGCCAAAGCCAGCTTGTCGGGCGTGAACCATCCGGTGATCGACCGCGACGACTGGATGACATCGACGGCGATCGGCCCGGTGTGCGAGGAGTGGCCGAACGACCCAGAGGGTATCTGCCGTCCTTCTCTATACCAGCGGCACGACCTCAGCTCCGAAGGCGGCCATCCTCCGCCATCGTCACCTCCTCTCCTACGTCTTTTCCTCCGTCGACTTCGGAGGCGCCGACGAATCCGAAGCCGTTGCCGTCACCGTCCCGCCCTACCACGTGGCCGGTGTGGCCAATCTGGTCAGCAACCTCTATGCCGGCCGACGGCTGGTCTATCTCGATGCCTTCAGCCCCGAGGTGTGGCTCGAGACCGTCCGCGCCGAGCAGGTGACCCACGCCATGGTGGTCCCGACCATGCTGGCCCGGATCGTTGATTCCCTGGCTGGCCAGGACGACGCCGGCGTGTCCTCGCTGCGGACGCTCTCCTACGGGGGATCCCGGATCGCTCCGTCGATCGTGGCTCGGGCGCTCGAGCTGTTTCCGTCCACCGACTTCGTCAACGCCTACGGCCTGACCGAGACCAGCTCGACGATCGCCCTCCTCGGTCCCGAGGACCATCGATCGGCCATCGAGAGCGACGCCGTGCCGAGGTCCGGGCCCGCCTGGGCTCCGCCGGCCGCCTCATCCCCGGCATCGAGGCTGAGGTACGAGGGCCCGATGGCTCGAGCCTCCCGGTCGGCGAAGCCGGCGACCTCTGGCTCCGAGGCGAGCAGGTTTCGGGCGAGTACCTCTCGACCCAGTCGCCGCTCGATGCCGAGGGATGGTTCCCCACCCGCGACCGGGCGTACTTCGATAACGAGGGCTACCTGTTCATCGAGGGACGGTCAGACGACACCATCATCCGCGGTGGCGAGAACATCGCCCCCGCCGAGATCGAAGAGGTGCTGGTCCAACACCCGGCGGTGGCCGACGTAGCCGTGGTGGGCGTGGCCGACGACGAGTGGGGCCAACGGATCGCCGCGGTCGTTGTCCCGGTACCCGGTGAAGTGATCGATGCCGACGAGCTTCGGGCCTTCGCCCGCAAGCAATTGCGAACGTCCAAGACGCCCGACCAGATCGTGGTGTGGGAAGAGCTCCCCTACACGGACACCGGCAAGCTGCTCCGGCGAACGGTGGCCGCCGGACTGGCCAGCGCCAGCGGCACGGTCTGATCGCCTCGGAAGCTGAGCCAGGCCGAAGGCAGGCCGAGGCCGGCCTAGGGCCGGACCAGCGGCGCGCACAGGGCGATCAGGGCAATGGTGATCAGCTCGTCGCGTACGTGGCCCACGTTGGCCAGATAGCCGATCCGTACAACGGGGCGGTAGAGAATGCCGATCGCCGCCGCCGCTCGGAGCTCGTCTGACTCGCATGGGGCCGAGGCCATGGTGACCTGCACCAACCGTTCGGCTTGGTCGGCCACCCGAGGGGCCACCGAAGGGTGCCGAGCGATTCCGGCGTCGAGGATCACCAGTTGGGCAACGTCCTGCAACTCGATCATCAGGTCGAAAAAACGCTCGAGCACGATCGTGGCCGAGAGCGGCGCACCCAATTCGATTGCTCGCTCCCCGGAGTCGATCAGCTCGTCGAGACCCTCCAGATACGGGGCGATCAGATCGGCAAGAAGGTCGTCCTTTGCGGGGAAGTAGTAGTAGAGCCCGGCCATGGTGATCCCCACGGACTTGGCGATGTCCCGAAGGGATCCTCCCGAGTAGCTCCGCTCCAGGAAGTGTGCGAGCGCAGCACGGCGGATCTGATCCCGTTTGTTGGCTTGCTCACCTTCGATCAGTTTTTCGGATTCGGCCATCGCCGCCATGGTACTTACCTGTCGACCGCTTGCAATTGGGATCAGCCTTCCGTCACACTGGCACTGAGCGGTCGACAGGTAAGTAGACGGCGATAAGTTAGCGGTCGACGGTCGATCGGGCAGGGCCAAAGGCAGGGCCAAACGAGGGAGGAAAATGATGCGGGTCATCCGCTTACCCACCGTCATCGGGCACAACGGACCGACGGAGCCAACAATCCGCGGATCGCGGGACAAGGCGGTTGCCTTGGATCTCCCGGCTCCTGGCCGTGGCAGCCCTCGCCGGACTCTCCGTTCCGGCCGTGCTCGGCCTCACCGCACCGGCGGCGAGCGCCGCGACCAGCGGCTCGCTGACGGCCACCTTCGTGAAGACGTCCGACTGGGGATCCGGCTACGTCGCCAACTACAACATTGCCAACGGCGGTGCGCCGACCACCGGTTGGACGCTGACAGTTTCAGCTTCCGAGCAATGAAACGGTCACGAGCTCGTGGAGCGGAAACCTTACCAGAGTCGGAACGACCTACACGGCGACCAACGCCTCGTGGAACGGTGCGCTGGCCACAGGGGGGACAACGACCTTTGGGTTCCAGACCACCTACACCGGGGCCTTCGCTGCGCCGAGTCAATGCACGCTCAACGGGCAACCCTGCTCAGGCTCGTCCGGCGGCACGGCAGGTACTGGTTCGGGCGGGACCGGTTCGGGTAGTTCCGGCTCGGGCGGGATCGGTTCGAGCGGTTCTGGTTCAGGCGGTTCTGGCAGCCCGGTTCCCACTCCGGTCACTGCCACGTTCGCGAAGACCTCTGACTGGGGATCGGGCTTCGTGGGCTCGTACACGATCGTGAACAGCGGCGCCCCGATCACCTCGTGGACGCTTAAGTTCTCCCTCCCGTCCTCGGAGACCATCACGAGCGCCTGGAGCGGCAACCTGGCGAGCAGCGGTTCGACCTACACGCTGACCAACGCGGACTTGGAACGGATCCCTCCCGACCGGGGGAAGTGCCACGGTCGGGTTCCAGGGAACCTATAGCGGCACCTTCGTGCCCCCGAACAGCTGCACCGTCAATGGTAGGTCCTGTCTCAGCGACCTCTGGAACGGGCACGGGGCTGGCACGGGCACCGGCACGGGGACGGGAACGGGAACGGGAACGGGGACGGGCGGTACTACGGTACTGGTTCTGGGACCACGACCAACTCGGGGACCTTCACCTTTGCCCCCTATGTCGACGCAACCGTCGATACCCCGCCGTTCGACCTGGTCAAGGCCATGCAGGCGTCAGGGACCAAGAACTTCACCCTTGGCTTCGTCGTCTCCCAAGGCAGCACCTGTGAGGCCAGTTGGGGCAGCTTCTATCCGGTCAGCACTGACTACTACGCCGCAGGAATCGCCGCTCTCCGAAAGACAGGAGGCGATGTCATTGTCTCCTTTGGCGGTCAAGCCAGCACAGAACTGGCCGATACCTGCACCACGGTTGCCGCACTCCAAGCCCAGTACCAGTCGGTCATCGACACGTACCGTCTGACGCATATCGACTTCGACATCGAAGGCGCCGATGAAGGAAATGCAGCATCGCTGGCTCGACGAGCGGCGGCGATCGCCGGGTTGGAGCGTGCCAATCCCACGCTAACCGTCTCGCTCACCTTGCCCGTCCTTCCCACCGGACTCGACTTCAACGGTCTGAACGTGCTCAAGACCACCATCAACGCTGGAGCCCGCGTGGACTTGGTCAACGTGATGGCCATGGACTACGGCGGTGCGGCACCAAACCCGAGCGGACAAATGGGCGCCTACGCCATTCAGGCGGCAAAGGCAACGGAAGCACAGGTTGCCACCCTCCATCCGTCGGACACGCCGGCACAGTTGTGGAAGATGATCGGGGTGACGCCGATGCTCGGAGTCAACGACGTCACCGACGAGATATTCGGGACCAGCGATGCCCAACAGCTCGAGACGTTTGCCTCACAAGTCGGGATGGGCCGACTGTCGATGTGGGCGGCGACCCGTGACATCTCGTGCCCGGGCGGCGCTCAGGGCTTCGCCAGCGACACGTGTAGCGGCATCACCCAGCAACCGTTTGCCTTCTCTACGGTCTTTGCCGCCTTCAACGGGTAGGCGACCCACGACGGTCGACGGAGTCGTTCAACCTATCGCGGGGGAAGTCGGTATCCAGGGGGGAGCGGTTCAGGTCGCAGTCGTGGGCCAGATAGGAAATGGCCCGCTCCCCGTTCTGGGTCCTCGCCAGCCGCCTCTCGCAAAACCCAAGTTGAGACTCGAATCGCAAGGGACGGTACCCGCGCCCGTTCTTCCAGAGGTGCCTACACCGGCCGACGCCACGTGTCGTCGGCCTGGGTCGGGCAGGGGAGGGACAGGGACCACATGCAGAAGAGACGGATCGGACTCCTGATGGCTGCGGTCGCGATGTGCATGACCGGAATCGAGTCGGCTGGCATGGTCGACTGCGGAGCCGGCCGGTGCCACTGCGACATCGGCATCGGGCCAAGTGGCTCCGGCTAACTATCCGGTACCGTACACCTTCCTGGCCAATATCCTCGCCGCCCCCAACGGACCGGACACCCCCCCACCGGGAACCAACGACTGGACATGCAAGCCGTCGGCGACCCACCCCGCACCGGTATCCTCGTCCACGGCCTGCTGGCCAACGAGACCGACAATTGGCAAACGATCGCGCCCCTCTTGGCCGACAACGGGTATTGCGTGTATGCCCTCACCTACGGCACCAATCCCAGCTTTACGTCGGCCCCGCTCGATGAATTCGGTGGCGTGACGCCGATGGAGCAGAGCGCCGCCGTGCTCAGCGCCTTCGTGGACAAGGTCCAGGCTGCCACCGGTGCGGCCAAAGGTAGACCTGGTCGGTCACTCCGAGGGTGCCACCATGCCGGACTACTACCTCAAGTTCCTTGGCGGAGCAGCGCATGTCGATGCCTTCGTCGGCCTGGCCCCGGTCGTCCACGGCACCGACGTTGCCGATCCGCTCATGGTCCAAGAGGTGACCGGTGCTCTCGGTTTCGGCCCGGCCGAGGCCCAGGCGCTGGGGGCGATCTGTGCCGCGTGTAGGAATTCGCCCCCAGCTCGGCGTTCACCCAGAAACTTGATGCCGGTGGCGTCGCCGTCCCCGGTGTGCGCTACACCCAGATCATGACCACACACGATGAGTTGGTGGTCCCGTACACGAGCGGGGCGATCGCCGGGATCAACAGTACGAACATCGTCGTGGAGGATCAGTGCCCACTCGACCTCTCCGACCACCTGGCGCTGGTCTCAGACCCGGTGGCGGCCCAGGATGTTCTGAATGCTTTGGACCCGGCGGCAGCGCAACCGCCTCCCTGCACCCTTGTCGCACCGGTCATCGGCTAGGCGGACTGCGGCCTGCTGAAGAGCCGATCCACAGCATTTGCAATAGGTTCGCTGGTTTTGTCCTGTCCATTAGGGGGTACTTCCTCTCCGGGAAGGCCAAGACGTTGATGCGGCCTGGCCACTCCCGGGGGTACGAGGAGAGGAGTCGCCATGACGACCACGCTCGGTCAGAGCACAGGTGGATATGGACTCCACCGGAGGACAGCCACGGCAGGGGCCGGCGCGGCAGCACGAACGACGTCCATCAGTTTGGGCATGGTCGGGTTCGTCGCCCTCATCGCCTCGGCATGGGGCGGGATCGTGGCCTTCGTGGGGCCGACATTCGGGTTCAGCGCCGATGGTGCTGCTTCGTGGCATTGGGATCTCAGCCACGCCGTGCTGGCGCTCATCCCAGGCGCTCTCGGCTGTCTTGCCGCTCTTACGTTCTTGGCCCCCGCCAATGCCACCGTCACGCGGCGGCGCCTCAGCCTCACTGCCGCCGGCATCATCGGTATCGCCAGCGGGGCCTGGTTTGTCATCGGGCCACTGGCCTGGCCGGTGTTGGTAAACACCCACTCGTATTTCGTCGTTGGCGCCACCCCGATGCGGGCGCTGGAATACCAGATCGGCTACGCGCTCGGACCAGGGCTGATCCTGGTCATGTGCAGTGCGTTCGCTGTTGGTTGGGCGGCCCGGCACAATCGGCCACTCGAGGCGGTCGGGGCGGCGAGGGATGGGGCGGGCATCGCCGATGTCCCCGGTCCTACTCTTCTCCGTGATCCGACCCTCGCTCCGGATGCCGCGGTGGCCCCCGAGCCGTCAGTGGCCCCCCAACCCTCGGCGGCCTCCCAACCGTCAGTCCAGCCCAGCCCCGAGCCTTCAGTAGCCCCCGAGCCCAGCCCGGTCGCTCCTGAGCCCCAGGCACAACGGCTGGCCACCGAAAACGAGGTCTTTGGGGAACGCGTCGCCCGGGGTCGCGGGCGATACGAACCGAAGCCTCGTCGGCTGAGCCCGCAACCGGCACCGACCCGTCTCTCCCGTAGTTGTCCTCTGTCTGACCGAGACCCTGTCCGAATGACCTTCATCATCTGATATTCAGATTGGCCTGATCACAATAAACTGTTTGACAGATATACTGCTTCCAGGCACACTTGTGTTGGTCGAACATCACACATGGCCGAAGAAGACGGAGGTCAGGGATGAAGAACAGAAACCACGCCACTAGCACGCTGGGACAACTGGAGCTCTTTGGAGACTGCAGCCGGCGCGAACTTGCCAAGATCGATTCTCTGCTCACATTGGTGAGCGTCCCTGCCGGTCAGGTTCTGATCCGGGAAGGTAAGATCGGAAATGAGTTCGTCATCATCGCCTCGGGCGAGGCTGAGGTGACCAAGTCCACCCCATACGGCATCTCCAAGGTCGCCGACCTCCACGACGGCGAGTTCGCGGGAGAGATTGCCCTGCTTCAGGGCGTACCCCGGACGGCGACGGTCACCGCCAAGACCGACCTCACCGCCTGGGTGAGCAGCGCAGTCGAATTTCGGGAGATCCTGCGTAGCGCGCCGGCCGCGGCCAAGCGCATCGCCGAGGCATCGAGCCTCCGTTCCCGAGACGTGGCCCTCGCCGCCTAACGCTCATCGAGCACCATGATGTGAATGGGCCGCCGGTCCCGGATCCGCCGCGCGTACGCCTCGTAGCCGGCGTAGATCTGTCGGGCTTCGGCCCAGATCGTCTCCCACTCTTCGCCTTCGACCTCACGGGCCCGACCGGGAAACACCTTGCCGCGATAGGCAATCTCCATCACCGGTTGGGCTCGAAGGTTGTAGTACCACTTTGACGTGCCCGGCTGCCCGAACTGGGCTTCCGATGACGGCCAGATCATCCCCGACAGGTACACCCAGCAGGGGGGTCTCGCGGCGCTGCCCGGTCCGCGCACCGGTGGTGATGATGGTGACAATGGGGATGCCGGCCAGCACCTCGGGAACCGAGAACCGACCGTCGGTGACCCGGAGCACAACCTTGTCGATCCGATGCAGAATCCTCGAGAACAGCCACGCACCCGGCGGCGATGCCGACACGTGCCACATGGCCCGTTGAGCCACGTTGGGCCTGGGGACTTGATAGTCGAGTGCTTGGATCAGTCCCATCGACGAGAATCTACGGCACACGGCCCGTCTTGACGAGGGTCGGCCTCGGGGAGGCCACTACGCTCTCGACCGATGGCTCCCGGTGCGAAGGTCCTCACCGTTTCGGACTCGACCTACCGGGGAGAACGCGAGGACCGCTCAGGACCGGCGCTGGTCGCCTCCTTGGAACAGCACGGATTCGACGTCGACGAACGCCGTATCGTCCCTGATGGGGTCGAGCCGGTAGCGACGGCGATCCGGCAACTGGCGGCGGGCTTTGCCGGCGTAATCCTCACCACGGGCGGAACGGGCTTTGCCCCGACCGACCAGACGCCGGAGGGAACTCAGTCAGTGCTCGAGCGCCAAGCCCCGGGGTTGGCCGAGGCCATGCGGGCGATCAGTCCACTCGGGCGCCTCTCCCGAGGCGCGGCAGGCACCGTCGGACAGTGCATCGTGCTCAACTTGCCGGGTTCGACATCCGGGGCAGTCGAATGCCTCGAAGCGGTGATCGACATCCTTCCCCATGCCCTCGATTTGCTGGCGGGCGGCTCGCCGCACTGATTACTGGTCGGACTCCGGTTTCGAGCTCGGTGTCGCCGATCGCTCCCAGCGGCCCGAACGGCCCCCCTCTTTCAACCAGAGCGTCACATCGTCGAGATAGGCCTCTCGGTCCACCCGTTTGAGGGCGCAGACAATGGTCAGCCCGGCCACCGTGCACGCGGTGAGTGCCTCCATCTCGACTCCCGTGCGATCCACCACCTCGGTCATGGCCGAAATGTCCACCCGCCCCTTCCGCAGAACGACATCCACCGCGACGTCGGTAAGTCGGATCGGATGGCAGAGAGGAAGCAGCGCGGATGTCTGCTTGGCCGCCTGAACGCCGGCAACACGAGCCACTTGTATGGGATCGAGGTCTCCGGGTCGCGTGGTCAGCACCTCGAACACGTCGCTCGCCGTGCGAACCGAACCACGGGCGATGGCGCGACGGACCGTCGGCTCCTTGCCGGTGATATCGATCATCCACGCTCGACCGTGTTCGTCGAGATGAGGAAATTCGGGGTGGCCGGTCACCGGCCCGGTACAACTGGGTCGGTGGCGGCCGACCCGGAACGGGCCAGGACCCGAGACAGGTCCTCAGGGGTATCGATATCGGCGAAGCAGTGCTCGTCAACCGCCTCGGACCACGCGTCGGGTCCCAGCCAGGTCACCGGCGTGGCGTCGAGCAAGGCCATGAGCGAGCGCCGGCCCTCGGCCACCAGGCTCTGGCATTGGTCGAGGGATGCCGAACCAAAACGGGCACAGAGGGGTTGGGGGCGGTCGCCGACCATCGGCACGACGGAGCCCTCCCCGGGGGCCCGCGCCAACAGCTCGAGCAGCGGAACCGTAACCCCGGGAAGATCACAGGCCAGGACCAGCACCGGGCCCCGATGACCGAGGCTGACCAGCGTGGCCCAGCCGGTGGCCAACGCAGCCAACGGGCCGGCACCGGGACGATCGTCCGGGACGGCGGTGAGTCCGGAGGTGCCAGGACCAACTTCGAGCACGGGATCGGCCACCTCGACCAGCCGGGCGGCCACGGTCTGGGCACACGTGCGCCCGTCGGCCAGCACGATGGACGCCTTGTCTCGGCCCATCCGCCGGCTGGCCCCGCCGGTCAGCACCAGGCCCGCCAGCGGCGCGTTCGCCGGCGCGGCGCTCGGTGCCCGCCTCGATGCCCACACCGCTGATGCCCCGACCGATGTCTGACCTCCTCGTCCGAGTCGTTCACCGAAATGCTGTCTTGTCCCTATCCGATCAGGTATGCGCCTGACGGGCTATCCACGTTATCGACACCGTCGGTTCGTGGACAGACCGAAGCACAACCCATCTCAGGGCGACTAAACGGCCCGAGATCAGCGAGGCGACCGTGCCCGCCGACCTCATGGCCAATCATCTCGATCACAGGAGCGGACAGGTCAAGATCGACACCTCGGCATTGCATATGCACGATTGCCAGCACCTTAACCCTGCATATTCGGCATCTCATAGTGATTTAGACCGCAACCGCTTGTTAGGATTCGGGCGTGAAAACGCACCCCGGAGGCAGCCTGCCCAGACGTCCCCGCAGGATTCGCCGTCTGAGCCCGATCGTGTTGACTGTCTGCTTGGCGGTCGGGTCGTCCTGTTTGGTGGACACCACGCCCGCCTGGGCCAGCGGCTCGACGACATCGACCAGCCGCCCCAGTGGACCGGTGAACGTGCTCTACGCCGGGTCCCTGGTTCAGACCATGGAACAAGTCATCGGTCCGGGATTCAACACGGCGACCGGCTATACCTTCACCGGGTTCTCGGCCGGCTCCGATGCGCTGGCCACCCAGATCAAGGACGGGGTACAAAAGGGCGATGTATTCGTCAGCGCCAGTCCCGCGGTGAACAAGGAGCTGGAGGGCACGGCCAACGGGAACTGGGTCTCCTGGTACATCACCTTCGCCACCGCCCCGTTGGTCATCGGCTACAACCCGAACAGCAAATTCGCCCACGATCTGAAGACCAAGCCGTGGCCCGACGTGGTCAGCGAGCCGGGGTTTCTGTTGGGTCGGACCGACCCGGCGACCGACCCCAAGGGCAAGCTCGCAGTCACCGCGCTGCAACAGGCGGCGAAGCGCTACAAGCTGCCGGCGTTGGCTCAACTGGCCACCACCACTACCGGGGAGTTCCCCGAGGAGACACTGGTCGGGCGACTCCAGGCCGGCCAGCTCGATGCCGGCTTCTTCTACTCCGCGGAGGCGAAGGCGGCCGGCATCCCGACTGTCTCGTTGGGCCCGATCAAACTGGCGGCGACCTACACGGTGACCGTGCTCAACGGCGCTCCTGACCGGGCCGCGGCCATTGCCTTCGTGTCCTACCTGCTGGGCAAGAAGGGTCGAACCGCTCTCGCCGCTGAGGGATTCAAGCTGGTCAAGCCGCCCACGGTGCACGGGTCGAATGGCAAGGTTCCGGCCTCCCTCCGTCCGAGCACTACCTCTGGGTGAGCCTCTCGGCCCTTCGAAGCCCCCTTCCCTGGCTGGGTGCCCTTCTCGGTCTCTACCTCGTGGTGCCGATCGTCGCCTTCGGTGCCCGCATCGCCGGATCGGCCAACCCCGGGTTCTCGACCCCCGGGCTCTTGTCCGCCCTCTACATCTCGGTAGCCACGGCGAGCATCTCGATGGCCATCGTCGCCCTGTTGGGCATTCCCTTGGCCTACGTCCTGGCCCGGTCCCGGAGCCGGCTGGCCACGATCGTCGGACTGTTGGTGCAGTTGCCCCTCGCCCTGCCTCCCTTGATCAGCGGCGTGCTGCTCATCTACGTCCTCGGGCCCTACACGACCATCGGACGGGCGTTCGGCGGACACCTCACCGACTCCATGATCGGGATCGTCCTGGCCCAGACCTTCGTCAGTGCCCCGTTCGTGATCGTGGCCGCACGTGCCGGGTTCGCCACGGTTGACCCCGAGCTCGCCGACCTGGCCACCACGCTTGGCCATCGGGAAGTCTCCCGCTTCTGGCGGGTGAGCCTGCCCCTGGCCGGGCCCGGGGTCCGGGCCGGACTCGTCCTCGGTTGGCTACGCGCCTTCGGCGAATACGGCGCCATCGTCATCGTGGCCTACCACCCGAGCGCCCTGACCGTGTTCACCTACAACCAGTTCAGCGCAGCCGGACTCACCACCACCGAGGCGCCCACCGCCCTGGCCCTGGCCGTCGCCGTGGTCGTAGCCATCATCGCCGTTCTTGCCGCACGCCTTCATCCCCTCCGCCGGCATCGTGGGTCAGGTCCCCTCCGCTCTCCCGAGCCACCCACCGTCGGCCGGCGCACGCCCGTCGGCTTCGATCTCGATGTCCGTCTGGGCGCCTTCCATCTCCGTCTCGCCCACGCCGCCGACAGTGCCTCTCTGGCCATCCTGGGCGCGTCGGGCTCGGGTAAAACGATCACGTTGCGGTGTCTGGCCGGCCTGCGAGGTGCCCGCCCGGGACCGGTGCGCTATGGGGACCGTGCCGTACAGGACACTCCCCCCGAAGAGCGAGGCATCGGATACGTGCCTCAGGGCTCTCCGCTCTTCCCGCACCTGACCGTCCGCCAACAGGTCCTGTTCGGGCGGGACGCCGACGAGGGGCTGGCCTCGTACTGGCTCGACCGCCTGGGCATCGGCGGTCTCGAGGACCGCCTTCCCGATCAGCTGTCGGGCGGCCAGCGTCAGCGGGTGGCCCTGGTCCAAGCGCTCAGCCGTCGGCCCGAGGTCTTGCTGCTCGATGAGCCCTTCTCCGCCCTCGACGCCCCGGTCCGCGACGCGCTCCGCTTCGACCTGCGCCGGCTCCAGCGCGAGGCCGGCCTGTCCACTGTGCTGGTCACCCACGACCCCGAGGAGGCCGCGCTCCTGGCCGACGAGGTCATCGTGCTCGGCCATGGCCAGGTCCTCCAAGCCGGGGCGTGCGTGGACGTCATGACCCGCCCGGCCAGCGCCGAGGTCGCCCGCCTGGTCGGCATCCAGAACGTGCACCCGGGCCGCGTCGTATCCGCGGGGACGGTCCGAGCCGGAGGGGTTGATCTCGCCCTGGACAGCGCCGACTTGGCACCGGGAACGGACGTCCTCTGGTGCATCCGTCCCGAGGAGGTACGGCTGTCCGAGACCGGGACATACCCCGTCATCGTCACCGACGAGGCCATCCTGGGCGCCGTCGTCGAGTTCGTGGTCCGCTTCGATGATGCCGGACCCGAACTACGCGCCAGGGCATCACGCTCGACGGTCTTCGCCCCCGGAAGTCGCTGTGGTGTCGACATCCCCCCCGACGCGGTGAGCGTCTGGGCGCGGGATCAGGCCGCTACCGATCAGGCGTGAAGGATCGTGGCCGGCGCGTACCCACGGCTGGCGCAGCGCGTTGCCGACTCACTCACCCGCGGCCAGCTCGATGCCGACGTTTGTCGCCTTGACCACGGCCTCGGCCAGCATCCCGGGGGCCAGGCCCAGTTCGTCGACGGCCTCCCTGGTGATCAGGGCGACGAACCGGTGCGGGCCCGCCTGGATGTCCACCTGAGCAGCCACGGTGTCGGTCACCACCTTGGTGACGATCCCGGGGAACCGGTTGCGGGCCGACTGCCCACCGATGGCCACGGGCTCCCGGGTCCCGGCCAACTCCACGGCCAGTCGGGCCAGATCGGCGCCATCGACACTCCGGCGGTTTCCCTCTGACGGCGCGCTCTTTACCCGACCGGCGTCGACCCACCGTCGCATGGTGTCCGTACTGACGCCGAGCAGTTCCGCGGCCTGTCCGATCCGGTAGGCGGGCACGCCCACAACCTACCGCCGAGCCAGGTGGTCAGGAGCGGGAACGGGATCCATGGCCAGGGCGAGCAAGGCCACGTCGTCGACCCGTTCGGTGGTCAGCGTCTCGATCACCCGCTGGCAGACCGCCTCGGGCTCTACCTCGCCGTCGGCGACGATATGGGCGAGACGTACCATGCTGGCGTCGGCACCGATCCTGCGCTCGTCGATCACCCCATCGGTGTACAACAAGAGCACTTGTCCCGGTCGTAGGACACCGTGCCACTCGGCCGCCTCGGTTTCGGGCGCACCGAACGGACTGGCCGGTGTCACCGGGACGAACCGGGTGGCGCCGGCTTCGACCATGAGCGGGGGATGATGACCGGCCGAGGCCAGCACCAACTCGCCGGTGCTCGGATCGAGCTCGCCGAACAAGCCCGTGGCCAGTCGGTCGAAGCCGAGCAGGTCCCAACTCCACTTGAGCGCGGCGATCAGCTCGCCCGGCGTGCCTACCTGACCGGCCAGCGCCCTTGCCGCGCTTCGGAGCTGGCCCATCATGGCCGCCGCCGACCGGTCGTGACCGGCGACGTCCCCGATCATGAACCCGAGTCCCTTGCTCGGCAGCACGACCAGGTCGTAGAAGTCGCCCCCCACGTTCAGACCCCGGGTACTGGGCACGTACCGGGTCGCCGTTCGCACGCCAGGGACCTCCGGCGGTCCCTGGGGAAGCAGGCTCTCCTGGAGGACATGCGCGGTGCGATCAGCGAGCTCGAAGCGTTGGGCATTGTCGACCACTGCCGCTACTTGCTGGGCCAGTTCCTCGGCGAAGGCCACATCCCGAGCTCCGAAGCTCCGACTGCCCGACACGAAGGTGATGGTTCCGATCACGTCGCCGTCCGCGGCCAGGGGCACGGTCAAGTAGGAACGAAACTCCAAGGCCTTGGTGAGTTGGAAGTGCTGTTCATTGTGGGTGGTGGACCGCAAGAAGTCGTCGCTCATGTGGGCGGACCAACTGGGCTTGCCCGTTCTGACCGTGCCGGCGGCCGGATGCCTGCCCTGGGATTCGGGCGAGAACTCGTTGTGGAGTTTGTCGACCAGGTGCTGCCGGGCCGGATCTCGGTGCCGGGCGGCCATGCGCTGCAAGACGCCGTCGTCGTCGAGCACATCGATGAGACAGAGATCGCCGAGTGCGGCCAAGGCCAGCGTGGCCAAGCGATCAAGGGCATCTTGGAAGTCGGGGGCCTCGGCCATCACCTTGGCGGCCCGGGCCAGAAAGGCGCAGATCGTGGCCAGTTTCGACTGTTCCTCGTAAATTCGAGCCTTGTCGATGGCTTGGGAGGCTTGGTCGACCACCGTGGTTAGGAACTCACGCTCATCGAGCTCAAAGCGGTGCTCGCCCGGGTAGATCAGGGCCAGGACGCCGACGCACTCCTCTTTGATCGAGAGAGGCAGGACCGCGAACGCCCCCTGGGCGAAGCGCCGGCCCGACTGGGCGGGAAACTGAGCGTCGCCCTCTCTGCCCGAGCTCACGTAGATCGGTTCGTTCGTGCGCGCCACAATGGCAACGGGCCGGTCGTCGTCCTGCTTGACCTCGTCGGACTCAAAACGGCCCGGAGGTCCCTCAGTGGTACGGACCAACCTCGCCGGGTCGTCGTGCACCAGCCAGACGTTGGCCATCTCCACATCGTTGTTCGGACCCTTGGAGCTCATGGCCTCGGCCAGGACCGTTGCCACTTCGGCCGGGGACGAGGCGCCGGCCAGCAACGAGGTGATGCTCTGCAGTCGAGCGAGACGATCGGCCAGCTGCTCTGCTCGGAGACGAGCGATTCGCTCCGTCTCGAAGAGCCGGACCCGGCCCAGGGCACCGGCCATGCGGCTGGCCACGTGCTCGAGCATCCGCGCGTCCATCGCCGTAAAGCGGTCCAACTCGTAGCTGCCGGCGTGCAGTACTCCCAACACATGACCGTCGAGGAGAATGGGCACGGCCGCCACCGACCGGATGCCGCTATCCCGCAAGACCGGTGAGGCCAGCTGAATACGCGAGAGATCTGGGACCACCAGCGATTCCCGACTGGCCAACACCCGCCCGGCCATGCCCTCACCGGCGCGGATCTGGAGCTCCAAGGAGACTTCTTCATCCAGTCCGACCGAAACCCGAGCGACGAGCTCGTCCTCTTCGTCGTTGGCCAGCAGGACGGAAACGGTGTCCGTGCCCAATGCCTCCCTCATGGTGGCCAGGCCGTGCCGAAACAGGTCGTCGAGCGACTTGCGGGTCATGACGCTGTCGGCGGCGACCCCGAGCTCGTGCCACCACCGTGCGACGGACTCGCCCACCGCCCGCCCAGCCAGCTCGGCGGCAATCAGCGTGTCGAACTCGTTTCCCGGCGTCCGCGAACCCGGGTCAGGCATTGGGCCACCACCGAGACTCGACGGGATTCACCACAGAGCAAGCCTATGGCCCAAATGAGGCGAGAGCCCCGGCTCCGTGACCAGCCGTTTAGCCGGGAGGATCCTGGGTAGGTGGCCAGCGACAGCCCGATCGACCCACTCCGATCATCCGTGCGAGGAGGTCACATGACCCCGCCGATGCCGTTTGCCCTGCGCCCCGAGCAGAACCCGGCGGACGTCGGGTCATCGATTCCCGACCCGGTTCCCCCGGGACCGTCACCGCTCCCGCCGGACCCCTTCCCGGTGGAGCCACCTCCAGTTCCGCCCATACCCGATCCGGAACCGATTGAGCCGCCGTTCCCCGAGCCCGAGCCCGTCTAACGCCGCCGATCGGACGCCACCATCATGGAGGACCAGAGGACCCCACCATGGAGGAACAGAGCCCTCGCACCGGTGGAGCGACTAGCTGCTGGTGGACTCCGAATCCTGGCGAGCGTCGGCCATGGTGCCCCGAACCAACATCGGGTACATCCCCCGGTCGAAGGCGACGATGAAGTGCCTGACCGCTTGGGGGAGCGGGACGCGGACCACGGTTGGGGGCAAGAACCTGACATGGCCTTTGACAATGATCTTGACTTGACTCTGCCCTGTGGTCAGCGATCGCACCCGTGGATCGGCCCCCAACACGGCTCCCAGGTATGACGCCACCGCGCAGCATCTCGGATTGTTGGGAGTTCCCCACACTCCCTCGTCGCACAATGACGCAGCGACCTCGCCATGACACGTTCCCAGTGCAGCCAGGAGGTGCTCGGTCTGTTCTTTCAGCTGCCGATGTCGCACCATATTGCCCCCTTAACCTGTCCACCTCGGGACTAGTGCTTCAGGAGCTATGAGCTGCTTCGAAAGCGCCGACTCGGGTGTGCAACAGGTGAGTACCCATTGCCGGGACAGGGGAAACCAATCAGTTTCTCCCACTCACCGTGCTGTCAGGAGCCCGTTCAGCGTTGGTTGATCAGGAGCTTGTTCCCTGTCCGAAGGCCATCAGCTCGGCCAGCCGATCGAGGGTTCGTTCCATGTCCCGCTTCGTCTTCTTCGAGTAGATGTCGCCCAGTTTCAACAGGGCGCGCATGGGGTCCGGGTTGATGTCCCAGCTCTCCCGGACCAGTGTGCCGTCGGTACCCGGCTCCAGCTCGTAGCGCCAGATCCTTCCCCCCATGAGCCGACCGGCGAAGCCCTCGGGACCGGTCTGCCAGGCGATCCGGCGGTTCTCCTCGAACTCGACCACCTTGTTCACCGTGGAGTACCGAACCCCCAGCTTCATCCCCATGCCGAACTTGGAACCGAGAACGAGCCGCTCGGGCTCCGTATCCTGGGCGCCCTGGAGCATGCCCGAGCCATCGATCAAGGTGTGCTTGCCTACGTCGGCGAGCACGTCGAAGATGGCCTCGGGCCGGGCCGGGATCATCCGTTCAACCGACAGCACGTAGTCCTGCATCTCGACTCCTCTGGCTACCGTCTGGCCACCCGGTGGTAGACCATAGGTGGTGGTCGATGCGTCGACACGGGATGTGGGTGGCGTCGGCCGAGACCGTCGGCGAGGGTGCTGGTGCCTGGAGCTCGGGGATCAGCCCCTTGGCCTCGTTGCGTAACTAAATTCGCGGCGCCATGCCCGGTCCTCCCCAACCTCCGTCCTCATGCCCGCGCTCACCGCTGGGCACGTTCGCCGAGTGCCCCCATTGCGGCGCCGAGCTCCGGCCCGAACATGCCCACTTTCGCTGCACCGGGTGCGGCTGGCGAGACTCCTGCTGCGACTGACCGTTCCGGGACGAGCGTGACCTCGTCGGGGAGCCTCAGGGATCGATGCGTGCGGTGGCCGTACCGGTAAAGACCTCGATGCCATCCTGGTTCACAGTGGTGATGACCAGCTCGACCACGCTGTCGCCATCGGCCTCGCCGAGCTCGCTGACTTCGGCTCTCGCCGTCAGGTCGTCTCCGGGCCACACCTGAGCCCGGAACCGGCCGCCGAAGCGGACCAGGCGCCCGTCGCCCACGTAGTCGGTCACCATCCGGCCGGTCAGCCCCATGGTCAACATGCCGTGGGCGAAGACCGACGGGTACCCGGCCACCTTGGTGGCGAACACCTCATCGGAGTGGAGCGGGTTGTAGTCGCCCGACGCCCCCGCATACTGGACGATCTGGGTCCGGGTCAGGTTCTCCACCACCACCTGCTCGTGGACCGATCCCACCTCGAGCTTGCTTCGATGCAAGGCCACGTCAGTTCTCCTCCACCGTCTTCGACGTGCGCACGGCGACGCCGCGGGCCGTGACTACCAGTTGGCCCTCCGGATCCCGGTACTCCACGATGTGCTCGCTGAAGGTCATCGTCCCCCCCCGTCGACCCTCCTTCGTCCACGTCTTCCCCTCCCGGGAGGTCGTAGTCAGCACGTCACCGGGCCCGAAGGGACGGTGGTACTCGAAATGCTGCTCGGCGTGGAGACCCGTTCCCCCTCCCCCGCTTCCCGGAGCACGCTCGACGCCGGTCGGCTCCTTCCCCGACCCGAACCAGGGTTCGCCGATACGTGGTCGGAGAACGTAGTCGGGGTCGAACTGGGCACTCGACTGCACGAAGGTGGGCGGCGCCACCACGTGCCCCACCTCGGTGGTCGCGGCGTAGCCCGCGTCGGCATAGACAGGATTCGGATCCCCCACCGCCCGGGCGAACATCATGATGTGTCCCGCTTCTACCGGAAACTCGATCGAATCCATCCGTCCCCCTTCGTCGACGCCCTCTTTCCTATCGACAGGTGGTGTGTCTGCGCAAACGGGGTCCTGACCCCGGAGTCGTGGGTACCCGCCCGGGTTCGACGTCGAGCGGTACTTCCGCGATGCTCCTCTCATGATCGTGGGAGAAAGCGCCGGTGAGAGCCGGCAGGAGGATGACCGAGGACCTGTCGCTCGAGGAGGGGCGGGATGACCTCGCCGGCGGTGGTGGAAGGAACTGTGCTGTGGGAGCCATCGGCGGAACGGGTCGACGCGGCCAAGATCTCGGCCTTCATCTCGTGGCTGCGAACCGACCTGGGCGTCGAGGTCTCGGACTATGCCGAGCTGTGGCGGTGGTCGGTTGACGAGCTCGAGCAATTCTGGGCGGCCATCCGCCGGTACTTCGGTGTCGGGTCCGACGACGAAGCCGATCCGGTGCTGGTTCGAGGCAACGGCGCCGAGCACACGGTGTGGTTCCCGAACCTCAGGCTGAACTACGTCGACGGCCTCCTCGATCACCCCGACGACGACGTCGCCGTCATCAACTGGGGCGAGAAGCGGGGTCCCACTTCAGTGACCTATGGCGAGCTGCGGGCCCAGGTGGGGGCGATGGCCCACGCCCTGGTTGGGCTGGGGGTGGGACCGGGCGACCGGGTGGCCGCGGTCTTGACCAACTCGGTCCCGGCCGTTGTCGCCTTCTTGGCCACCGCGTCCATCGGCGCGGTGTGGTCGAGCTGCGCGCCCGAGTTCGGGACCGAGGGCATGCTCGACCGGTTCACCCAGATCGAGCCGACCGTGCTGGTGGCGGTCGAGGGGTACCGCTATGGCGGTCGGTACTACTCGCTCAACCACAAGATCGAGGCGCTGGAGACATCCCTTCCCACGGTGGTAGCCACCGTGGTCGTCCCCTCCGAGCCGGATCCGGACAACCCGCTCGCCGCGCCGCCTGCCCACGTTCGCCGGCTCAACTGGGCATCGATGCTGGCCGAGCCTGCCCCCCTCCAGCCCACGCCGGTTGCCTTCGAACACCCACTGTGGATCCTCTACTCCTCGGGCACAACGGGGCTGCCGAAGCCCATCGTGCACGGGCACGGTGGCATCGTCCTCGAGCACCTGAAGTCGGTCTCACTGCACTGCGACCTCGGCCGGGGCGACCGCTTCTTCTGGTTCACCACCACGGGGTGGATGATGTGGAACTTCCTCATGAGTGGGCTCTTGGTGGGTGCCACCATCCTCTGTTACGACGGCAATCCCACCTGGCCCGATCCGGGGGCGCTGTGGCGGATGGCCTCCGAGCTGTCGATCACCTATTTCGGCACCAGCGCACCGTTCATCGAGAGCTGCCGGAAGGCTGACATCGTGCCCCGGCGGGACGCCGGTGCCAATGTCATCCGCACCGTGGGGTCGACCGGTGCCCCGCTCTCGCCCGAGGGGTTCGTGTGGGCCAACTCGGCGGTGAGCGACGATGTGCTAGTGGCCTCGATGTCGGGCGGGACCGACGTCTGCACCGGGTTCCTCGGCGCCTGTCCCCTCCTTCCCGTCCACGTCGGCGAGCTGCAGTGCGCCCAGCTCGGTGCCGCGGTCGACTCCTACGACGAGAACGGCCGGCCGGTCGTAGGTGAGGTCGGCGAGCTGGTGATCACCCAGCCCATGCCGTCGATGCCCACCGAGCTCTACGGCGACCAGGACGGCTCCCGCCTCCACGACAGCTACTTCGCCACCTTCCCCGACGTGTGGCGGCACGGCGACTGGGTGAAGCTCACCCCGGGAGGCGGCGCGGTGATCTACGGGCGCTCCGACGCCACCTTGAACCGCGGCGGCGTCCGCATGGGCACAGCCGAGTTCTACCGGGTCATCGAGGCCCTCCCCGACGTGGCCGACTCATTGGTGGTCGACACCTCCGAGCTGGGTCGGGAAGGTGAGCTGGTATTGCTGGTGGTACCGGCGGCCGGTGCCTCCACCGTGGCCGACACCGGGCTGAGCGAGGAGACGGTGGGCCAGTTGCGCGGAGTGATCCGTGAGCAGCTCTCCCCCCGGCACGTGCCCAACCGGATCATCGGGGTTCCGGCTCTTCCCCACACCATCAACGGCAAGCGCATCGAGGTGCCGGTGCGAAAGATCCTCCTCGGAGCCCCGGTCGGACGGGCCGTGGCTGCATCGGCTCTCGACCGCCCGGATGCGCTCGGGGGCCTGCTCCACGTGCTGGCAGCCAATGACTTGATCAGCGCCGAGGGTTCCGCCTCGTAGCTCGGTCGCCGCCATTCCCGTTCTTCAGATGCCCGTTCCTCAGATGCCGTTCTTCAGGTGCCGTTCCTCAGGTGATGGCCAATGCGTTGGGCGGTGAGGCCACGCCGGCGTGCACGTTGAGCGGAGCCGAGGTGAACAGGCAGTCGTAGCGGCCGCTCTGTTCGCACTTTGCGGCCAGGGCATCGAGATCGAAGAGCTCGCCGATCGGTATCCCGAGCAGCGGGAGCAGCGCCAGGTGGAGGAACCCACCGATCAGGGCCTCGGGGGTCGCCGTCTGTCGATCGATGCCGTGGCCCGCCCTGAACAAGGGCGGAGGCCACACCTCGAGGGCCGGGTTGTCAGCGGCCACTGCGGCGATGTGGAGGTCCCACAACGTGGCGGCCATGTCGGTGCCGGCCCGGAGCCCGCACGACTGGGAGGACCGACCGGCCTGCTCCCGGCGGCCGGCATCGTCGAGACTCCGGTACCAGGCCAGCCACCCGGTGCGGACGAGGAGGATGTCCCCCACTTCGACCGTCACCCCCTGGGCGTCCAAGGTGCCGAGCAGGTCCGCTGGTTCGATGGCGTCGGTGGAATCGGGCCGGAGGGGTCGACCGACCGAGGACCGCCACCGCCCCACGTCGGCCAGGACGGCCCGCCCCACGATGCCCCGCTGGGCCCACAGGTGGATGCCATGCTCCTCGTCGGGGCGGCCGTTGTAGTAGCCGTACCGGGGGTGACGGATATGGCGGAACCCGTCCCACTGGCTCGAGCTCTGGGTGTTCCAGTGGTGAAGCTCATCATCGTGGCCCGAGCCCGAGGCGAGGTCGTTCACCACGTGTTCGAAGGCGGGGCGGCCGAACAGCGGAGGTGAGGGCAGCTCGAGCTCGAGGTTCAGATTGTGGACTTGCCCGGATTGGGGTATCGATCGGGCCCGCCGGACCCGCTCCGCCGTGAGGAGGTTGAGGCAGCCGAGCGCGCCATCGTCGCCCCAGATGCCCCATGACGACCCTGGCGGAGCACCCTCAGTGATGGGCAGTTGGTCGTAGGTCGGCATCGGCTCGGTCATGGGTACCCCCTCCTCACGGCTGGTGCGAACTGTAGAGCACGGCCCCTCCGAAGTTCGGGGTCGCCTGACAGGCCAATGCCACCTCGGCCTGGTCGAGCTGGCGTTCGCCAGCCCGCCGAGACAGCTGCAGATAACACTCGAGCATCTGGGGGACTCCGTGCATGCGCCCGTTGCCCAGCGCACCGCCTCCGGAGAGAAAGGGGTGGCCGGTGCCCGGGCGCAGACCACCATCTTGGACGAAGCGATGCCCCTCGCCCCGGGGGCAGTAGCCCAGAGCCTCCAGCCAGAAGTAGACGAATGGCGAGAAGCCATCGTAGAGCTGGGGGAGGTCGACGTCCTGGCGCGAGAGGCCGGCGCTCTCCCACAGGTGGCCGACCATCTCCGTCCCCGCTTCGTGGATCTCATCGAGCGACCAGTAGCCGATGCCGTTGGGGGGTCGCGAGCGGCCCTGGGCGAACCCCGCCACATAGACGGGCCGATGGGGCAGGTCGCGCGCCCGTTCGGCACTGGTGAGGACGAAGGCCCCGACCCCGCTGATCGGCAGGTCGCAATCGAGCAACGAAATGGGATCGGCGATCATCCGAGCTTCCATGTAGTCGTCCACGGTGATGGGGCGGTCGTGCCAGTACGACCAGGGAATCGCTGCCCCATTGCGCCGGGCCTCCACCACCACGGTGGCCATGTCCTCGCGCCGTGCCCCGTACCGCTGCATGTACTCCATGTAGGGCAGGGCGGCCTGGGCGATGGGGCTCCAATACCCCTGGGGCGCGTTCCACTGGGAATCGCCGTCGGCCTCGGTCATCGGGTTTTCGTGATAGCGGCCCGGCGGGTTGAACATGGCCCGATGCACCAGCACGTAGTCGGCCGCCCCGGTGGCGATGGCCATGGCGGCCAGGATGACCGACCCGGGGATCTGCCCGACGCCCTGGAAACCGCACAACCAGCGCGGACGGATCCCCAGCTGTTCGGCCAACCAATCGGAGGTGACGATGTGGGTGCCGTCGATGACGGTCCTTCCGCCGCTCGACGGAAAGATCGCCCCGGTGGTGAAGCCGTCAACCTGCTCCTTGGTCAGACCGGCGTCGGCGATGGCCGTCAACGCGGTCTTGATGGCGAGCGTGCCCAGAGGCTCATCGATGTGCCGCCTGATCGGGCTCTGGGCGTAGCCGACGATGGCCACCTGGCCGCTGCCACGGAACCGGGGCGTGCTCATCGCGACACCGCCGTCCGGAAATGGGGCACCGAGACCCCGGTGGCCACGTCATCGAAGGTGACCTCGACGGCCAAGCCCACTCGCATCTCGGACTCCTTCCCGTCGACCAGGAACATGACCAGGCGGAGACCCTCTTGCTCGTCCAGCTCGGCTTCGGCCAGGACATAGGGGACGTCTTCGGCGAACCCGGCCAGAAGGGCGTCCCGCACCACGGTCCACGTCCTGACCGTGGCTCGCCCGCTCACCGGTTCATAGTGGAACGATCGGTCAGGCGAAAGGCAACGGCGACAGATGTCCACCGGTGGATGGCTATAGAACCCGCACTGGTCGCACCGTTGAATGGCGAGAACATGGTTGGCCGCGGCCTCCCAGAACCCCGCCGACTGCGCGTCAGGTACCGGCACCGGTTTCGGGACGCTGGTGGTCTCCAATAGCTCATCTCCTCGTGGGCGTGGTGGCGAACGGCAGCATGCCAGAGCGTCGGGTGGGGCGCACAGTGGATGGCCGTTGGTGTCGCTGATCGACTCCCACCGGTCCGATCCCCATGGTGGGCCAAACCGGTCTCGTTCCTCCGTGACAGACTGCGGCTCATGATCATCGTTGCCGGATACATGGATGTTGACCCAGCCGTTCGCGGCGAATTCCTGGAGGCCAGGCGGGAGTCGATCGTGGCCACCCACTCCGAGCCGGGGTGCATTGAGTACACCTTCAGCGCCGACTCCATCGAGCCTGGACGAGTGCGCCTGTTCGAGCGGTGGGAGTCCAAGGACGACCTTCGTACCCATCTGGCGGCTATGTCGGAGCAGGCCGCCCCGGCGCCGCCCCAATTCAATGTGACCGCAGTCGAACTGTTGCAGTACGAGATCAGCGCCCAAGGCCCGCTCGGGAGCTGATCGACCAGACCTGGTCGCCCAGGGTGAAGGCGCGTAGGGTTCAGTCATGGCTGAGAATTCCTATCCCACCCGCCTCCTCGGTACCGCCGGACTGAAGGTATCGGCCCAGGGCCTGGGCTGCATGGGCATGTCCGAGACCTACGGACCGGCCGACGAGGGCGAGTCCATCGCCACCATCCACCGCGCCCTCGATCTCGGCATCTACTTCTTGGACACTGCCAACGTCTACGGGCGCGGTCACAACGAGGAGCTGGTCGGTCGGGCCATCGCCGGCCACCGCGACCAGGTGGTGCTGGCCACCAAGTTCGCCATCGAGTTCGGCGACGACGGCTCGCGTTCGATCAACGGGCGCCCGGACTACGTGAAGTCCTGCTGCGACGCATCGCTGAAGCGCCTGGGGACCGAACATATCGACTTGTACTACCAACACCGCGTCGATCCCACAGTGCCGATCGAAGAGACTGTGGGGGCCATGGCCGAGCTGGTGGGAGAGGGAAAGGTCCGGCACCTCGGGCTGTCCGAGGCCAGCGCGGCCAGCCTGGAGCGGGCGTCGGCCGTCCATCCCATCACCGCCTTGCAGAGCGAGTGGTCCCTGTGGACCCGGGACCTCGAACCCGACGTCCTGCCCGCCGCCCGCCGGCTCGGCATCGGCATCGTTCCGTTCAGCCCGCTCGGCCGAGGGTTCCTCTCCGGGCAGATCACCAGCCCGGACGACTTCGACAAGCACGACTTCCGAGCCAACAGCCCGCGCTTCCAGGGCGAGAACTTCACCCGCAACCTCGACTTGGTTCGCCAGGTCGAGGCGATGGCCACGGCCAAGGGGTGCACTCCGAGCCAGCTGGCGTTGGCCTGGGTCCTGGCCGGAGGGGACGACGTGGTCCCTATCCCCGGCACCAAACGACGCACCTACTTGGAGGACAACGCGGCGGCGATCGACGTGCAGCTCTCCGACGACGATCTGGCCCAGCTCGAAGCGCTGTCCCCTCCCGGGGCGTGGGCCGGCGGCCGCTACCCATCGGACGCCATGGCCATGTACGGCGACAGCCCACAAACCGCTTAGGCCCGATTTTCCTCAGCGGGGCGAACCGAGTTCGGTCCGTTCAGCCGACCAGGTGGTGGTGCCCGAAGAAATCGACAGCCAGCGCGGTGGCGTCGATCTCGTCCATCGGCGGGCCGTTTGCACCGCGGACCCACTGGCCATCGGCGCCGGGCCACGCGTGCCCGCCCCCCACGATCGTGTACAGCACAACCGAGGTGCCGCCCCGACACCCGGGCCAAACCTGCCGCTGCACCTGAGCTCCCACCCGGCGCGCCGTTGGCGGGCGATGACACCCGTCGAGACGGGCCCAGTCCGCCATGTTCAGCTGCGTCCCCCGCACCCGTACGCCGGGAATCGAGATTCCGATCGCGCCGTTTTGATACGGGACGAATGGATCCTGCGTCCCATGGAAGGCGAGCACGGGCATGGGTCTCGTGCAACCCAGCCGGTACTCCACCGCCGCAGTGGCGATCGCGGCGATAAGGTCCGGGCGGGCGCACGAATACACGATGGCGAAGGCGGCTCCGGCCGAGAAGCCCGATGCGTAGATCCGGTGCTGGTCCACGCAGTATGACCGAGTGATCTGGCGCACCATCGCATCGACGCGATCGGCGTCGGTTCCGTGTGCGTCGAGCTGCCACTCGCTGGCCGGCGTGCTCGGTACGGCGACCAGGTACCCGTGGTCTGCCCCGTCGGCGGGAAGGCCCGTTGACGCCGAGAACTGCGACGCGTTGGACATCCAGCCGTAGAAGAGCAGGATGAGCGGGTGGGCGACATCGGATCGATATGACCGCGGCACGGTGAGCTGATAGCTGCTGGCGATACCGTCCGTGCTGATCGAGAGGGTCACGTCGTGCCCGGGGGCGACCGACTCGGCCGTCATCGATCGCCCGCACCCCGACGAGCGAGCGCTGCTCGCTCCCGAGAAGGTTGTGCCGCTGGCCGCGGCGCCGGCTGTCTCGGTCCCACTCGTGAGCAGGGACAGAGCCACCACCGTCAAACACACCATCTTCAAACACACCACCGTCACCCGCATCGTCACGGCGGCCCCGCTTCGCTCAGCGTGGAACCGGGGTCATCCCAGCCCGAAGAACTTCATGGTGGCGTCGATGGCACCGAAGTCCGACGGGGTGGAGAAGTGGTCCACGCCGGCCAGGGTCACCAGGGACGCCGAGGGCAAGGCGGCCACCAGGCGGTCGGCCGGACCCACCATGTCGCGATCGCCGAGGACCACCAAGACGGGACAGGTCAGCGTGGCCAGGTCCTCTTCTCGCAGCGGCGGGCGGGGACGGCGGATGAAGGCCGACAGCGCCTTGGCGTCGTTGCCGGTCGACTGGGCCAGCCGCCGGAATAGGCGAGCTTGCACGTCCTCGGGCTCGTCGTCACCCTCGAGCGCGTCGACGATGGTGCTGGGGTCGGCATCCTCGAAGACGTTGTCACCCACACCGAGCACGGCGATCCGCTCGAAGCGTCCGGGATTGGCGATGGCTATCCGCAACAGCAGGTCGCCCCCAGCCGAGAAGCCGACGGCGTTGCGCACCGTGGGGGGCAACAGCCCGAGCACCTCGCTCTCCACCTCGGCATAGTCCTGCGGGTCCGTCGGGCGCGTCGAGGATCCATGACCGGGCAGGTCGATCTCGGGCACCTCGCACTCGAAGTCGGACAGGATGTCCACCCAGCCGCTCTCTCGCCAGCCGTGCTCGAACGAGGAGGCGAAACCGTGGAGGAGAACCAGCGAGGAAGGTGAGTCGGCCATGGCGGAGATCAAACTATCGGCAGTGGATCAGCCATGGCGAGAGGATGGTCTCCGACGGCCGGGAAACGATCCACGGCTGGGAGGTGGGTAGGGAGGCCGGATACAGTGCAGCGGGACTAACCCAGGGGGAGACCTGCTGTGACCGACATGTTCTCCGGAGTCCGCGTCGTCGAGGCCGGGACGTGGATGTTCGTACCATCGGCGGCCGCTGTGCTGGCCGACTTCGGCGCCGAGGTGATCAAGGTCGAGCACCCGCGGCGGGGTGACCCTCAACGGGGGCTCCAGACCGGTGGCCAGGGCCTCGTGCCCAGCCATCTGGCCATGGAACAGGCCAACCGGGGCAAACGCAGCATCGGCATCGACACTTCGATGCCCGAAGGCCGCGACCTGCTCTACAAGCTGGTGGAGTCGGCCGACGTGTTCATGACCAACCTCCTTCCGGCCGCCCGCCAGAAGAACGGCGTGGACATCGAACAGATCCAGGCCGTCAAGCCGGACATCATCTATGTGCGGGCCACGTCGGCGGGCCCGAAGGGGCCCGACGCGGGCAAGCCCGGATACGACGCGGCCACCCATTGGCTTCGCGGCGGCATCGCCTACACGGTGACCGAGCCCGACGCGGTGCGCCCGGCCAAGTCCCGACCGGGATTCGGCGACAAGACCGGGTCGATGAACATCGCCTTCGGAGTGGCCGCCGCCCTTTTCCGCCACGAGCGCACCGGCCAGGGAGCCGTGGTGGACACCTCGCTGCTCAGCACGGCCATGTGGTCGCTGTCCAGCGATATCACCTACTCGGCCTACACCAACCAGGAATTCAGCCGGATCGAACAGCCGATCTCCAACCCCATCGTCTACTCCTACAAGACCGCAGACAACCGGTGGATCGGCCTGTTGATGATCGAGTCCGACCGTTGGTGGCCGCCATTGTGCCAGCACCTGGGGCGAGACGACCTGATCACAGACGTTCGGTTCAAAGACGCGGCCTCTCGCTACGAGAACCGCGAGGAGTGCGTGCAGATCCTGAGCGACGTGTTCGCCTCGGGCACCCTCGACGAATGGCGCGCCCGGTTCGCATCCCTCACGGCACCGTGGGAACCGCTCCAGAGCCCGCTCGAGGTCATCGACGACCCTCAGGTCAAGGCCAACGGGTTCATCAGGGACCACGTGGTGGCGACGGGCGAGACGGCCAAGATCGTGGCCGCGCCGGTCCAGTTCGACGAGGAGGTGGTGCAAGCCGTCCGCGCTCCCGAACTGGGCGAGAACACCGAGGAGATCCTGCTCGAGCTGGGGTCGGACTGGGAGGAGATCGTCCGTCTGAAGGACCTCGGCGCCATCAACTAGCGCGGATCAACCTCAAGCGGCGGCGAGGGAGGGAATGACGTGCTCGCCGAAGGCGGCCAGCGTGGCCGGCGCAGCGAAATCGGTGAACCAGGTGTAGACCCGCTCGACACCGCGCTCGGCCAGAGCACCGATCTGCTCGACGAGCTCGGGGGCGGTACCGAACATGATCGCGTCCCCAAAGGCGGCGAAGCGCCGCCGAGCCATGGCCTCCACCTCTGCCCGCTCTTTCTCGGAGGGGATGAAGCACACCATCTGTTGCAGCGATGTTCGAGCGTTGCCTGTCGATGCTCGCAGCTCCTCGAGTCGATACAGGTTCCCGATCTGCAGGTTCCACCAATCGGCGTGGCGAGCCACCAGCTCGAGGGTCTTCTTACCCGTCCCGCCGATGACGATGGGGATGTGGCCCAACGGGGCCGGTTGCTGCAGGCCGCCCCGGATGTGATGGAACTCACCGTCGAAGTCGACCGACTCCCCCGACCACAGGGCGCGGACGACTTGGAGGGTCTCGTCCAGGCGTCGGATGCGAGCTCCGGCCGACTGCTCGTCGATGCCGAACGTGTCGAACTCGGTGGGGACCGAGCCCCACCCCAGGCCCAGCTCGAACCGGCCACCACTGGCGTGGTCGATGGACGCCACTTGCTTGGCCAGGACAGCAGGGTGGCGGAAGGCGTCGCACAGGACGAGGTGGCCCATCCGCAGCCGCTCGGTCCGCGCCGCCAGCCACGTCGCGGTGACCAGTGCTTCGAACATGGGCTGGGTCTCAGCCATGGGCGGGGCGAAATGGTCCATGAAGGCCATCCCGTCGAAGCCCGCCGCCTCGGCGTTTCTGGCGTGGGTCTCCAGCGCGTCGAATGACAGGCGCATCTGGGGCAAGTACAGGTGGATCTCAGTCACAGTGTCTCCCGATCAGCTAGTCGAACCTGGCTCGCACCGCCGGGTTGGTGACAAAAACCGGCAGCTCGTCGCCACCCGGTCCACCCAGGCTCATGCCCCCGTCGACGGCGAGGGTCTGGCCGGTGATGTACTCGCCCAGATCGGAAAGCAGGAACAGCGCGGCGTTAGCGATCTCCTGGGGAGCACCGCGGCGGCGCATGGGGATCGACTGGGCCGCGTCGGACAGGTCGCTTTGCCCGGCGCGCGGGGTCTTGATCGTCCCCGGCGCCACCAAGTTGACCCGGATGCCGTACGGTGCCCATTCCAGGGCCATGGTGCGGCTGAAGGACTCGAGACCGGCCTTGGACGCGCCGTAGGCGGCAAGCAGCGGTGCCCCCCGGGCGGCCACAGACGAGATGTTGACCATGCTGCCCGTCTGCCCGCCGTCGATGAGGGCGCGGGCCACGTCTCGGCAGGTGATGACCGCGTAGCGGAGGTTTCGGGACACGACGCGGTCGAACGCGTCCATGTCGTATTCGGCCGTACGCCACCAGTCATCAGGGAGGGTCCCTCCGACCACGTTGACCAGATGCCGAAACGGCCCCAACTCGGCCGCCGCCGTGGTGATGGCCGCCCGCAGGGCAGCCTCATCGGTGACATCGGCCACCACGCCGATGGACCGACGCCCGAGGGACCGGACCCGGTCTTCGGTGTCCTTGGCGTGGTCGACCACATAGGTGATGGCGGCCACGTCGGCACCCGCTTCAGCCAGGGTCAGGGCCATGGCCGTGCCGATGCCGCCTCCGCCGCCGCCCACGACCAACGCATTCCGTCCACTGAGATCGATCGTGGTGCCCATGCCCGGACCTCAGCTGCCAGTGGGCTGGGCTTGGAACGGTGACCACGCTCCGGACGAGACGTGGTTCCCGGCATCGACGTCGATGAGCACGCCGGTGATCGAACGGGCGTCGTCGGAGAGCAAGAAGGCCACCGCGGCGCCGATGTCGTCGGCCTCGGTGAGCCGACCGAGCAGGAGGTGACTGCCGGCGCCGGAGCCCTCGTCCTCCTCCCACATCGACTGGGTGGCCATGGTCTTGGTTAGCCCGGGGCTCACCGCATTGACCCGCACGCCCCGCCGGCCCAAGTCGTTGGCCAGAGTTCGCGTGAGGGCATTGAGAGCAGCCTTGGCCGCCGCGTAGGCGGCCATCGCCGGAGTCGTCTTCTTGGGGGAGCCGCTGGAGATGTTGACGATGGCCCCGCCGCCGTCGTCGCCGAGGCCGCGTCGAACCGCTTCTTGGATGAGGGCGAGCGTGGGCCAGGTGTTCAGGGCCACCGTGTCGAGGAAAGCGGCGCGATCCATGTCCAACGCCGAGCCGGGATGGGGAGCTCCTCCGACGGTGTTGGCCAGCAGGTCGATCCGACCGAACTGCTCGAGCGCGGTATCGATCAATCGAGCCGGGGTGGAAGCATCGTCAGCGGAGCCGGCCACGGCCACGACGGAGAGACCTTCGGACCGCAGCGCACTCTCCGTGTCACGCAGCTGGTCCTCCGACCGGGCATTGATGACCACCGACGCGCCTTCGAGTGCGAGGCGGCGGGCGGAGGACCTGCCTATTCCCGGATTGGTCGAGGCGCCGGTCACGATGGCCACCTTGCCCTCGAACCGACGGCCGAATGTCTTCTCGTCCACTGATTCCCCCATGTAAGTCAACCAGCCCGTACAGCAGTTGGAACCTACACGCGATCTACAGGAAAAATGAAAACGAGTTGGTGACCCTTTGGTCAGGACCAGAATGCATCAGTCGCTCCTTGGTCCTCCAAGAACGACGGCAGGAACCAAGCCTGGAGCGCGTGCCGGCAGTCCAATCCGGCCGCGGCCTCATGGGGTTTCCGATCGTCGCTTCAGTCCCTCTGCCTCCATCTGCGCGTAGCGGCGGGTCACTCCCGACGTGAAGAGCCCAACCAGGGAGGCCAGCATGCCGGTCTGGCAAATGCTCAAGTCGGCCACCACCCGATTGGCCGGCGTCACCGAGAGCCGGTGACTACCTAACGATGTGACGCCGCCTGACGTGGCCTGCCACGTGAAGTCCCGATCCGGCTCGAGCTCGGTGACCTCCCACACCATGCCCGGAAGGCGAGGCTGCTTGATCCTGACCTTGGTGCCTCGTTGCAGTTCGGATCCATCGACGAGGTCGACGCGTTGCACCGACTTGGTCCACTCCGGCCATCGCTCGACGTCGGCCAGGACGGCCCAGACCTTCTCCGGTGGGGCGTCTATCTCGATCGAAGTTCGATACTCCACGATTGCCTCCTCGCACCGCTTCCGTCCGCGTTTCCACGCTGTACCAAATGGTACATGTACCATATGGTTCATGGCCAGACGCCCCGCGATCGAGACCACAGGTCCGAGAGAACAGCTGCTGGAGGGAGTGATCGACTACCTGGCCGAGCATGGCCTGATCGACGTCTCCTTGCGGGAACTGGCCGCGGCGATCGGCACCAGCCACCGGATGCTCATCTATCACTTTGGGTCCAAAAATGGCCTGTTCGTCGAGATCGTCCGTGCCGTCGAGGGTCGACAGCGAGCAGTGATGTCGGAGCTACGGGTGGATTCTGACGAGTCATTGAGCGATGTCGCCCGGCAGTTTTGGCGAAGGCTTAGTGACCCGGCTCTTGCTCCTCACGAGCGCCTGTTCTTCGAGATGTACGGACAAGCCCTCCAAGGACGGCCCTACGCCGCTCCTCTGCTCGACGGCATCGTCGACTCATGGCTCGATCCCTTGACGGAGATGCTCTGTGCGGTGGGCCTACCCGAGGGCTTGGCTCGCTCAGAAGCCCGTCTCGGCATCGCCGTGACCCGTGGCCTCCTGCTCGACCTCCTGGCCACCGGTGACACCGAGGGCGTGACGGAGGCCTTCGAGCGTCACCTGGCCGCCAGCGAAGCTCGCCTCGCCCAACTGGGACTTGATCAGAGAGTGCCGGCTCCCGTCAGCCCCGTCGATCGCGAAGAGCCCTAACCGAACGGGGCATCGGCCGGGGAATCAGCCGCGCCTTCTCGTGCCGGGTACCGTCGTGCTCGTGGCCGTCGAACCCGTCCTCATCGTCACCGGTCCGCCCGGTGCCGGGAAGTCGACAGTATCGATGCTTATCGCCGGCCGGCACGAACAGGGCGTCTGCATCGAGTCGGACTGGTTCTGGTCGACGATCGTCGACGGGTTCATCGCTCCGTGGGAACCTGGGGCCGACCACCAGAATCGCACCGTGCTGCGGTCGTTCATCGCCGCGGCCTCCGCCTTCGCTCAGGGCGGCTACCCGGTGGTCCTCGATGGGGTCGTTGGTCCCTGGTACCTCGACATAGTCACCCAGGAGTTGCAGGGAACCGACGTGGACATCCATTACGTTGTCCTCCGACCCAGTCTGTCCATCGCGCTGGCTCGGGCTACGGGGCGTTCGGGCGAGAAGGAGCGAGTACCCGGTCATGGGCATCTCGTCGATGAGGAGCGGATTCGCTTTATGTGGGAACGGTTCTCGGACTTGGGCGAACGCGAAGCCCACGCCATCGACACCAGCGAACTGGATCCCGAACAGACCGCTGCGCTGGTCTGGGTAGGGTTCCTGGCCGGGGAATTCCGGCTGTAGCCGACGATCTTGCTGGTCGTCCCCGTACGGTCGGCCGTCGCCTGCTGACCATGTTTCCGAGCCCGCGGAGGGGGTAGGACAGCACCTTGTGCCCGCGACTGGAAGGTGGCAACCATGCTGACCCTCACCCCTGATGCAGCCCATGTGATTCAAGACCTCGTCGCCGATCATCCCGGAGCCGGACTCCGAATTTCCTCCAACCCAGTGGACACCGATCGGATAGAGCTAGGACTGGCCGTGGCCGCGAATCCGGAGCCCACCGACCAGATCATCGACGAGCAGGGTTCGCAGGTCTTTCTCGATCTGCACGTGGCTCCGTTGCTCGAGGACAGGACGCTGGACGTCGAGGTTTCCGACGACCGCGAGGTGGCATTCAAGCTGCTCCCCTAGCCGCGCCCACGGCCCTCCGAACTGCTGGCCCGTCTCTATAGGGCAGCCGATCGGGAATGCTGCTGATCCCAAACTTCTAAAGTTCGCTTGAGCTTCCATTGTGGTGACGAGTAGCTTCCCACTACATGGACTCGGAGCTGACAATCGGGGCGTTGAGCGAGCGGGCGGGCGTCGCCGCTTCGGCGCTGCGCTTCTACGAGGCCGAGGGGCTCATTTCGGCCAACCGGTCAGAGGGCGGACAGCGCCGCTACACGCGCGACACGTTGCGACGGGTGTCGTTCATCCGGGTGGCCCAGCAAGTCGGCCTGCGTCTGGACGAGATTCGGGTGGCGTTGGCCTCGCTCCCCGAGAGCCGAACGCCGACGGCCAGGGACTGGGAACGCCTCTCCACTTCGTGGCGCCCTCGCCTCGACGCCCAGATCGCCCTACTCGAGCGCCTTCGGGACCGCCTGGGCGGCTGCATCGGCTGCGGATGCCTGTCTCTCAAATTCTGCAAGCTCCTCAACCCCGACGATCAAGCCGGGCAGCGTGGACCCGGGCCTCGACACATCCTCGAAGGTTGATTCCCACTACAGGATGGGGTCACCCCGTCGGGGCCAGCGTCGCCCAGTGCTGTCGCAACGAGCTCACCAGTTCCCCGAATCGCTCGTCGGGGAAGAACAGCCGACCACCCTCGATCTCGACCACATCGGTGGCTCCTGGGATCAAGTCCTTCAGCCAGTAGGCCCACGAGAGCTCAAAGAACGTGTCGGCCGTCCCCCACACGATGAGGGTGGGTACCTCGAGCCGCGAGAGCTTGGGCTCCACGGCCAACAGGTCCTCGGGGCGCAGCGACACGAGGAGCTGTTCGAACTGCCGGGCCCGTTCCGGGGTACCGATCACGGGCCGGAGGAACGAGCGCACGACCTCAATGGGAAGCCGGGTGATGTCCTGGTAGCCGGTCCCGAACAATGCTTCGCGCGCCAGAGGAAGGTCGGCCAGGAAATCAGGGGCGCCGGCAACGATGGCGCCGGCCTCGGCCAGCTCGACGGTGGGTTTGAACGCCTCAGGCGGGATGTTGTCGTGGGCATCGCAATTGGTGAGGCACAGCGAACACAGTCGCTCGGGGTGCTTCGCCGCGAACACCTGGCATATCGCGCCCCCGGTGTCATGGGCGACCAGGTCGAGCGGGCCCAGATCGACGGCGGCACAGAACGCGTCGAGGACCGCGGCCAACGAACCCAAGTGGAAGTCCTGGTCCGGCGCCGCCGGCGTCTGGCCGTGCAGCGGGAGGTCGACGGCCACGCACCGACGTTCGCCGGCCAGAGCGCTGACGGCGTGACGCCACAACAGAGCATTCGTACCCACCCCGTGGACGAAGAGGGTCACCGGCCCCTCGCCAACGTCGAGAAAGCTGACGGGGCCCGATGCTGTCTCCACGGTCCGGCGGTGCGTTTCGAGCTCGGAAACATTCATGTGCTTTCCTCCTGAGGGAAGCGACTGGTACCCGGTCCGGCGCACGCCGGGCGGTACGATTGCCTATACCGACTATCGGTCTACAATATTAGACCGATAGTCGGTTTGTCAAGGAGGCGAAAGCAGAACAATGCCCGAACGGACGAATCAGAACGTGGCCCGCGGCGCGGCCACGCGCGAGCACTTGGTCGAGGTGGCCACCAGGCTGTTCGCCGAACGGGGTTACGAGGAGACGTCGATCGAGACGGTCCTCGAGGAAGCGGCGGTCAGCCGTGGCTCCCTCTACCACCACTTCAAGAACAAAGAGGCCTTGTTCGAAGCGGTGCTCGAAGCCATCGAGAACGACGTCGGGCTTCGGGTGATGGAGGCGGCCGAGACGACCACGGATCCGAAGGCGGCCCTGCGATTGGGGGCTCTCGCCTGGGTGCAACTGGCGGGGGACCCGGTCGTGCAGCGCGTCCTCCTGGTCGACGTGCGCCGGCGGTACTCGGTTGGGAACGCTGGCGGGCGCTCGAAGAGCGGCACGCCCTCGGACTGATCAAGGCCGCCCTCGGCGCCATCGCCGAACAGGGTGATCTGGACGCAGAGTTGATTGATGTCCTCTCGCACGTCATCTTGGCCTCCATCAACGAGATCGCCCTCCTCCTTGCTCGCTCCGACCAGCCCAACAGTCAGGCGCGGCTCAGTACCGACGCCATCGATGAGGTTCTGACCCGTCTCCTGGGATCGAGAGGCACGTCGTCGTAGGACCGACAGCCATTGGTCGAGGACGGCCCGCCGACGATGTGTCGAGGCGCTGCGCCCTCGGTCAGCTCCGGGGCAGGTCCCTCCAGGCCATGTCCTTGTCCGTTCGGGGTCGCCCGGGAGCCCGAGGACGCGCTCACCGAGGATGTTGCGCATCACCTCGGAGGTGCCGCCCTCGAGGGAATTAGCCCTGGCCCGGAGGAATGCCTTGTGCAGGTCAGGGGTCCCGAGGGCAATGAATTCGGGCCGGATCTTCGGGTAGTCCGAGCCGTACAGCATGCCTTCGGCCCCCATCAGGTCCATGCACAGCTCGTAGATGTGCTGGTTGAGCTCGGCAAAGGCGAGCTTGGCCACAGAGCCCTCCGGGCCCGGTGTTCCCATGCCCCGACCGATCGAGGCTCGGAGGTTGGTGAGCCGGGTCGCCTCACTGCTCACCCACAGCGACATCAAACGGTCCCGAAGGGCCAGCGCATGGGGTGACGTGGCGCCAGCCCATCGCTCACGCCACAACCGGACGGCGTCACCGATCGGACCCGCGCCGCGGGGGAGACGTTTCCCCCGATGGAGACCCGCTCGTTCATGAGCGTTGTGACGGCTACCCGCCAGCCGTCACCCTCGCCGCCCAAGCGGCCGGCGTCGGATACCCGGGCGTCGGTGAAGAAGATCTCGTTGAACTCGGCCTCTCCGGTGATCTGGTAGAGGGGCCGGACCTCGACACCCGGTGCGTGCATGTCGACCAGGAACGCGGTCATGCCCTGGTGCTTGGGGAGATCGGGGTCAGTTCGGGCCAGGAGCAATCCCAAGGTGGCCAGGTGGGCCACCGTCGTCCACACCTTCTGGCCGTTCAGTACCCATTCGTCCCCGTCGCGGACGGCGCGGGTGGCCAGGCTGGCCACGTCGGAACCCGCTCCCGGCTCGCTGAACAGCTGGCACCAGATCTCTTCGCAGGTGAAGAGCGGCCGCAGGTAACGAGTCTTTTGTTCCTCGGTGCCATGCACGACCACGGTGGGCGCGACCATCCCGTACCCGATGACGTTGCGAATTGCCGCCGACGGAGCACCGGCTGCGTCGAGCTGGCGGACCACACGGCCGTGCAGGCCCGGGCTCAGACCGAGGCCGCCGTGGCCCACGGGGAAGTGCACCCATGCCAACCCTCGGTCGAACTGTTCGCCCAGGAATTGCCTGTGCGGAAACGGCGTCGGGCGGGAACTCGGCCAGTAGCTTGGCCACCAATTCGTCGACCTCTGCCTCGCTCTGTACCTCGCTGCCTACCACGTCGGTCGTCGTCACCTGTTCCTCCTCGGGGCGGTTACGGCCATGAGCTTACGACGTGCGTTCAAGACGGCCTACGGCCACCGCCGATAGGGCGGCCACACCCGGACTGACCAGGGCCGCGTGGGAACTTGCCGCTGCATCCCAAGCGAGAAGGCTCACGAAGGGTAGCGGTGGCGCCGGACCCGACGACGACATTTTGTGTCCCCTGCAGGACTACCATCACCGGGGACGGCGCACTATGAGGGGCGCCGTCGACTTCGGGGGGGTACTCGTGGCTGAAGACACCAGCACACCGTTGGCAGCACAATTGCGGATCAACCGACGCGGCATCCAGATCGCGCTCGGTCTGTTCTGGATCATCGCCGCCGGCCTGAAGTTCCAACCAAAGATGTTCGGCACGACCTTTGTCGCCATGATGATCGATCCCATGGCCGCGGGTCAGCCCGGCGTGATCGCGGCGTCGATCAACCACATCGGCAATTTCCTGTCCCACGAAGTAGCCATGTGGGTGACTCTGTTCGGATTGGTCGAGCTGGCCATCGGGGTGGGGCTGCTGTTCAAGCGGACGGTGAAGCCGGCGCTGGTGCTCTCGTTCCTATGGGCCTTCGGCGTGGCCTGGTTCGGCGAGGGCTTTGGCAAGGTGTTCACCGGGCACTCCTCTCCCCTCACCGGCGGGCCGGGCGCCGTCTTCCTCTACGCCGTGATCGGCGCACTGGTGTGGCCGTCGCCCCAACACGATCCGGACGAGCAGCGAACCGGAGTGGCCTCTTCGGCCGCGGGACGAGGACCGTTCGGGCCTGTCGGAGCTCGGGCCGTGTGGGCCGGGTTGTGGGTGTTCGAAGCCATCTTGTGGATGTTCCCCTCGAACCGGACGCCAAACGCCATCCACGATCAGCTGACCAGCACTGCCGGTGGCGAGCCCGGGTGGTACGCCCACTTTCTGAATTTGTTGGGCCATGGCTTCGTCGGCGCCGGTGCGCCCGTGGCGGTAACCCTCGCTGCCGCCTCGCTGGTCATCGGAATTGGCCCCCTGGTCAGTCGTCGCATCTCGATCTTCATCGGCCTCGGTGTCGGCCTCGCTCTCCTTTACTGGGTCACCGGGGAAGGTGTCGGCGTGTTGATGACCGGTATGGGATCCGATCCCGCCAACGGGCCCCTGGTCGTCCTCTTGGGCTTCGCCATTCTCCCCACCGTTCCCGAGCCCGCCGACGCCCCAGTGCCGGCGGCAAGGCTCTTCTCGCGACATCCGGCGTGGGCCACCCTCGGAGTGCTCGGTCTGGCCGTGGTGCCTGCCGCCGTCGCCGTGGTCCCCACCGTTCCCACGACGGCGGCCATGGCCACGTCCGCTTCGACATCATCTGCCTCCTCGTCGGCCGGCTCCGGTTCCATGCCCGGCATGTCGATGTCTGGCTCTTCGGGTCTGCCGCCGTCTGGATCCAAGAACAAGGGGATGTCGTCCATGAAGGGCATGGCATCGGGTACCAACATGGCCGGCATGGCCGGACTCGGTGTGACCGACCCGAACTGGAAGTACACGGGACCACCGTTGTCCAGTGGCGAGCAAGCCCTGCTGACCTCGGTTGGCAACGCCACCGACTCGGGTCACGCTATGCAGACTCCGAACTGCACAGCGACGCCTACCGCGGCGCAAACGCTCGGCGCGGTGCAGTACGTACAGGCGACGACGTCGGCCGTGGCCAAGTACAAAGTGCTCAGCGTGGCGCTGGCCGCGGGCTACGTCCCTATCACGTCGACCGCCTATCCAGTCGTGCACTATCTGAACGTGGCTGACATGCAGCAACAGGACGTGCTCGATCCCAACCACGTGGACTCCTTGGTCTACGCCACCACCCCCAACGGGCCGGTCCTGGTCGCGGCGATGTACCTGACGCCCGGACAGGGACCCGGTCCGATGCCCTATGGCTGTCTCGTCCAGTGGCACGCCCACACCAATCTCTGCACGTCGACTACGATCCACCAGATCGAAGGCTTTACCCCGTGCGCCCCGGGAACCGTCCACACCGGTCCCACGCCGATGATGACCCACGTCTGGCAGGTTCCGGTGGCCGGTGGGCCCCTGGCCATCGATCCCTCCGACCTCCAGGTGGTCGAAGCGGCAGTCATGGCCCAACAGCAGGGCCTGGCTCCGATCACACCACCGGGCGGGTCTCCGACATACGACGCCGGCTCGTCAGCTCGAACTGTCGGAGTTTCCTGACCGCTTGTGTCCCGGGATGCAACGAGGCCGGGTGGTCGACAAACGCCCCCGTCGACACGGCCGGGACAGGGCACGAAACTGGGGCGTGCCTAGGTTCCGGGTCGCCGTAACTGCTCTCGTTTCGGTTTCGCTGCTTGCCGCCTGTAGTCAGTCTGCTGATAGGCCCACGCCCTCGTCGAGGTCGACGACCACAACCGGGGCGCGCACCGGTGGATCACCCTCCACCACCACGTCTCCCTCGCCCTCCACCGCCAACTCGTGGCTGACCTACCATCGCGATGCCGCACGCTCGGGGAACGACCCGAGCGAGCCGGGCGTGTCGACGGTCGGCCAATCGTGGCGGGCGAATCTCGACGGACAGGTGTACGCCGAGCCTTTGGTCGATGGCGACCAGGTCATTGCCGCCACCGAGAACGACACCGTGTACTCGCTGAACGCCAGCAACGGAACCGTCTCCTGGTCGACATCCCTGGGGACCCCGGTGGCGGGCGGTGCCCTGCCCTGCGGGAACATAGACCCCTCGGGCATAACCGGTACGCCGGTCGTCGACCCGGCCAACGGCGTGGTGTGGGTGGTGGCCTTCGTCGAGCCCGGGATCCACCAGCTCGTGGGCGTGAACCTGGCCGACGGGCACATCCGGTACCGCCAGGCGATCACCCTTCCCGGTATCGACGAGCTGGCGCAGCAGCAGCGAAGTGCGCTCACCGTGGAAGATGGGACCGTCTACATCGCGTTCGGCGGCCTGTATGGAGACTGCGGCAACTACCGGGGATTCGTGGTGAGCTTCCCTACGTCCGGGTCGGGAGCCCAGAACACCTTCGTCGTTCCCAGCCCGCGTCAGGGGGGCGTCTGGGCGCCGCCCGGACCCGTCATCGACGGCGCGGGAACTCTGTTCGTGGCCACCGGCAACGGCGCGTCGGCATCGACCTACGACGATGGCGACTCGGTCATCGCCCTGTCTGCGAACTTGGCTGTCCGCCAGACGTTCGCCCCGTCGAACTGGGCGGAGCTCAACCAGAACGATCTCGATCTCGGTTCCGTGTCCCCGACGTTGGTCGACGACGAGATCTTCCAGATCGGCAAGGAAGGAGTCGGCTACCTGCTGGACGCCACCAATCTGGGCGGGATCGGTGGGCAGCTGTACTCAGCCCAGGTCTGCTCTACTCAGGCATTCGGCGCTACGGCCGTCGATGGCTCGTTGATCATTGTCCCGTGCCTGGACGGGCTGACGGCGTTGCAGGTGGACGCCGACCACAAGTTCCACACTGCTTGGTCGCAACCCTCGGTGGTATCGAGCGCACCCGTGCTGGCGGCCGGCCGGGTCTGGGCGGTGACTCGGACCGGCGAGCTGGCCGAGTTGAACGAGCAGACCGGTGCCGTGATGTTGACCGAGCCCGTCGGCACGGAATCCACGTCGTTTCCCTCGCTCGCCGTGGCCGGCGGCAGGCTGTTCGCCCAAGGCGGCAACGCCATCGTGGCCTTTGGCGGTGTCTGAGAGCAGATCCTCAGTGGCGACCGGCGACCGGCAGTGGCACTGTTGGCACCGGCTGACTCCGCAGTTTCGGTGGGGTCTGGCTCATCGTATCCGCGGGCGACATGCCATCGACTAGAACCAGTGGCTTGTCGGGCGCACCTGGAGCGAAGCCACGTAGTGACCCGACGATCCCCAGCGAGAGAGTAGGCCCGTGTCAAGACCTCGAAGGACCCGCTCCCGTTCGCGTGCCGTCATGGCCCTTGTCGGATCGTTGGTCGCCTTGAGCCTCGCTCTATCGGCCTGCTCTTCGAGTTCGACCGGGACCAGTAACGGCGCGGCCGGCACGTTCAGTGCCGGTACCCAAGCCCAGCTCAACGGCGTGCTCACCCAGTTCCTGGCCACGACACATGCGCCCGGAGCGATGGTGGCCATACACAGCCCTGAGGGCAACTGGGTCAGCGGGCGGGGGCTGTCGAATCTCTCGCCCAAGGCACCGCTCGACACCTGGATGCAGTACAAGATCGGGAGCCAGACGAAGACGTTCGTCGCCACCCTGATCCTCCAACTGGTCGGTGAAGGCAAGCTCTCGCTCGACGATGACATTGCCCGCTGGGTGCCCTCTGTTCCCAACGGCAACCAGATAACCATCCGCCAACTCCTCAATCACACCAGTGGGCTGGGCGATGTCCTCGCCGCGCCGGCGATCCAGAGCAAGCTGCCCACCGGGTGTAGCGTCGACGATCTGTTGGCCGCCGGGGCCACGATGACCCCGGCAGCTGCTCCGGGCGCGAAATGGGTGTACAGCAACTATGGCTACGACCTGCTGGGCCGGGTCGCCGAACTGGTGACGGGACGCGATCTCAGCACCCTGATCCAGCAGCGGATCGCCACGCCTCTGGGACTCCAAGAGACTTACCTTCCCACCTCTGGGACCGGCCTCACCGCCCCCTATACCCACGGATACGCCAGTGGAGCAACGCAGGCGCCCACCGTCGAGGACGATGCCACCGCCCTGCCCCAAACGTGCCTCTGGGCTGCGGGCGGCATGGACTCCGATATGTCGGACATGACCACTTGGTCCCAAGCACTGGCCACCGGCGCGCTGGTGAAGCCCAGCGTGTGGAAGGAAGCGCAGGCCGGTCGGGTGCCGGTCTCCATCCCACAGCTCGGTCGCGGTTCCATCACCTGGGGTCTCGGGTTCATCGAGTCCGGAGGGTTCATCGGTCACCAGGGGGGCATGCCCGGCTACGAGAGCGTCTCGATGTACTCCCCGGTACTTCGCGCTTCGATCGTCCTTATGGCCAACAAACAGTTCAACGCCATCCCACCGATGGCGCTCTTTCATGCCCTGGCCCTGACTGCGTTCGGGCATCAGGTCAACTTCGGCATCACGGTGAGCCAAGCGCTCAAGCCCCTTGATCAGGCCGATCTCAATCACATTCCCGACGATTGACCGTGCCGCACCACAGGGAACGGATCGTTCAGAGGCTCTCTGCGCTCGAGCATCGGCGTTCGGGATCGGACTGTCCCCCGCCGGCGTCGCCGGGAACCATCTAGTCATCCTCGAAGAGCCGTGGCCTGGCGGCGCTGTTCCAGGAAATCCCGCTCCGCCGGATTCGTAGTGATGGCCAGGGCGGCACGGTAGGCCTCGGCCGCGTCGGGGTAGCGACCGATCCGCTGGAGCAGGTCGGCTCGGGTGGCGTGAAAGAGGTAGTAGTGGCCCAGGTCGAGCCCGTCGACAACGGCCAGGGCCGCTTCCGGGCCTTCGACCTCGGCTACGGCGACGGCCCGGTTGAGCGCGACCAACGGCGTGGGCGCGCATTCCATCAGCTGGTCGTAGAGGCGCAGGATCTGGCCCCACTCGGTTTCCGCGGCCGTTGCTGCATCGCTGTGGACGGCATTGATGGCGGCCTGGATCTGGTAAGGACCGGGCATGTTCCGCCGGAGCGAGGCACGAACCAAAGCCTGGCCCTCCTCGATGAGCGACCGATCCCACAAGGACCGGTCCTGGGCGGGCAGGACCACGAGCGACCCGTCCGGAGCAGTGCGAGCCGCCCGACGAGAGTGGGTCAACGCCAGCAGCGCCAGGAGCCCGAACACCTCTGGCTCGTCGGGCATCAACTCGGCCAGGAGGCGAGCGAGGCGGATGGCCTCGACACAGAGGTCCTCGCGTACGAGCGCGTCACCGCCGGACGCGGTGTAGCCCTCGTTGAAGATGAGGTACACGACAGCCAGCACCGCGTCGAGCCGACCCGGTAGGTCGGTGTCGTCCGGGATGCGGTACGGGATGCCGGCGGCCTTGATCTTCGCCTTTGATCGCACCAGGCGTTGGGCCATGGTGGTTTCGGGCACGAGGAACGCCCGAGCGATCTCGGAGGTCTGGAGCCCGCCGAGCAGGCGCAAGGTGAGCGCCACCTGGGCCCGGCGGGCCAAGGCGGGGTGACAGCAGGTGAAGATCAGCCGCAAGCGGTCGTCTTTCACTGGCCCCACCGGCTCCGGTGCCTCGTCGTCTTCGTACAACAGTGCGGCTTGGGATTGGCGGTCATGGCGTGTGGCCTCGCGTCGGAGCCGGTCGATGGCCCTGTTCCGGGCTGTGGTCGTGATCCACGCACCCGGGTTCGGCGGCACCCCGCTGCTGGGCCACCGTGCCATGGCCATCACGAACGCCTCCTGTACCGCTTCTTCGGCAACGTCGATGTCGCCGAAGGAGCGGACAAGGGTGGCCACCGTCCGGCCGTACTCGCTCCGGAAGTGCCGTTCGATCTCACCGATCTCAAGAGCCACCGAACCGTTCTACTCCTCAGGCAGTTCCTGGAACGGACGGACCTCGACCGGGCCACCGCACGCCTCGGTCGCCTGGGCCGCCCAGGCCAGGGCTCCGTCGAGGTCGTCAGCCGTGATGATCCAGAATCCGCCCAACTGCTCTTTTGTCTCGGCGAACGGCCCGTCGGTGGTCAGAAGGTCACCATCTTGGATCTGCACGACGGTCGCCGTGGTCGGCGGGTGAAGGCCACCGGCGAACACCCAGGCTCCCTTGTCTTGCAGCTGCTGGTTCAAGGCATTGACCTTCTCGTAGGCCTGCTCCGCCACCTCTGGCGCCGGAGGATCTTGGCCCTCGACCATGTGAACTGACAACAGGTACTGCTTCATGACGCATCTCCTCGTGACACTGGCTGGCTCGGTACCGGCCCTACATTCTCACTACGAACGGATCAGGGACGGATCGACACTCAAGCAAAACAACCCGTCATTCTTTACGGAGCCTGCCCGAGATCAGGGATCTCGGCAACGCACGCCAGCAAGCTGGTGGTCAGCCGGTGGACGGAGCCAAGGGGGCAAAGTACATTCCTGACCGACGTGCTCCGGTTATCGGTTCATGCGCAGTGAGGGAAAGGGCCATCTGTGCCGAATCGATCGAACAGCCCGACACTCCGGTGGAAACCGACTGCTCGCCAGGCCCGGCGTGTCGGTGCGTCGGCGGTCGCTGCCTCCGTTGCCCTGGCCCTGACCGCCTGTAGCAGCGGCCCGGCCGCCGTCTATAGCGGCCCTCCGTCGGTAGCGATCCTCATCGGCGGCTTCGGCAGTTCGTTGCCGGCCAGCACCTACAACCCGTTGACCCAGACGTCGGCCGCCCTGAGCACGACAGAGAAGAACTTCGACCCCAGCCCGTCCAGTGAACCGCCGGGCTGCCAAGCCGAGCCCAACATGACCATCACCCTGCATCGGGCCGGGACCATGATCCTGTCGTTCAGCTACAACGGCGTGCACGTCACCGGCACGTCCGCACACCCCACGGTCACCGTCGCCGCCTATCCCTCGAGCAAGCCCTCTACCACCCTGCCGCAGACAGTGGCGCCGGCCGTTGCCACCGAAGTGAACCAGGTCCACGCCCTGTGGCCTGCGGCGCGCATCGTGGTGGTCGGCCACAGCGAGGGCGGTTACGTGGCCGAGCAGTACTTCCTCAAGGACTTCAGCGCAGTCCGGCAACCGCAGGTTTCCGGCATCTTCTCCCTGGACAGCCCGATCAACGGCATCATGAACGAGTCCCTGGTGGCCAGCCTTCTGAACGCCATCAAGTTCCCGGCGTCGACCGCCCTCCTCGATCAGTTCCAGGCCGCCTGGAACAACGCCGCGGCCAACGACGCCGCCATCCTGGCTAAGGAGGCCAAGAGCTCGGTGTACGTCCCGGTCGGGACGCCCAACGACAACGTGTACCGGATCGCCGATGACCCTGCCGCCAGACTGATCTCTCAGGTCCTCGTCGGATCAAACGGTCAACCCCTCGGTTCGGGGTCGCCCAACCTGATCGACCCGGCTGCGCCGCCGGTGGCCGGACTCAGCGATCCCTTGGGTGTGCTCGCCAGTCATCAGTGCGTCATGGCCAGCGCCACCGTCATCAAAGCCATCGCGGCGCGTCTGCCCGGTCGGGCCACCGGGTAATGGCACTCGGACCGACCGTGTCGGTGGCGTCACCCATGCCCGAAACGCCACCGGGTCTGGCTGAAATCGCCTTTGCCGAAGCCAAACACGGTCGACGGGGCGACCCTGTACACCAACGCCCGACCGCCTTGTCCGAAAAAGGCGCCGTCGTGAACATCGAAATGCCAGTCGCTGCCGTACTTGGACAGGTACGCGTCGGCGATCCGCCGCAGGTCGCTATCGTCGCTCATCGCCACGGCCTCCCCCTCGACCACGATGTCGAAGCCCTCATCGAGGGCATTGCATCCGGTGGTGAGAATGCAGTGTGGGTTGAGCAAGAGATTCTGGGCTTTGCGCTCCTCAGGACCAGTGCAGATGTGCAACGCGCCGTCCACCCAGACGGACAGCAGCGGGGTGACGTGGGGACGTCCCTCGGGCCGTACCGTCGATAGCCAGTACACCCGGGCTTCGGCCAAGAGCTTCTGGACCTGCGACCAATCAGCCGCAGTCGCATTGTCGGCGCTGTAACGAGCATCCAGCTCGGCTGCCGGATTGCTTTCTGGCATGTCTGTTCCTTCCCATTGAGGTGAAGGCCCATTGAGGTATCGGCCCTGGGGACTAGACGACGCTGACAAGGCAAACTCATCGTCATCCATCCACAAGGTCAGACCAGCGTCTGACCGATCCCCAGCAGGTTTCCTTCACTGTCCCGGAACCAGGCGGCGCGCTCACCGATACCGCCGTCGGAGGGATAGTTCCCCTCCACCTCGGCGACACCGTCGGTCGTGCGAAGGCCAGGCACATCTACCTCCTCGAACACGACCCCTCGACTCCGCAGGCCGTCGACCGTCTTCTGCAGGTTGTCGACGGAAAAGGCCATCTGGGTATGGTTGCCCGAAGCCGAACCCGCCGAGTGGAACAGGGAGAACTGCCCCTCGGCGCATCGGTACCGCAGGCCTCCAGGCCGTGTTTCGGCGGGCTCGAGACCGAGCTTCTCGGCGTAGAACCTCCGAGCTCGCTCGAGGTCCTGGGCCGGCAATCGAGTCGAGACATGGCTCTCACTCAACACGATGACCTCCTTCACGTCGTGCTGTGGCTGTTCAGTAGATACGACGAGCCTTCACCACGGAATTCATCGGTTGACTGTCAGATCGGCGTGACCGGGCCTCGCCGCGTCGCCACTACGGAGACGGGAGGGCAGCCGGGGCCAGGCGAGGGGTTCTCCCGAAATGCACGGTGATCCCGTCTCGTCGCATACTTCGAGCAAACCACAGCACCGAGAGCGCGATCGCGACAGCAGTGAGCGACACCGAGATGCCACTGCGCTCGACGGCGAACGCCCCGACCGACTCCGTGAGGAGAAGGTAGAGCACTACGGCGCCATTGAGGAACATGACTGTCGCCCAGAGGAACGAGACGCGAATGAAGAATCGGTGAACGGTTGGTCGCGCCAGCAGCTCGGGGGTGAGCGGACAGAAATCGTGGGTGAACCGCTGGGTGAAGGGCCGACCCAGCAGGGCAGAACCGACCAACGCCAGCGAGACGAGAAACGTGCTCGCCGTTGGCTGGATGAAATACAGGAAGGCGCTTCCGGTGACGAACGAGATAGCGGTCCGCAGGGTCAGGAGGGCCGTGCCCACCAGGAGCAGAGTCGAAACCCGCTGATGTCGCACCAGTCGCCGACCGACGATCAGGTACGACCAAACCAGGGCACCGATCAGGGCGCCGCGAAATCCGGCGAGCAGCAGCATCAAGTAATACGCGCCGAGGGGCGCAACAACACCTTCCAACACCACAGGCATCGCGTGCCAAAGCACATTGCGAGGGGAAGGAAGGTGAAGAACAGAGCCGGCGTGCCCATCGGGGTGATCTGAGAAGGTCAGTGCCCGAAGCGGCCGTCGGTAACTACCGAGAGGGCTGATGCGAAAGACTACCCGTCCGCGGCCGGGCGCGCTGGCCGGCCTCCTTCACGCTCAGGGTCCCCTCAGGGGCCCATGGCCAAAAGGAGCTCGCGGTGCGGAGCCAGGGCTCAGGCCAGGAAGAACGAGGCGAGCACTGGGGCCAGCGCGTCGTCGGCCACACCGTGGGTCTGGCCCTCGAGCACACGGTGCTCGCTCCCGGGAATGGCTCGAGCCACCGCATCGACGGCGTCGCGGGCCCATTGGGGACTCCTTCCGCCGCTGAGGGCGAGGGTTGGGACAGCGATGGTCGCCAACCGCTCGGTCGGGACGACCTGATCAGCGCAGATGGCCAGGTCGTACGGGAGGGTATGGGCGAGCGCCTCGAAGTGAGCCCACCCGGGTGCCGCTTTCATCGTGGTCAAGACGTCAGCAGGTAACCCGGGACCCTCGACGAGAAAGAGCTCTGCGGCATCGCTCCGTCGACCAGCCACGATCAGCTCGCTCACGCGCTCAGTCAATTGGTTGGGTCTCGGTCGAGTGCCCTCGACGATGTAGGGAGGCTCGTACATCGCCATCTTGGTGACCGGGAGACCCCGGTCGACGGCCTCGAATACCAACACGGCTCCCGACGAATGACCGTATACAAGGGCAGACCCTCCGGCGGCAGTGACCACCGCTTCGAGATCTTCGATCTCACGCTCGACCGAGTACGGCGTCGTGTCACCGCTCGAACCCCGTCCCCGACGGTCGTAGCGGAACACGGTGAAATCGGGGGCCAGCATGGCCGCCAACGCTCGGGATGTCGATCGATCAGAGAACGCCCCGACCACCACGACCAGTGGCGGTCCGTTACCCTCCCGATCGAAGGCGATCGTGGTGCCGTCAGCCGACCGTGTTGACTCCACCGCTCTCTCCTCTGTGTGGGCTAGGTCGGCAGGACCATCTGCCTCTGTGTGGGCTAGGTCGGCAGGACCATCTGCCTCTGTGTGGGCTAGGTCGGCAGGACCATCTGCCTCTGTCTGGGCTAGGTCTGCAGGACCATCTGCCTCCTGTGGGCTAGGTCGGCAGGACCATCTGACTCCGTGTGGGCTAGGACGGTAGTCCATCTACCTCTGTGTGGGCTATGACGACAACCCGTCTGGCCCCAAGCCGAACGCTCAGCCGGCCCGCTGGACCTCGACATCCGCGGTTTGCAGCACGGGCTGCTTGTACCAGCGGCTCGGGGTGTCCTCGATGAACGCGACCATGTTCTCCATACCCATGAACTTGGGTTCGATCTTCGACACGAGCACTTCTACTCCGGACTCCAGCCGGACTCGATCGCCCACCCTCACGTCCGTTACCGACATGCTTTTCCAAGATTCAGTCATGCCCCATCCTGCCACCTGCCGGGTGACAACTGCCCTGTCGCCCCGCACTAGGTTGAGCTCGGTATGCGCAAAGTGGGTATGTCCCTCGATCTCATCGCCGTGCTGGTTTTTGTCGGGATCGGTCGCGCCGCCCATGCGCACGGGATGGCGATCGCCGGGTTGGCCTCGACCGTGTGGCCGTTCCTGTCCGGCCTGGCCGTCGGCTGGCTGGTGGTGGCCGCCGGCCGTCGCGATGGGACGGCGCTGTCCGGCGGTCTGGTGGTGTGGCTGGCAACGGTGGTGCTCGGTATGGTCCTCCGGGTCATCTCCGGTCAGGGTACGGCTGTGGCCTTCGTGTTCGTGGCCCTGGGCTTCTTGGGGCTCACGATGCTCGGCTGGCGTGGCCTGGCCGCTCTCCTCCGGTACCGCCGTTCGTCCAGCCGGGTGCCCGAAACCCGCACCGAGTCCTCTCTGTAATCGCGGGCACCACTGGCCCAGTGAGGGGCCGTGCACCGCGTGACGCTGGCCCCTCACTTCGACCAGCGCGACCAGTACCTCAAATGATTGGTGAATAGTCCGTCGCGGTGAGGAACACCGATTCGATGGCCGTCGTCAGCGAACCTCCCGCCTTGCGCTCGCTGTCGGCCTTGACCTGTACCCACACCGGATCGGCCCGGAGGTCCGTCCACGCCTGTTCCGCCGCTTCCCGGTCAGAGAAGGCAAGTAGGTACACGAGGGTGTCGATGGGTAGGTCGCCGGCACCTTGTGGCGTCCAGAAGCCGATCACAGTGAGGCCGTGCCGGTTGAACAGGGCCAGTGTGTGGTTGCGGAAGCGCTCCTGGAGGGCATCGAACCGGCCGGGAGCAACGTGGTAGGTGCGGAGTTCGAACACGCGAGCGGGAGTAGGCATCGACGCACGTTATCGACTGGGCGGCTTGTAGTCAGCGCCCGGCTCGGATGGCCAGCCTGCAGGGGCCGATACCCTGGTCGCCTCGTGGCTGTGCTCGTCGATCTTCAACAAGTTGCCGTCCGCCGGGCCGACCGGGTCCTGTTCGAGGGGCTGTCCCTCACCGTCTCCGACGGTGACCGGATCGGGGTGGTGGGCACCAACGGCACAGGCAAGTCCACTCTCCTGAGGATCGTGGCCGGCGTCGACGCTCCCCAGGAGGGCCTCGTACGGCGAGGTCGTGGTTCGCGAGTGGGCTTCCTCGACCAGGTTCCCGAGTTGCCCGCCGGCACCGTACGCGACGCAGTCGGGGAGGGGTGGGAAGCAGAGGCGGCGCTCGATCGTCTGGGTATGGGCTCCGAGGTCGATACCGATGTGGCTTCACTCTCGGGAGGACAGGCCAAACGGGTCGCGCTGGCCCGGGTCCTGGCCCACCCCGCAGAGCTCCTGGTCCTCGATGAGCCGACCAACCATCTCGATCTGGGGGCGGTGGCGTGGCTCGAGCAACGCCTGCTGTCGTTCCGTGGTGGCCTGGTGCTCGTGACCCACGACCGTCACCTGCTCGACCGGCTCACCACCCGGATGCTCGAGCTCGACCAGGGCCGGACCTTTGTCCACGAGGGCGGATACGAGTCGTACCTGGCGGTCAAGGCCGAGCGCGAGGAGCAGGCCGCGTCGACCGAATCGACTCGACGCAACCTGGCCCGGCGGGAGTTGGCCTGGCTCCGTCGGGGAGCACAGGCCCGCTCCCGCAAGCCGCAAGCCCGGATCGATGCGGCAGTGCGGCTCATCGAGGATCGGCCCAACGCCCCCGTTCGGACGACCGAGCTCGAGACGCCCGGCGTCACGCCGCGGTTGGGCGACAAGGTGATCGAATGCACGGGGGTCGGGTTCCGCTACGGCGATGGACCCTTAGTGCTGTCAGGGGTCGATCTCGTGCTCGGGCGCCGGGAACGCCTGGGGATCGTGGGCGCCAACGGGTCCGGTAAATCGACTCTCGTCGACCTCTTGGCCGGACGGCTTCAACCCACGATGGGAACGGTCGAGGTCGGACCGACGGTGGTGGTGGGCTACTACGACCAACAAGGCGTCGACCTCGACCTTCGGGCGCGGGTGCAAGACCTGGTAGCCGGTCCACACCGTTCCCCCGGATCCCTGGCCGACGTCGAGCTGATGAAGCGCTTCTCGTTCTCCGGGGAGCTGCCGTTCGCCCGTGTGGGCACCCTGTCGGGCGGCGAGCGACGTCGCCTGCAGCTCCTCTTGGTGATCGCCGGCCGACCCAACGTCCTGTTCCTCGACGAGCCGACCAACGATTTCGATCTCGACACGCTCCGGGTCCTCGAGGATTTTCTCGAGGACTGGCCCGGGGCGTTGGTGGTGGTCAGCCACGACCGAACCTTCTTGGATCGGACGACCGACCGCCTCATGGCCGTGGCCCCTGACGGCACGGTGTCGGCGGTACCCGGGGGCGTGGCCGGGTGGGTGGCCCGAGTCGACCAGGGCGATGCCCGCCGGGCCGGTTCGCTCCCAACCCGATCGCCCGCTACGCCCGCGGCCCAAGCCGCCGTGGCCGATACGAGCGGAAATCGCGCCTCGAGGGGCCGGCTGCTACGGGAGGCGGAGAAGGACGTGGTCCGTCAGCAACGACAACGGGACAGGATCACCGAGGCCTTGACCGTTGCCGTCGACCATCTGGAGATGACCCGGCTGGGGAGCGAACTGGCTGCGGCCCAGGCCGCGCTCGACGAGGCCGAGGAACACTGGCTGGCGTTGGCCGAGGAGGCTGAATCCGGGAGCTGAACAACGACGCATTCGAAGGTCAGCCGAACAGGACCGTGGAGACCACCTTGCTCCAGGGGCGGGTAAGTGTTCGCAGTTCAGCACAGCACGCCTCGCCCAGGTTGGCGTAGGGAGCGGCAGCCAAGCGATCCGTCTCGGCTTCGATTTCCCGGCGCTCGGTCGCGCCCCACTCGGTGAAACGCGCTTCGTGGTCGTCGCCTTCGGTCAGCCAGCCCCGATCCCGCAAGGAGGCCACTCCCGCCCCCCATTCCTCGTCGGACCAGCCACGGGTGGAGCGGAGCAGAGCCAGGGGTGCGTCGCCGCCGGCACCATGGGTGATCAGTGCCTCAATACCGGACAGGCCGTGAGTGACCAGGAGGGCGACATGGCCGTCGCCCCGGAACTCCCGCAGGATCGACTGGGCATGCCAGAGGGCCAGGTGCGGTTCATCAGGCCAGCTCAGGCGGGCATGGCCGGCACACAATGGGCGGCCCTCCAATCGGGTGGCCGCCTCTTCAGCCAGGATGCGAGCCAGCTCAGCGGCGCGCCGCATCTGGGTGGATTCGACGATGTCGTCGCCCAGTAAGCGCCGGCACGCCTGGTCGACGGCGGCAAGCCGGGCCGTGACCAAGTCCTCGGGGGCGGCGATGGCCCACGACCCCGGGATGGCGGCCCGGACCAGATCGGGCTTGAAGTTGAAGAAGGTCGCGATCACGACCTCGGCCGAGACGGGGCCCATCGGGGCGGCTCGAGAGGCGAAGTACCCGTTGCGCCCGGTGATGCCCAGCGCGGCGTACGCCTCGGTGGCTTCGGGAACGAAATAGATCATCCCGTGCAGTGGCTCTACCGTTCGCCATGTCTTTCGAGCCAAGAGGGCCGCTTCGTCCGGCTCGGTCACCGTTCCCCTACTACTCCGATGGCCGATTCGGATCAGCCAGACCTTGCAGCCGGGCGATGACGGCATCCGCCGCGTCCTCCGGCGCAGTCTGCGTGGTATCGATGCGCAACTCGGGATCTGTCGGCGGCTCGTACGGGGAGTCGACGCCGGTGAAGTTGAAGAGCTCACCGCGGCGCGCCTTTTTGAACAAACCCTTCGGGTCCCGGGCTTCGGCCACCGCCAGGGGCGTGTCCACGAAGACCTCGATGAACTCGCCGGGTCGAACACACGATCTGGCGAAATCGCGCTCGGCCCGGAACGGCGAGATGAACGAGGCCACGACGATCAGGCCGGCGTCGACCATGAGGCTGGCTACTTCGGCGGTGCGCCGGATGTTCTCGACTCGGTCCGCATCAGTGAAGCCCAGGTCCTTGTTGAGGCCGTGGCGGACGTTGTCGCCATCCAGGAGGTAGGTGTGGCGTCCCAGGCGGTGGAGCTTGCGTTCGACGATGTTGGCGATGGTGGACTTGCCCGCTCCCGAGAAGCCGGTCAGCCAAATGAGCGCGGGACGTTGGGCTTTAAGAGCCGATCGGGCCTGCTTGTCGACCTCGATGGCCTGCCAGTGCAGGTTGGCCGACCGCCTCAGGGCGAAGTGCAGGAGCCCGGCGCCGACGGTGGCGTTGTCGAAACGATCGATGAGGATGAAACCGCCCATCTCGCGGTTCTCCGTGTAGGGATCGAAGGCGATGGGCCGGTCCAGGTTGATGTTGCAGACACCGATGTCGTTGAGATCGAGCGTCGCCGCGGCAATGTGCTCCATCGTGTTCACGTTCACCTTGTACTTGGGATGAGCGAGCGTGGCCCCCACGGTTCGGGTGCCGATCTTGAGCAGGTAGGGGCGCCCCGGGAGCATGGGGTGATCGCTCATCCAGACGACGTGGGTTTCGAACTGGTCGGCGACCTCGGGGGGATCGACATCAGAGGCCAGGACGTCGCCCCGGCTGACGTCGATCTCGTCGGCCAGCGTGAGCGTGACCGACTGGTCGGCCACGGCCTCGTCGACGTCTCCCTCGCCGATTAGGACGCGGGCAATCGACGTTCGCCGTCCCGACGGGAGGACGCGGATGAGATCACCGGGGTGGACGGTGCCGCGCACCACCCGACCGCAGAAGCCGCGGAAGTCGTGGTCGGGGCGGTTCACCCATTGGACGGGCATACGAAACGGTTCGGCCTGCACCGCCTCGTCGATCGGCACCGTTTCCAGATGATCGATGAGCGTGGGCCCCGAGTACCACGGCGTGTTCCGACTCCGCTCGGTGATGTTGTCGCCCCGAAGGGCGGAGATGGGGATGGCGGTGACGTCGTCCAGTCCGACCTCGGTGGCAAAGGACCGGTACTCGTGATCGATGATGCGGAAGACGTCCTCCGAGTAGTCGCACAAATCGAGCTTGTTGATAGCCAGCACCACCCGCCTGATGCCCAGTAGCGACACCAGATAGCTGTGCCGCCGAGTCTGGGTGAGCACGCCTCGGCGCGGCATCGACGAGGATCACGGCAAGATCCGCGGTGGATGCACCGGTGACCATGTTTCGCGTGTACTGCTCGTGGCCGGGCGTATCGGCCACGATGAACTTACGCTTCTCGGTGGAGAAGAACCGATAGGCGACGTCGATGGTGATGCCCTGTTCTCGCTCGGCCGAGAGGCCATCGACCAAGAGGGCGAAGTCGAGCCCGCCCCCTTGGGTCCCGATGGACTTCGAGTCAGCCTCGAGGGCGCTCAGATGGTCCTCGAAGATCAACTTCGATTCGTACAGCAAGCGCCCGATTAGCGTGCTCTTGCCGTCATCGACACTGCCGCAGGTGATGAACCGGAGCATTGACTTGCGCTCATGGGCATCCAGATAGGCGTCGATGTCGCCGATGGCGAGATCACCGGGGGCATGGGCCATCAGAAGTACCCCTCTTGCTTCTTGTGCTCCATCGAGCCGTTGGAGTCATGGTCGATCACCCGTCCCTGGCGCTCCGAGGTGGCGGTCAGCAGCATCTCCTGGATCACCTTGGCCAGGGTGTCGGCTGTGCTCTCGATGGCGCCGGTCAGGGGGTAACAGCCCAGCGTCCGGAAGCGCACGCTCTTTTGCATCGGCGACTCACCCGGGTCCAGGCGCATCCGATCGTCATCGACCATGAGGAGGGTACCGTCGCGCTCGACGACCGGCCGCACGGCGGCCAGATACAGCGGGACGATGGGGATCTGTTCTCGGTAGATGAACTGCCACACGTCCAGCTCGGTCCAGTTCGATAGCGGGAAGACCCGCATCGTCTCGCCCTGGTTCCGGCGCACGTTGTAGAGATGCCACAGTTCGGGGCGTTGCCGTTTCGGGTCCCAGCGGTGCTGGGCCGAGCGGAGGGAGAAGATCCGCTCTTTGGCCCGCGACTTCTCCTCGTCGCGCCGGGCCCCACCGAAGGCGGCGTCGAAGCCGTACTGGTCCAGCGCTTGTTTCAGTCCCTGCGTCTTCCACATGTCTGTGTGGAGGGCCGAGCCGTGGTCGAACGGGTTGATGTTGCGCTCCACACATTCCTGGTTGCGGTAGACGATGAGCTCGAGGTCGAGCTTGTCGACCAGCGCGTCGCGGAACTCGTACATGTCCCGGAACTTCCACGTTGTGTCCACGTGCAGGAGCGGAAAGGGCAGCTTCGCCGGGGCGAAGGCCTTCATGGCCAGATGGAGCATGACCCCGCTGTCCTTGCCGATGGAATAGAGCATCACCGGTCGGTCGCTCTCGGCCACCGCCTCGCGGATGATCTGGATGCTCTCGGCCTCGAGCTGCTCGAGGTGGGTCAGGCGCTTCACGGACTCAACCGATCTCGGCCAATGCGGCGAGAGCAGAGGTGGCCAGTGACGGGTGACAGACCAGTAGGTCGGGGAGCCACGGTTCAGGGAGCCCGTAGCGCAACGGTGAGCCATCGATGCGACTGGCGTGCAATCCGCTGGCCAGAGCGACGGCCACCGGTGCCGCCGAGTCCCACTCGTATTGTCCGCCGGCGTGGACGTAGATGTCCGCCTCGCCCGTGATGACGGCAGCGATCTTTGCTCCGGCCGAACCCATGGCGATGGTGGTGGCGCCCAGCCGACCGGCCAGCTGGCCAGCGATGGCCGGCGGTCGGGAGCGACTGACCACCAGCCGCGGCACCGCCGCCGTTTGCGCCAGGGCGGGCGGCGACGCCGTCCCGAGCACCAGGCCACGGGCGGGAAGGGCCACGGCCCCGACGACGGGGCGACCGGCTAGGGCCAAGGCCACGTGTACCGCCCAGTCGTCTCGGCCTTCGCCGTACTCACGCGAACCATCCAGTGGATCGATGACCCACAGCCGCTCGGCCCCGGGCGAGTCGTCCCCTTCCTCCGACCGGACCGGATCGTGCGGGAACTCGGTCGCCAGTCGGCCCATGAGGAACTCGTGTGAACGGCGGTCCCCTTCGTCGCTCAGCGCCCGCCCGGAGAGTTCTGACTGTGACCGAAGGTGCATGAGCACCGCTCCCGCCTCCCGGGCCAAATCGGCGGCGGCATCGTGTTCGGTCAGAGTGGTCGGAGCGTGTTCTGGTAGCTCGATGGGGTGCACCATAGTCCTCGTCAGCGCTCCTGGGCAGGGGCATTAAGACGTGAGACTATATTAGATCATGTCTCACCCGTCAGGAGAAATTGTCCGGCCTCATCACTCCGTGGCTCCGAGACGCACTACTTGAGCACCGAACCACTCGTCTAACCTGTCCCGTTCAACAGTTGTCCCCCTCGCCCGGGAACAGGAATCGGCCGTCGACGCCTCGTGCAAGGAGTCCCATGTCCCAGCAACGTCATCCCGGCGTCGACTCGGATGCGGTATTTGATGCCGCGGCGTCGTGCTACCTGCGCTTCGGCGTGGCCAAGACGACGGCCGCGGACATCGCCCGGGCGGTGGGGATCTCCCGCGCCACGCTCTACCGGCGGTTCGGCAGCCACGAGGCGATCTTCCTGCTCGTGCTGGCCCGCGAGTCGGCGGCGATGGCCGCCGACGCCGAGATACACCTCGCCGGGGTCGAAGACCCGGTCGAGCGAATCCTCGAGGGCATGATGTTTGCCATCCAGGAGATCGGTGGCCGGCCCGTGCATGCCGCCGTGTTCGGCGGTGACTCGGCGGCGTGGGCCGCAACCCAGGCCATTCATGTCGAGGCCCTCCGTCACATCGGCGAGGCCGGCGTCAGGCCGCTCTTGGCCTCGGCGCTGGCCGACGGCTCGGTGTCGGAGCAGGAGATGACCGACCTCATCGACTGGATCCTGCGGATCCTCATCTCCTACGCAGCTGTCCCCGGTGATGGCGGTCGGCAGCCCGAGGAGATCCGCCGCCAGCTTTCGGAGTGGTTCCTTCCGGCGTTCGTGGCCAGAGTGGGTGGCGGGAGACGACAGGCTGTGAGACACTGAACTTCTAACGTCTTACGTATCATCAGGGGGGCAGCATGAAGGCCTTGCAGGTGACCGTTCATGGTCGACCGGGAGAGGTGCTGGCCGTTCGCACCATCGAGCGACCCGAGCCCGGTCCCGGAGAAGTCCGGGTGAAGGTGGGCGCGGCCTCACTGAACTTCAATGACATCGACCGATGCCGGGGAAAGTTGGTGTCGGTGCCCACACCGCCACCGTTCACCCTGGGGATGGATGTCTGTGGGGTGGTCGATGCCGCCGGCGATGGCGCGGAGTACTGGGTGGGAAAGCGGGTGATGGCCATCACCAAGACGGCTCTGGGCGGGATCGCCGAGTACGCCATCGCCCCTGCCGTCTCCGTGTTCGATGCTCCCGAGCAGTTCGACGACGCCGAGGCCACCGCCTTTCTGCTCACCTTCCAGACCTCCCACCTGGCGTTGTTCCGTCGAGGGCGTCTCACCGTGGGCGAGACCGTGGTGGTCCATTCGGCGGCCAGCGGCCTGGGCACGGCCGGCATCCAACTGGGGAAGGCCGCAGGGGCCCGGGTCATCGCCGTGGCCGCCGGGCCGGACAAGGGCGCGCTGTGTGCCTCGCTCGGTGCCGACCTGGTCATCGACCATACCGCCGAGGACTTCGTCGAAGCCGTCCTAGCGGCCACGGGAGACGCCGGCGCTGACGTCGTCTACGACCTGGCCGGGGGCGACTTCGTCGAGCGCTCATGGCGGTGCACGGCGCACGGCGGCCGCTACCTGGCCGTGGGCTTCGCCGACGACATCGAAAACGGCATGACCGGCCGGCCACTGCGGATGGCCTGTATCGGCAACATCGACATCGTCGGCGTCATGTTGGGCTGGTCGGAGTCGGTCGACCCCGGCATGCGACGGTTCGGCTTCAACCCCTTCGGCCGTGACGTGGGCGACGAGGTCCATGCCGATCTCATGCGAATGGTGGCCGAGGGAAGCATCCGGCCATTCGTGGGTCGGCGGGTGAGCATGGACGAAGCAGGCGCCGCCCTCGATGACCACGAGGAGCGGCGCTCGCTGGGCCGTACCGTCATCGAGGTGGTCCGTTGACCGACGTCAGCTACACCTGGCGCGACTCCGAGCTGCGGAACCCGCCCCTGCGCGCCCTGAACCAGGTGGGCGCGCGGCTGGCCCAATTCGGGGTGACCCTCCCATCGCTGACGCCGTCCTCGGTGCTGGCGGCGGCGAAGAAGGCGGCCGGCTCCGGCGACCTCGGCAGCGACAGCTACCGGGAGCCGCTGGAGGTCTTTCTGGAGTCGTGCGTGACCGAAGCCGATCTCACCACGTTCGGTCGCCTCCTCATCTCCAAGATGAGCTCGTCGGCCCTGGCCAATCGCATCGCCCTCCATCAGTGGTCATTGGACCACCCCGAGGTGCGCACCGAGCGCATCGACAGCCCCTGGGTCATCGTCGGGCTCCCGCGCACCGGTACGAGTGTGCTCTCGATGCTTCTCGGGCTCGATCCCATGGCCCGACCGCTGCTCCAGTGGGAGGCCGCCCACCCCATCCCGCCACCAACACTGGAGGAGTCGGCCGAGGATCCTCGCATCGCCCAGACGGCCAAGGAGCTCGATGGGATGATGAAACTCAATCCCCCGCTCAAAGCGATGCACCCCTTCGGAGCCACCCTGGCCCAGGAGTGCGTGACCCTGTTCATGTACGACATGCGCACGCTGGCCCTCGAGATCCAGGCCCACGTACCCACCTATGCCCGCTGGCTCGAGAGTGCCGACATGGCCCCGGCCTACGCCCAACACCGGCTGGCCCTCCAGACCCTGCAGTCGCGCCAGCCCACCGACCGCTGGATCCTCAAGACCCCCAATCACCTCTGGCACCTCGAGGCCCTGCTGGCCGCCTATCCCGACGCCCGTATCATTTGGACCCACCGAGACCCGGCCCCGGTCGTGACCTCGCTGGCCAGTTTGGCCAATGCCGGACAACGGCCACTCACGAGTCGCACCGACCCACGCCCCACCGCCGAGGAGTGGAAACGCAAGTGTGCGTTCGCCCTGGGTTCGGCGGTGGCCTTCGACGAGAAATCGGAAGAGGGATGGTGCCAGCACCTCCACTACGACTCGCTCATGGACGATCCGCTGGCCACGGTCCGAGATCTCTACCGGCACTTCGGGGCCGAGGTGAGCGATCTGCACGCCCGGCGCATGGAGTCCTTTCTCGAGCACCGACCAAAGGACGCCTTTGGTCATCATCACTATGACCCGGCCGATTTCGGGTGGACCTACGCCGGCCTGGACGACGAGTTCCGCGACTACATCGATCGCTACCACGTTCGCACCGAGGTCCGCGCCGATTGAGAGATGAGACACGTTCACCTGGTGCGTAGCCGGGTAACCCAAAGGGGGGGTAATGAGGTATTTCAAGAGCAGGATGGGAACCTGTGGTCTGGCCCTGGTCATTGCGGCCAGCGCCATCGTGGCCGGTACCGGTGTCGGCTCCGACGCAGCCTCGGCCGCGGCGCCGCCGACACCGGGCATCACGGCCAACACGGTGACCGTCGGCTCGATCAGTGACATCTCGGCCCCGGTCCCCGGATTGTTCGCCGGGGCCAAGATCGGGACGGAGGCCTACTTCGCCTATATCAACAGCCAGGGTGGGGTGAACGGACGCAAGCTCGTGCTCGATGGCCGGGACAGCGCGTTCTCATCGGGAACGATAGCCAACGAAACACAGAGCATCGCCAAGAACGACTTCGCCATGGTCGGAGGGTTCTCGCTGCTCGACAACGCCGAACAGCCGATCATCGACGCCAACAAGCTCCCCATTGTCACCGAGGTCCTGAACCCGAGCCTGTACACGGATCCCAACCTGTACTCGGCCGTCCCGGCGGTTACCGGGGGGAACATCACCGGGCCCTACAAGTGGCTCAAGTCGAAGTACCCCACCTCGGTCAAGGCGCTCGGGATGATCGGCGACAACACCACCGCGTCGGTGTTGGCGGCCGAGACGACCGATCGGAACCTCACCGAGAGCCTGGGCTACCAGTGGGTGTACTCCCGGGACGCCAGCTATACCGAGACCCAGTTCCTCCCCGACATCATCAAGATGAAGAGCGCCGGGGTGAAGTTGGTCTTCTTGCCCACCCAGATCGGTACCTACATCGCCACCATCGCCCAGGAGATGAAGCAGCAGAACCTCGACGCCCTGCTGCTGAGCGGGGCCAACGCCTATGAGAGTGACTTCAAGCCCGGTTCGGCCGGCAACGGCACCCTCTTCACGGGGACGACCGCCCTGTACCGGGGTGAAGACGCCAAAACGGTCCCGGCGGTGGCCCTCTTCGACAAGTGGGCCAAGAAGGTAGATCCCCAGACCCAGCTGGACGTGTACACCCTCGACGCCTGGATGAACGCGGAGCTGTTCGTGCAGGCCCTTAAGGCCGCCGGTCCCAATCCCACCCGGGCCAGCCTCGCCGCCCAGCTGAACACGGTCACGTCGTTCAACGCCGGCGGCCTCGAGTCCACCCAGAACCCGGCCCAGAAGATCCCCGGGCAGTGCTGGCTGGTCGCCCAGTACGAGAACGGGAAGTGGAGCCGGATCAGCCCGGATCCCAAGACCGGCTTCGTCTGCAGTCCGGGGGGCTTCTACCCCACCAGCTACAAGGGCATTTCCCGCTGATCAAGGGACTCCGGCCGCCTGGCCGGGGGCCGAGCGGCCCGCACCGGCTCAGGAAAGAGCGATGCTTGGGTTTGGGCAGGCGACCGGAGGCGCCGGGCTGAACGTGGGCAGGTCGATCGGGGCCCGACGGGTGGTGAAGTCGAGCGCGTCGGCCAGGTTCTTGGCGTTGGCGTCACGGGCGGTCATCGGCTTCAGCCCCCAACGCCACTCGATCATCTTCAGCACCGAACAGTGCTCGTAGGGTCCGGCTGTCTCGATCTTTTTCGGGGCGAAGGGCCCGATGGCGATGGCCGGCACCCGGAACCCCAGCCTCGAATAGTCGGGGTGCGGACCCGGGTTCGGGTTGACGTTGTCGTCGGTGACCACCGGTGGTGCCACGTGGTCGTAGAAGCCACCATGCTCGTCGAAATTGAGGACGAACACGGTGCTGTCCCACTGCGGACTGGCCTTGAGCGCGTCGTAGACATCTCGCAGATAACCCTCGCCCGCCTCGATGTTGCCGTGCGGGTGATAGTCGTTCGACGTCCCGAGGTACTCCGCCGCATCGGTGTAGTTAGGGTCGATGAACGTCACGTTCGGAAGCGTTCCCGCCTTGGCCTGAGAAAAGAACTGGTCCTTTGGGTAGGTGATCGAGTCGTAGCGCTTGGACGCATACAGCTCGGTCATCGGCTCGCCCCACGTGTAGTAGCCGGACGTCAGCCCCGCTTCTTGGGTCCGATCGAAGATGGCCAGGTCCAGGTCGCTCGGGCGAGCGCCATCTGGGCCGGGGAACACCCCGGTCTCGTCCACGTCCGTGGCCGCGCTCAGCTGATAGAAGCGATTCGGCCACGTCGCGGCCATGAGCGAGCAGTGATAGCTGTCGAACAATGTGTAGTTGGCGGCCAGTGCGGCGAGGATCGGCACCTGAGCCTTCTGGTAGTACCCGATGGGGAAGTGGTCGCCCGTGAACTGGGTCTGGAGCCATCCGTTGCACTTGCCGTTGTTGTACTGCTTGGCCACCGAGACCCAGTCATGAGCAGGATCCTTGTCACCGCACGCCTGGGTGTTGTTCCCCAGCGCCGTGGTACGCGCCGGCTTCCCGTGGAGGTCGGGGTACGTCAGGCCGGCTTGCTTTCCGTTTACTCCGGGCATCCATCCGAGCAAGTGGTCGAACGAGCGGTTCTCCATCATGAGGACGACAACGGTGTCAAAGGGTGCCTTCTTCGGATCGGTAATCCCGCCGGTCCGGGCTGGTTTCTTGGCCTTTGCCCCGCTCGTGGTCGCGGCGCCGGCCGGTGACGCGAGCACTGCCAAAGGCAACGAGAGCTCCCGCTCCAGTCGCAACCGTCAAGAACTGACGACGGGTGATCTCCATGAATTTCCCCCCCGGGATCGATATCCGCCCCGTAGTCCAGCCAACCGTAGTACCGCCGGCGTTGATTCCCCACACTGGGTCCATCCGCCCTGTCGGAGGGACCTCTTCAGGATCGTGGAAGATGGACCCGGCAATTCGGTGTTGAAGCAGTGCAGAGGAGGAATCCCGAACACGATGGACCGAGAACGTGGAGGGAGAGCGACATGGAGCAGATCAATACGAACAGGCAGCCCCGCAAGATACACCGGTATCGAGGACAGGAGCCCGACGCCGGGAGATCTCCTCCGTTCGCTTCCCGCCGAGGCGGAGGACCCGGGGCACGCGGTATGTGTCGGCCCAGGCCATGCAGGCCAGGTTGTTCTCGGTTTACGACGCTGCCGCGGCCGCCGAAGATGCGCTGGCCATGGTGCAGCAACAGCTCACCCTGACGCTTGATCGCAGCTACTACGAGGCCGACGAGATCCAGAGCTTGGCCGACAGCTCGATTCCCTGCTGACGCTGGACGCGTGGACCTGGCTGCGTGCCGCAATTCGGCCTGACCGAGGACGACCTCGTCTCCGAGGAGTAGTAGCGCCCAAATCGAGGCCAGGAGCGCTGGCCCTATCCCGCCCCGAGGATCTCGGCCAGTTTCTTGAGCTCGCCCGATGAGTCCTCGGGCACGATGTATCCCTCTTCGTCTCGGATCTGGCCCCAGTGGTCGCGCACGTCCTCCACCGTGAGGTCGGCGTTGTAGTAGCCGGGAGTCAGTCCGATGAAGAAGCGGGCTACCACTCCCCCGGCGGCTGAGTACACCTCGCCGCTGACATCGACCTCGTCGGATGCCAGCCAGCACACGAGTGGTGTGACCAGCTTGGGATCGAGCTTCTTTCCCAGCTCGGCTCCGAGTATCTCTTCGGTCATGCGGGTGTATGCGACAGGGGCGATGGCGTTGGCCTTGATGTTGTACCGACGTCCCTCGATGGCCAGGACCCGGGTGAGCCCGACCAGGCCCATCTTGGCCGCTCCGTAGTTGGCCTGACCGAAGTTACCCAGAATGCCGGAATTGGATGAGGTGTTGATGATCCGCCCGTAGCCCTTCTCGCGGATGTGGGCGTACACCGGTTGGGTGACGTTGAAGGCTCCGCGGAGATGCACGTCGAGGACGGCCGAGACCAGGTCCGGGGTCATGTTGTGGAATGACTTGTCCCGCAGGATCCCTGCGTTGTTGACCAGGATGTCGATGGCGCCGAAGGCGTCGAGGGCGGTCTGGGCGATGGCCTGGCCACCCTCGACCGTGGCCACGCTGTTGATATCGGCGACGGCTTCACCGCCGAGGGCCTCGATCTCCTTGGCAGTGGTATGAGCCGGGCCCTCGCCGCCGCCCTCGCCGTGGACCGACCCTCCGAGGTCGTTGACCACCACCCGGGCACCCCGTCGGGCCAGCTCAAGCGCATGTTCACGCCCCAGTCCGCCACCCGCGCCGGTGACAATGGCCACCTTCCCGTCGTACCCGATCTCTGCCATGACACACCCTTCGTCGAACGCTGTTGAACTCCGGGCGGATGTTATCCGCTCGTCACGGCCGATCCGCCAGCGCGCCCTGATGTCAGACCGATCGGCCGAGGCGACCAGACTGGGGCCCGTGCATCCCGCCTGTGTCGCTGCGGTCGAAGTGGGGCACCTCTTCGGCATTCGCAGCGACCACCCGGTCGTCATCCACGAAACGAACAACACCGTTGTCTGGCTGCACCCCCATCCCGTCATCGCCAAAGTCGGGATGCGGCCCGACAGCGCCGAGGGACTGGTACGAGAGCACGAAGTGTCAACGGCGCTGTCCGCCCGCGGCGCGCCTGTGGCCGGCCCACTGACCGACTCCAGCCCTCAGCGCCATCCCAGCACCGGATATACGGTGACCCTTTGGAATCGCCTCGACCACGATCCATCGGCCCGGAGTACAGGGCCGGAGATCGGCCAGTCCTTGCGTCAGGTACACCAGGACCTGGAGAGATCCGGGACGGGTCCGCTTCCTGACTTTCGCCTGTGGTTGACGCGGGCCCGGAGTGCCCTGTCCGACGATGAGCTGATGGCGGCATTGGGTGCGGACGACATCGAATTCCTCCGGACCGCCTTCGATGCCCTGCTCCCGCGACTCGTTGGGCGAGCATTTCTGAACCAGTCGCTCCACGGTGAGCCTCACGCCGGCAATTATCTGGTCACGCCTTCGGGGATCCGCTGGATCGATTTCGAAGCAGTCTGTCGAGGTCCGCTCGAGTGGGACATCGCCTTCCTGCCCGACGATGCCTGGAACGAGTTTGCCGGCGTCGATCCTGAGCTCGTCTCCCTCCTCTCGATCCTCAACAGCGCTCGAGTGGCTACGTGGTGCGCGGTACAGGCCCGCTTTCCCGAGATGCGCCGATATGGCCAACACCATCTGGAACTGGTCAAGGCGAATTGGCCGGACGAACTGTGAAGCGAGACCACATGCCCGCACTGGAGGCGTGAGCAACCTCGGTCCCGGGTACTGATGTCGGTAGCGACTCGAGAAAGGGACCAGACATGACGACACGCGCCCGAGCAGTCAGATTTGACCAGTACGGGGGTCCTGAGGTCCTCCACGTCGCCGAAGTCGACTTACCCGGACCTGAGGCCGGTGAGGTTTTGGTCGCCGTTCGGGCGGCCGGCATCAACCCCGGGGAGGCCTCGATCCGCCAGGGCTACATGGACGCGATGTTCCCGGCAACCTTTCCCTCGGGCGAGGGCAGCGACCTGGCCGGCGTGGTCGCCGAGACGGGCGACGGGGTCGATGCCTTCTCGACCGGGGACGAGGTCCTCGGATGGACCGACCGCCGAGGGAGCCAGGCCGAGTATGTCGTCGTTCCTAGCGACCACCTGGCGGCCAAGCCGGCCACCGTAGGTTGGGAGGTGGCCGGTTCCCTCTTCGTCGCGGGTGCCACCGTGTACGCCGCGGTGCGAGCCGGTCGGAGCCGGCCCGGGTGACACGGTCGTCGTGTCCGCCGCCGCGGGGGGTGTCGGATCGGTCGCCGTCCAGCTGCTCAAGGTGCGAGGGGCCCGTCATCGGGATCGCGTCGGAAGCCAACCATTCCTGGCTGTCGTCGGTAGGAGTGACGCCGGTCGCCTATGGCGCCGGTCTGATCGAGCGTATCCGGGCCGCGGCCCCTTTGGGCGTGGATGCATTCATCGACACGTTCGGCGAGGACTACGTCAAGCTGGCCGATCGAGCTCGGGGTCGAACCGGAACGGGTCGACACCATCATCGCCTTTGAGGCCGCCCAGAAGTACGGCGCCCAGATGAAGGGCAGCGCCGATGGCCTCCAGCGCCGGCGTGCTGGCCGAGCTGGTCGACCTGGTGGCGTCGGGTCGCATCACCGTGCCCATCGCGGCCACCTATCCCCTCGACCAGGTGCGAGAGGCCTATGCCGAGTGGCGAAACGGCACACCAGGGGAAAGATCGTGCTCATCCCGTAGGTGTTCTGGCCGCATCTACGGCGCCGTCCGGCGCCTCTGACCCCTCGAGCTATCCGACTACGCTACCGGGAAGGCGACGGGTCCGAGGTGCTCGATCCACTCATTGGTGCTGAGGACGGCGGCCTGTCGAGGGAACACCTTGTCGAGCAGGACGTCGGTGCACCTCGGCATCACGGTCGGCGCACCCGTCATGGAGGACGGTTAGGTCGTAGTCCATGTCGGCCGCAGCTGTGCAGTCGTGGACAACACCACCCCGCTGGTGGCGATGCCGGTCAGCACCAGCGAGTCCACCTCCAACGAGCGCAGGACGACCTCCAGGTCACTGCCGGCGAACGCACTGACGCGCTTCTTGGTCACCACGATGTCCTCGGGCCCGGGGGCCACGGCCGGGTGGATCTGGGTGGCCGGGTCGTCCAGGCCCAGCCACCCATGCCGACGGCCGCTGCGAAGGTTCGGTTCCGACGCGCTGACCTCGGCGAGCCGGGGCGGAACCCCACCGGACGTAGATCACCGGCACGCCGGCATCCCGGGCGGCCGTCGTGGCCCGGGCCAGCGCGGCGAGCAAGGGCTCCGGGTTCTCGGAAAGCGCTCGACAACTCCGTTTTGGACGTCCATGACCAGACAGTGCGGCATGTGCCATGAGTCCATCATTTTGGCCGACGGCGATGAGTTCGCGACCTGGACCAGGTTTGGACCAGTCTTCGAGCGCTCTCGGTACCCCCGAAGAGTACGCAGCCCGACTAGGTATCGCCATCGTGGGATTCGGCCACTTGTTCGGCCAGTTCGAACCCACTGAACTCGAATGCCGGTGAGACCGTGCAGCCGACCAGGGTGAACTCACCGAGCGAGCGTGCCTCCTGCCAGTCCCCGGGCGGAACCACAATCTGGGGGAGCTGGCCATGCTCGATGTCTGGTCCGAGAATGTGGACCTCATCGGGTGCGCCATTCGCTCCGACCCGGAGCTCGGCTGGGGCGCCGCGAGTAGTGATGCCAGATCTCCGTCGCGTCCACCCGGTGACGTCGAGACACGTCGACGTCGGTCAACAGGTAATAGATGGCACTTCCACTCGCTCGTTGACCGCCCTCTTCGGGGCGCGCCAGGTCTGGCGGTACCAGCCCCCCTCAGGATGGGGCTCGAGCCCGAGTCGTGTGATCAAGTCGGCGGGGGTCACGTTGCGATCTTGGCAGCTTCCGCGACAGCACTGCCCCCAACGCTTCGTCGCCGGAATCGATGCCCCGAGACGAGCAGACGGTTCGATCGGTCGATCGAACTCCGTCGGGCCCGCTCCGCTACGCTTGCCCGGTCGGTGTGAACACCGCAATGAGCGGTCACAGGATCGCTTAGACCGAGTCCTGTCGCAGGCGTGACAGCAAGGGGGATCAATGCCGAATCCGGACAACCCACCATCAGCCAGGGGGCCACCGGCGATGCCGTGAAACGTCTCCAACGCGCCCTGCGCCGCACGCCGGACACGGGGCTAGCCGTAGACGGCGACTTCGGACCGGCAACCGAAGCGGCGGTGAAGGAGTTCCAGCAAGGGAACAGCCTGACCGTCGATGGGATCGTCGGCCCGAACACGTGGAACGCCCTACCCGACGGAGGGCCGATGCCGACGCTCCAGGTCGGTTCGACCGGACCCGTCGTGACCAGCTTGCAGACCGTACTCACCAATGGCGCCTCACAGTGGGGTGGAGTCACCCCTCAGGGAATCGACGGGGACTTTGGACCCAATACCAAGGCAGCGGTGGAGGCGTTCCAGAATTGGGGGGCGTTCAGGCCGGACGGGATCGTTGGCGACCAGACCTGGGCGGTGTCGCTTCACGCGGCTTCAGCCACCCTGGAAACGGCAGTTGGGCTCCAATACGTCATCGGTTGAGCCGCCTGGAGTCAACGGGAGCGTAGGAGGCCCATGACCGAGACGGCAGCCGAGTTCGCCATCGCAACCGAGGACCGTGGACGAGTCCGGATCCTCACCCTCGATCGCCCCGAGAAGCTGAACTGCTTCACCCCGCTGGGTTACGACTGCCTCGCCGAGGTGCTCGCCGAGGCCGAGGCGGACGACGGCGTCGCCGTGTGCGTGCTCACGGGGAGCGGCCGAGCCTTCTCGACCGGGGCCGACTTGAGCGTGATGGATCGACCCGATGGTTCCGGTGAGCTCGGCCGAGCCTTCGACACGATGCTCGAGCGCCTGGCCCGGTTCGCCAAGCCGCTCGTCGCCGCGGTGAACGGGTTGGCGGTCGGGTTCGGGGCCACCATCCTGCTCCACTGCGACCTTGTCGTTGTCGACGAGCGTGCGGAGATCCGCATGCCCTTCGTCTCCATCGGAACCTGTGCGGAGGCGGCCAGCAGCTGGTTGCTACCTCGCCGTGTCGGCCTGCAGCAGGCGAGCTGGATGGTCCTGTCAGGTCGCGGGCTCAACGCCGCCGAAGCGGTCGCCTGCGGTTTCGCTCTCGCCCAGGCCCCCGCTGGTCAGGCGCTCGACCAGGCCCTCGTCCTGGCCGAGCAGATTGCCGTGCACGAGACCTCCGCTCTCGTGGCCAACAAGCGCCTCCTGCGTTATGGCTGGTCTGAGGCCGTCGCCGAAGCCTGGGATCGCGAACGGACGGCGATGGTGGCCATGGCCGAGCACGTGGGGCCGATCGGCTGGACGAGCAAAGGCTGACGCTAGTGACCGACTTCGAGCACGTGGCCGAGGAGTACGACAGGATCGGCGCCCGGTACCAGGAGTCGAAGGTCTCCCCTTCCGGCTTCATGTCGAGGAGTACACCACCTTCGGCCTTCTGCCCGACCTGGCGGGACTCTCGGTCATCGACCTGGCCTGTGGTGACGGCATCTACACCCGCAAGCTCAGGCGGCGGGGCGCGGCGCGGGTGGTCGGAGTGGACATCTCTCCCGAGATGATCGCCCTGGCCGGCCGGGCCGAGGAGGTTGAGCCCCTCGGCATCGAGTACCTCCTGGCCGATGTGGCCCGAGTCGACGTGGACGAACGGTTCGATATTGCCTATTGCTCGTACCTGTTCAACTACGCCGCCAGCCGGGCCGAGCTGCGCAGTCTGATCGAGAGCGTGGCTCGTCTCGTCCGGCCCGGCGGCCTCGTCGTCGGCTGCAACGACTATCCCGACAACCCGCCCGCCCACTACCACCGCTACCGGCCGTACGGTTTCGTGAAGCCCGGGGATGCCCAACGCAGCCGAAGGCAGCACCATCACCTACCGGTTCTTCAACCCCGACGGCACCGACTTCACGCTCGACAACTACTACCTCCCGACCGAGGCCTACCGGCGTGAGTTCGCGGCCGCCGGCTTCACGTCCTTCAAGTGGGTCCGGCCCCGGCTGTCACCCGAGGGGCGGGCGGCCTTCGACCCCGGCTTCTGGGATGCCTACCTCGAGACGCCCCCCATCGTGAGCTTCATCGCGACCGCGGGGGCCGTCTGAGGCTGGGGACCTTGCCCGAGCCTCCACTCCTTGAATGACCGAACCATGACCGCCTCACCGAGCGCCTCGTTGCGCGTCATCGTCCTGGCCGACACCCACCTTCGCGATGGCGACGCCCCCTCGGCGCGATCTCTCCGAACAGGCTTGGGAACAGATCCGGGGTGGCGACGTCATCCTCCACGCCGGCGATGTCCTCGAGCCTGGAGTGTTGAAGGCCGAATGAGCTCGGTGGCGCCGACCTACGCCGTCCTCGGTAACAACGACCTGGCCCTGGTCGGCCGGCTACCGGAGACCCGGGTGCTGACTCTGGCCGGGGTACGCGTCGCCATGATCCACGACAGCGGCCGGCACGCCGGGCGGCCGCAAACCCTCCAGGGGCATGTTCCCTGAAGCCGACATCGTTGTCTTCGGTCACAGCCACGTTCCCAGTGACGAAGTGGGTCTCGATGGACAACTGCTCTTCAACCCCGGGTCAGCTACAACTCGGCGGTCGCAACCAACCTGCACGCTGGGCGAGCTCGTCTTGGCCGATGGACAAGTGTGGACCACCGCATCATCGCCCTCGATCGCTGAGGCCGACATCGCCGACAGGGCGCTCCACCTGTTCGGCGGACCCTCGGGCAACCGTTGCCGTTCTCAATCGATGGCCAGTTGCGCCTCGGCCACGGAATCATGAATGTCGATGACCACCTCTTCGGGCTCGGGTCCCCGCTCCAGATCGACCTCGATGTCCACGAGGATTCCCGGTCGCCGACGACTGACCACATAGAGCCACACGGCACCGGTCAGCATCCAGGCCACGAAGATATAGGGGAACAGCCGCACCGGATAGGGCGGCAGTGGGTAGAAGCTGCCGATGGTCGGGACCATCAGGCAGACCATCGCCACGACCATCAGCACGATGTGTCCGGGACGCAGTTCGCCGATCTTCTTCAGGAAGACGGGGGCGGCCACGGCAATGAGGAAGTACGCCAACAGGAAGCCGAACGCAGCCAGCGTGCCGGCATCGCCGAACGTGGTCAGGGGATTGGTGAAGGCCTCCAGGACCGTCGGGGACAGGAAGATCAGGATCATGTAGACGGTGATGGCAATGTGTGGGGTCCGGTTGGTGGTGTGGGCCTTGCCCAGATGCCCGCTGAAGATCCCGTGGCGGGCCATCGGATAGATGATGCGGGACCCGGCGTTGAGGCACGAGAGCGACAGGCCGAAGAAACTGACCATGGCGCCGATGGAGAGCGGGATCTTGAACCAGCTCACGCCGTAGGCGTCGGACAGCGTGTTGAGGGGAGCGGCGAGGGAGCTGAGCGGTGTGGCCGAGTGACGGGTGCCCGATACCTCGACGTAGCTCATGAGGACGAAGAACGCGCCGGCGGCAATGAGGCTCCAGATCACCGCCTTGGGCACGTTCCGCCGCGGGTTCTTGGCTTCGCCGCCCAGCGCCGTGGCGCTCTCGAAGCCGACCAGGGAGAAGATGCAGGCCACCACGGCCAGCGCCATACCGTGCACCTTCACTCCATGCAGCTGGGTCTGGGCGGTGTCCACCGAGAACCCGTGCTTGAACAAGATGATGCCGGCCAGGGCCAGGATGCAGGCGACGGAAGCGGCCTCGAGGACCAGCGTGAGGATGGACGACACCCTGATGTCCTTGAAGGCGATGAACCACCCGGCCACGGCGCTGATGGCGAAGAAGATGATCGGGGGTACCGACCCGTGGTAACCGAGGGCGTCGAGCAGCTGCTGGCAGAACACCGCGAATCCGCACATGCCGGCCACGGCGATGAACAGGTACGACCAGATCAGGGTCCAACCGGAGAACACCCCGGCGGTGGGCCCAGTCCTCGGCCGGTATAGGCATACATGGTCCCGGCCGTGGATGATCGCTTGGCGAACTGGTTGAGGCAGAACACCACGAACAGCAACATGACGGTGCCGAACCCGTAGGCCAGCCACGTGCCCTCCCCGGCATTGGAAAAGGCCAAGGGGATGATCAGCACCGCAGTCATGGTCGGCGAGATCAGCGCTACCGACTGAGCAAACAGAGTAGGGAACCCGAGCACGTTCGCTCGGAGCCCGACCTGCTTCTTCAGTGCCAGTGTTGAAGGGGAGTTCCTGGTCAATGTCACGGTGTCACGTCTCCTTGCCTGTGGACCCCACGGACGAGTCGGTGCTATCGGGTACGGGTCAGCGATCGAATCCGATCGAATCGGCTGGTTACTGCGGGAACGACTGGTCCTCGAGCAACAGGTCCTCGTAGAACGCTCCGAACGGCCGCTCAGGATGGACGATGGCGATCTCCAGGACCCACAGATTGGGCTTCGGCCTGAACCCGACGTCGGCCAGCGACCCGTCGTAGTGGGCCGAGTGCGGGAACTCGGAGAGGCGGTGGCCGGAGAGGTCCATGTTCAGCTTCCATCCGAGGCCCTCCGCCGTCTCGATGGCGAAGTCGTACAGCTCGTTGCCGGTGACGCCGGTGGTGAACCAGTGATCGCGTACCTGGTCCCAGATGATCCTGGCATCGGCTTTCGCCCGGTGGTGCTCGGGGTCGGACCCGACCACGAAGGTGTCCCCCGCGTCTCCCTCGCAGCCCTGGTAGATCGGTCCGATGTCCACGAAGAAGATGTCATCGGTCCCGAGCACGACACCGGGCTCTGATCGCTCCATGAAATCCTTGGTGGTGTTCGGGCCGAAGCGCACGATGATGTGGTGCCAGCCACGTCGCATGCCCAGTCCTGACAACGTGGCCCGGGCCCGGGCTTTGGCGTCTTCTTCGACCATGCCCACCTCCACCTGGTCGGCAATCAATCCGACGGCCTTCCGGGTCCGACTCCGCACGTCCATGAGTTGGGCGACCGAGAACTTCGCTCCGGTGCTTTCGAGCTCCGAAGTCATGGTCATGTCCGTACCTCCGTTCGGGCCTAGTGGCCCAGCGTCGACGATGGGAACAGCGGATGATTGCGAAGGTCCTGAGGGGCATCGACCGCGACCACGAGCACCTCGGTGGTCATGCCGTTCGGCGCCCAGGCGGTGGGGACGGTCGGCGTCGAAATGGGCCGAGGTCCCCGGCTCCAGGTAATGGGTCTCGTCGCCGTACTCGAGTCGCAGCCGTCCGCTCACGACGTGAATCCACTCTTCTCCCCGGTGGCGGGCGAACGTCGGGGAACGCGGGAGGGTTCGATGGTGATGCGCAGCGCCTCCAAATTCGAGGAGCCGGGGAAGCCGCTGCGGACCGAGACCAGCAAGCCCGTCGGCCACGTGGGTCGGCTCGTGATCCGAGTAGATGGTGAGCGCCGTCGCTCCCCTTCCTTCGCCCAGCAGCGCGCGCTCACCGAGATACCGAGAGCCCGTGACAGGGTGATCAGCGCGGCGATGGAGGGCTGCCGGGATCCCGACTCCAGCCGGGAGAGGTGGGCCGTCGAGAGGTCGGCTCGGAGGGCCAGCTGCTCGAGCGTCAGGCCGGCCCGCACCCGCTCCTCGTGCAGGGTCTCAGCAATGGATGTGAGTACCGCGTCGAGCTCCATCCCCTGACTATGAAGCTGAGTTGCCTCAAAGGCAAGACTTCTTGCCAGCAGTTCACATCCCCGAAACAGGAACGGGAAACGTGGGGCGAGGCCTAACTCAAATCGACGAGATCGCCGTGCGTCACGTGAGCAGCCACCAGGTTTGCGAAACGCCCGAACACCAGGGCGCTGGCGCCGGACAGCTCGGCGATGGCGTCGGGCGTAGCCGCCCGGATGGCCGCGGGACCGCCATGGGCTCGTTCGGCGTCGGAGGCGAATGCGGCGACGAATCCCTCGACCGCGGCCTCGGTCACCTCGAGATGGAACTGCACCCCCCATGCCCACTCCCCGATTCGGAATCCCTGATTGGGATAGTTGGAGTTGCCGATGAGGCGTTCGGCTCCATCGGGTAGGGCGACGGTGTCCCCATGCCAGTGCATGACCGTGAGGGTGGCCGGAAGCCCGGTGAAGAGCCGGTCCTCCCGGCATGCCGGGGTCAGATCGACCGGACCCCACCCGACCTCGGGCCCGAGAGCCCCGGGCATGACCGCGCCGCCTGCCGCCGCGGCGAGGAGCTGGGCTCCCAGACAGACCCCCAGGGTGGGAATGCCGCGGTCGAGGGCTTCGGCCATGAGCGCGATCTCGGCCGTGCGGGTCGGAAAGCCGTCGTCGGCCCCGGCTGACATCGGGCCGCCCATGACCACCAGTCCGTCCAGGCCGGCGGTGATCCTCGGGACCTCAGCTCGGTCGAACACCGGCCGGGTCTCGACCTCAACGCCGGCATCGAAGAGGGCATCGCCGATGAGAAATGACGACTCGGGGGCGACGTGCTGCACAACCAGGCATTTCGGCATGGGAATGGCAGCCAGCAGAGCCACCCGGAAGGGGCCGGCCGGCCCGTTCTCCTTTCACCAGGATTGGGACGAAGTCTGGTCGGCGACAGTACGGGACACGAGACGTCTGGCACCAACCCATGTGCGTTAACATGTTGGAAACAAACGACGTGAGCCCGGATCCGAACCAATCGCCGCGGACTCGGTCAATGGTGAGGCGCACATGTTCCAACGACTGCTGGTAGCCATAGACGACTCCGAGCGATCGGACGTGACGCTCAGTTTCGCCACGGCGATGGCCCGGCAGTTCAGCGCCGCCGTTCACGTGCTGCATGTCAACGAGTACGTGGTCGGGGGTCGTGGTGTTCCCCTGCGTACCGACGATGAGGCCACCGAATTGGTCACCGAGGCCCTCGAGCAGCTGCGATCCGAGGGGGTCACAGCCAGCGGGAGCGTCCGAAGGGCTACGTACCGACAGGTGGCCCGCCGCATCGCGACGTCGGCGGACGAGTTCTCGGCCGATGCCCTCATTCTCGGTTCCCGCCGCCATCGCCGCTTGGGAGTGTTGTTCTCGGCCCGGGTCCGTGAGCGCACGATCCGGCTCACGTCGCTTCCCGTGATCGCGGCACCCGCCCCTCTCGAGCTTCCCTCGCACGGACTGCTCGGCGTCGCCGACATCATCACGGCGCCGCGAGACCAGGAACGGACGCTGTCGGCGTAACCGTCCGGCCCCGGCCCGGAGGTCTATAGGTTGGTACCAGCCAACCGAAGGACCTTCATGACCATCCCACTCTCGATCCTCGACCTTGCGCCCATTCGCAAGGGCGAGACGACCGGCGAAAGCTTCGCGGCAAGCGTCGCCCTCGCCGAGCGCGCCGAGCACTGGGGCTACCAGCGTTCTGGTACGCCGAGCATCACAACATGGCCACAATCGCGTCCTCGGCCACCAGCGTGATCATCGCCCACGTCGCCGCATTCACCCAGGAGATCCGCCTCGGGGCCGGCGGCGTCATGCTCCCCAACCACGCCCCGCTCACCATCGCCGAACAGTTCGGCACGCTCGAGACCCTGCATCCCGGTCGCATCGATCTCGGGCTCGGGCGGGCGCCGGGCTCCGACCAGAACACCATGTTCGCCTTGCGCCGTAACGCGAACTCGGCCGATCGCTTCCCCGAGGACGTGCTCGAGCTGCAGGGCTACCTCACCGGCGAGACCGGGTCGCGGGCGTCAACGCCACGCCGGGCAAGGGCACGAACGTCCCGCTCTACATCCTCGGCTCGTCGATGTTCGGAGCGACCCTCGCCGCCGCCCTTGGCCTCCCCTACGCCTTCGCCTCGCACTTCGCGCCCGATGCCCTGCAGCAGGCCGTCGCTGCCTACCGGCGCGAGTTCCGCCCGTCGGCTCAGCTCGATCGGCCCTACGTCATCGCCGGCGTCAATGTGCTGGCCGCGGACACCAGCACCGAAGCCGAGGAGCAGTTCCTGGTGGCCAAGCGGGGCCGGGCGACTGCCCTGTTCGGCCGGGGCCGGAACCTCTCCGACGAGGAGGCGGACGCGATCCTGTCCTCGCCGGCGGGCCGGCACGTGCAACAGATGGTGACGTACTCTGCCGTCGGGACACCGCCTGAGGTCAGCCAGTACATCGAGGCCTTCGCCCAGCACGCTGACGCAGACGAGCTCATGGTCGTCCACCAGTCGCCGACGACAGAGGCTCGCCTGCACTCCGTGGAGCTGCTCGCCGACTCGGTCGAGCACGCTTCTGCCCGCTGACCGGTCATGGTCACGTGTCGGGCGGAACGGTTCATCGGGCTCGGACGATCGGGAATCTTGGCTACGATCGGCGTCGCTACTCTGACCGGAAACAACCCGAGATCATGGTGATCAGACCGGGCTGATCAGGGCAGCACGGGAGGGCATCGATGACGGGAACTGATGTACTACTGGAGGCCTTTGAGCGCATCCGCGATGTCGTCTACCCGGCGGTGAACGGCCTCTCCCCCGATGACCTGGCCTTCCGTCCTGAGGACGAGTCCAACTCCATCGCCTGGCTGGTTTGGCACCTGACCCGGATTCAGGACGACTTCGTCGCCGGGCTCGACGGGAGCGAACAGGTATGGAGGGCGAGCGGATGGGAGGAGCGGTTCGCGCTGCCGCTCGACCCGTCGGACACCGGGTACGGTCACGACCCGGAGACGGTAGGGAAGGTCACCGCTGATGCCTCATCCTTGCTGGGCTACTACGAGGACGTCCACAGCAAGACCGTGGCATTCGTGCGCTCGCTCGACGACACCGACCTCGCTCGGGTAATCGACGCGACCTGGGACCCACCGGTGACGGTGAGCATACGGTTGTTGAATGCCATCGTCGATGACCTCCAGCACGTGGGTCAGGCCGCCTATGTACGAGGGATCCTTCAGCGTCGCTGAGCGTTACGGGAGCTGAGTGTTCACGGGAATTATGAGCGCCCAAGCGGTCGGATTCGACGGCCCGGGGTCAGACCAGGACCGATCCGCCAGCAACATCGACGGTGATACCACTGATCCATGCCGAGCTGACGGAGGCGAGGAACAGAGCGGTACGAGCCACGTCTTCAGGAGTACCCAGGCGCCGGATGGGATGGTTCTGGCGCAGCTGGTCTTGGATCTCCTCGGGGATCTCTTGTTGATTGCGTTCGGTCAGGATCGTCTCCGGGGCGATGCAGTTCGCCCGCACGCCATACGGGCCGGCCTGCGCGGCAAGGTCCTTGGTCAGCAGTTCGATACCGGCCTTGGCTGCGGCGTATGCGATCGGCGAGCCCGGGTGGGGCCGCCGGGCGGCGGCCGAGGACAGGGTGATGATGTTCCCGCGGTTGCGCTCCTTCATCCCGGGCAAGAAAGCCTTGATGGTGAGGAAGGTGGCAGTGAGGTTGACGTCAACCGAGGCCCGCCAGTCCTGTTCGGCGATCTCCTCGATCGGACCGGGTCGGATGGGGCTGCCACCGGCGTTGGCCACCAGGGTGTCCACCGGTCCGAGCCCCCGCTCGATGGAATCTCGCATGCCTTCGACTTGCTCGTAGTCGGCGAGGTCAGCCGTCAGCGAAAAGACACGACCACCGGACCCTTCAATTTCGGCCCGCACGGCGGCGACAGCATCGTCGTCGCGACCATGCACCACCACCGCCGCGCCTTCGGCGGCGAAGAGCCGGGCTATGGCCGACCCGATGCCACGCGAGCTGCCGGTGACAAGGGCAATGCGGTCACGCAGTTCGTTCATGGTCTCTCCTCTCCGGGGTGCTCACGTTGCTGGTAAGACGAGCCAAAAGCCGCTCAAGGACCGCCGACTCATCGTCCGACATACCGGCGCGTAGTCGCCGGTCGAATGCGATGGCCGCGCCCCGCAGTTCGAGGAAGACAGCCTCACCCACCTCAGTGAGCCTGACCTGGTGCACGCGGCGGTTCGCCGGGTCACGTTCGCGGGTGAGCAGGCCCTGCTCGGCCATTGCGTTCAAGTGGTGAGACAGCGTGGCCTCCTGGATCCCGACCGCCTCGGCCAGTTCGCGTTGGTTCCCGAGTGCTCGCGTTTTGAGGGATACGAGCACCAACCAACGCGGCAAGGATCCGCCCGCGGCGCTCAGGGCCTCATCGAAGGCACGGCTCACAACCCTGGATGTGCGGGTCAGTTGCAGACCGATCGGAGGTCGGGGCGGCCTGGGCATGGAGCCACCGTAGCACGATTCTTTGATATCGAATGGTTTAATGACTAATGGTTAAGACTCCAGGCGAGAACGAGGAATGATATGAACCGCGCTACGGCGACGTTCGAGCCTGCCGCTCTGTTTGCGGTTCCGCCGTGTGGCGATCACCAGGAAGGCGCCAACGCCCACAGACGCCAGGCCGCCGACGAGCAGGGGGGCCGCCGTCCGGCCTTCGACACCCCTTTGGCGGAGATGGTGACGACGACGTGGTGCAGGGGCTCGGACGCCGATAGACGGAGGCGGGCGTTGACCACTGAACCTGTCGGTGCCTCGGTCGGGCTCACCCATTGTCCGTTGATGGCACCGGCCACTACCGGCGCATCAGGCGTGGTCACCGAATGCGCGGATTCCTGTGTGGCACTGGCGGAGAGAGGGGAACCAACACTGACCACCAAAAGGATCGATGCCGCGGCCACGAGCCCGACCCTTCGAAGTCGTTTCCCTGCAGCGCGCCCACTAGCGCTATGACCATGCCTGACGCCCATGTGCCTCAATGGCCATCTCCTCAATCGAGGACCTTAGGCACGCCATTCGTGAGTGGTCGGTACCCAATTAGAGTAATTCGGCGTCAGGTTCCAGGGAAAATGCAGCGCCACGCGGCTGATGCCTATTGGACCACCTGGGGACGACACGGGCCATACGCAATAGTGCGTACGTCGTACCGGCTGGTCGCTATGGCAATTGCAGAGGTGGCGGACGAAGAAGCCCCGCGTGCCGAGCCCGCACCATCGCCATGGGCCGGTTGGAGGCGCCGAGCTTGCGGTAGATGTTCTCCTGGTGCTTGCTCACCGTGCGGGCCGAGACGCCAAGCTTCCGGCCGATGGCGGCCATGGTGAGCCCTTCGGCCATGGTCCCGAGGACGACCTGCTCCCGGCGCGTCAGCATGAGCTCGGCCGCGGCTTCCGCCATCGATGCCTGCTCGTCACTGCTCAGACCGGCTCTCTGTTGGATGACGCTTCGCACATGGCGGTCAGCGGACCGCAATAGCGGCTGGAGTCGCTCGGCCACCAGGACCTCGTGCTCGGTGAAGTTGGACCCGGCCCGAATCGGCGAGAGGCTGATGCTCCGCCCGGATCCGATGCTGATGGCGATCCCGAGCTGGTTGGTAGCGCCGATCAGCTCTTGCATCTTGGCGTAGGCCGCCGTCTGTCGCCATGCCCCAGGGGAGATGAGGTCGGTGATCCGTACGATGGCGAACCCTCCCGGTTCTCCCAGGAACGGGCTGAATGGGTGACCGACAAGGAGCTCCTGTTGCATCTCCGAGCCGGCCGCAGCCCGTTTCGCCCACGTGGGTCGAACCAGAAAGAACTGACCGGACAGGTGCCGATGATCTACCTCGGCCACCGTGCACACTTCGGCATGGAAGAGCGGCCCCAGGGCGAGCTCGGTTGCCATTTGCCACCAGTCCTCGTGACGCTCCGCATTGAGCGCGGTCTCGGCCAGGTGCAGCATCCCCTCGTACTCGGATCTCGACAGCTCACTCACCGTGCCTCCAGGGCCGTCGGTCAGTCAGAGCCTGGATCACGTCGTGGTCGGGCCGGTCCTCCGGGGCGGCAAGCCGAACCGACTGCGGATATCGGCCTGAACGTCCTCGACCGGCTGGGTGGCGTCGATGGTGGCCACGAATTCCTTGCGCTCGAAGATGGCAATGAGCGGTTTGGTCTCCTCGTGGTAATCGGCCAGGCGGACGGCCAACGCCTCGGGGTTGTCGTCCGTCCGCGCCACCAGCTTGCCCTGGCAGACGTCGCAGGTGTCTTCCCGTTGCGGGCGATCAGCGATGAGGTTGTAATCGAGACCACAGTTCGAGCACAGCCGGCGGGCGAGTACCCGGTGCATGACCTCTTCGTCGGGCAGATCGAGGTTGATCACCCCGTCGATGTCGTAGCTTTCGAGGAAGAACTCGGCTTGCCGGGCGTTGCGAGGGAACCCGTCGATGACGAATCCGAAGTTCCAATCATGGGCGGCGAGGCGATCTCGGACCACCGATTCGACCAGGTCGTCCTCGACGAGGTTGCCGCGGGCTATGGTCCGCTTGACCTGGGCGCCGAGTTTGGTGTGGTGCTGCACATTCCAGCGGAAAATATCGCCGACGCTGAAATGCTCGAGGTCGAGATCGCTGGCCAGCAGCTTGGCCTGGGTTCCCTTGCCGCTCCCCTGGATCCCCATGATGATGAACTTGTGCATCGCCCGCTACCGTTCCACGATCCAGGTCCGACGCCTCGTCACCGTACGATGTACCGCGCCGGGACCCACGTCTGGCTGTCTATCGGCGGGCGCTCGTAGGACCGCTGTTGCCGGTGAGGGAGCTCGACCGCCTCGTGGGGTACCGCTTCGTAGGGGATGACGTCGAGAAGGTGGCTGATGATATTGAGCCGGGCGGCCTTTTTGTCGTCGGCGTCGACGACGTACCACGGCGCCTCTTTGATGTCCGTGTACGAGAACATCTCGTCCTTGGCCTCGGCATAGTCCACCCATCGGGCTCGGGCCTCGAGGTCCATGGGGCTGAGCTTCCACCGCTTGCCCGGATTGTTGATCCGCTCGGTGAACCGGCGCTCCTGTTCCTCGTCACTGAGGGAGAGCCAGTATTTGACCAGGATGATCCCGGATCGGACCAGCGCCCGCTCGAGCTGCGGGCAGGTCCGGAAGAATTCTGCGTGTTCTTCCTCGGTGCAAAACTCCATGACGCGCTCGATACCGGCCCGGTTGTACCAGCTGCGGTCGAACAGGACGATCTCACCGGCGGCGGGAAGATGGGCGATGTACCGCTGGAAATACCACTGGCTTCGCTCCCGATCGGACGGGGTGCCGAGCGCGACGACCCGGCAATACCGGGCGTTGAGGCGTTCCATGATCCGCTTGATGGTTCCGCCCTTGCCCGCGGTGTCGCGTCCTTCGAAGATCACCATCACCCGCAGGTTCTGGTGGACGATCCACTCCTGCATCCGGACCAGATCGGTCTGGAGCCGAGCGAGCTCCTTTTCGTAGGCCCTCTTCGTCACCACTTTCGGGCCACGCCCGGCACCGTCGCCGTCGCCAGCACTCGCGGACGCAGCGTGTGCGGCCGAGTCTTCCCCCGGATCATCCAGCAGCCGCTTCATCGCGCCCTTCCCCGTCGAGGACCCGATCGTAGCAGTCGGCCCCGTGGGCAGACCCGGATCAGCTCGGAGAGCTCCGGGCGGCGTCGGCCAAAGTGCCGAGCCTGTCGATGGTGGCGTAGAAACCGGTCATCGTGCTCTCGATGATCTCGTTCACCGGGACGACCGAGTCGACGAGGCCGGCTACCTGGCCACCGAAGGCGAAGCCGGCATCGAGGTCGCCCTTGAAGTACAGCTCGAGGACACCGTCCATACCGACCTTTTCGTGCATGCGGACGACCGGCTCCTGCTCCAGCGACTCAGTGAGCGGGGTCCGCATCACCCGGTACGCGGGGCTCGAGTGGGCGCTCAACACCACGGTTCCGGTGGCGTCGGCATCGACCACGAGTTGTTTGTAATTGGCATGCACCGGGGACTCGGCCGCCGAGACCATGCGCGTCCCCATCTGCACTCCATCGGCTCCGAGAGCAAAGGCGGCAGCCATCGCCGGGCCGTCGGATATACCGCCGGCGGCGATGATGGGCAGGTCGAACCGCTGCCGGATCTGCGGCACCAGCACGATGGTGGCCACCGGCTTGGTGTTCTTGAACCCGCCTCCCTCTCCCCCTTCGGCCACCAGGCCGTCGACCCCAGCAGCCACGGCCTTCGCCGCCGCCCTTAGCGAGGGCACGACGTGGAACACGGTGATGCCGGCGTCATGCAGCGGCCCCGTGAAGCGGGACGGATCGCCGGCCGACGTGGTGACGAAGCGGACGCCGAGGCCGGCGACGAACGCCACGATGTCGTCGTCGCCCACGAACATCTGGGCGATGTTGACGCCCCACGGCTTGTCGGTCAGCTCCCGCATGCCCAGCATCTCGTCGCGCACCTCGTCCAGTCGGCCCGACGACGTCTCGACGATTCCCAGGCCACCGGCGTTGGACACCGCGGAGGCCAGCGCGGCGCGGGCGATGAATCCCATCGGCGCTTGGACGATCGGATAGTCGACCCCGAGGAGCCTGGTGAGCCGGTTGCGAAGCGGCGGGGGACGCCCTTCATTCATAGCTGTCCTCTCGTTGGCCCGATCGTGCCGCGTCTCGGGATGCACCTTGTGCCGCTTCGTTGGCCGCCTTGCTCGGTGGCCCGCGAAGGATCCACGCGAACCCCACCGCGATGACACCGCCGCCGATTGGCCCGATGACATAGACCCACCAGTCGCTCCAGTGCCCGCCGACAAGGGCCGGTCCCAGCGAGCGGGCCGGATTCATGGAGCCTCCGGTGATCGGTCCGGCCCACAGGCCGGCCAGGATGATATAGCCGCCAATGGCCAGCGCGGCGTTGGCCCCTATATTGCGGGCGCCGGACGCGGTGCCGAGGATCACGCTGATCAGCCCGGTGGTGAGTACGACCTCGATCAGGGTCGCCGTCCCCGCACTGATTCCTGCACCGGGCATGGTGGCGCCCAAGTGTCCGACGTTACCGAAGGTCGCCCGCAAGAAGCTGGCCGCCAGGACGCTGCCCACCAACTGGGCGCCGATGTAGCCCGGCACCCTCACCCACGGGAAGTTGCCGCGTAAGGCGAACGAGATGGTGACGGCCGGGTTGAGGTGAGCGCCGCTGATGGTGCCCATGAAGTAGATGACAGCCATGACCATCAGCCCCGGCGCGACCACCTGCGCGTCGAATGGGACCTGACCGTGGCTCCGCGCATCGACCACCGCTCCGCCCGCGGCCACGAGAACGAGAAAGAACGTGCCCAGCAGTTCGGAGAAGACGCGTCGCCACTCGAAGGCGGGATCGTGGAAGTCTCGGGTCCAAGGGGTCTGGAGCCCGGCCGGTTCTCGGAGAGAGAGGGGCTCGGGCTCCTGACCAGATGACGGCAGCGGCATGGAGTCCCTTGTCAGATGCTTGCGAATGTCTTCATGAGTGAGCTTCTCAGTGGAGAACCAGGTTCGACAGTAGCGTCCTGAACCGGCGACGATCGGCATCGTGCGTCGATGACTATCGTTTCAGGTCGGGGAAGCGTCGACCGCTTCTCCTCGATATGAGGAGCGTGGTAATCGTGCCGGTCGAACATTGGAAGGATGAGCCGGAGGCCCAGGACCTACCGGCCGCCGAGTCCTATCTGTCTCTCTTGGTCGGACCGGACGCAGCCGCCAAGTTGCGCAAGGCCCTACGCAAAGAGCAGACGCTGAGGCACTATGCGGCGAAGGACATCTTGCGAGCCTCTAATCTGCCTCTGCTGAGCAATGAGGACACGGAGGTTGCCGCCGACCTCGAGAAGATCAAGTTCGGGAAGAAGCTTTCCCCGGTGCTCTTGGTCCAGGGCACGCCGTTGTGGATTGCCGATGGCTACCACCGTATCTGCGCCAGTTATCACCTGAACGAGAAGACCCCGGTACCCTGTCGGATCGTGGCTCGGAGAGGAGAGTGACCATCGATGAGCACTTCCGTTGCCGCTCCCGCGATGCGGGCATGGCGGGTGACCGAGTACGGCCGGCCGAGCCAGGCGCTCGAACTGACCACCGTCACACCGCCCCGGCCCGGCCCCGACGAAATCCTGGTGCGAACATCGACCTCCGTCTGTAACTTCAACGAAGTGGACGGCTGTTACGGCCGGTACCTCACCATCAACCCGCCGCTGCCGTACACCCTCGGGATGGAGTTCGTCGGCGAGGTGATCGCAGCCGGCGAAGGGGCCCAGTCGTGGGTCGGACGTCGGGTGATGGGCTCGGGCACTGGCGCGATTGGTGCCCACGCCGAACAGGTCGTCGGGCCCGTCGACATGGCCTTTGAGGTCCCAGCCGAGCTCAACGACGTCGAGGCGGCGGCGTTTTACTACCCGTTTCATCTCGCCCACCTCGGCTTGCACGAGCGGGGCGGGCTACAAGAAGGCGAAACCGTTCTGGTCCACGCGGCAGCCGGAGGAGTCGGGTCGGCCGCCGTGCAGTTGGCGGTGGCGGCGGGCGCCCGGGTGATCGCCACTGCAGGCGGAGAGGAGAAGCTCGATTTTGCCCGCAGCCTCGGGGCCGAATTCGCGATCGACTACCGCAACGGCAGCTTTGCTCCTGCTGTTCTCGACGCCACCGACGGTCGGGGTGTCGACGTATGTTTCGACGGCGTCGGTGGCGACGTGACCACTGAGTCCCTCCGGTGCCTCAGCCGAAATGGCCGCCATCTGGTCGTCGGATTCGCCAGCGGAATCGAGGCCGAGGAGGTACCGATTGTCGCCGGACGGGCACTGTGCTTCGGCAATATCTCGCTGATGGGCGTCATCCTCGCCTACCGGGATCCGGCGGGGACCGCCGGCTCCGGATTCAACCCGACACCTCGGGACGTGGGCGAGAAGGTACACGCTCATCTGGTTGAGCTCCTGCGGGCCGGTACCATCCGGCCGCTCGTCGGCAAGACCGTTGCCTTCGAACAACTGCCCCTTGCGCTCGAGGAGATGGAGGCCCGGGCCACCACGGGCCGAGTGGTGGTACAGATTGGTCCAACGAACTAATAAGGACCGCGTTCCGGGCGCCGACGACTGGACGTCAGGCGTCCCTCCGCTGGAGCAACCAGCCCCCGACGCCCAGGGCCACGACTGCGTAGCCACACAGAATGGCGAAACCGACCCAGGGGCTGAACGCTGACGCGTTGGACCTGAACCCAGGGACGACCGTGGTCAAGGTGGCCCCGATGTTGGCTGGGAGGAACTTGCCAATGTCGTTTCGGATCGAGGTCGGCAGGGCCTCGGCGATCAAGGGAAGGATGAAGAGGATTCCCACGAATGCGCTGATGGCCCCGGCGGTGTGCCGGATGATCGTCGCCAGGCCCAACGCCAGGAGTCCCAGCACGGCGAGGTAGAGCCCGCCACCGACGACGGCACGGAGGACGCCGGCGCCGCCGAGAGTGGCGTGAGGGGCGGAGCCGGTCAAGAGGGCTTGGCCGACGAAGAAGGCGGTAAACGAAACGGCAAGCCCGACGACAAGGCTCACGCCGGTGAAGACCATGGCCTTGGTGGCCAACACCAATGGTCGGTTCGGAATGGCCGCCAGGGTCGCTCGGATCGTCCCGGTGCCGTACTCGGCGCTCATGACCAGGATGCCGAGGACCCCGATCGCCAGCTGGCCGAACAGCAGACCGGTCAGGCTCAAGGAGGTCGGGTCGAAGACCAAGCGGTCCACGGGCGACGTGGTAGCCCATCTGCTTGCTTCGGTGGCCGTGGCCAGGATGCCGATCCCTACGCTGAGGACGATCATGGCGACGAGGCTCCAGGTGGTGGAGCGCACGCTGCGCAGCTTGGTCCATTCGGAGCGGGCTGCGCCCATGAATCCATAGTGCCCAGGGGGAATATCGGGGAGGGTCGAAGGCTGGAGGGTGGTGGTCATGTTCGTGCTCACTTTCCGGTCGGGGCTAGCTGCGCGGGTACTTGGGCAGGGTCGGCGCTGGATCCACCCTCGTAGTCGAGGCTGTCGTGGGTCAGTTCCATGAACGCCTCTTCCAACGAGGCGACCTGGGGCGAAAGCTCGTGTAGGGCGATACCCACTCCGGAGGCGAGCTCGCCAATGTCGGTGGCTGACAGGCCGCTAACCCGGAGCGAGCCATCGTCGTCGGTCGTCACCAGGGCACCGCTGCCGGCCAACATGGCCGTGAGCTCGTCGGGCTTGCCGGTACGGACCCGAACGAATTGCTCCGAGCTCTGAGCGATGAAATCGGCCATAGGCATCTCGGCGATCAGCTCCCCGTGGCCGATGACGACGAGGTGATCTGCGGTGAGCGACATCTCGCTCATCAGGTGGCTGGAGACGAAGACGGTTCTGCCTTCGTCAGCCAGGCCCTTGATGAGGTTTCGAACCCAGCGGATCCCTTGGGGGTCAAGACCATTGATGGGCTCGTCGAACAGGAGAACGCCGGGGTCACCCAGGAGGGCGGCAGCGATGCCGAGCCGCTGGCCCATTCCCAACGAGAAGGTTCCCGCTCGTTTCCGGGCCACGCTGGTGAGGCCGACGAGGTCGAGGACCTCATCGATGCGATTCCGGGGGATGTTGTTGGTCTGGGCCAGAGCCCAGAGGTGGTTGTAGGCGCTCCGGCCCGGGTGGATCGCCTTCGCCTCGAGCAGTGCCCCTACCTCGCGAAGAGGCCACGGCAAGCCTCCGTAGCCACGTCCGTTCACGGTGACGGTTCCCGCGTCGGCAGCGTCGAGTCCCATGATCATGCGCATGGTCGTTGACTTGCCCGAACCGTTGGGTCCCAGGAACCCGGTCACCTGTCCGGCCTGCACGGAGAACGACAGGTCGTTCACCGCCACGGTGTCGCCATACCGCTTGGTCAGCCCTTTGGCTTCGATCATGGGAACCTCCTCGTTCGTTGGCAGCCGATAACGCCAGCTTTTCCTGGTAGCAGCCTCGCGACCTCAATCTCATCCTGACTGTCGCATCGAGTGGCGTCGTCGGCCTCCAGGAGGTTTCTCCATACGCCCCGAGGTGTAGGAATCGGCCTCGGGTCGGACTCGCGTACATCAAGTGCTGTACCGATCCCACCTCCGCGCCGTTTGCCGCCTTGTGGTCGGTAGCCCCCGGATATCGGTTCGGGGCCCCTGGGCAACCAGACGATTCAATCGACGAGAGGTCCCGGATAGGCGGCCTCGGCGCGAGAAGTGAGTCGCAGGGACCGACGCCGAACGAGCAAGAACGAACCCAGCACCGCGATCACTGCTCCACCGGCCAGGACAAGAGTGATGGTCCCTGACGCTCGGCTGAGGGCGTGACCCGCCGCGTACGAAACGAAGGTATAGATCGCGGCCCACAACACACCGCCGGCTGCGTTGTAGACCAGGAACTTCGGCCACCGCATTCGGCTGGTGCCGGCCAGGAACGCGGCGTAGGTACGCAAGACGGATACGAAGCGACCAAAGAACACGACCTTGCCACCATGACGGTCGAAGATGTACCTCGCCACTTTGATCCTGCTCTCGTCCAGCCGGACCACGTGGCCGTAGCGACGGAGCAGACGGTAGCCCCCTTTGTGCCCGATCATGAACCCGATGTTGTCGCCGATGATGGCCGCGGCGGCCGCGACGAGAAAGATTACCCAGATCGATAGCTTGTGCGAGGTGCCCGGGTAGGTCCCGGCGGCGATGAGCATGGTCTCTCCCGGGAGTGGGACGCCGAGGCTCTCGAGTGCGATCAGAGCGAATACTGCGTAATACCCGTAGGTGGTGAGGAGATGGCTGACGCTCATGGCGAACCGCCGACCTCGGTGGTGGAAGGCGGGCAGCCACGTCGTGCACGGCCCACCCGATGAACAACGGTCATGAGTCTCGGCGTCTGACCAAGACGAGAGCGAGGCCGAAGACCGCCGAACAGAACAGGGCGAAGACACCCAACCCGATCCACGGGGAGAGGCTGGGAACGTCGGTGGCGTGGAAGATGGCCTGGCCCGCATTGCCGGGCAGGAATTTGCCGACCCCATCGCGGATCGAAGATGGAAGCACTTGGAGCACCGCCGGCAGGACCAGGATCAATCCGACCAGAGCGGCGATGGCGCCGGCACTACTACGAATGATCGTGCCCAGCCCGACGGCAAGAACGCCCAGAAGTCCGAGGTAGAGCCCAACACCGATCACCGAGCGAAGGGCACCGGGACTGGCCAGGCTCATGGTGATGCCGTGAGACGACAGCAGGGCCTGTCCCACGAAGAAGCTGATGAAGCTGCCAACGATGCCCACCGCGAAGGCGACCCCGCCGAAGACCGCGGCCTTTGCCGTGATCACGGCGCGGCGCTGTGGGGCGGCCACGAACGTCGACCGGATCATCCCGGTGGAGTACTCGCTGGTCACAGCCAGGATGCCGACGACCGCTACAGCGAGCTGGGCAAACAGGACTCCGACCAGGATCAACGAGGTGGGGTGGGCCAATGGCGACCCCGTCTTGTGAGTCAGGCTGACGATGGCGCTCACCACAACCATGGCCAGGACGGCAACGAACAGGCTCCAATAGGTGGAGCGGACGGTACGAACTTTCAGCCACTCCGAGCGGAGAATGGCTGGCACCCGTGACGTTGCGCCTTCGACGACGGTTGGAGCAGGCCCAGCTCCGGGGGACGACGGTTCGAGGGTAAGGCTGGCGACACTCATGGTCAGGCTGCTTTCTCGGTCGGAGCGGCGAGGGGGATATCGGTTCGGTATTCAACGCTGTCGTGGGTGAGCTCCATGAACGCTTCCTCCAGGGAGGCCTGTTGCAGGGTCAGCTCATGGATGGTGATGCTGGCGGTGGCGGCCACATCGCCGATCTCTTCGGTCGAACCACTGTCGACCGTCAGCTGCGTGGGGTGATCGAATCGGCTGGTGATGCCTCGTGTGGTCAAGAGGCCCGATAGCTCGTCGGCCTGGGGAGTGCGCACCACCACGGCGTTGTGGTGGCTCGACGCCACCACGTTGTCAACGCTGTCGTCAGCGAGGAGGCGACCCCTACCGACGACGATGAGGTGTTCGGCCGTCAGGGCCATCTCGCTCATGAGATGCGACGACACCAGCACGGTCCGCCCCTGGTCAGCGAGCGAACTGAGCAGGGTGCGAACCCAGAGGATGCCGTCGGGGTCGAGCCCGTTGATGGGCTCGTCGAGGATCAGGATGTCGGGGTCGCCCAGAAGGGCCGAGGCGATCCCCAGTCGCTGGCCCATCCCGAGGGAGAACCCGCCGGCCCGCTGCGAGGCAACGCTGGTCAGGCCGACGATGTCGAGGACGTCGGCTACTCGGTGGTCGTCGATCCCGTTGGCCAGGGCCAGGCCGCGCAGGTGGTCGGTGGCACTCCGGCCCGGGTGGAATGCCTTGGGATCGAGCAGTGCTCCGACTTCGTACAGGGGGCGACGGTGCTGGGCGAACGGCCGACCATTGACCAGCGCCACTCCTGAGGTCGGCGTCGAGACCGAGGATCATCCGGAGCGTCGTCGACTTCCCGGCACCGTTCGGACCGAGAAAGCCGGTGACCCTTCCCGGGAACACCTCGAACTCGAGGTGATCCACAGCGACCGTGTCGCCGAAGTGCTTGGTGAGCTCTCGGACCTCGATGCTCGGTGAGGCGTCAGTCATGGTCTGAGTCCTTCCTGGATCGACCCGAGTGGATCGTTCGTCGAGACCATCATCTGCTTTGTCGTCGATCCTGTCGTCGCCCTGTCGGCTCGATCTCGCCTACCCCGGAGGGCCCACCGGCCGGCTCACGTTCCCCCGCCTACACCTTGCGGAGTACTCCTCAGGAACAGTGTTCTCAGGAACGGTGTTTCTCAGGAATCGAGGGTCAACCGGTAGACACGAGGTGGGTCTCGTAGGCGGCTACGACGAGCTGGGCTCGATCGTGGACGTCCAGTTTCATCAAGAGCCGGCTCGACGTGGGTCTTGGCCGTTGCCGCACTGATGTGCAGCTCGGCACCGATGTCGGCATTGGACAAACCCCGCGCCGACTTGGACGAGGACCTCCCGTTCTCGGTCGGTGAGGATGGCCAGCGCTTCGCTCGACCGGCGAGGCGTTTCATCGGGGCGATTGACGAACTCCTGGATGAGCGACCAGTGACTGCGGGGGCCAAGAGCGCATCGCCGGCGGCCAGGACACGGATGGCGGCGAGCAATTCTTCCGGCTGGGTGTCTTTGAGGAGAAAGCCGCTGGCCCCCGCCCGCAACGCGGCATAGACGTATTCATCGAGGTCGAAGGTGGTCAGGATGAGGACTTTGGTGGCCGCCGTCGCCGGTGACGAGGTGATCTTCCGGGTTGCTTCGATACCGTCGATTCCCGGCATGCGAATGTCCATGAGCACCGTCGGGGCTGCGGGCGTTGGCCAGATCGACGGCTTCGGCGCCGTTGGCCGCCTCGCCCACGGCACACATGTCCTCGGCCGCATCGACCATGACCACGAACCCACCTCTGACCAAGGCTTGATCGTCAGCGACGACGACGTTGATCGTCTTACGACCGACTCGCTGGTGGGAAGGGTGGCATGCACTTGGAACCCATGGCCATGCGGGCCGGCGGTGAGGGTGCCGCCGTAGAGGGCGGCTCGCTCTTGCATGCCGATCAGGCCATGTCCGGAATCCTGCCCGCCGAAGTTGGGCGACTGCAGCTTCATGCTCCCCTCGTCGACGATGTCAATGAGAAGCTCGTCGGCCAGGTAGCCGATGTGGAGCTTGACCCGCGTGGGACCAGCGTGACGGACCACATTGGTCAGTGCTTCTTGAATGATCCGGTAGGCCGACAGCTCGGCCCCCTCGGGCAACGGCTGCGGATCGCCGTCGATCTCGGTGGTGACCTTCACGCCGGCATCCCCGGCTTGGTCGATGAGCTCGTCCAGGTCGGCCAGGCCGGGAGCCGGTTCGCGAGCCGCCCCGTTGGAGTTCGCACCGCGTAACACCCCCACGAGCAGCCGCATCTCCCGCAACGCTCGCCTCGTCGTCGTCTCGATGATGCCCAGGGCCTCGCGGGCCTCGTCGGGCCGGGACTCGATGACCATGCGGGCCACGCCCGACCGCACGGCGATCACACTCATGGCGTGGGCGACGATGTCATGGAGATCGCGAGCGATGGAGATTCGCTCGTCAGCCACAGCTCGACTCAGCCTCTCTTCCCGCTCCAGTTCTCGTTCCGCGGCCCGCTCGGCCACGGCGGCTGCATATCTCCGCCGGCTTCGGGTGTTCAGGCCCACCAGCCAGGCGGCAAACACCACTGCTGACGTCGACGTGAAGACACCGATGATGTCGTGCGGATTGGCGATGGCCACGGCGAGGAGCACGACGGCCACAACCCCGCCCAGAGAGACCTGGGAGATTCGCGAGGAAGACACCGCAGAGACGGAATAGATCGAGAGCGCCAGGGTGCTGGCCAATGACGGCTGAACTTGCAGAGCGAGGGCAAAGGCCCCGAAGGACGAGACGATGATCAGCACCGGGACCGGATTTCGGCGGCGGAAGGGAAGGGCGACTCCGATCACGACGAGTGCGGCATACCGGGCGATATCCCATCCGGTTCCGGACAGATCGAAGTGTTCCTGGCTCCGAGCGACTGACCCAATCTGTGGTGCAATGAGCAAACATGCGATCGCGATATCGATCGCGAACCACTGTCGCTGGGAAAGGCCCGAGATCACACGACGAGCAAATGGTGGTCGAAGCTCGTCATCCATATGACTAACGTATCCGACAAGGCTCGCTTACCACATCAGCCCCTGGATGTACATACCAACGCAAGCGAGTACACCTGGGAGAGTACTCAGCAGGCCTGCTGACCTGCCCGGGGATGCCCACGGTGTCGGTGCGTCCGGGCTGACCGGCATACTGTGCCGATGGCAAACGTGCCCCTGGGCCGCCATCTGCTTCGAGCCAAGGATCTCGTCGATGCCCGGTATTTCGAGCCACTGTCGGTGTCGGATCTGGCCGCGGCGGCCGGCATATCGCCCGCGCATTTCAGTCGACAGTTCAAGCGGACCTTTGGCGAGTCACCCCACCAGTATCTGTTGACTCGGCGACTGGAGCGAGCCGCGACCCTGGTGCGCACCACCGACTGGTCGATCGCCGACATCTGCTTCGCCGTTGGCGCCCAGAGCGTCGGTTCCTTCACGTCCAGCTTCCGTCGGATGTTCGGCCAGACGCCGCTGGCCTACCGGGCTCTATACCCGCCCGCCGAGTGGCACGTGCGCATTCCCCGCTGCGTCGCTCTGGCCTACGGGCGTCCACAGAACCGCACGTTTCGAGAAGACGGCGATTCGCCAGTCTCTTAGTCTCGACCTCATACCCGCACAATCAGGAGGTCCCCATGATCAAGATCGCCGACGCGCAATTCTGGGTCCACGATCAGGACGAGGCGCTCGCCTTCTATACACAGACCCTCGGCTGGGAGGTGCGAGCCGACGTGACCATGGAAGCATGGAACTTTCGCTGGCTCTGCGTGGGCCCTCCCGGGCAGGACGATGTCGGACTGGTGCTGATGCCCGTTCCTGGTCCCCCCATGCTCGACCCGGACGCCAGTGTCTCACTCGCCGAATTGGTATGCCAAAGGCGCGGGCGGAACGTTGTTCCTCGAGACTGACGACTGCCGAGCCACCTATGACGAGCTGTCGACACGCGGTGTCGCCTTCAATGACCCGCCCACGGCCCAGCCCTATGGCATCGACACGTCGTTCCGGGATCCCTCCGGTAACAACATCCGACTCACCCAAGTGCTGGAGTTCGATCCGACCCGGGTCTGATCGATCGAGAATCGCTCCTCCGAGCCGGCTGTCCCCGCCGTCCCGGGCGATCACGGCAGTCCGGGAGGCAACGTGTTCGGGCCACCCGGGCCAAGGCGGTCACAGGACGCCAACCGTCGCTAAAGTCAGGCTGCCCAGTCAGCGATGGTGGGGCACCGAGTGATCGCCATGACAGTCATCGACGAGAGGACCTTCCGTGCAGAACCTCGCCACCCGGGCTCAACCCCGAACCCGCCGGCTGCTCGGTGCTATCGCCGCTTTGTTGACCACCGTAGGGTTCGGAGCGACGACCGCGGTCCTCGCCGAGCCGGCGAGCGGGGCCGCCGCCGTCCCCCGAGCGGCACTGGCCCCGGGGAAGATCAATCACATCGTCGTGATCGAGCTCGAGAACGAGGGCTACGCAACCACGTTCGGACCCGGTTCGGTCGCCACGTATCTCAATACCGTTCTTCGCCAAAAGGGTGAGCTGTTGGCCAACTACTACGGCACCGGCCACGCCAGTCTGGACAATTACATCTCCCAGGTGTCGGGCCAGTCGCCCACCCAGTCCACCCAGACTGACTGCTTGGCCAACGGCGCCACCTTCGTCGACGTTGCCCCCGGCGGCTCCGCCAGCAACGGCCAGGTACAGGGGCAAGGCTGCGTCTATCCGACGTCGGTTCCGACCATCGCCAACCAGCTCGACGCCAAGTACCCTCCGAACCCGAAGACCCATGTCGCCGCCTGGAGGAGCTACGCCGAGGACATGGGCAACACTCCGTCTCGAGATGGCGGCGTCCCTGACCCGAGCGGGGGGACCGACTGCGGGCATCCGGCCATCGGTTCGCCGACGGCCGTCCTAGCCACGCCGACGGATCAGTACGCCACCCGCCACAACCCGTTCGTCTGGTTCCACTCGATCATCGACAACGCAGCAGTATGTGACGCCAACGACGTGCCCCTCGGAACGCTGACCGCTCAGGGAACCCCGAGCCCCTCCGGACACCTGGTGCGGGACTTTTCCAAGGCGGCCACCACTCCCCGCTTCGCCTTCATCACCCCGAACCTTTGCAACGATGGGCACGACGCGACGTGTGCGGGCACCAACAGCGCCGGTACCAACGTCGGTGGTCTGGTTGGTGCTGATACGTTTCTCCGCCACTGGGTGCCAGTGATCTTGGGCTCGCCCGCATACAAGGAGGGCGACACGCTCCTGGCCATCACCTTCGACGAGTCCGAGGTCGATCCTCAGACGGACCCGACCTATGCCGCGGCCTGCTGCAATGAGCAGCCCGGGCCGAATACCGTTGCTCCCGGCAACGTCGCGGCCACGACCAACAGCCAGGCACCTGGTGGCGGTCAGATCGGTGCCCTCCTGCTCAACCCCCGATATGTCAAGGCCGGTACCGTCGACACCTCGGGCTCCTACAACCATTACTCAGCCCTGCGAAGCTACGAGGACCTCCTCGGCCTGACCTCGGGCGGCACCGACGGCCGCGGACACCTCGGTTGGGCTGCGGCCACCGGTCTGAAGCCGTTCGGTAGGGACGTGTTCAACGCTCGGAAGAGCTGAGGGGCGTGGGCCGCGCCCCCGGCAGGCAACGAAAGAGACTCGATGATCCCGACGACAGAGGTGGCCACCGGCCGGCTCCAGGGCTTGTCCTACCGGGCAGGCCGCTCCCAACGCCCCGTGCGAGCCTTCCACGGAATCCCCTACGCCGCTGACCCCGTAGGCCCCCTGCGCTTCCGGGCGGCGCAGCCGGCCAAGCCTTGGGGCGGCGTCCGCGACGCCTCTGCCTTCGGCCCTTCGTCCATGCAGTCGTCGGCCAGTCCGTTCAGCGGGACGATCCCTGGGAACCAGGTTGCGGCCGTAAGCGAGCGGTGTCTGACGCTCGACATCTGGACGCCCGACGAGCCAGTCGACCTGCCGGTGCTGGTATGGGTCGCCGGTGGCGCCTACCTCACCGGCGGAAGCAGCATCGAGACCTACGACGGGTCCGGCCTGGCCGCCGACGAAGGCGTGGTCGTCGTCGGAGTGAACTACCGGCTCGGAGTGCTGGGATTCGGATGGTTCGGCGAGCTTGGCGAGAACGGGGCCGGAGATGGTCAGTGGTCGGGGGACACCAACTGCGGTCTCCGCGACCAGTTGGCCGCGTTGGAGTGGGTCAAGGACAACGTCGCCGCGTTCGGCGGCGACCCGACAAACGTCACCGTGTTCGGTGAGTCAGCCGGCGCCGGTTCGCTCGCCCACCTGCTCGCCTCCCCGGCCAGTGCCGGCTTGGTCCGAAGGTGCATCCTGCAGAGCCCGGGAATCGACCACACCCTCTACCCCGATGACGTAGAGAGGGTGGCCGACGCCGTCCTCCGCCGGCTGTCCATTCCCCGCTCGAGGATGGCGCGGCTTTGGGACCTGAGCGCCGAGGACCTGGTCGCGGCTCAAGAGGCGGTGGTGCTCGAGATGATGACTGTGCTGACCTCGATGCCGTTTCACCCGTTCGTCGACGACGACCTCATCCCGACCAGCCCTTCCGTCGCCATTGCCGGTGGCGCAGGATCAGAATTGGACCTTCTGGTGAGCTGGACGACCGACGAGATGCGCCTCTACCCCAGCCTGGAGGCCGACACGATAGGGCTGGATGGCCTGGCCCGATGGGCCCAGCGGTACATCGTCGGGCGCCTGGGCACGGACCCGGGCCCGGAGCGAGCCCGGCAGCTGGTCGACTTCTACCGTGACCTGCTCGGCTCCCAGGGACCCGCCAGCGGCTCGGATTTGTGGGCGGCCGTCCAGACCGACGGGGTGATGCGCCTTCCGACCCGCAGGGTGGCGGAAAGCCACGCCGCCAACGGCGGCCGCACCTACGTCGCCCAGTTCGCCTGGAGCGGGCCTCCCGTCCCCGGCCAGTGGGATCCAGGGGCGTTCCACGCCATCGACCTACCGTTCAGCTTCGACACCCTTCACCGAGCCGGCTGGCGCGAGTTCCTGCGCGCCGGACCGGAAGCGGACGAGGTTGCCCGCCAGCACCTGCACGCGTGGGGCAGCTTCGCCCGGGAGGGACGCCAGAGATCTCCGACGTCGGCGAGTGGCCCCAGTACACGGCCCCGGAGCGCCAGACCCTGATATTCGACGCGCCCTGCTCGCTGGCCGCCGACCCCCTGGGCGACATCGCCGCGGCCTGGGATGGCTTGTGGTCGACCAAGTGCCGAGCGCCATTCCTGGGGTAGAGCCAGCAACAGGGTCACGTGGCTCGGCCCACCGGACCCCAACCCGCTCAGGACGGTACTGTGCTGACGATGAGGACCGTCGAGGACGCGGCTCGTATGGCACTGGACCTGCCCGAAGCCACTGAAGGCGAGCGTCATGGTGCCCGCACCTGGTTCGTCTCGGGCAAGGCCTTCGCGTGGGAACGGCGCTTCAGCAAGGCCGATATCAAGCGTTTCGGCGACGCAGTCCCCCCTGACGGGCCCATTCTGGCCGTTCGCGTCGCCGATCTCACCGAGAAGGAGGCCATGCTCGCCTCGAATCCCAAGGCGTTCTTCACGATTCCGCACTTCGACGGATACTCCGCCATTCTCATCCAGCTGAGGGCGGTGACCAAGAAGGCGCTCGAAGAGGCACTCATCGATGGCTGGTTGGCGTGCGCGCCAGCGCCGCTGGCGAGCCAGTACCTGAAGCGCTGAGCGTCGTCCGGGAGGGGAACTCGTGAGCGAAGTTGGTGCGCGGCGCGAGGACCACTGCCACTCGATCAGGAGCTGCCTCTGCGCACCGCGCGCAGAAACTCCCGGTTCAAATTGGCGATGGTCTCGAACGGAATGCCCTTCGGGCACGACCTCACGCACTCACCGCTGTTCGTGCAGCCACCAAACCCCTCTTGGTCCATGGTGGCGACCATGCTCAGCACCCGTGACTCACGCTCGGGTTGCCCCTGGGGTAATGCGTTCAGGTGAGCCACCTTGGCGCTGGTGAACAACATCGCCGACCCGTTCGGGCAGGCCGCCACGCAGGCGCCACAGCCGATGCAGGTGGCGTTCTCGAAGGCCCTGTCGGCGGTCGGCTTCGACACCGGGGTGGTGTGGGCGTCCGGTGCGGTACCGGTCGGGGCGGTGATATAGCCACCGGACTGGATGATTCGGTCGAAGGCGGAGCGGTCGACGATCAGGTCCTTGATCACCGGGAAGGCACGGGATCGCCAGGGTTCGACATCGATCACGTCTCCGTCGGCGAAGCTGCGCATGTGCAACTGGCACGACGTGGTCCGTTCCGGCCCGTGGGCCCGTCCATTGATGACCAAGCTGCACGAACCGCAGATTCCCTCGCGACAGTCGTGGTCGAAGGCGACCGGCTGTTCGCCCCTCAGGATCAGGCCTTCGTTGAGGATGTCGAGCATCTCCAGGAACGACAAGTCGGGGCTGATTTCGTCGACCGGATAGCTGACCAGCTGACCCCGGGACTCCGGGCCCGCTTGCCGCCAGATCCGAACCGTTATCTTCACGCGTAGCTCCGTTGGCTGGGGTGGACGTACTCGAACTCGAGCGCCTCTTTGTGCAGGACCGGACCCGTTCCGGCGCCGGTGTGCTCCCACGCCGACACATGGCTGAAGTTCTCGTCGTCGCGCATCGCTTCGCCGTCTGGGGTCTGGCTCTCTTCGCGGAAGTGGCCGCCACAGGACTCCTCGCGCACAAGCGCGTCCAATACCAGGAGCTCGCCGAGCTCCAGGAAGTCCGCGACCCGGTTCGCCTTCTCGAGCTCCTGGTTCAACTCCTCGCCCGTGCCGGGCACGAGCACGTTCTGCCAGAACTCGTCGCGCAGCTCGGGGATCCGCTCCAGTGCCTTGCGCAGGCCGGCCTCCTGGCGAGCCATTCCGCATTGATCCCACAGAAGGGTGCCCAGCTCCCGGTGAATGGAATCGACCGTCCGGTTGCCCCGGATGGAAAGCAATCGCTCGAGCCGCGCCCTGACCTCGGACTCGATCTGGCGCACCGAGGGGTCCGCGGCGTCGGCCGGCTTCAGGCCGCCACGGGCGAGGTAGTCGGCGATCGTGGAGGGCAGGACGAAGTAGCCGTCGGCCAGACCCTGCATCAGCGCCGAGGCCCCGAGTCGATTGGCCCCGTGATCGGAGAAGTTGGCCTCGCCGATCACGAACAGTCCGGGCACCGTGCTCTGGAGGTCGTAGTCGACCCACAAACCACCCATCGTGTAGTGGATGGCGGGATAGATCCGCATGGGCACCTCGTACGGGTTCTCCGCGGTGATCCGCTGGTACATGTCGAACACGTTCCCGTACCTATCCTCGACGCCGGCCCGGCCCAGGCGTTTGATCGCGTCGGTGAAGTCGAGATACACCCCCAGTCTGCCGGGCCCGACGCCTCGGCCCTCGTCGCACTGGTTCTTCGCCGCCCGTGAGGCGATGTCGCGGGGCGCCAGGTTGCCGAATGAGGGATACATCCGTTCGAGGTAGTAGTCGCGCTCGGCCTCAGGGATCCGATCGGGGGAGCGGGCGTCGCCCTTGTTCGCCGGAACCCAGATCCGCCCGTCGTTGCGTAGCGATTCGCTCATCAGGGTCAGCTTGCTTTGGTGCTCCCCCGAGCGTGGGATGCACGTAGGGTGAATCTGTGTAAAGCAGGGATTCGCCAGGTACGCGCCCCGCTTGTGAGCGCGCCAGATGGCCGAGGCATTGGAGCCCTTGGCATTGGTCGAGAGGTAGAAGACGTTCCCGTAGCCGCCGCTGGCCAGCACCACGGCATCAGCCAGGTAGGTCTGTATCGCGCCGGTGACCAGGTCGCGAGCGACAATCCCGCGAGCCCTCCCGTCGATGACGATCAGGTCGAGCATCTCGGTCCGCGGGTGGATCTCGATGTTGCCGCCATCGATCTGACGAGACAGTGCCTGGTACGCCCCGATGAGCAGTTGTTGACCGGTCTGGCCGCGGGCGTAGAAGGTACGGGACACCTGGACGCCGCCAAATGAGCGGTTGTCGAGTAATCCGCCGTACTCGCGAGCGAACGGCACACCTTGCGCGACGCATTGGTCGATGATCTCCGTCGAGATCTGGGCCAAGCGGTACACGTTCGATTCGCGGGAACGGAAGTCGCCGCCCTTGACGGTGTCGTAGAACAGCCGCGGCACCGAGTCACCGTCGTTTCGGTAGTTCTTGGCGGCGTTGATGCCGCCCTGGGCGGCGACGGAATGGGCGCGGCGGGGCGAGTCCTGGAAGCAGAACTGAATTATGTGATAGCCCTGCTCGGCCAGGGTCGCTCCGGCCGAGCCGCCGGCCAGCCCGGTGCCCACGACGATCACCCGGTGCTTGCGGCGGTTGGACGGGTTGACCAGGCTGGCGCGGAAGCGCCGCTCATCCCAGCGTCGTTCGATCGGGCCGGTCGGGGCGGCGGTATCGACGATCGCTTCGCCGGTCGTGTAGCCGATCATCTCATCTCACCAGTCCCGCCATGACGGCGACGGGAACGGCGACGAAGCCGGCCGTGATGGCCAGGGCCAGGGTGGTCCCGCTCCCACGGATCGCCGCATCGCGACCTGGGCGGTTGATCCCGAGCGTCTGCGTGGCGCTCCAGAAGCCGTGATTGATGTGAAGCCCAACCATCAGCACCCCCACGATGTAGATGATGTTGATCCACCAGACATGGAAATCGGCGACGACGTTGTGGTACGGGCGGCCCTTTTCGAAGTCGGGGTTAGTAGCTCCGGCAGTCAGATCGAGTAGGTGCCAGATGATGAACAAGACGAGGATGATCCCGCCCCAGCGCATCGTGCGAGTGGCAAAGCTGGCCTTGGCTCGCTGACTGTGGGTGTAGCCGGTCGGTCGAGCGGCCAGATCGCGTTTGGACAGCTGAGCGGCGCAGACGATGTGCAGCACGACAGCGACCAACAGGATGGCGCGCTCGATCCAGAGGAACCAGGAACCGTGCAACACGGGCTCGCCGATGGCCCGCAGCCACGACGCGTAGGCGTCGAAGTCGTGGGGCCCGAAGAAGATCTTCAGGTTGCCCAGCATGTGCAACACCAAGAACAGCACCATGATCAATCCGGTGACGGCCATGACGGCCTTCTTCCCGATGGTGGATTGCCACAGCGTGGACGTCGTGGCGGTCGGACGGGTGCGGATATCGATGACCACGGTGGCACCGTACGTCCCTGCCGATCAGAGGTCAAAGAGATGTTCACTGTACTTTCAATACCTTTTGCCTATGATAGAAGGATGCAGTTGAGCCAGCCATGCAGTTGAGACAATCATGCAGTTGACCCAGTTGACCTACTTCGTGGCTGTGGCGGACGAGTGCTCCTTCACCCGAGCGGCTAAGCGGGTCGGCGTCGCTCAGCCCTCCCTGTCACAACAGGTGAAGGCGCTCGAGTCCGACCTGGGCACCGTTCTCGTACATCGGGTGCGCGGCAATGTCAGCCTCACGGCTTCCGGGGAGGCCCTGTTGCCGATAGCGCGGCGGATGCTGGCCGACGCCGAGACCGCACGCCGGGAGATCCGAGAGTTGGCCGAACTAGGACGGGGGCGGGTCCGGCTCGGAGCTACGCCGAGCTTGTGCACGGGTCTGCTCCCCCCCATGCTCGCCTCGTACCGACAATTGCATCCGGGCGTGGACATTGTCGTGCACGAAAGTGGCTCGCGGAATCTGCAACGCGACCTGGCCGAGGGCGCGTTGGATCTCGCGCTTGTGGTTGACGCCCGGCTCGAGGACGACCCGGTGCTAGCCACCATCCCACTCCTGGCCGAGGACCTCGTGATCATCTCCCCGCACGGGCAGCCCGGTCCGACGCGCCGAGCACGGATGAGCATCGCAGAGTTGAAGGGCGTTCCATTGGTGATGTTCCGCCCCGGCTACGACCTGCGGGAGACCACTGTCGATGCATGTCGCGCCGCCGGTTTCGAACCGACCTTCGCCATCGAAGGAGGCGAGATGGACGCGGTGTTGGAGTTCGTCGACGCCGGTCTTGGTGTGGCGGTCGTACCCAGCACCGTGGTGCGCAAGCGATTTCGGGTCACTCCGTTCAGCGCGCCGGGATTGAGCCGCACCGTCCTGTTGGCCCGTCGGCGCGCCCTGGAACCTCCCCGGGCGGCACAGGTGCTGATCGAGATGCTGGTCGAGTATCTGAGGAACAGTGCGGCGAGCGACTCCTTGCCCCCCGGAACGACTGATCTCACCGAGCGGCGGCGCAAGTCAGCCGGTCCTGGGAGCAAAGCATCGACCCATTGACACGCGCCCAGTATTGACTATGGATCTACCATGGCTAATAATGCGACTGTGGTCACGACGCAGTCGCGGGTGCCGCGGCGATATCGATCGAACGTGCGCGATGCCCAGGCCCGTCGCACTCGCCAGCGAGTGCTCGAGGCGGCAATCGCGGTGTTCCTCGACCGGGGGTACGGTGCCACCACCATCCGGGCGATTGCCGATGACGCCAATGTCTCGGTCCCGACCGTAGAAGCGCTGTTCGGCACCAAGGCCCGACTGCTCAAGGCGGCGATCGACGTCGCCATTGCCGGTGACGACGAACCGGTGCCGGTCCTCGATCGAGGCTGGGCGGCCGAGGCCCGAATGGCGCGGACCGCAGACGAGTTCTTGTCGCTTCTGGCGGGAGTGCTGGCGGCCGCCCAGGTCCGATCGGCCGGACTGGTCCTCGCCGTCTTCGAAGGGTCGGCCAAGGACCCAGAGCTCGAGAAGGTAGCAGAACAGATGGTGACGCAGCGGGCGGTGACCGCATCATGGATCGTCGAGGGCGTGAGCCGCGTGGCGTCCCTGCGGGAGGGGTGCAGCACCGACGAGGCGGTTGACACGGTTTGGCTGCTCATGGATCCGGCCGTGTTCGACCGGCTCACCCGGAGACGGCACTGGACCGTCGGACAGTACGAGCGCTGGTTTGCGAACTCCGTCGGCCGATTGCTGACCGCCGACCCCGCCAACGCTCCGAGACAGGCATCCCGGTGATTGAGCGGCAGCGCTCCCGCCAGGGCATCGAGGCCCAGCTCTCCGTCAGGCACGGACGAGCGGCGGTGGAGTTCTACAAGGCGGCATTCGGCGCCACCGAGCTGTACCGCTTCGGTGGAGACGATGCCAATGAGGAAGTCGTGTCCCAACTCGCCGTCGGAGACGGGATCTTCTGGGTCGAAGACGAGTCGCCCGAGCACCATAATTTCAGCCCGCAGTCCCTGGGCGGATCCACCGAGCGGATGCTGCTGACCGTCGATGACCCCAAGAGCATGATGGAGCGGGCCAAGACGGCGGGGGCGGCGGAGATCTATCCCGTCGCCGAAGCCCACGGTTGGCTGCTGGGGCGCGTCGCTGACCCCTTCGGCCATCATTGGGAGATCGGCAAGCCCCTCGGCGAGTGGCCCCCGCCCCTGGCCGGTGCTGAGCAACCGGTCTCGAACGAGTAGCCGTGAAATCCAACCGGTCAATCCCAACGTCCACGGTCATTCCCGTCCTGATCTATCCCGATGTCCGCGAGGCGGTCGCCTGGCTCTGTGCGGCCTTCGGGTTCGAAGAGCGGCTGAGGATCGGCGAGGACCACCGCTCCCAGCTCCAGTTGGGCGAGGGTGCCGTGATCCTGGGCGATGTACGCGGTGATCGCCGGCCGCCGCGCTCTGGGGAAGTCACCCACTCGGTGACGGTGCGGGTGGAGGACGCTCGCACCCACTGCGAGCGGGCCCGGGAACACGGCGCGGGCATCCTAATGGAGCCGACCGATTTCGAGTACGGCGAGCGCCAGTACAACGCCGAGGATTTCGCTGGTCACCAGTGGACGTTCTCGGAAACGCTCGCCGATGTTGCCCCAGAGACGTGGGGCGGGACGATCATCACGCCGAGCTCCTCGGGGCTCTGACGTACCGCTGCCATCCGGGCGATGGCCCGACACCGCTGGGCGGACAGCCGGCGGCGCGGCTACCTCTCAGGTAATCGCTTTCCTTCTCGCTGGTCTTCATAATCACTCATGAAGCCAACCACCAAAGGAGCGATTCACATGACCGACCTGGCCGAAGTTGTCGATGGGTATCTCGCCGGATGGAACGAAAGTGATCCCGAACGTCGAGACCAGCTGATCCGGGCCGAGGACGGTCGCCTCATCGATCCCCCGCTGACCGCGACCGGCCAGGGTGAGATCAGCAAGATGGCCGCTACCTTGCAGTCGCAATTTCCAGAGCATCGGTTCCAACGCTCGAGCGCCGTCGACGAGCACCACAACCACTTTCGCTTCTCATGGGATCTCGTCGCCGAGGACGGTTCAATCGCTCTCACGGGACTGGATGTCGGCGAAGTGTCCGACGAAGGGGCCATCGTCCGCATCACTGGATTCTTCGGGGATCTCACCCGCTCCGACCCGACCTGATCCCGTCCGGCAGGACCGGGCGCCCCGACCACGAACGGAGGTGGTTGCACAGCAAACGCACCCCACCCTCGTGCTGGGGTAGCCATGCCCAATCATCCGCGATCCATTGACCAGGGAGCGTGCCGCGGTCAGTCCGGGAGGTCGAGCTCCTTCGGGGTGGCCACGACGTCGACGAGGGCGCCTGAGCGCAGCACCGTCAGAGCCAGGGGCTTTCCGATGGCGTTGCCGAGCATGAGTCTCTGCAACGTCTGGGCGCCTGTGACCGCCTCACGGTCAGCACTGAGTAGCAGATCGCCTTCACGTAACCCCGCCTGGGCGGCTGGTCCGCCCGGTACGACCTGTGCCACCCGCAGCCCCACCTTCTGGGCGCGTTGGGAGGCCAGCGCCGGGGGAAGCGGCGCCGGCGTTCCGGCCAGGCCCAGATAGGCCCGGCGCACCCGCCCATCGGCCATCAAGGCGGCGACAATCTGTCGGGTGACGGTGTTGATCGGAATGGCCAGGCCCACCCCGACGCCGGCCACCGCGGTGTTGATGCCCACGACCTCCCCCGACGCCACCACCAGCGCCCCACCGGAGTTGCCGGGGTTGAGGGCGGCGTCGGTCTGAATGACGTCATCGATGATCCGGACGTTGCTTCCGGCCCTGGCTGGCAACGAACGGCCCAAGGCGCTGACGACGCCGGCGGTGACGCTGCCGGCCAAACCGAGGGGGTTCCCGACCGCGACCACCAACTGCCCCACTTTGAGCTGCGACGCCTCACCCAGGCGGGCGGGCTCAGGGGTAGCGCCATCGGCGCGAACCACGGCCAGATCCGAGAGGGGATCGCTCCCGACCACGTGGAAGGGGACGGCGGTGCCATCGGCAAATGCGACTCGACCGGCTTCGGCCGCACCCACCACGTGGGCGTTGGTCAGCAAAAAGCCGTCATTGGTGAAAATCACGGCCGAGCCTGCCCCACCCGCGTAACTTCCGTCACGTTGGCGGCGAGAAACCTCAAGAGCAGCGACCTTCGGCGTCAACTGCTCGGCAACGGACACTACGACCTGGGAATATGCGTCCAACGCCGCCAATTCCTGGTCCGGCGTCTCTGAAAGGGTCTCACTCACTGCATTACTCCTGCTTGCACAATTATTCGACTGCAGACGGTTAACAGAAAGCGAGCGCAACTTGTTCCCCTCCCTCGGGGAGGCTCGGGGGCCATGGCGGGCGCAGCCGTCACCACCAGTGGTCGGTAGTCGATGGAGACCCGCAGGCATACGACCGAGCCGTGATGGGGAGTGGTTGAAGTCACGACTCCAATCCGGCGTCTCGGAGCGCCGCGGCCTGCGCCCTGAGCCCCGCTTCGGCGAACACTGGTGGACCCACCACCTGGCTCCAGGACAGCGGTCCTCCGGGCGCCGGATCCGACTGGTAGCGAGGGACAATGTGCGTGTGCAGGTGTGGGACCGTGTTCCCGAGGGTGAAGTAGTTGACCTTGACCGGAGCGAATGCCTCGATCACGGCCCGACCGGTCCTCAGCACCTCACCCCAGTAGCCGCCGGCCGCCCCGGGTTCCAGGTCGGTGGGCTCAGCTACGTGACCAAGGCGCCACACCTCGAGGCAGTAACCCTTGATCTGACTGGCCCGATCGAGGTGCACCTCGGTGTGGTCGCCGTCCGCGACATGGACCCAGTACTCATTGTCGCCCCCACCGAGCGCATCGCACATCACGCACCGATCGCCTCGGACTCGTGCGGCCCAGTCCGAGGGCCATGTCGCGGTCATGTTCCAGTGAACCATGGCTGAGTCGCCCTGGAACGCTCAGACCCCTCCGAGCTACTCAGCGAAGAGGTTCCACTCGCAGAAGGGAGTTGCCTTCGTTCGGAAATTCACTCTGTCTGAGCGGCAACGGTCTGCTGGAGGACCGGCGACAGTGGTTTCCGCTCGCCGAACGAACCTGTGACCTCGACGGGAAGGACCTGTGCCTGCGATACCTGAGGAGCATCGAAATCATCGCTGAACTCTTCAAGATTTCGACGCGCCGGTTCAGGGAGAACCGATGTCAAAGCGAAACCCAATATGGCCGCAACGCCGGCAATTGCCAACATGCCGCGAAGGCCATAGTGCTTTTGCAGTTGAGGGACCAAGAACACGCCGACGAACGCACCCAGCTTCCCGATCCCCGCGGCAATACCGTGCCCTGTAGTCCGCATGCTGACCGGAAAGACCTCGGAGGGAAGGACGAAGGTCGTCATGTTCGGCCCGAACTCGACGAAGAAATAGCTGAGTCCGAAAATGGCCAAGAAAGGTGCAACCATTGTCGTCAAGTGGGCAAAGCCAGCCAGCGTTAAGAAGGCCGCAGCCATCACACCGAACCCAAGGAACTGAAGTCGGCGATGCCCGATACGGTCCATGGTCATTACCGCCACGACATACCCGGGGACGGCAAACACCACGAAGATGCCGAGCGTCCACAGCAACTTGGCCTCCAAGGAAGCAGAGGAGTCAACTTGTTTCAGGATCGCAGGCAACGAGAGGGTGTTCCCGTAGTAGGCGTAGTCGAAAAGGAACCACGATCCGGCCGTACCGAAAAGAAGGATCAACATTCGGGGGTTCTTGAAGAACTGCCCGAGCTTCATGCGTTGGGTCCCCTGGGCCAACGCGGCGGGTGCCCTCACCACGCCGTCGGAATACGTCGCGATGTCGGTGCTGGCCTGGTCCGTCTTACCTTGGACCTGGGACTTGAATCGGGGCGACTCGGGCATCTTGGACCGCAGGTAAATGACTCCAGCAGCAGGAAGCGCGCCGAGGCCCAGCATGATCCGCCAGGTCAGATCATGGCTCATGCCCGAAGTGAGCAGCACCAGTCCCACCAGGGGTCCGACGATCAGCCCGAGCGCCTGCATGGAGAAGACCATGCCAACCATCCGACCTCGGTCTTTCCGATTCGAGTACTCGCTCATCAGGACCGCCGATACCGGGTAGTCGCCGCCGATACCGAGCCCCAGGACGAAACGGGCGATGACCAACCATACAAATCCCGGGGCGACGGCCGAGGCCAAGGCCCCTGCGATCATGATCGCCGCCACCATGGTGTACACCCGCTTACGGCCGAGAACGTCAGCGATTCTCCCGAAAACGAGTGCTCCGACGAAGGCCCCCAAGATGGCCGAGCCGGTGACCCAGCTGGTCTGTACAGTGCTCAGATGCCACTGGATGGCGACAAGCGTCGCCACGGTGCTGATAACGAACAGGTCGTAGGCGTCGGTAAAGAATCCGACCCCGGAGACGAGGACTGTTCGCCGATGGAACTTGCTTCGGGGCGCATCATTCAAGAGATCGCTGACTGACGGTGCCGCACCGGTTAGTGCCGTTCCAGTGGTCGGCGTCGAACTCGATGTCACTACCCAGCACCCTCCTCTGCCCCACGTGGGACGACGGCCTCATCACTGTGACGGTCGAAGGTTGACGCCAGGAATCCCGAAAGCGAACGGAAGGTTAACAAATGGCTAACTTTCGGTGTTCTGGGAGTAATTCCCTGGTCGTGGGTAATCTCTTCGTGTCATGAATCCTCCCGAACTTGGCCTCGACGGCATCAATCACAAGGTGATCCAACTCTTCGCCCTGGTTTCCGAGGCATTAGCACGGGCTACTGATGCTCTACTCAGTGACGAGGCTCTACTCGGCCAAGAGGTCATTGATGGAGATCAGAAGGTGGACGACCTGACGGCTGAAGTGGAGCTCCTTATTTGGGACGAACTACAAGAGGGGCCCGTCCGAGGGGACGAGCTTCGCTACCTGGTCGCCCTGCTCTTGATCATCCCCGAACTGGAGCGAAGTGCCGACTTGGCCGAGCACATCGCCCAGCGGGCGGTGGACCATCTCGGAACGGCCATGAGCGCGCGTAGTCGAGGCATCGTCCAGCTCATGGCCGAGGTAGCCAACGAGATGTGGCAAGAGGCCGCCAATGCCTTCGGGGATCGCACTCAGGTTGGCGAACGCCTGACCAAGGCGGATGAGGAAATGGACGTCCTCCACGAGAGCTTGACTCGTGAAGTTTCCACCGAAGAGATGCCGGTCACCATTGCCGCACAGGTAACCCTCCTCGCTCGCTTCTACGAACGACTGGGTGACCACGCGGTCAACCTCGCTCGGCGCATCGAGCTGTTGGCTGATACCTGATCCCGCTTACGAGATCGGGCATAAGCGTAGGCTGGGGGCCGCGCTACTTCTCGGGCTCGAACACTCGCCGTCATCCCTGCCCCGCCATCGTCGGCATCGGATCCCCGCCCATCATCTTGAGCATCATGCGTCCACCGGTACGAAAGAAACGCCACAGCAAGACGATGGCCAAGGCGATGAACACCAGGTTGAGGTACGTCGTGTAATTCCAACTAACCGTGGGGTTGAGCACCGTGGCGTTTCGCGTAGTCGGAACGAGCCCGGCACCGCCGAAGATCAGCTCGACGGCATAGCCGGCGATGACCATGGTCACGTAGAACGAGGCCAGGATGAACAGCATCATCTTCACCCCGTAGTACTTCCGGTAGATCACCAGGATGGGAACGATGATCAGGTCGGCGAAGATGAAACTGATCACTCCACCAAAGCTGATCCCTCCGTTCCAGAGCACCGCGGCAAGCGGGACGTTCCCGATGGAGCAGACGAACGAGAAGACCGAGATGACCGGACCGATCAACGGTCCCCAGATCTTGGCAACCAGCGGGTGATCGGTGAAGAACAGACGTCGCCAGAAGCTGTCGGGCACCCATGCACCGATGGCCCCAGCCAGAAACAATCCGATGACGATGTCGCGCAGCACGGCAGCCCACTCCATGACGAACCCATGAGCGACCGAGGTGAACCCTTCAGGGGAAGACAGTCGGGACCAGACGGTGCCGGTGGCTTTCACGCTCATGTCCATGGCTGCGTGACCTTCCATCGACCCCGCTAGGCCCCGGTCGGCCTGATGGAGGGCGTCGACGACGAGCCGCTGGCGCAAGAACAGCCGGAACATCACGGCAATGACCACGATCATGATCGGTCCGCCGACGAACTCGGCCGCGGTGAACTGCCAGCCGAGCAACAAGGCCATGATGATCCCGAGCTCGACGACCAAGTTGGTCGACGCGATCTCGAAGACCATGGCCGCGGTGAAGTTGGCCCCTTTTCGGAAGAGGGCACGGGCCAGGGCCACGGCCGCATAGGAGCACGACGAACTGGCGATGCCGAACGCGGTTGCCGACCCCAGCGCCTTCGGAGAATCACTGCCCAAGAGCCGTTCTACCGTTCCCTTTCGAACCAACGCTTGGACGATGGCGGACAGTGCGAAACCCAAGATGAGAGACCACGTGATCTGCCAGGTCATGCCGCCGGTTACCGACAGGGCATGGCCAACGGCGTGAAGAACCCTCACCGCGCCGGCATGCTCGTCGTGGTCCGCTCGGCCCAGCCCGGTGGTGGCGTCGTGGCCATGGTTCATACGGTACCATAGGGGGGTATACGAGCAAGGAGAACCTATGCCGGGTTACACCGACCACAAAGACCAGGTCACCAAGCGCCTCCGCCGGATCGAGGGCCAGGTGCGCGGGCTGCAGCAGATGATCGATGACGACCGCTATTGCATCGACGTCCTCACCCAGGTCTCGGCCGTGACCAAGGCCCTCCAGGCGGTGGCCATCGAACTGATGGGAGACCACCTGGGCAGTTGTGTGACCGAGGCGATCGAAGCCGGAGGTCCTGGAGCGCAGGAGAAGATCACCGAGGCGACCGATGCCATTGCCCGCCTGGTGCGGTCGTAGCGCCCGTTTCGATCGCCACATCAAACCTTGACGTCAATACCTGATGGGGGTATACAGTTCCCCATACCCCATTGGGGTATTTGTGATCCGTACGAGATCGGCTGGAGCACCGAGATGACAGCAGCGCCGACCAACCATGTCGATCTCCCCATCACGGGGATGACGTGCGCCAGCTGTGCCACCCGCATCGAGCGCCGCTTGAACAAGCTCGAGGGCGTCGAGGCGGCGGTGAACTACGCGACGGGGCGGGCCAGCGTCGACTACGACTCGATGCTGGTCTCTCCCGATGACCTGGTCGGCGCGGTCGAGTCCACGGGTTACCGGGCTACGTTGCCGGCTCTGGGTGGCGAACCGCACGATCAGAGCGGCGAGATCGCCTCGCTGCGGAACCGAGCTATCGGGTCGGCGATCCTTACCGTGCCGGTGATGCTCCTGGCCATGATTCCCGCCTGGCAGTTCCCCGGCTGGCAGTGGGTGAGCGTGGCTTTGGCTACGCCGGTAGTGCTCTGGGGCGGGTCCGGCTTCCACCGGGCCGCCTGGGCCAACATGCGACACGGAGTGGCAACGATGGACACCCTGATCTCCGTCGGGTCGCTGGCCGCCTGGATCTGGTCCCTCGTGGCCCTGGTGTTCCTCGGCGCCGGAGCCATCGGCCTGCGGATGCCCTTCAGCCTGTTGCCCAGCCCCGGCGGCGGCGCCGATACCTACTTCGAGGTCGCCAGCTCCATCGTCACGCTCATTCTCATCGGGCGGTACCTCGAAGCGAGGGCCCGCCGTCGCTCGGGGGCCGCGCTCGCAGCACTCCTCGAGCTGGGAGCAAAAGATGCGGGCGTGCTGGACGAGAACGGTGCCGAGCGGCGGGCGCCGATCGCAGACCTAGCCGTCGGCGACCGCTTCGTCGTACGCCCGGGCGAGAGGATCGCCACCGACGGGAAGGTCGTCGAGGGGCACTCGGCGGTGGACCAATCGCTTCTCACCGGCGAGAGCTTGCCGGTCGAGGTGGGTCCGGGCGACCGGGCCGTCGGGGCAACCGTCAACGTAGGTGGCCGCCTGGTCGTTGCCGCCACCCGGGTCGGCGCCGACACCGCCTTGGCCCAGATCACCCGGTTGGTCAGCGACGCGAACGGCAAGGCTCCCGTACAGCGCTTGGCCGACCGGATCTCTGCCGTTTTTGTCCCGATCGTCATCGCATTCTCCCTGGCCACGCTGGCCGGGTGGCTGATCGGTGGAGCCAGCGCCGGACAGGCCTTCACCGCGGCGGTGGCCGTCCTGATCGTCGCCTGCCCGTGCGCACTCGGCCTGGCCACCCCCACCGCAATCCTGGTCGGCACCGGTCGGGGCGCCCAACTCGGTGTTCTGATCAAAGGGCCCGAGGTACTCGAATCCACCCGCCGGGTCGACACCATCGTCTTGGATAAGACCGGCACGGTAACCACGGGGCACATGAGCCTCGTCGCCGTGACGACAGGCCCGGAAACCGACTCCGGCCAAGCGTTGCAGTTGGTCGGCGCCCTAGAGGCGGCGAGCGAGCATCCCATTGCCCGGGCTATTGCACCGCAGCGACGGCGGCCGGGCCGCTGCCCGGAGTGGACGAGTTCCACAACTCCGAAGGTGTCGGCGTCACCGGCGGGGTCGCCGGCCATGACGTCGTAGCCGGCCGACCGTCGTTGCTGGCGGAATGGTGCATGAACATGCCCGACGAACTGCAGTCGGCGATCGATCGGGCCCAGGCGTCTGGGCACACGGCAATCGTGGGCGGATGGGACGGCTCCGCTCGGGCCGTGTTCGTGGTGGCCGATACCGTCAAGCCCACAAGCAACGAGGCCATCGCCGAATTGCAGCACTCGGGCTGACGCCGATACTGCTCACGGGGGACAACGGACAAATTGCGAGTGCCGTGGCCAGAGAGGTTGGGATCACGACGGTCATCGCCGACGTGCTTCCCGGTGACAAAGCGGCGGTGGTGCGACGGCTCCAACGAGAAGGCCACGTCGTCGCCATGGTCGGCGATGGCGTCAACGATGCACCTGCCCTAGCCCAGGCCGACTTGGGACTGGCTATTGGCACCGGGACCGACGTCGCCATCGAGGCCAGCGACCTCACCCTTGTCTCCGGAGACCTCCGTTCCGCCGCCGACGCCATCCGGCTGGCCGGCAGAACGCTCCAAACGATCAAGGCCAACCTGGCCTGGGCTTTCCTCTACAACCTGGCCGCCATCCCCATTGCCGCCGCCGGGACTCTCAATCCCATGATCGCCGCGGCAGCCATGGCGTTCTCCAGTGTCTTCGTCGTCACGAACAGCCTCCGTCTGCGCCGATTCGAGCCCGCCCGGTCCACCTTCCGCCAATCCCACCACGCCATCGTCGGCGGCGGTCTCTCCCCCGATCAACCGCCCGTCACCACCGTCTCATGAACCGAACAACGAGGACCCGCACATGACCACTCGCACGTATTCCGTCCCAACCATCAGCTGCGAGCACTGCCGGCAGGCAATCACCACCGAGGTCGGCAACCTCCCCGAGGTGGACGTGGTTGTCGTGGATATCGAAGCGAAGACGGTCCGGGTCGATGGCGACGCCAGCGAGAGCGCCGTCCGGGTGGCGATCGACGAGGCTGGGTATGACGTGGAAAGTGTCGCCGGTTAAACGTTCGTCGGCTGTCGAGCCGAGTATCAGCGCTTGATGGCCCGGCCCTCAAAAGTATGCCCGAACACCTTGGGCTCACCCGGGAAGTAGTAGGTCTCGAGCTGATCGATGGAAAACCCCGCCTGCTCCATGTCCTCAGGAATCCGCCTCGTGAGGTGACAGCCGCCGGCCATGCGTTTGTTGATCGGTTCGATGCGACGCTGCCAACGCTCGACCGTCTCATCGGGCGTGTGCCCGTGCTCGACGAAGTGGACGGTACCCCCGGGTTTCAGCACGCGGCGCATCTCTTCGAGGGCGACGGCAAGGTCGGGAATGGTGCACATCGTCCACGTCGAGAGCACGGCGTCGAACGTCTCGGAGGGCAGGTCCAAACGCTCGCCATCGAGCCCCGCCAACGCAACCGCTGCCAACGAACGAGCGATGCGGGGTTCCGCCAGCCGCATACATACAGCTGACGGTTCGATGGCCAAGACCTCGGTCACCCCTGCCGGATAGTACGGCGCGTTGAGACCGGTGCCGAAACCTATCTCGACGACGTTGCCTCGCAATTCGGCACAGACGCGGGCGCGCACCTCGCGGGTTGGCTTGCGATCCATGACCTTGTCTTGGAATCGCGGTAGGAGCTGATCTTGGTAAAAGCCCACAACGCCCTCCCCAGGCAAGAGTATCGGCAACCGTGGCCAACCGAGTGTCTCGCAGGTCGATAAGGTTCCATCGCACGGACACGATCACGAACCTTCAGCCACCGATGTGAACGACTCCAGCGAATCGATGCCCGCTGACCACGAACTTCCCACCGCGATGGACACAAGCCATGCCAGTGACCATCGCACGTGGCGAAGCCCGGGGCGGAGACGTCGTGTCGCCTTTGCCGGACTCGTCGTCCTGGCCGCCATCGTTTCGGTCGCCATCTGGCAAGCGAAGTCGAATTCGCCCACGGACAGCTCGAGCCCGCTGGTCGGCCGGACAAGACAGATCGCGCCGGCGTTCTCCCTCACCAGCCTGTCGAAGCCGGGCCAGAGCCTCTCGCTGGCTACCTTTCGGGGGAGACCCTTGGTCGTCAACTTCTGGGCCTCGTGGTGCATCCCGTGCCGGACCGAGATGCCCCTACTCCAGCAGGCCTATCGTGGCGAAAGGGGGAAGATTCAGTTCCTTGGGATCGACGCCAACGACACGACCAACGGGGCACGAGCCTTCCTCAACCAGGTCCACGTCACATACCCGACAGTGTCTGATGCCAACGGGAGGATTGCCATTCAATATGGTCTCTTCGGCTTACCGACCACCGTGTTCATCTCGGCGTCAGGGAGGGTCGTCGGCCGTTACATCGGCCAGCTGCACGCCGCCACGCTGCGAGCGGCCCTCAAGGAGGCCTTTCATGCCTAGACCAACGTCGGACCACGCCTCCATAGATGACGTCCGTTTCGGAGAGGAAGTCCCGTGACGACTCCGTCATCGCCAGATGAAGTGGCAATTGCCGACCAACCTCGGCCGTCAGCATCTCGGCCGCGCCGAGGTCCCGGGGGGCGGTTCCTCATGATTGCCCCCGGAGTCTTGGTCCTCATAGCGGGGCTGTTCGCATTCCTCGCCTTCCGGCATCATGAAGCACAGAACCAGCTCATCCGCGTCTTCGGGGATCCCATCCAGCGTCTCCACCCCGATTGCCAACCTGATGGCTCTCTCCCCGGTGCCGGGCAAGTTGGCGTCCAATTTCACCCTCACTGATCAGAACGGGCGGACACTCTCGCTTGCTGATTTCAGGGGACACGTCGTCGTGTTGGAGTTCATGGACACTCATTGCGTCGATATCTGCCCGATCGTCTCCCAGGAGTTCGTCGACGCCTACCACGACCTCGGAACAGCGGCGCCAAATGTCGTGTTCGTGGCCGTCAATGTGAATGAGTACCATGCCGCCGTCTCCGACGTGGCCGCATTTTCACACGCGCACCAGCTGACCACGATCCCGACTTGGCACTTCTTTACCGGCGCGGCCAGCGACCTCCACGCCGTCTGGGGCGACTATGGAGTCCTGGTCCAGGCCCCCAGTCCCAATGCCGACATCATCCACTCCTCGTTCGTCTACTTCATCAGCCCCGACGGTCATGAGCGCTATCTCGCCAATCCCACGGACGATCACACCAGTAGCGGCGCCGCGTACCTCCCTGCGGGATCGCTCGCATCTTGGGGACAAGGCATCGCGCTCGTCTCGCGCTCGTTGATCAGTTAAGTTCTGCGAACGTCCACGGCCACCTGCATCGAGTCATTCGCCGCTGACCCCGCCGCGGCCGTTCGCCCCGGAGGTGGACGATCCGACCGGACTGCGTCCCGTCGCCCCGCCACCCGGAGAGGCCGGCGATGAACGACAAGCCGGCCTCTGGTCGAACCGGCAACGTGAGCCCCGCCGACGCGGCTCGCATCCTGGCCGAGCGTGACCCGGTCGTCGCTCGGCTGGTCGCCGACGCCGGCCTGCCTACCTTTCCCCGACCCACCAACACGCACTTCGCCACGCTCGTCCAATCCGTCACCTATCAGCAGCTCGCCGGAGCCGCCGCCCACGCCATCCACGGCCGTGTGGTACACGCCCTGGGCGACGAGGTCACCCCCGAACGTCTCCTGGCCACACCGACCGAGGTCCTTCGGGCCGCCGGGCTGTCGGGCAACAAGGTTCTCTCCCTCCAGGACCTTGCGGCCAAGGTCCTCGACGGCACCGTCTTGCTCGATCCTCGCCGCCTGGCCCGTGAGAGCGACGAAGACGTCGTGGCCCGCCTCACCACCGTTCGGGGTATCGGGAAGTGGTCAGCGGAGATCTTCTTGATGTTCCAGCTCCGGCGCCTCGACGTGTGGCCCACCGGAGACCTCGGCGTCCGCAAGGGTTTCGCTCTGGCCTGGAGCATCCCCATGCCGACCCCCAAGGAGCTCGACGTACTGGGCGATCCGTTCCACCCCTACCGCACCATCGTCGCCTGGTACTGCTGGCGAGCCGCCCAGCTCTACGCCGGCGCCACGCCCACCGCAGTCACGGCCCAGCCCGATACCGGAAGTAAGAGACCTGCCCGGCGCCAGACCGGCAGCAAGAAACCTGCCTCAAGGCCGGCCCGGCGCAAGGCGACCCCGTGAACCCAGGATCAGGCCGGAGCGCGTTCGGACGTCGAGCCGACAACCCCGTTCGTCCGAGGAAAGATGGTCGCACGATCGTGTACGACCTGCTCACTCCCCGACCGCAATCGACGGTGCTCTCGAAGCGTGAAATACACGACGGGGGCCGTGGCCAGGAAGACTGTAAGCACCATCAACGGCGCCATGATTATCCAGATCATGTGGATCGAGCTGTTGGTCGGAAGTTCAGCCCGCCCTCCTTCATCTGAGACGGTACGAAACTGGTCTCGGAGCAAGCACTTATCGAGCGCAGAGTCCGCTGTGAATCTCGTACTCAGACCGACGACGCAGTACGGAGACATTGACTCGGCAGGAAATGGACGAGAGGGGTAGCGTCAATTGCGTGGGTTCTGCCGAATCTTCCGAATCGTCCCATCCCGCACCGGCTGGTGAAAAACGTCTCTCTGGACCTGAGCGGGTCAAGCTCCATCTCACGCTGACCGTGGGCCTTGCCCTCTGCACCGCCGGATTTATCTTTGAAGTGTCCCGTGCCCTCGGGGGTAACTCGCTCAGCTGGGCGTACGTCTTCGAATGGCCCTTGTTCGCTGTGTTTGCCGTCTACATGTGGTGGAACCTGCTTCATGGCAACAGCCGAGGGCAACGACCTTCCAGGAAGCCTGAGGTGGCACCCGAGCACGTCGAAATGCTCAAGGCCTGGAACGAGCATCTCCGGCAGATGGCGGCCGATCAGGAGGCTGGCACGGCCAACCCCGAGTCGGGAACCAATGCCAAGAGGTAGATGCCGACGCAGTCTACCGGCGCAGGTCTGACAGAGATCGGTGACGTGGCGTCCGATGCACCGTAGGCATAGTGATTGCCACTGGGCCACCGTGATCGCACGGGTTCCTTGCCCATGACCACGTCGGGCCGATCATGAGCTACCTCACCGGCCACTGGTCGTTCGATCCTTTCCTCTTGGTCGTCCTGGCCATCGTGTTCGCCCACGAGGTGGGGCTGGCCCGACTGCGCCGTCGATCGTCGCCCGCTCATGCTCGTCGGCGCCGTCTGTACGCGATCTCCTTCTACGCCGGTCTCGGTGTCCTATTGCTGTCGGTTGAATCACCCATCGACTACTGGGCCAGTGACTACTTCTTCGTCCACATGCTCGAGCATCTCCTGATCGCCTTCTATGCGCCCATCCTGATCGTCTTCGGTGCCCCGTGGATCCCCCTGCTCCACGCACTGCCGGTCGGTGCTCGCCGACGGGCGGGACGCTCCCTGATTCTCGGGGCCTGGTCGGCGCCTCTCCGGCGGGTCGGCCGGTTCGTAGCCAATCCCTGGTTCGCGCTGATCTCCTTCAATGTCGTCATGGTCGGCTGGCACCTACCCGCGCTCTTCGATCTGTCCGAGAACAACCAGGCCATTCACATTTGGCTGATGCACGGAAGCTTCCTCGTCACCGGCGTGCTGTTTTGGCTCCAGATCATTCCCTCTCGTCCCTTCCGGCCACGAATGAGCCCGATGTGGCAGGCCGGGACGATCATCAGCACGAACATCGTCATGTTCATGTTGGCCATGGCCCTCAGCATCTTCAGCTCCACCAGTTGGTACGCCGGCTACGCCCATGTCGCCCGGGGTCACCCTGGCGCCCTTCGCCGACCAGCAGATCGGCGCCGCCATCCTCTGGGTCTGTGGCGACTTCTGGGCCGTGCCCGCCCTCATCATCGTGGTCAAGCGGGCCATCGAACAGGAAGGGTCGATAGCCAACGTGCTCGAGCGCCTGTCGCACCGAACGGAGGCACCCACCATTCGGAACGTTTCCTCGACCCGATAAGGGGTTGGCGACCCACGAAGGGTGACGCGGCGCCTGCGGGGCCGAAATGGGACGTTCCCCCACCCAATCGGTACGTGACCTCACGATGACGCCCACCAGATCGGTACCGGTGCGCAAGGCAAAATCGGTACTTGACCTCAAACAGACGGTCGGCATACTGTCGAAGTACTGTTCGGATTCTTCACAAATTTTATAGTCAGTCTCCGCTGTGCAGGGGAGACCTTCGGAGAGCCACTTCGAAGGTCGGCGTCCGGTTTGACGATCCCTTGGACGGAAGCTAGGGGGTCAAGTTGTCACTGGGGCGAAGGCTTACCGTCGTGCTGGTGCTCTTTGCTGGGGTGGTGGCGTTGGCGGTCTGGGCGGTCGTGGGCTTCCTTCTACCGACCCCGCCCACGGTGGACTTCAGTACGGGTCATACCCCGGGGACCCCGGTGAACCTGACGGTCCAGACCGTAGGGACGATCGGATTCGGACCCCATCCGACGTGGGTCTCCTATCTGGTACGGAACCAGAACGGCCAGTGGATCCACTCGACCCTATGGAGCTTGCCCGCGCACACCCGCATCAACCTGACCATCGATCAGTACGACTCGGGTAGTCCGCTTCGCAACCAGCAGTGGGGGCTGGTCAGGGGCACCGCCGGCAATGTCGAGATCCTGAATGGAAAACCGACACCGGTGTATGACTCCAACAGCGGCAATGGGGTCGGGCATACCTTCTCCATTCCGACACTGGGGGTGAACGTTCCATTGGTGGGCATCTCGTCCAACGCAAAGAACCCCTGCTCCGGGGCGCCGTGCACCCCTAACTTCGACCACAACGTCATCAGGGTCTCCTTCGTCACCCCAAGTGCAGGCGAATATCCGTGGCAATGCTTCGTGCCCTGTGGATTGGGCTTCTTCTACGGGAACGGGGGGCCGATGAGCACGGTCGGCTACATGGGCGGCTTTTTGGATGTGGTGGCGTGACGATCGAGAGTCCTGAACCCGAAGACCTAAGCGTGGCCCCCCCGACGGCCAAGCAACCTCGCCACATCTTGCGCATGGTGGTCATATGGGCCGTCCTGGTCGCCATCGCCGACCCGCTGTTCTATCTCCTCGTCGGGCCCCACGTGCCCCCCGGGACCATGACCTCAGCGGCGGAGGAGAACCAGTTCGACTTCAATGTCCTGTTGATGATCGCGCTCCCGGTGCTGTTGGGCATCTGGATCTACCTGGCCTACTCCATCGTGATGTGGCGATCCTCCCGCAAGGGAGTACCCGAGCCGGTGGGAGGGGCAGCGGCAAGAGCGTCTGTCGGTGTACAGGTGGGTTGGATCGTCACCACCACGGTGATGGTCATCGGCCTCTTCATCTTCGGCACGGTCGAATTGATCACCACCGCCGGTGCTGGCGGAGGCGAAGGGCCCAGCCCCATCTGGACGCCGACCTCGGCCACCATCCTGCCCATCCAGGTCATCGCTCAACAGTGGGCGTTCACGTACCGGTATCCGACGTTCGGGGGATTCGAGTCCAAGACCCTGATGGTTCCCGACAACACCACCGTCGCCTTTCATGTGACCTCTCTGGATGTCATCCACGACTTCTGGGCCTACCAGCTGAGCATCAAGGCCGACGCCAATCCCCAACAAGACAACGTCGCCTACACCACCACCCGGGAGTTGGGGAGTGTGACCGTTCGGTGCGACGAGCTCTGCGGATTGTGGCACGGGGCCATGTTCAACTATGGGAGGGTCGTCTCGAAGTCGAGCTTCATGGCCTGGGCAAAAACCTCAGAAGTCAGGTTGGCCGCCAATACCAAGCTTCTTCCCCCGTTCGCCTACACGTACGTGCCCGATGCCAACGGGGCTGACGGGAGTTACTACCCCGACAACGTCGACCCGTACAGCAAGTCCGAGCTCTACGGAGCCAAGAAAGCAGCATCGTGACCCTGTCCCTCCACGCTGCCCGACCACAGAACCTCCCCGATGTTTGGGTAGGCCCGCGACGATCGGACAGCTCGGCCCCGGCTCAGTACGTCGAGGAAGGTAGCGCCCAGTGACTCTCACGGAGGAACGAGACAGCGAAGTCGTCTACGCCGACCCAACTCCTCCCGGTTCTGGGTGGATTTCAAGGGCTGCCCGCCCGACCCGGTTGGTTCAGCCAGCACCTGGGTACCGCCGTCGATCGGCGCAGTACTCGGGTACCTGCTGGGCCATTGGTTGGGAAACGTCGTAGCCAGTGGCTATACGCAGATCTCGGACACCGGGATGAACAGCATTGCCACCACTGGTGGATTGGTGCTGGGGGTCGTGGGGTGGCTGCTCGGTATCGGGGCAATCAACTATCCGCTGGCCAAGATAGTCGGGATCGAGCCCCGCCCCGACTATGAGTCGACCAGTTGGACCAGGTACCTGCGCTACACCGCCGATCACAAGGTGGTCGGAATGCAGTACGTCGTCGGCGTGCTGGGCTTCCTCTTCACCGGTGGCCTATTGGCCATGGCCATCCGCACCGAGCTTCTGACCCCGACCAGTCACATCTTCGGCCCGGGGACCTACATCGCCATCGTGAGCGAACACGGCACCATCATGATGATGATGGCCTCGTCGGTTGTCGTCGGGCCGCTGGGCAACTGGTTGGTTCCCTTGATGATCGGTGCACGGCGAACGGCATTCCCCCGGGTCGAGGCTTTCAGCTTTTGGATCTTCACCGCCGGTTACCTGGTCATCCTCTCGGCGCTGTTCTACGGGGGATTCCCAACCGGGTGGACGGGCTACGCGCCGCTGCAGACACAGGCCAGTGGAGGCATGGACTCCTATCTGGTGGGCTTTGCCGTCATCGGAGTAGGGATGATGGCCGCCGGGTTCAACTTGGCCGTCACCATCATCAACTACCGGGCCCCGGGGATGACCTGGAGCAGGATCCCGATTTTCGTGTGGTCGATCCTGGCCACGTCCGCCCTGCTCACGCTGGCCACGCCCACGTTGGTGGCCGCCGGCCTGTTCGGCATCCTCGATCGCACCGCCCAGACCGCCTTTTTCGTGACCGAGCACGGGGGAAGTTCGTTCCTCTGGCAGAACCTCTTCTGGTTCTTCGGCCATCCGGAGGTGTACATCATGGCCCTCCCCGGATTCGGGATTGTGGCCGAGATGCTGCCGGTCTTCACTCGAAAGCCGCTCTTCGCCTACAAAGTGGCCGCCGCCGGCATGGTGGGAGTTGCCCTCCTTTCGTTCTTTGTCTGGCAACACCACCTCTTCCAAAGCGGGATCAATCCGGACATGCGGCCGTTGTTCATGTTGACCACCGAGCTCATTTCGATCCCGACCGGGTTCATCTTTTTGGTGGGCCTGGGTTCGCTGTACAAAGCGAAGATTCGGTTCGAGGTGCCGATGCTCTTTGCGCTAGCCATGTTCTTCAATTTCCTCATTGGCGGGGTGACCGGGGTCTTTCTCTCCGATGTCCCGGTCAACGTGACGGTGCACGGCAGCTTCTTCGTCCTGGCCCACTTCCACTACACCATCATGGGCGGCCTGATCTTCGCCTTCTTTGGTGGCCTCTACTTCTGGCTACCGAAGATGACCGGCAAAACGATGAACAAGAAGCTGGCGAAGATCCACTTCTGGACGATGTTCATCTTTTTCAACCTGACCTTCTTCCCGATGTTCCTGATCGGACTGCTGGGCCAACCGCGACGGGTGTTCGAGTACGCCAGCAACTTGCAGGCGCTCAACGACTTCTCGTCGGTCAGTGCGTTTCTCCTCGGTGCCTCGTTCCTGGTCTTCGTGGCCAACTTCGTCTGGTCCATCTTCATCAAACCAGTCCCTGCCCCCCCGAACCCATGGGACTCACTGGGGCTCGAGTGGCAGACGCCGACGCCGGTGCCGTACTACAACTTCGAACGCATCCCCGTGGTTCTGAGTGATCCGTACCACTACAGCGAGGAGAACGCTCCGGCCGTGGCTGATCTGGGCGAAGGCCTGGTGGCGGCGGCGGCATCGACGGCTACGAGCGTGATTACCGATCCCCGGCCACCGGTCGAATGAGTCAAATGAGTGGAGACAATGCGGTGACCGACGAAGCCAACAAGCCATCGATGTTCGTCGAGACTCCCGAGGAGAGGGAGTTCGAGCTCCGGTCCGCGGTCGGGGCGTACTGGACCGGCGGCCGCCTGCTGATCGGCATGTACACCTTTCTCTTTGCCTCGCTGGCGTTTGCCTACTTCTATCTCCGGTCGAACAATGCCGGGCAACTGTGGCGACCGCGTGGCATCACCGCTCCTACCGACATCGGCTGGGCCATCTTTGCCGTGGTCGTTGCCTCCGCCTTGCTCGCCATCTACGGGCATCAGCATATGCGTCAGGGTTCCATCATCGATTGGGAGGTGACGGGCTGGACGGCGGTAGCCGGTGGACTCATCGCCATGGGTCTACAGATCTGGCAACTGACCCAACTTCCCTTCTTCCCCGGATCGAGTGGGTATGCGTCGTGCTTTATCGGTTGGGCTGTCTTGAACATCTTTCTCATCTTGAGCGGGGTGTATTGGCTCGAGACCCTTCTGGCCAGTTGCATCCGCATGCGCCACCTTGGCGTCGTCGATGGGGTGCCGGCGACGTCAACCGGTCCGGCTTCGCAGCTGTTTCGGGCGAACGTCGAGGCCTGTACGTATTTCTGGGGGTTCATGGCCGTCATCAGTACCCTGTTCTGGGTGTTCTTCTACCTGATCTGATCTGCTTGTTGAGGGCAGTGGGCATGACTACTATCGACGTTGAGCAGCGAGAGTGAGGATGGTTCGCCAGTGGCCATTGCAGCACAGAGCTTGGTCGGCCCTCAGGCCCTGACCATGGCCATTCCCTTGGGCGTATTGGTCCTGGTTTGCCTCTGGGGATTTTTTCAGCGCAGCCCGGACCGGTGACACCTGGGGCCGCACCGGAACGGCCCCCCACGTACTCTGCTCGCGGCCGCTTGCTCCTCTTGGTGGGCGCAGCCGTCGTGCTCATCGCCTGTGTGGTCCCCCCGCTCTCCGTACTAGCGCGGCGCTACGAGTTCGCCGAAGCCCTCCAGTTCACGTTGCTGGCCATCGTCGTACCCCGTATTCGTGGTCAGCGGGTCACCGTGGTGCCACCTCGGGCTGGCTGGGCACTCACCACCGAATGAGGAGAAGGTGGCGTCGGCCACGGCCCTGCAAGCGGCCGACGCTCTGGCCCAGAGCCGCAAGCGTCACCCCGAGGTGCTGCGTAGCGCGGCCTTCGCCGTTCTCTTTGCCGTCGGGGCAATCTTGTGGAGGATTCCCCCCATGGTCAATGCCCTGGCGACCCATCCGTGGTTGTTGGCCGTCGAGGCGATCACGTTGCTGGTGGTTGGCGTTGGCCTCTGGCTCGAGCTCATTGATTCACCGCCGCTCAAGCCACGGCTTTCACGACCGAACCGGATTGGCCTCGCCGCCCTATCCATGTGGACGATCTGGGTCCTCGCCTACCTCGTCGGGTTCTCGCACGCGTCGTGGTACCACGGTTATGCCCATGTCGCCGGCGGTGGGTTCAGCCTGTCCGCTGATCAGCAACTGACCACCGGCGTGATGTGGTTCATCTCCGGGTGTGCGTTCATCCCGCTCATCTTTTGGAACCTGGTGCGTTGGCTGCAGTCCGAAGAGAGTCCTGACGAGGAACTTCGCCATCTGGTTCGAATGGAGCGAACTCGAACCTGGCCGGTCGATCGGGGTTAGTTCCGGGTGAGGTCACTTCGTGGTGACCCGAGCGCGAACGATCATCCCGTTCCAATCAGATGGGGCAGATCAGGAAGGTTCGGCATCGGGAGATGGGCTCCTCCCAGTGACCGGTCGGCTGCTCGAACGTACCCGATAGCCTGGGCCCGATCGACGGCCAGAAGGCGCTCCTGTTTAGCGAGATCAGCAACGGTCGTGGCGCTTCCCGTGTTGCCGTCGAGGGCCTGGACGTCCTCGATAGCGGCCAGCGCGTCGGAGGTGGCCCACAGGGTGACCACGTTCACCGTCTGCCCGATCTTCTTTCCCGCGGGTGAGCCCGGCGGCTCGACACTGGAGAGATCAAAGATCGAGCTGTTGGTGAACGAGCATGCCGTCTGATCGTCACGCAGCAGAGTCGGTACTTGGGAACGGTCGGAGGCGGACAGCGCACCTGTTTTCATGTCCTGGTAGATGGTGAAGGTTTCCCGGACGGCATAGGCACAGCCCGCGACATCGCCATTGACCTCGTTCATGACGCTCGCCTGGGCGGAAATATCCTGGGGAACGGTGGTGGGACGGGGCAGGTCGACCAAGACCGAGATGACCACCACGGCGACGACACCGGCGGTGACCAGTACCCATCGACGCCGGTACCAGACAGGTTTGAACAAGTTTCGCTTGCCGGGACCCTCGAGTGCCGGCAGGTCGGACGGGCTGGCTGCGTCGTCATTCATGGTGAAGTACCGACCAGGCTAGCCGCCGTGTTGGCCACGCCTTGGGCGAATCGTTGGACGTCGGCCGGGGCAAGACTGTAGGTCCCAAGCTGGTCCTCGTTGGCGAATGGAGTGGCCAGAAACCTGGTTCTTCCCTGGGGATCGATGAAGTACATGATGTTGTTGTGGGTTACCAGGTTGGTGGACTTCTGCACCGTGACCGTTACCCCGTAACTGCTCCAGATGCCGTTGAGCTCGTTCAGCGGGCCATTGAGAAACTGAAACGTGTCCGGGCTGCCGGTTCCGAACCCGGCCACGCCGGCGGGGTTGGGTACGACCGACGTGGCCAGGGGGTCGCTATTTACCACCACGAAGTCCACGTCGGCACTTCGTTGCGGACCGAGCAGGTTCTTGGCCTCGGCGATCTCAGTAGAGAGAATCGGGCAAATGTCGTTGCAGGGGGAATTGAAGAACGTGAGGACGACTACCTTCCCGTGGACACCGGCGAGCGTCCACGGGGCGCCGTTCTGATCTTGGAGGTCGATGGCCGGCGCGGTGGCCCCGGCCAGACGCTTCAGGCCGATGAGGGCGCTGAGCGACGCACTGATCGGTGGTGCGCTCGGAGGAACCGGGGTCGCCGGCGCGCTATTGCCGGTGCTCGGGAAGGTCGTTGGTGGAGCAGTTGACGACGCGGCACTGCCACCGCCGGTGAAATGCTCGGCCAGAAGGCCACCGAGGCCGAGTACGGCAAAGGCCACGATGATCCAGACAATGAATTTCCGAGGGACCGGCGTCGAACCCGCCCGCAACGCCGCGGCCCGGTCCACGGCAGTCGTTCCTTCGGCGAAGGCTGCGGCGCGTTCAGTAGCCGACAACGGACCGGGAGCGCCCGCTGGGGGCGTTGCCGCAGCCCTGATCGGTAGGACCCTCGGTCATGATGGCCAGAGGCAGAGGAGGCGAACGGGCAGATCACTCGGTAGAACCGCCGCATTCCAACGAGTGCCGTCGACGTGTATGCCCACTGATCGCACAGTAGTCGTCGGCATGCTACGACGCTGCACCTAGCGGACGTCAACCTCGACACTCGCACGCCCTTGGTCAGTTGGCTACCGGTAGGGCCCACTTCGAACCGTTTCTCAGCCACTTGCATCCGCAGGATCGATGGGGGAAGTGAGCAAGTGCGCTGGTGCATCGAGCCTCGACCGCGGCGCGTCCCCCGGATGGGTGATGATCCAGAACTCGCCGGCTCGGATTGCCTCCAGGGTGCGTTGCGCCACCTGTTCGGGGGTCAACCCGGTGGGACCGGTAAAGGAGTCGCGGATCGCCAGCCGTACCCCTTCGGCCGACTCCGTTCGCTGTTCGACTCCCCACGTGGCCGGACGCGACCGCTCGGACTCCATGACCCGGGTGTCGACAGAGCTCGGGCACAACACGCTTACGCCGATGGGTAGCTGGGCGATGGCAATCTCCTGGTTGAGCGTCTCGGAGATCGACACCACCGCGGTCTTGGTGGCGGCGTAGGGTCCGATAAAGGCCACGCCGCTCAGCAGTCCGGCGATCGACGCCGTGTTGACGATGTGAGCAGGGGTGCCCTGCCGGCGGAAGACAGGTAGGAAGCTGTTCACACCGTGCACCACCCCCCAGAGGTTGACGTCGAACACCCAACGCCAATCTTCGAGTGTCTGGTCCTGAATGAGATTGAAGGTCGACACGCCGGCGTTGTTGCAGAGCACGTCGACGCGTCCGAATCGGGCCACCGTGTGCGCCGCCAGCTCCTCGACCGACGCGGCATCAGCGACGTTGACGGCAAGCGCCTCCGCGCCCCCACCGTCCCGGATGCCAGCGGCGACAGCCTCAGCGTCGGGCCCATCGATATCTGCGACCATGACGGTTGACCCGGCGTCGGCGAAGGCCAGGGCCAGAGCGTGCCCGATCCCGCTGGCCCCGCCGGTGACCACCGCCACCCGTCCCGGACCGACCACGTCGTTCGGTGCATCTGCCATCAGTGACTCCTCTTCAGTAGCTCGTCGTTGTCGTGGCCATGTCGCCTCGTGCTGCCACCGGTTGGTCTTCAGCCGCCGTCCAGCACGACGAGGTCCCCGGTCAGATAGGAAGACGCGTCACTGGCCAGATAGAGCGCCGTCCCTACGATCTCGTCGGCTGAGGCGATCCGGCCCAGGCTGATAGGGACGCCATCTCGGCTTGCGCGTCTTCCGACGGCATCGAGTTGTGGAAACTGTCGGTGTGGAAGGTGCCGCACACGATGGCGTTCACCCGGATGCCTCTCGGGCCGAACTCATGGGCCGCCGCCTTGGTCAGCGTGTTCAGCCCTGCCTTGGCCGCGGCGTAGACAACGGTGAACGAGGTGGGATGGAGGGCCGCCTTGGAGCTGATGTTGATGACCGATCCACCGGGAGGCATGTGCTCGGCGGCCAGCGCAGTGAGACGGAGGGGACCACGGAGGTTCACCGCGATCTCTTTCGAACAAGTCGGCGGTGACGCCCAGCAGCGAGGGCGGAACGGGCGCGATGCCGGCGTTGTTGACCCAGACGTCGATCCGCCCGAACTGAGCGACAGCCGTGTCGACGAGTGCCCCGTACTGGTCCCAGTCGCCGACGTGGCAGCGCACAGCCAAGGCCTGGCCTCCCTGGGCCGGATCTCGTCGGCCACCTGCTGGCACTCCTCGAGCTTGCGACTGGCGACGATCAGGTCGGCACCGGCTTCGGCGAACCCCACGCCATGGCCCGGCCCAAGCCCTTGCTGGCACCGGTCACGACCACGACCTTCCCTGTCGCACTCAGGCTGGGGATGGTCATAGACGAGCGCCACCCGGGTCAGTCCGTACCGAGGCACCAGAGCGTTCTGCCGCCATCGCCAGCGATGCCATCGATCACGTACCGCACGTGGAGGTCGAACAGACCGTCGATCTCGGCCCTGCTGACGCCCGTCGGGTCACCACCGGGACGACCCCGGCGCCGGCGATGCCCTGGCTTGGCACCGGTCTCGACCGCCCCGAACCCGACGGTGGCCCACATAAGAAGGCGGCAGGCCTGTGTGGCCGCGTCGGGCAAATCCGGAACGTCGCATCGCCGCCACCAGAG
>CAVQVK010000066.1:0-50476 GCA_963717035.1 uncultured Acidimicrobiaceae bacterium | reverse complement strand
ACTCCACGACGCTTATTCCTTTGTGGTATCGCGGGCCTGTTAGCGGCTCTTATGGTGTGGGCTAGTCTTCCAGAAGCCACACGACGCCGCTAGTATCGGCCAGGCTTTGTATGGAGATAAGTTGGGTGAGGATGTGACGACCTTGAGCGGCCGCAAAGAAGTGTGGGGTGCTGCCGAAGCGCTGATGTTACATAGCATAGTTTTAGGGTACGGATTGGACGGAGCGCGGGACGTGTTAATCACGAACACTTCGTGGAAGGCAGGGAATCGCACAATGCAGTGCTCGAGCTGATCCTGACGAGCGGGCTGGCCGGCACGCTCATATTTCTAGGCGGATGGGCGGGGGCGGCCCGGCGAGCGTGGCGTTCCGGACGGTTCATGCGCATCAGGGTTCTTGGTACTTACGTGTACATGGCCGTATTTGGGATGACAGCGCCTAACTTGACTTACCTACAATACGCAGCTGTGTTCCTTATCATCACACTGGATTCTATGGTGTACATGGAGTCTCACCTTCAAATAGGTGTAAGGCACGACTTAAGCCTTCGTCTTTCTGGCGTGAACTGAGGATATGCACATGGCCGGAATATCCCAAATAAGGCAAAACGTTCACGCCTCGCCGGGGCGCTTGGATTCTCTTGACTCACTCCGCGGGTTTGCCGCACTCATTGTCGTGTTCAATCATGTGATGTGGCTCTATAAGCCGGATGGCGGTTTGCGGCAGCAACACGCGGTCGCGGGAGGCCACGGACTGGAGCACCTCTGGCTGGTCATCCGGACACTTCCTGGAACCTTCCTCTTTGAGCTGTCTCCACTGCATTTCTTTGCGGCAGGCCACGAAGCAGTTGTTCTCTCTTTGTCCTGAGCGGGTTTGTGCTTTATCTGCCATGGAAAGGGAATAATCCACCACCTTATAGCGGATTTGTGCTCAAGCGGATATGCCGCATCTATCTTCCCTACTTGGCAAGTCTCTTCTTTGTGATCACCCTGAATGCGGCGCTCTCTCAGGGGGGGCTTGCCGGAATGAACGAGTGGTTCAACAAGACATGGCCGCTCCCGATTACATGGGAACCAATTGTGCGGCACGTGATACTTCTGGACAGCTTCGATACGGCTCGGTTTTCCCCACCCTTCTGGTCCCTGGTGCATGAGATGAGGATTTCGTTAGTTTTTCCCCTCGTAGCACTGCTTGTGTTCTACCGGCCCAGGTGGGCAGCTGCATTCGCAATCATGCTTTCCGTCGCTGGCATCGTTCTCACAGCGGTGGGCGATCCCGCGAACAACTACTTCATCACGCTGCATTATACGGCTTGCTTTGTGGTTGGCTCTCTCCTGGCGCGATACCGTGAGCGTACCTGTGTCTTCTATGCAGAGCTCTCACACCGCAAACGGGTTGTGTTTCTGGCGGTCGCGTTTGTGTTATACACATATGGCCGCGCCATTACTTCGGCTCCCCCGAGTACCGGATCCTGTAGCAGATATCATAATTGGAGCGGGAGCTGCTCTAGTTATCGTATGGGCTCAGAGTAACCCCCGGGTTCTGCAGATTACTGTGGCCAAGTGGCTGGGCAGAATATCTTATGGCCTCTATCTGACACACTTCGGTGTCGTCTTCGCTTGCATTTACATCTGGCACCGGAACATGCCATTGTGGCTGATCTTATCACTCGCGATACCGCTATCGCTGGTCGTGGCGGAGGGCTTTTATCGCATCGTCGAGGTTCCGTCGATCGCGCTTGGACGACGGCTGAGCCATGCTACGAAGCGCACTACAGCGGCGGCCCTTGCGGTCCGGTAAAAAGAAGAAATCGAGCAACCGAAGGCAAGGGCAATTTCGAAGGAGAAGGAAAAGCATGGATAGGATCAGAAAAAGAGTGCTGGTGGTCGGCCAGACACCACCGCCTGTTAACGGCCAGAATGTCATGATACAGCAACTGCTGGATGGCCAATACGCAGGGACAACGATGCATCACGTGCGGCTGACCTTCTCGCGATCGATCGATGAGGTCGGCTCCTTTCAGTTCAGAAAGCTGATCATTCTGCTCAAAACATTACTGGATATCATAATTGGTCGACTGCATAGCAGAGCGCAGATACTGTACTACCCGCCGGCTGGACCGACGTTAAACCCTGTACTCAGGGATATCTTTCTGCTGATCGGGACAAGATGGATGTTCAGGCACACCGTATTCCATTTTCACGCGGCAGGCCTGCCAGAAATTTACCCGCGTTTACCGGGATGGCTAAAACCGCTATTTAATCTCGCCTATCGGAATGCCGATCTAGCTATCTTTACAACCGAAGCCACTGCCTCCGCCGGGCTTGCCCTTGGGGCCAAGGAGATCATCGTTGTGCCCTACGGCATACCGGACAGCGCGGATGATCACTGCACGAATCGCAGCAACACGAAGAATATCGTGCCACGGATTTTGTTCATGGGGCTTCTATGCGAAGGAAAGGGCCTGCTTACCTTGCTCGAAGCTTGCGCTCAGGTTCGTGGGGCTGGTCTATCGTTCCACTTGTCGTGCGTCGGAGGCTTCGAGTCGAAGAGTTCCGCCAAGAAGTGAGGGGGTTGATCGAGAGCCGTGGCTTGACCGGAATTGTTCATTTTCCCGGGATTCTAAGTGGGGCAGCGAAGTCGCAGGCATTTCGCGACGCTGACGTGTTCTGCTTTCCGAGCCACTATTTCGCGGAGAGTTTTGGAGTTGTGTTGATTGAAGCAATGAGTTTCGGATTACCTATCTTGACGACCAGATGGCGTGGAATACCTGATGTTGTTGGTGGAAGCGGAGGGGCCTTGATTGTGGAGCCGCAAATACCGCACCTGGTAGCAGAGGGTTTGCAGGTGTTAATTCGTGACCATGAGCTGCGGACTACCATGGGCAGGCGCAATCGTGCCTGGTTTTCCGCTCACTACACACTTGAAAAGTACAGGGCGAGAATGGAGGAGGCGCTCAGCGGAGTGGGATCCACGGAGCAATCAGAACTCAATAGTTTGACCAGTGACCTCTCACCTTCTGAACGGAGCAGATTATCGGTGGTCAACGGGGAGCTGCGGTTTCGAAGAGGATTGGTTGATCGCCAACCGTAAAGTTCGGCCCGTGACTGGGTGGACGGAACCTGCAAGGTCGCGATACTCGATATACTTAATTGGAACTTGGAAGACAGCGCTTTGGTTGGAGATCCAGACAGCCTCTGCCGTGTAGCCGTCTGGACGGGCCAGGGTGTAGACCAAATTCCGTTGTGGTTCGCCGAGCATGAAGCCGTGAGAGTGGCGCCGACCAGCCAGTGGTAGATCTCCATGTAGGAAGCTGCAGCCGGAGATTCGCCGATGCCAGGGGTCCAGAGTCCACCCCAGATGGGGCCACCATCGTAGGCGTACCATACGAATCGGGCAATACCCTGAGACCAGTGGAGTAGGTAGTCCTTGGCAACAAAGCCGACCTGCTGCGCGCTGCTCGGCGCACTCAAATTCCCGAACCCGGACCAACTTGACTCCGTATCCCACAAGGCTTTTCCTTCTGCGCCATTTGCGGCCATCACCGTCCTGTAGCGAGAGATTACGTCGACACGTCCTCAGCCCTTGCGCTCCAATACCCGTGAAAGGCGATAACGTCAACATAGTGATTACCCCCTCGGGCGAGGAATTCGGCTAGCCACTGCGGGCCCGGACCGCCTGTGACCCCTGGAGACAAAATCAGGGCAGAGGGATCGATTCCCTTGATGATCCGGGAGGCGTGCTGGGCCATCGAGATCATGGTAGAAATACCGCCGCAGTAGAAGTTCGGAGCGTTTGGCTCATTCCAGATCTCCCAGTACTTGATTCGGCCAGCGACGTGAGTAGCGATGGCGCGAACATAGTTATCCCATGCTCTCAGATCGGCTGGGGGCGCACATTGACCACGGCCATAAGGGCCGGGGGCGCCTGGCTGCGAAGATGCCCAAAGCGGCGTTCTGCCGAAGGTGTAAATAATCTCGGTGTTCCTGGACTGGTTTAGGGAGATGAACTCGTCAAGTGATCTGAAGTTGTACCGCCCCGGGAATGGGTTAGCGTCGGCCCAATCGAGGGCGGGGTAAGCATCCCGAGATCGCGTTGTGCCGAACGGCATTGTGGGTGATACGTTCTTGAAGTTCAAGACGGTGAGCCCGAAAAATGACGCGGGGATAGTGGATGCAACTGTGGCTCGAGCAAGCTTATTGCTGGAGCCAGCACTATGCGCAGTGCCGCCACCGGCGATCCCGGGATAGATGAGCGAGTCAATCCCGTGTCCGGCCGCGATGAAAAGGGTCGGGGACGCAAGGGCTGAGGGGGTGCTCCCATCTGTCGGGTGTTGGTTCGGGCCTTCTGAACAGCCACAACCCATCAGCGACGGGAAAGACTAGACAAAGCATGCTTGCCGCACAAATGTATCCCATTAGGCACTCCGGTGCGAATGACAGGTAACGCTTTGGATCATCGCTCTCCCAGAGAGTGTCTCATCTTAAAATTCGAGCACAAAAGCAAAAGTGACTACAGCAGATAACGGCGCTACCAAGCTACCGAGGGGGTGGAGCGGCGTGGAAAGGATATTGTGATAGTTTGCGCTCGATTCGGTATTAGGGGTCAAAAGGAGGTTCTTGGATATCAGCAGGTGTTGGCCGACCTAGCTGAACGTTGCGGACTGGCTGGAGCGATGGATCAGCTCCAATACCATCTTTCGTCTTGCAGTATTCGAGCAAAGATTCCCCATTTGTTATTGCTATCAGATCGCGGGCACCGTCCCTATGCTGCTGTTCTCCTACATGAGTATCGGATCGGTGGAGTACCTGCCGGTGTTTTCATACCCTCGGACTTTGACGGCGAACGCACCGTTCTTGCGCCTGACCACATCCGTTGCTTAGTCGCACGACAAGCAGCCGAGTTCCTCATCGACAGGGGTGCGCTTTTGGTACTCATCTCGGTGAGCAACGGTGAATTCTCACCCACCGATTTCGCGAGATCTCCTGTATTAGCGATGCTGAACTATCTCGTGCGCCTCGGCTGGTCGCACGGCGACCAGGAGTGTTTCACCCGCGAGCAGTCGTAGGCTTGATCAACATCCACGACGTCAACAAGGCCGCCTCCGCGTCGTCCCGAGAAGCTGTTGTGGCTGAACCAGCAACACATGATGCGCTCGGACCCGGAAGCGCTCGTGCCGCATCTGCGCAGTCAGCTGCAGCGGTTGGGGGCTCGACAGCGATGATCAGCAGCTGCTTCAAGGGGTCATCACCGCGCAGCGCGAGCGCGCCCGGACGATGAAGGAGATGGCCGAGAACAGCCGCTTCTTTTTCGTGGAAACACCCGAGTTGGATCCGAAAGCCGCCGCCAAGCACCTGACGCCGGAGGCGATGCCGGTACTGGCCCAGCGCCCGCGCCCGCTTGACGGCACTTCCGGAATGGACCGCGCCGGCGATCCATGCCGCATTAGAGCGAGCTGGCCAGCACTTTCCAGAGCGGCCTCGGCAAGATTGCTCAGCCGTCATCTTCAGATGAGTGTGTGTGTGTGTGTGTGTGTGTGTGTGTGTGTGTGTATATATATATATATATATATATATATATATATATATATATATATATATATATATATATATATATATATATATATATATATATATATATATATATATATATGGCTTTAATTGGTTTTTATCTGATTATTGTGACTGTATAAACCATATATATATATATATATATATATATATGATGATGATGGATGTCGGCGACGGACGAGCAGATTGATGCGACACTCGCTCTCCTGGGCCGTGACAGGACGCTCGCACGGATCGATACCGTCCTGGCTCGCTAAAACGTGTTGGGCAAGCTGCTGGAGTCGGCGCTGCGTGCGGCGGCTGCCGCGCCGTCCGAGGATGGGGGCGCATCCGGACGCGCTCGCAGGATGCTCGGCGCAACCCCAGGGCTAGTCACAGGAGCTGATGGGGGAGCAGCCGCGGGCGCGGCAGCCGGAGTCGCCGCCGTACCCGACGAGCTACCGACAGCCGTCGGTGCGCCAGCCGCCGTCACCGCTGTCGCCGCCGCCGCCGATGCGGCATTCGATGCCCCCGCCGGTGTGCCGGCCGATGTGGGCGGCGACACCGCAGCCTGACGGGATTCGGTGCGGGCCACCTGATCGGCATCGGCGCGATCGGCTGTGCACCCAGCCGGACTTCGCTCACGACGGACGGGTCATCGCGCAGCTTCACATAGAGCCGTCCGTCCTTGGGATGCGGCACGGGCAGTGCCTCCCCCGGAAAGCCATCGGGGACTTGGACCGCGTGCTCGAACTGCGGCTCATTCGAGACCGAGTCGACGAGGAAGAGATTGGCCCCGGAGAGCTTGCAGGCAGGCTCCGGTGTCGCGGGGCACTTGAGCTCCTTCAACACCGGCAGGCGCACCAGGGTCGCAGGCGATCCCAGTCACCAGCCACGCCATTTGCCATGACGCGAAACTGAAGCGGCCCGAATGCCGAGGAGCCAAAGGCCGCGGATGGATCCAGTGTGGCAATGGCGACGCGCGAATTCTCGAGTGTCAGGCCGCCGTTGTGCACACTCAGCGTCGTCGAAACATCTGGTCGGCCGTGGCGACTTCGATCTGCTCGTCGCGAGCGAATGTGGCCGGAATCTGCGCGTGCAAGGAGAAGGTCAGTCGCGCGCCTTGTGGCAGCTCGTTCTGGCCCGTCAGGTGAATGTTGCTCGCAGCGCTCGCCGGGGCCGTTTCCATGTCCTTGCCGATGAGGGCCACACGTGGGCGGGCCGGATCGACCGACACCTTGACCGGCGCGATCCGGCCATCCTTGCGGGTCACCCGGGCTTTCGCGTTGCTCCGGCTTTAGGGGTGGTCGTGTCCTGCGCCACCATCGTGAGCGCATCTCCGGCGCTGTTCGTTGCGAGGTCGGCGGGCTTGAACTGCGCGCCGTCCACGGAAAGCTCTGCGACTTCATCGAGACGACTGCCTTTGAGGATGCCGCTGGGATCGCCTGCGTGGATGGAGAATCCATCCAGATGCCCGACCTCCGCAAAAGCGTGGAGCGCAACCGGTTGGGGTTCGTGTGCGCCGTATTGCCCGACGAGCAGCGTCAGCGTACCGGGTGAGGCCTGCTGCAGTGGCACCCGGACTTCCACTTCGTTGGGCTTCACGGTTTTCCATTCGGCGCGCAGTTCCTTGCCATCGGGATCCTTGAGCATGATGCCATCGATGCAGCTGACGCTCGCGGCTTCGAGGTGAATGGTTCCTTCCCGACCGACGATCAACGCATCATCGCCGGCAGCTACCGACCAGGATTGCGCATGTGCGTTCTCCAGCTCGAAGCCGGGCCCGGAGAACGTCGCGAACCCCCAGTAGCCTTGCAGGGCTCCATGGACGGTGTCGCCGAGATTTGCCCCGCGCAATCCGCGGTATCGATCACGAACCCCCCCTGCTCCGCATCCGCATGAGCCGGCAGCTGGATGGACTTCCTGCCTTACCGGAGAGATTGAGCGTCACGTCATGGGCGTAACCGGTCGCGAACACCAGTGGGGCGCCTTCCACCGGCAGCACGAGCGAATCCTTTGCGCACAGTAGGTGTCCTTCGGGTTCACGGCATGCCGCGGCGGTAGTTGCGGCGGCTCCACGGCAGGCAGGGGTGCGACCAGCACCGATTTGGGGTTGTGGAACGAGGGCGGTGTATTCAACGTCAGCTCGAGCCGATCGCCGTTTTGCGTGGCCAGCGCGGGGATGTACTGGTACTGGGCCGTGGTGAAGGAGCCCATGATCCGCGCGATATCCAACACGGAGGCGATGTACGGACTGTAGTAGCCATAGCTCAACTGCGGCGAATAGCTGGCTTCCATCGCCAGGTCGCTGGCAGGACCTGAGGTCAGCGCCTCGACGATCGAGGTGCTGTGGCCGTCGTCGAGGATGACCGAGGACTGCTTCTGTGTCAGACAGGAAGCCTGCAGCTCGGGAATCCGGTCGAGGCACTTGGCGTCCACCTTGATCGCCAGACTGCGCGCCAGCAGGGGGATGGCTTGCTGCAGTCGCGCGGCGTCGACCTCGTTGAGCTTGCGCACGGCGGCCAGATAGCTCTCCAGACGCGCGCGATCCAGCGCCGCCTGGTTGAGGTCCTGAGAGGCGCGCACGAAGGCGCCGGGTCGGCCGCGGGCGGCGCTCGCAGAGAGCGTCTCGAAGTCCCCAGACGTGCGCGGGGGCGAAAAACACCAGCACCTGTTGCGCATCCTGCGGGACTGTGAGGGTCAGACCGTTCTGAGCGCAGCCGTGCGTCCAGGTCTCGCAGCGGTAAAACCAGCTGGCGGGCGGGGGGTTCGTCGAGCCGCGCAGAAACATCGCCACGAGCAAATAGCGCGCCGACTGGCTCGTTGGCAGGTCGGCCTTCATCCAGAGGCGATCACCAACGGCGAGCTCGGGCACCGCCGCGATGGGTAACGTCTTATCCCCGCGCGTGACGGTGACCTCGAGCGTCGGCCCCGCAAGATCGAAGGGGGCCGGATCGGCGCGCGCCGTGGTAATCAGGGCAAGCAGAACGAGCAGCGGAGCGATTCGCACAAGCATCGTGGTTCCTGGAGCTCTACAGTGATTCGTCAGCGGCGCAGGGTGCCACCGTAAGCCGATGAGTGCCGTTCAGCTCTTCACAACTTTGCAGTGCTGATGGGATTTCTTCAGTTTGGCGCAGGCCGCTTGCGCCGCCTCGCGGCTCATCGGCACGGAACTCACGCGCTCGAGCCGGCTTTTTGCACTTGCCGGTATGACGACAACCTGATGCAGGACCTTGGCAAATCGCTTCTCGAGCCTCGCACGCGCGCGTTGCGCGTCCTTGCGGCTGTGAAACTCCCCAGGCTGCACCCGATAGGTCGACATCGGCGGCGGGGCGGTGAGCTTCTGCAGCTGCGCACGCGCTTGGTCCGCCTCCGGGCCCTGCGGGTATTTCTGCAGAAAATCCAGGTACGGCCGTCGGCGTCGCTTCGCTCTGGGCGACCTTGAAGGCGGCCGCCCGCTGGAGGTCTGCGATGCGATCCCGCGCTTCCGCCAGGTGCAGCCCTTCCTTCTGCCCGGTCTCGTATTGCTGGAAGCTTTCCACCGTTCCACCCTGCTCGACTTGAGCCCATGCCTGCTGGTCCTGCAGCGCCTCGATGCGGGCACGCGCTTGCGGCACATGGGCATCGCGCGGGTGATCGGCGAGGAATTTCTGGAACGCGGCCACCGTGCCCTCCGCATCCGCCTTGCGCCAGTCGGCTTCGGAGGAGCCGCAGGCGAGGAGCAAGCCGGCGAGCAGCAAACACGCAATTCGGCTAGTCTTCACGGCTTCTCCTCGGTTGGTACGACGGTGTGTGCGGTGGCGGCGAGTTGCGGAACGCCGCGGTATTCAGGTGGCAGAGCGCTCGAGGTCTGCCCCACCGCGCAGATCGGGCGCATACGCTACAGGACGTAGCGAAAGACAAGCAAGGGATGAGCTGATGCGCCGAAATGGTGCAATCCTTGGAGGGAACTCCGGCGTGCCGAACCGGTCGGCTTCGCGGGGACGCCCCCTTGGTTGCGGCGCTGAGCCAGTATCCGCAGTTCGGCTTGCGTAGCCTTCACCAACCCCTCAGGTGCGCGAAGTGATCGAGTGGCTGCTGCCGTGGGAATTCTCGCCGACCATCAGTGTGTGCTGCTGGCTGGCGGTCGTGTTGTATGCGCGTGGCAGGCGCGGCGAACGTGCCTCCGGCAGCTGCATCTCGGCGTGGCGTCCGTTCGCCTTCTATCTCGGCATCGCACTCGTGTATGCCGTCGTGCAGAGCACCTGGATTACCTGGCACAGCATATGTTCTGGATCCACCGCCTGCAGCACCTCATCCTGCATCACATCGCACCCCGTGCTTATCGCCCTTTGCCGACTGGTATCGGCGGGGGGACAGCCCCGGGCAGACAGACGAGCTGTTCTTCGGCTACGAGCTCCAGCTCGCCACCATGGTGAACGAAGAAACCGGCCCGGCCGTCCCCGAGCTGGTGCGCCGGATGCTGCTCACCAGCTGCCACGTCGACCCGCCTCGGGCCTTCGTGGCCGTGGTGGAGAACATGGCGGCCTCCGGTGTCGGAGTCGGCGATGTATTGGTCGACTCGGGCTACTCGCACCGGGTCCCCGAGCACTGGGCCCTGCCCCTGCGCTCGCTCGGGGCGGACATCGTCACCGATCTCCACCCGCACGACCGGGGGACGAAGGGCACCTTTGCCGGGGCTGTCTGTTGCAACGGCAACCTGTATTGCCCCTCGACCCCCGAGGCCCTGTTCGCCCTCGAACCGCTCTCCCGGGGGGCGAGCGAGACCGAGACTGCCGCCCACGACACCACGTCGGCCGAGCTGGCCCGCTACAAGCTGGGGCGCATCGGTGCCGATGACCGAGACGGGCACCACCGCGTGATGTGCCCGGCGGTGATGGGCAAGGTCCGCTGCTCGCTCAGAGCCGACTCGATGACGCTGGCCCACGACCGCCCCGAGATCCTCCATCCGCCCGAGGAGCCACCCCTGTGCTGTCGCCAGCAGACCCTCACCGTTCCCCCGAACGTCAACGCCAAGACGGCCCAAAAGCACGACTACCCGTCCAAGGCCCACCGCCTCTCCTATGGTCGGCGCAGTGCAGCCGAGCGCTCCAACGCCACGGTCAAGGACCCGGCCACCAATGACATCTCGCGGGGCTGGTGCCGCCTGACGGGGCTGAGCTCGATGACCGTGATGCTCGCCTGCCTCTTCGTCGTCCGCAACCTGCGTATCGTCGATTCCTTCGAGGCCAGACAGGCAGACGACGCTCGACGGATCGCCGCCGGCCTCCCGCCCAAGACCCGTCGCCGACGCCGCAAATCCCTCAATGATCTGATCGGTGCCTCGGCCAACGCACCGCCTTAGCCGAGCCAGCATCTCGTGCTCCGTCCCTCGTCACGACTGGAGGGACGCGTCCCGACGGTGGTTCGGACGACCGGTGAACTGACGATCAGGTTTCCACCTCCAACCACCACCCCACCCTGCCCGATGTCACAGGCAAATGTGAATATGGTGGTGGCTGAAACGTGAAGACCTCTTGGTGGGCGCTAGAGGACTCGAACCTCCGACCTCAGCCGTGTGAAGGCTGCGCTCTAACCAACTGAGCTAAACGCCCTTGTCATCAAGTTGACCATGGGCCATCCAGATGCAGATGGTCATGGTAGTCCGGCGAGGCACCACTGCTCGCCGAATACGTTGTGGGACGCTGCTTCAAGAGAACGCCGGTTCAAAAGATCGCCAGGCCAGCGCATCGAGAAGTCGTCAGGACGGAGCCAACTCGTTGAACCCGATCGCCTCCTCCAACGCCGCCGCCGAGCGCAGCACGACGAGGTCGCCATGCTGCGGCCCGATCAGCTGCAGGCCAACGGGCAAGCCGGCCCCGGTCAGTCCGGCACAGATCGACGCAGCTGGAGACCGAGTCATGTTGAACGGGTACGTGAACTGCACCCAATTCGAGCGTGGGCTCCCCGTTGACCATGCCCATTCCGTCCAACGATCGCAGTGGCGCGGCGCCTGCCGTCGTCGGGGTGATCAAGAGGCGCACGTCGTGGAACAACTCGACCAGCCGGAGGTTGAGATGGTGGCAGCGGTCCTCGGCGCGGACGAGGTCCAAGGCGCTGAGCGAGGCTGCCCCGTCAACGAGCATCCTCAGGACGGGATCCACGCGATCCCAGTTCGCCGTGTCCCGGAGTGCCTCAACGGAGCGAAGGTTGTAGGTCCCGGTCAGTATGAGCCACTCATCGATCGGGTCTTCGTCGAAGACGGTGTCGACCTCCACCACCTCGGTGCCCATCGATGCCAGCCTGTCGACGGCCCGTCGGCAGATGGCCAACACCTCCGCGTCCACCTCGCCGTAACCGAGAGTCGGCGACCACGCCACCCGCGACGGCAGTTGCGGCTCCTGGATCGCCGCCGTCCATGAGGCCTCGGCCCGTGGGAGGGATGTGAGATCGCTCGGATCGGGACTCACTACCACCTCGAGCGCGGCCACCACATCGACCATGCGCCGCGCCATGGGACCTCTGCTCGAGAGGTACGGCCATGCCGGAGCCATGGCGCCTCCGATGGGCACCCGGCCGAACGACGTCTTTATCCCCGACAGCCCGCAGCACGCCGCCGGGATCCGGATCGAACCGCCCCCGTCGGACCCGGTGGCCAAAGGGACCATGCCCGAAGCAATCGCCGCGGCGCTTCCGCCGGACGAGCCGCCGGGACTGTGCTCCAGGTTCCAGGGGTTCAGCGTGGGGCCGAACAATGCGTTGTCGGTATCGGGCTTCCAGCCCAGCTCGGGAGTATTGGTCTTGCCCACCACCACACACCCGGCGGCGACCAGGCGGGCCACTTGGGGCGAGTCGACCGCGGCCGCCGGTGCGTCGGCGAACAACGCAGAACCCTGGGTGGTGACGAAACCCGCCGCGTCCTCCAGCTCCTTGACGCCGATCGGGATCCCGGCCAGGGGTCCCGGGTCCCCACCAGAAGCCACTTGTTCGTCGATCGACACCGCTCTGGCCAGGGCCCGCTCTCCGTCGACGGCCACGAACGCGTTCAATCGTGGGTTGTCGGCCTCGATGCGTGAGAGAGCGTGGGCCACCAGGTCCCGGGCGGACAGCTCGCCCTTACGGACCTGATCAGCCAACGAAGACACTGACTCGGTTCTGAAGTCCATGTCGGCGACCGTATCCCCGGTGGCCAGGACCGACAACCGATATCGAGCCGACGAGGGGCCACTCCCCCGCCCGGTAGCCTGCAACTGATGAGCAAGGACGACCAGTCGGACTTCGACCCGGACGACGAGTACACGGACGACGAGTACACGGACGAGGAGGACGGCGAGGACACGGACGTCGAGTACACGGACGCCGAGTACACGGACGCCGAGTACACGGACGACGAGTACGACGAGTACGAGTACGACGAGGAAGACGAGGAGGAGGACAGGCCGCCGACGCCCCTATCGCGTGCCGTGGACTCGGTCCGGTCCAGCACGCAGCGGCTCCGGGGCACCTCTCGGCCGAAAGAAACCGGCAAAGCACTGTCGGATCGGGACACCAAGCGCGCCATCTACATGCTGAACGACCAGGAGAGGCTGTTCGCCTTCATCGCCTCCGCCGCCTCGGCGATCATGGGCGTCGCCATCTACGTGACCGAGACGAGCAACAAGCACTTCCGGCTGGCCAAGGGCGAGCTCACCCCGCAGACCATGCTGCTGGTCGGCCTGGTGGGCGGTGCCCTCCTTCTGGCCACCACCCTCGTCGGCCGCCGGGCCCTGGTCGGGTTCATGGTGTTCTTCGCCGGCGCCGCCTTTTCGACCAAGAGCTTCGTCTTCGCCTTGCCCTACTGGGCTCTGGCCTTTTGGCTGCTCTGGCGATCCAGTCGCATCCAGCGTCAGGCGCGAGCCGAAGCGGCAGCCCGCCCACGCTCGACCAACACCAAGAGCGGGGGTGGTCGGACCTCCGGGGGTGGTCGGACGTCGGGGTCTCGTAAGACAAAGGCGGGAAGCGACACAAAGGCCAAGCGCCCGGAGGCAAACAAGCGCTATACCCCACCGCGTCCGCCGCCCAAGCCCAAGCCGGCCCCGCCGGCCCGCCGACCCCGTAAGACCACGACCAAGAACACCCGTAAGACCACGACCAAGAACGACTGATCAGGACCCAGCAGGAGCACGATCCGGTTCAGGCCCTTTCGGTCACCAGCGCCGATCGCAGAAACTCCAGGATCTCGGCTCGCCGCTTCACGAGCGACCGAGCGGTCGGCTCCTCCCCCATGGCCCGGAGCACATCGACCTCGGTGATCATGCCGATCACCGACGAATAGATGGCCAGGAGCAACAGCCTGGGCTCATGACGCCGCATGTGCCCGGCATCCATCTCCGACCGAAGGAAGTTTGCTGCTCGCTCGACCAACGGCTCCAACGCGCCGATGAACCTGGTCGCCGCTGGAGCCCCGAGCCGACCCATCTCCCGCGCCAGTCCCAGAAGCTCGGGACGACGGACGGCGAGGCGGAACACCGATCGCACCACCGCCTCCACCCGGGCCCAACCGGTACCGGCGGAGGCCAGCGAGGCCTCGAGGGCCTCGGACAGCTCGGCGGCACTTCGGTCGATGACCGCATCGAGCAGCGCCTCTTTGGACGGGTACCAGTACAGGATGGTCTGCTTGCGCACCTCGAGCCCCGCAGCCAGAGCGTCGAGGGACGTGGGCTCGTAGCCTCGCTCGCCAAACGAGGTCAGGGCGGCGTCGAGAATCCGCTCGGACGTACTGGGCGTGGTCGCCCCGGTTCGCTCCGGGACCGGTCGCCGGACCCGTCGGGGCCGGCCCTCTGAGGCTGTGTTTGAGCCTTTGGTTGAGCCCGCGGTGGCCCCCGGGGGCACGGTCGGGATCTCTGTTCTCGCCGGTGGAGTGCTCGACTCGGTCACTTACCATATGGTAGACAGATCCGGTGACCCGCGTCCGTGATGCCCTCGCCGGCAAGCGAATCTTTGTCACCGGTGCCACCGGTTTCCTGGGAACTGCCCTGGTGGAGCGGCTGCTGCGCTCCATCCCGGATAGCGAGGTCGTGCTGCTGATCCGACCCGGCCGGCGCTCGAGCCCCATGCAGCGGGCCACTCGGGAGATCCTGAAGAACGACTGCTTCGACCGCCTCCGGGTCATGCACGGCGACCGCTTCGACGCCGAGGTGGCCTCCCGGGTGTCGGCCGTGGCCGGCGATGTGGGCACCGACGGGCTCGGTCTGGACGACGACGCCCGCCTGGTGTTGTCCACCTGTGACATCGTCATCCATTCGGCGGCCACGGTCAGCTTCGACTCTCCCCTCGACTCGGCCGTGGAGGTGAACCTGTTGGGGCCGTCGCGGGTGGCGGCTGCCGTGGTCCAGGCTCGGGCCGACGCCGCGGAGGCCGGGCAGGTCGGTCCCACCCACTTCATCCCGGTGTCGACCGCCTATGTGGCCGGGACCCATCAGGGCGAGGCCCCCGAGCAGCTGCTCGAAGGCAATCCCTACAGCATGGACGTGGACTGGCGGGGCGAGGTCGCCGCCGCCCGGCGACTGCGGAGCGACGCCGACGCCGAGTCCCGACATCCCAATCGCCTGGTCTCGTTCACCAAGGCGGCCCGGGGCGAGCTCGGGGGCGCCGGCATTCACCTGCTGGCCGAGCGGGCCGAGCGCCTCCGCGAGGACTGGGTGCGCAAGCAGCTGGTCGATGCGGGCAAGGCTCGGGCCGCGGCCCTGGGCTGGCCGGACGCCTACGCCTACACGAAGTCGCTCGGCGAACGCGCTCTCACCGCCCAGTACGCCGGTGTCCTGCCCTACACGATCGTCCGACCATCGATCATCGAGTCCGCTCTGGCCGAGCCGGTCCCCGGCTGGATCCGCGGCTTCCGCATGGCCGAGCCCATCATTGTGTCCTACGCCCGCGGGCTCCTCAAAGAGTTCCCGGGTGTGCCCGAAGGAGTCATCGACGTCATTCCCGTGGACTTGGTGGTGGCCGCCATCATCGCCGTTGCCGCCGACGGGCCCAGCGAGGACGGCCCTTCCGTCTACCACGTGGCTTCAGGCGTCCGGAACCCCTTCCGCTACGGACGGCTGGTCGAACTAGTCCAGTCGTGGTTCACCGAGCATCCGATCTACGACTCCGACGGCCAGCCCATTGTCGTCCCCGAATGGTCGTTCCCGGGTCGGGGGCGCGTGCAACGACAGCTGCAACGGGCCGGCAAGGTCATGGAGGCGGCCGAGCGCATCGTGGGAACCCTGCCCGTGCGCGGCCGCCAGGCGGCATGGATGGCCGCCCTGGAGGAGCGGCACCTCTTGGCCGACCGGGCCCTGGGCTACGTCGAGCTCTACGGCGCCTACACCGAGACCGAGGCCCGCTACCGGGTGGACCGCCTGCTCGCCCTGTGGGATCGGGTCGACGCCGACGAGCGGGCCCTCTTCTGTTTCGACCCCGGTGAGATCGACTGGGATCGGTACGTCCACGACATCCATCTCCCCTCGGTGGTCGACCACGCCCGCGTGCGCACCACGCCGGACAAGTCGACCCAACCGCTCCGCAGCGACCGGTTGAAGAAGGCCATCCTCTCCCCCGACCGGCACATGGCCGCCTTCGACCTGGAGAACACCCTCATCGCCTCCAACGTGGTCGATTCCTATGCCTGGCTGGCCTCGAGGCACCTCCCCGCCGCCCAGCGGGTCGCCTTCGTCGCCGATCTCGTCCAGAGCGCCCCGGCGCTGTTGGCCTTGGACCGGCGCGATCGAGGTGACTTTCTCCGCTCGTTCTACCTGCGCTACGAGGGCGCGCCGGTTGATCGACTGCGCGATGACGCGTGGGAGCTCTTCCATCACCTCTTGCTGGCCAAGTCCTTCCCGGCCGGCTTCGCCCGCCTGCGCCAGCACCGGGCCCTGGGCCATCGCACCATCTTGATCACCGGCGCCCTCGACCTGATCGTGGAACCGCTCCGGCCCCTGTTCGATGAGATCATCTGCGCCCATCTGAGCGAGCGCGATGGTCGCTTCACCGGCCGGATGGAGGATCTGCCCCCCATCGGCGAGGCCCGCGCCCTGGTGCTCACCGAGTACGCGGAAGCAGAGGGCCTCCGGCTCGAAGAGTCCGTCGCCTACGCCGACTCGGCCAGCGACCTGCCCATGCTCGACGTGGTCGGGTTCCCGGTGGCCGTCAACCCCGAGGCCAAGCTGGCCGCCATCGCCCGGCGCCGTGGCTGGCACGTGGAGCACTGGTCCAAGAGCCGCGGGGGCGCCCGACCCTTGCTCCCCCTCGGCCCGCTCGACACCCGACGATCGCTTCGACGGGGGAACCGGGTCAGCCAGGCCGCCCTCACCGGGGCGCGACGTCGAAGCCCGGATTCGATTCAAGAGCGCGCTCGATGAAGGCTCTCGTCTTCGAGCGGAACCTCCCCCGCTTTGCCGCCTCGCGGGTCGCCTCGGCCTTCGGTTCGGGCCGCGGCGCCGGCATCGGGCCGCTGCAGCTCCTCGATGTGGATCCGCCCGAGCTCCCGGGCCAAGGGTGGTACCGGCTTCGTCCCGTCCTGTCCGGCATCTGCGGCTCCGACCTCGCCACCTTGGACGGTCGCAGCTCACGTTACTTCGAGGACATCGTGAGCTTCCCGTTCGTTCCCGGCCATGAGGTGGTCGGGATCCTAGAGGAGGGCGGTGTCGATCACACCGGTGCCCGCCTCGAGGCCGGTAGCCGGGCGGTGATCGAGCCGGTGCTGGGCTGTGCGCCCCGGAACATCGAACCGCACTGTCCGGCGTGTGCCGCCGGGGACACTGGACTGTGCGCGAACCTGGCCCTCGGAGACCTCGCCCCCGGGCTCCAGACCGGTTTCTGTGCCGACACCGGTGGGGGATGGTCGACCGCGGGCCTCGTGGCCCACGCCGGGCAGCTCTACGCGGTTCCGGACTCCTTCACCGACGAGGACGCAGTCCTGGTCGAGCCCACCGCGTGCGCCGTGCACGCTGCCCTGGGCGCCTCGATCGACGTGGGCGACACCGTGGCCGTGCTCGGTGCGGGAACGCTGGGTCTGGCCACCGTGGCCGCCTTGCACCAGGTGGTGCGCCCGGCGACCGAGTGCACCGTTCTGGTCGGGGCCAAGCACCCCCACCAACGCCGTCTGGCCGAATCGATGGGTGCCGACACCGTGGTCCCTCCCGATCAGCTCCCCCGGGCCGTGCGCCGGGAGTCGGGATCGCTGGTGCTCGCCGGCCGATTGACGGGGGGCGCTGACGTCGTTTTCGACTGCGTCGGGTCGGCCGAGTCGCTGACCCAGGCCATGGCCATGGTCAGGCCCCGGGGTCGGGTCGTCCTGGTCGGGATGCCGGGCAAGCTCCATGTCGATCTTGCTCCTCTGTGGCACCGGGAGATCCAACTGGTCGGCGCCTACGCCTACGGGGTCGAAGCTCAGGGCACCGACGCTTCCGCGGCGTCGACCCAGAGCTCGGCCCCCGACGAGCACGCCGCGCCGGCCCGACGGACCTTTGACGTAGCCATGGATGTCGTCCAGGACAGTGGGCTCGGTTCCTTCGTCTCGGCCACCTATCCGCTCGACCGCTACGAGGAGGCCGTGGCCCATGCAGGCGCCGCCGGCCGTCGTGGTGCCGTCAAAGTGGCCTTCGATCTCCGCAACCGGAAAGGACGGCCTCGATGAGCCCCAGGCCCGGCTTCGTGCTCGACGTCGATCGCTCTACCCCACCCACCCTCTTCTGGCATGGCGAGCGGTTCCGGTTGGAGCGCCTGCCCGAGGGCAGCCGGGTGATCTACGCGCCCGAGCCCCTCGACCCGCTGACCGATCCCTCCACGGCCATCCGCCACGCACTGCTCAACCCGATGGGCGACCGGGATCCCCTGCCCGCCCTGCTGTTCCCGGGCATGCGGCTGACCATCGCCTTTGACGACATCTCGCTCCCCCTGCCGCCCATGGAGCGACCCGACAACCGCCAGCTGGTCATCGAGCAGGTCCTGGACATGGCCGCAGAGGCCGGCGTCGACGACGTCGAGCTCATCGTGGCCCTCGCTCTCCACCGGCGCATGACCGAGGCCGAGCTGCGTCATGCCTTGGGCGACCGGATCTACGACGCCTTCGCCCCCAACGGCCTGCTGACCCAGCACGACGCCGAAGACCCGTCGGCCCTGGTCCATCTGGGCCTGACCGACCAGGGTGAGGACGTCGAGATCAACAAGCGCGCCGCCGAGAGCGATCTCCTCGTCTACGTGAACATCAACCTGGTGGCCATGGACGGCGGGCACAAGAGCGTCGCCACCGGGCTGGCCAGCTACAAGAGCCTCCGCCACCATCACAACCCCCAGACCATGCAGCGCAGCCGCTCGTTCATGGACCAGCACCGCTCCGAGCTCCACTCATCCAACTGGCGCATGGGCAAGCTCATCGCCGACAGCGGCGTCACCATCTTCCAGATCGAGACCACGCTGAACACCAACGCCTTTCCGGCCCAGTTCGGCTTTCTGCAAAAGCGCGAGTGGGAGTGGAGTGCCAGGGACCGCCTCGGGTACCTGGGCGTGTCCAAGGCGCTCGACCGGACGCCACCCAAGCTGGCCCGCCAGATCTTCCAGTCGATCAAGGCCCCCCATCGGATGACATCGGTGCAGGCCGGTGAGGTGGAGGCCGTCCACGCCCACACCACCGAGAACGTGTGGAAGCAACAGGGAGTCGTCGTCGAGGGGCAGACGGACATCTTGACCATGGGGCTGCCCTACATCAGCCCCTACAACGTCAACTCCATCCTGAACCCCATACTGGTGGCCTGTCTGGGCCTCGGGTACTTCTTCAACCTGTACCGGGGGAAGCCGCTGGTGCGCGAGGGGGGCGTGGTCATCATGAGCCACCCCACGGCCTGGGAGTTCAACCCGGTCCACCACCCCAGCTACATCGACTTCTTCGAACAGGTGCTCAGCGAGACCACCGACCCCATCGAGGTGGCCAAGGGCTACGAGGAGAGCTTCGCCACCGACCCCTGGTACATCCACCTCTACCGCACCGGGCACGCCTACCACGGGGTGCACCCGTTCTACATGTGGTACTGGTGCGCCCACGCCCTGCAACACGTGGGCGCGGTGATCGTCGTGGGGGGGGATCCCGCCGCCGTGCACCGGCTCGGGTTCCGAGCTGCTTCCACGCTGACCGATGCGCTCGAGATGGCCAAGGACGTGGTCGGTGCCTCGCCCACGCTCACCCACCTGCACACGCCCCCCCTCCTCATGGCCGACGTGCAATGAGCCCGTCGCGGTCCTCGAGCTCGTCGCTGCGTCCACGGCGCGCCGTCAGGGCCGACGCCGCCCTCGGTACCGGACTGCGGGGGATCGCCGGACGCACGGTGCAGCGCTACGCCCCCAGCGGTCTGGCCTCTCGGGCCGGACGGGCCCGGTTCCCGCTGGCCCCGCCCAGCTGGCCCGAGAGCGTGCCCCGCCCCGCTCCCGAGCACGACCTGGGGGCGGACTACGACACGGCCTGGTCCCGGAAGTACCCGGTCCGATTGGCGCGAGCCATGCTCATCGACAACGTGACCCGTCCGTTGACCAAGGTGATCGCCTCTCCCGACATCCGAGGGGCCGAGTACCTCAACGACATCGAGGCGCCGGTCATCTTCGCCGCCAACCACGCCAGCCATGTGGACACGGCCCTCTTGCTGTCCTCTCTCCCCGTTCGGTTCCGGCACCGGACGGTGGTGGCCGCGGCCGCCGACTACTTCTTCGACCGCCGCTGGAAGGCCGATCTCTTCGCCTTCTCCCTGGCCGCCATCCCGATCGAGCGGGCCCGGGTCAACCGGCGCTCGGCCGACCTGGCCGCTGAGCTCCTGGCCGACGACTGGAACCTGGTCATCTTCCCCGAGGGCGGACGCTCCGCGGACGGCTGGGGTCAGACGTGGACACCGGCGAGCGCCGCCTATCTGGCCGCCCGCACCGACCGGCCCGTGGTTCCCGTCCATCTGGACGGGACCCGGCACATCTTGCCCAAAGGCGGGGGTGGACTGCGGCGCACGCCGACGACCGTGCTGTTCGGGTCACCGCTGCAACCCGACGAGGGCGAAGACGTCCGGAAGTTCGGGAGCAGGATCGAGGCGGCGGTAGCGGCGCTGGCCGACGAGGTGTCCACCGACTGGTGGACGGCGAGAAAGCAGGCCGCGGCGGGAACCACACCCGCACTGCAGGGGCCCGCGGTTGCCTCCTGGCGCCGCTCGTGGGCGCTGCCCCCGAGAACGGGTCCCGTCAGTGCCGGCCCCGACGTCAACGAATGGCCGCTGAATTCCCTGAGCCACCGACCGGGCATTGAGCAGGGCTCAGTATCGAGCAGGACTCAACGGTGACGTTTCGCGGCAAGCGCCGGTCAGCGGCGAGCGCTGAAGAACCGACGGCGTAGCCCGCGACTCCGTCCACCCGACGCGCTGGGGGCGGCCGCCGTCCGCTCGGCCCGAAGGATCTGCTCCTCGGCGTCCTCGAGCCGGTCGAGCGGTCCCTCGGTTCCGATGGCCCACCCCAACAAGAGATCGGCCAGCACCGGGTTCCGGGGCAGGACCGGGCCGTGCAGGTACGTCCCGACCACTTGGTTGGACCATGCCCCTTCGGATCCAGTTCCGTCTCCGTTCCCGACGCCGTGCACCACGCGGGCCAGAGCCACGGCGTCAGGACCGATGGTGGTGACGGCGCTGTGGTTCTCGAAGCCGATCAGCGAGGGCAGCTTGGTGCCGTCGGCGAACACCGGAGCGTCCGTGGTCGGCTCGGCCACCAGCTCCCCGACGGCCCGCAGGTCGGTTCCCTTCCGGGAGGTCACGTCGAGGAGGCCCAGTCCGTCGTGTGGTCCTCCGGCCGCATCGGGAAACGACCGACCGAGCAGCTGAAAGCCGGCGCACACGCCGAGGACGACCGCGCCCTTGTCCACGGCCCGATCGATCGCCCCGTCGGCGATGAGCGTCCTCGATGCCCGCACCTGAGGACCGTCCTCGCCGCCGCCCAAGCAGTAGATGTCACCGGTCGGGATCGGTCGATCCGATGTCGCCTCCACCAGCTCCACGTCGATCCCTCGCCATGCCGCCCTCCGGGCCAGCACCACGCCATTGCCGCCGTCGCCGTAGGTGCCGAGCAGGTCGGGAAACACGACCACCACCGTCAGCGGGGACGGGGGAGCGCTCACAGCCGGCCCCGCAGCACGGCGAATGCCGTGTAGTTGCCTATGAATTCCACCTGGGAACCGGTCGTGCCCTGGATGGCCACATCCAGAGCGGCAACCGGATCGGGAACCACGGTGTGGACGACCTCGGCGTACCGGAGCCGCACGGCGAGGTCCCGGCAGCGCTCACCGGTGGCCACGACCGTTCGGCCTCGAAGCCGGTCGAAGGGGACGTCCCACAGCCAGCTGGTGTCGAGCCCGTCGGCGATGCGGGCGTTGACCGAGAGAACGGTCGGGTACGCCGCACCTTCGTCGAGCAGGTCGAACAGCGCCGTCCACCCCGCCGGGTTCTTGGCCAGGAGCAGCCGCACGCCGACCCCGCCCCGGGTCACGGTGGAGAAACGGCCCGCGACTTCTTGGACGGTGGCCATGGCGGCCAGGGCGTCGTCAACGCTGCGCCCGGGTCGACCATCCCAACGATCGTCCATGGCGGGCAGGGCGGTGACGACCATGGCCGCATTGGCCCGGTTGAACTGCCCGGGTACCCCCAATGTCACCTGGTGCCGCGAGCCGTCGGCCAGCACCAGCTCCTTGCCTTCCAGCCACGCCTGGCAGGTCGGCCGGCTGAAGTCGCACGTGTCGCACGCCCATCTGCCGGACTCGGCAAAGTCGATCCGGCCTCCACAGGCCGGACAGCCCACGGCGTCCTCGCGCCAGACCTGTCCCGCCCCGACCCAAGCCACGTCGGGCGCAGCCGACGCGGCCCAGGCCACCATGGGATCGTCGGCATTGGCCACCACCCGGGTAAGAGCCCGGTCGCCCAACTCGAGGAACGACTGCCGCCAGCGATCGGCCAGGATCCGCACCTCGGCGATCCGGTCGAGTTGGTCTCGGGACAGATTGAGCAGCACGACCACCGCCGGCTGGGTCTCTTCGATGAGCTGTCCCAGGTAGCTCTCGTCCACCTCGAGCACGGCCGCGGCGCTGGATTGGGCACCGATAAGGGCGGCGACGTGTCCCGCCGGCATGTTGGACCCGGTGGTATTGGTGGCCACCGAGATGCCCCCGGCACTCACCGCCGCAGACAGGAGGCGGGTGGTGGTGGTCTTCCCGTTGGTCCCGCTCACCAGTCCCACGTGTCGACCCTGGGCCAGCGTCGTCAGCAGGTGCGGGTCCATGGCCAGTCCGGCTCGACCGCCGATCACCGTGCCGCTCCCCCGGCCGAACAGCCGGGACAGGCCGTTGATGGCCGAGGCGGTGCGCATCGCGGTGGCCGCGCGGGGTCAGCGCAGCTGCCGGTGACGACGAGGAGGACTTTGAGACAGTCACTGCTTGGGTCTGGTCCGGCTCAATTCGTCCGCGGTCGGCGTGTGCTCGACGCGGGCCTCGTCGGGCAGGAGGTCGACAATGGCGGCCATCACCGTTTTGGTGTCGGCCACCGCGTCCTCGTGGGCCAGGGACACCTGGGGTCCGACCCTGACGGTAACGGTCGGTGATCGGAGCACCGTCGTCATGTTCGGGATGGACGACGATCGCGGCCATACCCGCTCCGTTCCCCAGATTCCCACAGGCAACACCGTCGCCCCGGTCTCGGCGGCCAAACGGGCCACGCCGGTCTTTCCCTGCAACACCGGGTCGAAGAAGGCGTCACCCCGGGGGATGGTCCCCTGAGGCAGGACCAGGACCACCTCGCCGGCCCGCAATGCCGCCGCCGCCTCTCGCATCGGGGCGCCGGACTGGGTGTCGCGGTCGACGGGGATGCCGCCCAGGGCCCGGGCGATACGGCCGACACCCGGTGCGGCGAACAGCTCCTGTTTGCCCATGAACCGCACGGGACGGCCGATCCGGGAGGCCACGATGGCCAGCGCGGCAACGTCGAAGTAGCTCCTATGGTTCGCAGCCAGAAGGACCGGGCCGCTCGACGGCACCTGCTCAACTCCGGCGATGTCGAAACGGGCGTAGGGAAAGCTCTCGGCCCGGATGAAGGGCCGGACCAGGTGATAGGGCTCGAGCCCGAGGACCGACGGGACGCCGGGTGCCCGATCCCAGTACTCGAGCGGCCATCGTCGGGCCACGGCGTACGCGGCCAGCCGAGGATCGGGGTTCAAGGGATGGGGATGCCCCACCAGGGTCAGCAACGGGACGTCGAACACGCTGTCCGAGTAGGCATGGCTCGAGGCCAGGTCGACGTTCTGCTCCGAGGCCCACCGCTTTACCGCCGCTCGCTTTCCCGCCGCCCAGACGAACCCCCCGTCAAGACGACCGGTGTAGCGGCCATCGACGATCTGGTACTTGGTGGCCACGACAGCATCGAACCCGAGAGCGACGGCCAGCGCGTCGATCAGGTCGATCGGCGTGGTGGTGGCCAGCACCAGGCTTCGACCAGCCCGACGATGCTCGGCCAGGACCTCGAGGGCGTAGGGCTGCACCAGGTCGACCAACTGGGACGCCGCCGCCTTGCCTGCGCGTCTCGTCTCTTCGGCCGACCGACCACGCATCACCCGGGCCGCAGCCCGGGCTAGGGCGATGAACGGAATCGTCTCGCCAAAACGTTCGTAAAAGGCGTAGAGAAGGTGCTCTCCGGGCAGCGCCCGCCCCGGGCTGAGCACGCCCTCGGCCATCAGCGCCTCTTGCAGGATGGGCCCGCTCGCTCCACGAAGGAGCGTCCGGTCGAGGTCGACGAAGACCGCCGAATGTGCCGGAGCCATGGCCATACGCTATCGCTGATACCGGCTCCTGAGGCGATCGGCGGCGAGGAAGCCAGGCACCAGATGGCCAGCTCGATCATGCACCAGTAGGCCCTCCCGACCGGGAACACCCGATCAGCACGAAATTGACCCCGGACGCGGTGAAGGGACCGCCGGGGGGGAGGGCGATCCCTTCACACTGACACGACAAGGAACGGAGGGGGGTTCCTGATCCCTGTGGTCTGAGACCTATTCTGCAGGACGCCACGACATCTGTCAAACAGTCTTTGTAGATATCGCCTATCGTGTAGAGCGATGGAAGTACGCCACCTGCAAGCACTGGTCGCCATTGACGATCATCGGACCTTCTCGGCCGCGGCCGACCACCTCGGTACCGTGCAGTCGAATATATCCGCCCACGTGGCGCGGCTGGAGCAGGAGCTGGGTGCGCCCCTGGTGGATCGGGCAAACGGGCACCTCACCGAAGAGGGCCGGGTGGTGGTGGCCCGGGCCCGCCGGGTGCTCTCCGAGCTCGACGCCCTGGTTTCCGACGTCGCCGCCTGCAAGGACGAGGTGGCCGGCACGGTCCGGGTGGGCATGATCGGCACCACGGCTCGGTGGCTGGTCCCCCAGGTCATGGAGGAGGCCCGGAAACGGCACCCCAAACTGCGACTGGTCGTGATCGAGGGCATCACCACCGGCCTCGAGCCCCAGCTGGCCAACGGTCAGCTCGACCTGGCCATCTTGAACCTGCCCGTCCCGGGCAAGGACCTGGTGGCCAAAATCCTGTTCGAAGAGGACTTGGTCCTGGTCGTGCCCCAGGATCATCCCCTGGCTCTCCGGGAGACCCCGGTGCAGCTGGCCGAGCTGGCCGACCTGGAGCTGCTCCTGCCCCTCCCGGGTACAGCGATGCGCGACGAGCTCGACGCCGCCACCAAGCCGGCGGGCATCACCTTGGTGCCGTCGGGTGAGATCGACGGTCTGCGGCTCATCGCCTCGTTGACCTTCGAGGGATACGGACCGGCCATTCTCCCGGCCACCGCCATTCCCCGGTTCCTCCGACCCCAGTTCCGGCCGGTACCGGTGGTGGGGTTGCCCCGGCGCCGGGTAGGCGTGGCCCAACGGAGCCGTGGGCTTCCCTCCGCTCCCACCCGGGCGCTCTTGGAGCTCTTGGAGGCCGTGGTGTCGGACCCGACCGACCTTCCCGAGGGCCTCCACCTCAACGTCAGCCAGGTCCGCTCCCGACGAGAGAGTTAGCGTCCGGCAGAGTCCTTTGGAGGACGGGGTCCGGCAGAGTCACTCAGGAGGACGAGGTTCGCGCCGACATCCGCCACAAGGTCGGGGCATCGCCCGGGCCGTGATACTCGTCGATGACCTCGAAGCCATACCGGGCGTAGAGGGGAACGTTCCGCTCCTTGGATGACTCGAGGTAGGAGGGCATGCCCTCTTCGTCCACGTGGGCCAGCGCAGATGTCAAGAGGGCAGAGCCGATGCCCTGACCCTGCCGGGCCGGTTCGGTCCCGAGGGTGGCCAGGTACCAGTGGGGCTCCTTGGGATGCAACGCGTCAATGGCTGCGAGCAGCTGGAGGGTCTTTACCGTGTGCTTGCCCACGATGTACGGGAACGTCGGCAACAGCTGCATGAGCTCTCGAAACCCCTGTCGGGGCCGATTGGGTGGCCCCCAGACGGCCACCCCGCCGAAGTCATCGGTGGTGAACACCTGGCCGTAGGGCAGATACTGATGGACGATCTGGGCCCGGAAGAAGGCGCGCAACCCTCGTCGGCGCCGAAGATCACCGGTGAAGGTGTAGTTGGAGATCGGGTCGTCGTCGAACGACCGGCCCAGCACCCCGACGATGGTGGAAACGTCTGTTGCCGTGACTGCTCGCACCACTGGTTGCTTCCTCCCCTGTTCCACAGCGTGGATGGTAGCCGTGGTCGCCGGACGATAGGCGTGGTCCGATCGACCCTCGGGCTCAGACCATCGTGCTCAATTGCAGGACGGATCGACGGGGATGCGGGACAGGACCGACAGCACCCCGCCTTGGCGGTGGAGGACGCTCTGCCAGAGGTCCTCAGGTTCGGCGGTCAGCGGATCTCCCTCGTCGGCGGGCACGACGTACCACGAGCCGCCTTCGATCTCCGACTCGAGCTGACCGGCGTCCCACCCGGCATACCCGGAGAACAGGCGGGCCCCGAGAATCGACGCCGCCACCGGCGCGGGGTCGGCTCCGACATCGACCGTCCCGATCGACGAGTCCGGACCGAACAACGGCCGCCAACCCTCCGGCAGGCCGTCCTCGTCGGGTCCCAGGTCGGCACCCCCCGCTCCGGCCCGAAGCTGAACCAACCCGATGATGGCGTTCCGGGCCACGGGCCCGCCGGTGAACACCTCACTCGGCGGTGACGCCAGGGCGGCCCATTGGTCGAGCAGTTCGTGCACCGGTACCCCACCGGGGCGGTTGATGGCCAAGCCCAGCGCCCCGTGCGGGCCGTGGTCGAGCACCAGGACCACCCGGCGCCCGAAGTTGGGATCGAGCAGGCCGGGCGAGGCCACCAGCAACGATGCCGTCAGCGACGCCGGACGACCGGCACCTCCGTAGGGGTCGACGGTACCGAAGGGGTCGATGGGTACCTCATGGTGGCTACCCATTGCCACGATGCCCGTCGCTGTGTTGCCCGCTGCGAATGGCGCGAGCACTCGTCGTGGATGAGGCTGGGGCCATGGCCCTCGTCCGGATCGATACCGTCCGTCCCCATGTGCGGGTGATCACCCTCGACAATCCGTCCCGACTCAATTCGATGTCGTTCGGGCTGGTCGGCAACCTGTACGCCGCCCTCGACGAGGTCGGCGCCGACAACGACTGCCGGGTGGTCATCCTCACGGGGGCCGGCCGTGGCTTCTGCTCCGGGCTCGAGCTGGAGCATGCCGGCGTCCCACCCGGAACCGACGACCTCGGTCGCCATCGCATGGGCATGCGAGCCATGGAGTTCATGGGAGGCATTGTGCCCGCCCTCCGAGCTCTCCCTCAACCGGTGATCGCCGCCATCAATGGTCCCGCCTACGGCGGAGGCATGTGCCTCACGCTGGGCGCAGACATCCGCCTGGCCTCCGAGACGGCCGTGTTCTGCGGGGCCGGGATCAGCAACGGCCTGTCGGGGACCGAGCTCGGTGTCAGCTGGCTTCTACCCAAGGTGGTGGGCCTGTCCCACTCCTCTGAGATCCTCCTCACCGCTAAGTTGGTCGAGGCCGAGGAGGCCCTCCGGATAGGCCTGGTCTCGCAGGTGCTCGCCGAAGGCTCGGTGGTGGAAGCGGCCATCGCCATGGCGGAGGGCATGTGTGCCTTCAGCCCCTTCGGACTGGCCCTGACCAAGGAGTCGCTCTGGGCGGCGCTCGAGGTAAGCGGCCTCCAGGCCGCCGTGGCCCTGGAGAACCGGACCCAACTGTTGGCCGGGCATACTGGCAACCTGACCGAGGCCTCGGCCGTGTTCCGAGAAAAGCGCCCCCCGGTCTACGACGAGTAGTCCGCGAGCGGAACGGAGCAGCAAGGATGGCCAAGGCGAGGCGCCGGCGACCGCGCCACAACGCGAGCGGGCACCATCGCGAACAACGCCATGATCACTGGCGGGCCGACGGTCAGCCCAAGTCCCGCTTCGCCAGCCAAGATGCGGCCAACCGGGCCTCGCTCCGTCTCCGATTGGAGGAGGGTGCCGATCTCGATCCGTATCCGTGCCCGTACTGTGGCGGCTGGCATCTGGGCAATCGCCCGGACTGAGGAGAGGGCCTCAGGGGGCGGGCCGCTCGATCGGGGCAGGCCAGCCCGGGATCCCCTCGTCGAGCTCGACGCCCACGGCATTGAGGAGTCCGCAGACCATCCGGTACGCCCCGACCAGGACGACCAGCTCGAGCAGCTCGCCCTCGTCCCAACGACGGCTGAGAGCGGCCCAGGTGCCATCGCTGACGCCGTCGTGGAGACAGAGCTCGTCGGCCATGGCCAACAGGGCGCCATCGTCCGCGTTCCACCCGTCGGGACCAATCCCTTCTCGGGCAACGGCGCCGATCTCGTCGGCGGTGAGCCCCTCCCGCAGGCCCTCGATGGTGTGTTGCCCGAACTCGTACTCGGAGCCGGCGAGCCACCCGACCCGGAGAATGACCAGCTCGCGTTCTCGCCCGGGCAGCGCTCCCTCCTTCAAGAGGAATGAGGCGAACTGGCCGAACTGACTGAGCAGTGGTGGGTTGCGGGCCAGGGTGGCGAAGATGTTGAGCGTCGGCGCATCGTCACGGATGGACCCCACCGCTTGCAGCGAGCGCCTGGCTGCCCCCGAAGGATCGTCCAGTGGGGCGATCCGCGGACGCACGGGTCGCTCGACCGCGCTCGGGAGCCGTCATCTGTCCCTGCCCGTCGCCGTGAAGATCTCGGCACGCCACCGCCCGGTGTGGGGAACGGCACACAGCGTTCCCGCTGCTCGTATAAGCCAGTCGAGCACCTCGGCATCGACGGATCCGGGAGGGAGTTTGGCCACGAGACCCCGCCGCGGATGGTCCTGGACCACCCGCCAGCCCTCGGGGAGCGCCAGCCCGAGGTCGCGCAACCGAGCAGCCACCCGCGGGCCGCTGCTGTGCTGGAGCCCGATCCGAGTGGCCCCGACCGAACCCGAGCGCTCGACCTTGCCCGGCATCCACGTCGCGGTGGGCACCTTGTGGATCGATCCGCCGAAGATGGCGAGAGGCCCCGGAGGCGGCGGTTCGTGTTCGGCGTCAATGATGGGACGGATGTTGATCCATCCCGACGCGGCCGTGGTCATGGCGGCCATGTGGGACAGCACATCACCAGCGTCGTCGGGAAGGAATTCGATCTCCTCCGGCCGTGACCGGGTCATCGGTCGATCCTCAAGTCTGCAGGTCACCAACGCCGTCGGCCAGCGCCTCGAGCTCGCTCCTCAGCGATGAAGCCGGCTCGAACGGACGGACGACGAACTTGGAGAAGCCCACGTCGATGAACCGTTCGAGGTGATCTCGGAGGGCATCGATGCCCACCGGGACGACCTGTTCGGGATCGGCACCGCGCCGACCGGCGGAGAACGCCTGCCGCGCCGCAGGTGACAGCGGGGCATGGGCATAGGCGATCGAGACGCCGAAATGCTCGGGGCTGATCGAGCGCCCGGCCTCGTCGGCGGCTTCGTGGATCACTTCCCGACCCTCGGCCGCCTCGTCGGGGGTGCAGGCCGACGGGAGCCATCCGTCGGCAAAACGACCGCAGCGTCTCAGGGCGGCCCGGGCCATGCCGCCGGTCCAGAACTCCAGGGGCTCCTGGGTGGGCTTGGGCGACACCACGACGTCGTCGAACGAGGCAGCGTCGCCGTGATGGGACACGTGCTCACCACTCCACAGCTGGCGAAGCAGTGGCAGTACCTCGTCCATGAGCATCCCCTTCTCCGCCGTGGGAACGCCGACGGCCTCGACTTCGGGAGAACGGGCCAGGCCGGGCACGAAGGTGACCAGGAGTCGCCCACCCGACAGCATGTCCAAGGTGGCCAATTCCTTGGCCAACCGAACCGGGTTGCGGCCGGGCAGGACCATGGTGGTCCCCAACTTCAGACTCGCATTGTGGGCGGCAGCGAAGGCCAGGGCCACCAGCGGATCGAGTGCCGGATGGGAGAGCACTTCGGGTAGCCACAGGGAATCGAAGTCGAGCTCGTCCAGATCGTCCACCAACTGGCCCAATGATCCCATGTCGGTGGTGGCCCCGACTCCCAGTGAAACCCCGATCCGTACCTTCATCGTCGACTTCCCGTCCTGATCACGACGCTCCCGATTTTGATCACAGCCCTTCCGGTCCTGATCACGAGGCGCCGAACACAGGACCGTCGAGCCGGTCCACGGTGGTGAACTCCTCCACTGGGGCGCGCCGCAACTTGCTCGGTTGGTGCACCGGGTGTCCCAACGCGATCACCCCGGCCACCACCAGATCATCGGTCACGTGCAGGATCGCTTTCACTCTCGCCTCTTCCCGGATGGCCATCGTGGTCATCACGCCGGCCAGTCCCTCGCTGCGCGCCGCCAGCATGATGCTCCACGCGAACGGATAGATGGACGCCCCGCCCGCCATCGTGTACCGCCCCAGGTCCCGGTCGACGGCGGCCAGCATCCGAAGATCGGCGAGGAGGACCAGCATGACCGGCACCTCGTCCAGGTGCTCGGCCAGTCCCCCCGGCCCTCGAGCCGCGTCCGCGGCCAGGGCCGGTGCGCCCAGAACAGCCCGCTGCTCGGCTTCCCGGTCGGTCACCACCGCCCACGGCACCAGGCCGGCGGCCGCCTGAGCCAGGTACTCGTACCATCCCTCCAGGTAGCACTCCCTGATCGCCGTCCGGACCTCGGAGTCCTGCACCACCACCACCCGCCAACCCTGACGGTTCCCGCCACTCGGTGCGAACCGGGCCGTCTCCAGGATCCGCTCGACAACGTCGTCGGCGACCGGCTCTGGCTCGAATTCCCGAACGGCGCCCGTTGTCCGGAGAGCCTCGATCAATTCCACACGCCCGACGGTAGCGGTCAGCGGCCGGTGGTGCGACCGGACGGAGACGCGACAGGAGGTCTACAACAGCTCAAGGACGGCATCGGCGGCACTCACCGACAGCCCTGGTCCCGGCTCCACCTGCAGGTTGGTCACTACGCCGTCTTCGATGATCGCCGCATAGCGTTGCGATCGTGTCCCGAGACCGATAAGGCTGCCGTCCATCTCCAGGCCCATCGCCTTCGTGAAGTCCCCGTTGCCGTCGGCCAAGAGCAGGACGTGGTCATCCACGTGCTGGGCTTCTCCCCACGCCCCCATCACAAACGCGTCATTGACCGAGACGCACACGATGGAGTCGACTCCCTTCGCCTTCAGGTCGTCGTAGCGGATGACGTAACTCGGAAGGTGGTAATCGGAACAGGTCGGCGTGAATGCACCCGGCACGCCGAACAGCACGACCTTCCCGTGACCAAGGACCTCGCCCGTTTGGACCGGGGCTGGGCCGTCGGGCTTACTGGTCATCACCTGAACATCCGGAATGCGCTCACCGATGGCAATGGTCATGGAGTCTCCTCGTTCGTCGCCCCGGTCGGGACAAAGCCGCCGCCGGGATATTGGGGTGCGGCGTCGCCAGCATACGATCCCCCGAGACCCCGGCCGAGAGACGACCGACGCCGAGCCGCACCACGATCAGGTAGGCCACGCGCTTCGGACCTAGGACGTGCCGCCGTCGCGCCGGGTCGTCACGACGCGGCTGCATCGCCGGCACCAAGCAGCAGTGGCCGAGTTGTCCCCGGGATGGACCAGGCCCCCACAGAGCCCACAGCGGTGAATCGTCGGTGACGTTGCCTCGGAGTTGTCCATGTTGACGGCATCATGGCACACCGACCCGTCGCCGGACACGTCCCCCTGTCCGTCCCCACAGGGCGCATGGACTATCGCCACAACGGGTACAACGCCCTTAACAACCCGCAGCCACGGATCGGAGAAGCTCATGCCCAACGTCAGCCCACGTGAACAAGGGCCCTGGCTCGGTGCCGCTGCGGCCGCCCTCTCTCCTCGTGGCCCTGTTGGCCAGGCGAAAGAAGCGGTCCCGCTCGGCTAACGGCTCAGAGGCGATCTCCAACACAACCGAACAGGTCAAAGACGCTGGCGGCCACGCATTCGGAAAGGCGACCAGCGCCGCTCGCGACTTGATGAGCGAAGCGGCCGATCTCGTTGGTGACCGTCATCTCAACGAGACCCTCGATCGACTCCAATCGGCGCTCGACGATGCCCGATCGGCGGCCGCCGCGGCCGTGCGCAAGGCCCCCCTCCACCGTCGCTGAGCGAGCGGGTCGGCGACACCACAGCAGCCGACGATGACGCCGAGGCCGCCGCCCGGTCGGCAACGAACTCCTGGTCAGGACGAAAAAAGTCCTGCCCCGGAGCGCAGGTGGCGGGAACCGCGCTCACGGGGCAGAACAGACTTAAACAATACCCTGCAGGAGCGACCTTTCGTACGCGGCCGGCCAGGATTCCACCGACTGCGTCCCGCTCGCCCAGGCTGGGCCCTACTTGGCCTTTTTGGTGACGAGCTTCGGTGCCGGAGCTTGACCGTTCACGACCTTCTTGAACGAGGCGCCCGCAGCCAGGCGGGGCGCCTTGGACGCCTTCACCTTGATGGATTCGCCCGTTTGCGGATTGCGACCGGTGCGAGCCTTGCGGTCTACCCGGTCAAAGGAGACGAAGCCGGTGATGAGGACCTTCTCGCCCTTCTTCACAGTCGCGGTGACGACGTCCTCGGTGCCGTTCAACACCGAGGCAACGGACTTCGCGTCGACGCCGGTGTGGGTCGAGACGGCGGCAATCAGTTCAGACTTATTCACGGGGTGAGTTTCTCCTTGAGGTGATGGAATGACAGACGGCCGTTGTTGCCGCCCCCCCATTGTGGCCTCCCCAGCAGGCGAACCGGGGGATTTGCGCGAATCAAGGAGCCGACGTGGTGGTGATGAGGTCGTTCAGCACGTAGGCCGGAAGCTCTTTTCCATGCTCTGAGGCGACGGCCACATCGTCAGTGGTGACGCTGATTCCGTTGAGCGACTGCATGCGCAGGCAGGTCGGGGCCGGGGCGATACCAAGCTCGGGCTCCCGGCGTTTGACCGCCCTCGAGCACCGTCGTAGGGTCATCGCGCTCCGTGTGATTCGGAGCGGTGTAGTGCGCAGCGAAGTCCGGTGAGATCCCGGCACTGTCCCGCAACGGTGAAGCCCCTTTTTTTGGGGACGAGTCCGGTCGCCTCGCTCTGCACCGACGATGCCGGCTCCCGAAGGAGGGGTGGTTCGTGAGGTTGTCAACCGAGACTGTGGCACAACCGGGGCGGCTCGGGCCGTCGGGATTTCCCGAGGTACCGGCGTGAACGGCCGGGTCGCCGACCGCATCCGTCATATTCGACAGGCGCTGACGCCCCGGGAGTGGGGTCGCCTCGGCGGTATTGGCGCGGTGGTCGTGGGCGTCAACGTCATGGGCTGGGCCATCTTCTTTCTCGCCGTCGTGCCCAAGCACTTCCACTACAAGGGGCTGGGCATCGGCATCGGACTGGGAGTCACGGCCTGGACCCTGGGCATGCGCCATGCATTCGACGCCGACCACATCTCGGCCATCGACAACGTGACCCGGAAGCTGATGACCGAGGGAAAGCGACCGCTCGGGACGGGCTTCTTCTTCGCCCTCGGCCATTCCACGGTGATCATGCTGGTGGGAGTGGGTCTCTCCATCGCGGCCAAGTCCGTCTTCGGTGCCGTCGTCGATCCGACCTCCGGTTACGAGACGGTCGGGGGCATCGTGGGGACGGGGCTGGCCGCCGGGTTCCTGTACCTCATCGCCCTGTTGAACATCGTGGTCCTGGCCGGAATCGTGGCGGTGTTCCGGGACATGCGCCGGGGCCGGTACGACGAGGAAGAGCTGGAGCGACAGCTCCAGGCCCGCGGTCTGATGTACCGCTTCTTCGGCCGGTTCATGCGGTCGATCAACCACACCTGGCAGATGTTCTTCGTGGGGCTCGTGTTCGGGATCGGGTTCGACACGGCCACCGAGGTGCTCTTGCTGGCGGCCACGGCCGCGGCGGCCACCCAGGGCCTGCCTTGGTACGCGGTCCTGGCCATGCCCCTCCTGTTCTCGGGCGGCATGATGCTCTTCGACAGCCTCGATGGGTGTTTCATGAACTTTGCCTACGGATGGGCGTTCGCCCGACCGGTCCGCAAGGTGTACTACAACCTGGTCATCACCGGCCTCTCCATCGGCGCCGCCTTCCTCATCGGCACCATCGAGGTCGTCGGCCTCCTGACCGCCGAGCTGCATCTCCGCGGGGGATTCTGGGACTTCATGGCCAATTTCAACGTCAACAAGGCCGGTTTCATCATCGTCGGGCTGTTCGTGGTGATCTGGGTGGTGGCCCTGGCCGTCTGGAAGTACGGCAACATCGAATCCCGATGGGAGTCGGACGCCGCGGCTAACCGAAGTGCTCGCCTCGAGGAGGCGCAGGCCCGGTAACGCTCGCCTCGAGGAGCGCAGGCCGGACAGGAGGTGGGTAACCGGCCAGCGTGACCAGTCGACGGCTGATCAGAACCAGTGGATCCAGGGGTGGCCGCCTCGCCAGACGACGGCGTCAACCTTGCCGATGACGTACGACCCAGGCACGGTCCCCCAATAACGGCTGTCGAACGAGTCGCCTCGACAGTCACCCATCATGAAATAATGATCCGGGGCGATGGTGGTGGTCGGGATGTTGGCCGAGGTCTCTGCACATTGCCCCACCAGCGAGGGGAGCCAGGGTTGCGCCAACGGCATCCCGTTGATGAGAACGGCGTCCCCGATCGAGGAGATCGTTTCGCCCGGTAGGCCCACGACGCGTTTCACCAGGTCGGCATCCTGCTTCTCGGTGTCAGCCGGCACCCTCTGGAATACCACGATGTCTCCCCGTTGGATGGTGGAGTGCAGTTTGTCCACGGTGATCCGGTCTCCGACCTGGAGTGTGGGTGACATCGAACCCGAGGGAACGGAGAAGCTCTCGACCGCGTAGGCCCGGGTACCGATGGCGACCGCCAGGATGACAGCCACGAGCACCAACCAGCCGATGATCCGACGAGGCGTGATCCGGAACCGTTTCACGGCCGCGACACTATGGGTTCGGCGTGCCACATCGTGCCCACCCGCTCAAGACGAGATCCACTCCGGCCGGTCACCCTCGAGAACATGTTCTCACCCTGGAGCATCCAGTCCCGAACCGCTCCGACCGGTGTAATAGATTTGCGTCTCACCACGTCGACGTGGCCGTACCCAACGTGCGCCAGTTGTTCGGCGCCTCAAGCAGAAGGACGACAGGGGGAACGTGTCCATCGGGACGGTCACCAGCCCGCCTCGGGCGAACGAGGAGAGCCGAACGGTCGCCCGGAGTCACCAACGGCTCGTGGTCGTCCGGACCGTACTGGTGCTGGCCGCCGCCCTCGGGATGGCGTTCCGGTTGTGGTTCCTCTTCCACGTCACGATCAATGCCGACGAGGCCTCCGTCGGGGTCGCGGCCCAGGCCATCGTCAACGGTCACTTCAACGTCTTCTACCCCGGCCAGTTCTACGGGGGCGTCGAGCCCTATGTGGTCGCCGTGCTCTTTGGGATCTTCGGCCAGAGCGCCTTCATGGTCAAGCTCACCCCGTTGTTGTTGTCGCTCCTGGCCGCCGTGCTCACCTGGCGGATCGCTCTTCGCCTGGTCGACGACCGCCTGGTCGCCGCGCTGGCCGGGACGCTGGTCTGGGTGGCACCCCTGGCCGTCGTCTGGAACTCGACGGTCGAGCGCGGCTTTCGAGGCGTCACCATGGCGTGCGGGTTGGCCGGTCTCCTCTTCGCGCTCCGTTGCATCGACGGTCGGCGGGGATACCTCGACCTCGCCGCCCTGGGGTTGTCATTGGGTGTGGGCTGGTGGTCATCGCCGGAGATCGTCTACTTCCTGGTTCCCACGGGGTTGGTGCTCATCGGCGCCGTCGTGGTCTCGCCGTCCGGGCATCGCATCGTCGTCTGGGTCCCGCGCTTCATCGCCGGCCTGGCCGCCGCCGGTGTCGGTGCCTTGCCGTGGCTGTGGGTAAACGTCCCAGGCTTCCGATCCCTGAAGGCATCCTCGTTCCCTGGCGGACAGATCAAATTGAATCCCGGGTACGGCGGAAGGCTCGGAATCTTCTTCAACCACGTCCTGCCCATGCAGGTGAACCTGGTGGCGGCGGAATCAGACAAAGAGGCATTCCACCATCCCGTGCAGCTGGGGTTCCAGTTCGGGTTCGATGCCATCGTGGTCGTCGCCCTGGTCTTGTGCATCCTCAAAGGTGGGCGAGCTCTGGCCATCGCCGCGGGGGCGGTGGCCCTGCCGTTCCTTTTCGCCCTGCAACCAGGTACGTGGTTTTGGGACGACGGCCGCTACGGCGTCTACGTGGGCGTTCTGTTGGCACCGGTTCTGGCCATCGCGTGCGAGGAAGTCCCGCGCCGGTTGGGCCGGTTCGGTCAGAGACCCCAACACCGCCATGCTCGCGTCCCGACCTCGGCGCGCTATCTCATGTGCGGGATCGTGGTGGTGTCGGCGGCCCTGACCGTGCTCTCGTTCCGCCAGAGCGTGCCGTCGTTCGCACCGACCAACAGCGGGTTCTTCTCCGAATGGGGTAATCCCAACTCGCCGACACTGCAGACCATCACCCGCCTCGAGGCCGGCGGGGTGCGCACCGGGTACGCCGAATACTGGGTGGCGTACGACCTCTACTTCCTGTCCAACGAACGGCTGGCCGTCACCACCGTCCCCGGAGCGGACACCAACCGCTTCAAGGCCCTCAACCGGACCGTCGCCAGCTCTCGACAGCCGGCGTGGCTGTTCGTGCCGCAGGACCAGCTCCTCGAGGGATTCCAGCAGTTCGCCTCCACGGATGCCATCCTCGGGCCGGCGGGGATGACCGAAACGGCGTTCATCGCCAAGCTCCATGCCCTGGGTGTCTCCTACCGCATCGTTGACGCCGGGCTGGTCCGAGCGGTCATCCCGTCCCGAGCGGTGACACCGAAGGAGGTCGGCCTCCCCTGATCTGTGGCCCGACACCACGGAAGCCGGCGACGGCCCGGGACGGGACGGATCGGCCGAGCGGACCCGTCATCGGGGCGCGTCGATTGTTAACGTGCCGGGGATGAGAGGTGTCCCATGCAACTGGCCCTGACCGACAAGCAACAAGACCTGAAGGACGAGGTGCGCTCGTACTTCGTCGACCTGGTGCGCGAAGTGGAAGGCTCCGGAGACCAGGAGACGACCTACAAGCGCTACATCCGACGAATGGGCGAGGACGGCTGGCTGGGGCTGGGTTGGCCCGTCGAGTACGGCGGCCAGGCTCGCGGCCCCATCGACCAGATGATCTTCGTGGAGGAATCCCACTGGGCCGGGGTCCCGCTCCCCCTCCTCACCCTCAACAGCGTCGGACCCACGTTGATGGCCCTCGGTACCGAGGACCAAAAGGCCCGCATCCTGCCCGGCATTCTGCGAGGAGAGGTGCACTTCGCCATCGGCTATACCGAGCCGTCAGCCGGTACCGACCTGGCCTCGCTCAAGACGCGGGCGATCCGGGATGGCGACGAGTACGTGATCAATGGCGAGAAGCTCTACACCAGCGCCATCGCCCAGGCCAACTACGTCTGGCTGGCCACCCGAACCAACCCCGACGTCGCCAAGCACAAGGGCCTGTCAGTCTTCATCGTCCCCACCGATGCCGAAGGGTTCCACTGGACCCCACTGAACCTCATCGTCGGCGACATGACCAGCTCCACCTTCTACCAGGACGTGCGGGTGCCGGCCGAGAACCTGGTCGGCGGGGAGAACCAGGGCTGGAAGCTCATCACCAACCAGTTAAACCACGAACGGGTGGCCCTGTGCCCCGCTTCGGGACTGCTGCGGAGCCTGGAGCAGGTCCGGACCTGGGCCCAGACCGAGAAGCTGGCCGACGGGCGACGGGTGATCGACCAGGAATGGGTCCGACTCCATCTGGCCCGGCTGCACGCCAAGGTCGAGGTGCTCAAGCTGCTCAACTGGAAAGTGGCGTGGGCGGCCGACAAGGGACTGAACCCGGCCGACGCCTCGGCCACCAAGGTGTACGGCACCGAGCTGTCCCTCGAGACCTACCGGCTGCTCATCGAGATCGTGGGCCAGGCCGGCTATCTGCCGGAGGGATCGCCGGGGGCCGTGCTCAAGGGCAAACTGGAGCGCAACTCCCGGGCCCAGTTGATCTTCACCTTCGGCGGGGGCACCAACGAGGTCCAACGGGACATCATCGCCATGGTCGGACTGGGGATGCCTCGCGCTCCTCGCTAGGCCGGCGAGCAACGCCCCGGCGTCAGCGGATCTGACCGAAGAAGGCCCGTAGCTCCCCCACGAACAGGTCGGGCTGCTCCATGGCCGCGAAATGACCGCCCCGGTCCAGTTCGTTCCAGTACTGCAGGCCCGGATAGACCGCCTCGACCCAGCGCCGGGCCGGGAGGATGATCTCCTTGGGAAAGCGCGAGTACCCAACGGGCACGTCGACCGGTTCAGCCCTCGGCCCGCGGAAGCTCTCCCAGTAGAGCCGGGCGGACGACGCCCCCGTGTTGGGCAACCAGTAGCACATGACGTTGTCGAGCAACTCGTCCCTGCTGAACACGTTCTCGGGATGGCCGTCGCAGTCCGACCAGTCCTGGAACTTCTCCAGGATCCACGCCGCCTGCCCCGCCGGGGAGTCGGCCAGGCCGTACCCAAGGGTTTGGGGCCGGGTGGACTGTTCGGACGAGTAGCCCCTCCCGGTCCGGAGAAATCGTTCCCGGGTGGCCAGGCTGCCTGCTCGGCGTCGGTCAACTCCTCGCCCGGCTCGGGCCGCGCCGCCATGGCCAGGTTCAGATGGATCCCGGCACAGTGCGCAGGATCGGCGTGAGGGATCAATCCCGTCGACGGCCGAGCCCCAGTCGCCACCCTGGGCGCCGTAGCGGTCGTAGCCCAGGCGTCGCATCAGCTCGCTCCAAGCCCCGGCGATGCGTTGGATCGTCCAGCCCGTCGCCGACGGCTTGTCGCTGAAGCCGTAGCCGGGAAGCGACGGGCACACCACGTGAAACGCGTCACGTGCCTCCCCGCCGTGGGCAACCGGGTCGGTCAAGGGCCCGATGACCTCGAGGAACTCGACGACCGACCCCGGCCACCCATGGGTCAATATCAGCGGGAAGGCGTCGGGCTCGGGTGAGCGCACTGCAAGAAGTGGATCCCCAGGCCGTCGAGCGAAGTGCGGGACTGCCCGAGCTGGTTGAGCCGGCTCTCGACGACCCGCCAGTCGTACTCTTCGGCCCAGTAGTCGCAGACCTCTCGGACGTAGGCGAGCGGAATGCCCTGGGACCAACCGTCGGCCGTCTCGGGCTCGGGCCACCGCGTTGCACGCATCGGTCCGCAGGTCCTCCAGCCGTGGTCGGGGATGTCCAGTTTGAACGGTTCGATCTGATCGGGCATCTCCACTTCCCTCTCCTCCATGTGCTCGGGGGCGGCAACCGGTTGCCACAATGAGGCATGAGCAATTCAGCCGCCGTCCGGTTCCCCGATGGAAGCGTGCGCTACGGAGTGTATGACCCGACCGAAGAAAGCATGTGGCCACCGCTCTTCGCCTCCATCGACGAGGCCAAGGCGGCCTGGGAACGGCGGGAAGGAAGCACCGACCAATCGACCGTCGGCGATGAGCACCCGCCCTCGGTCGAAGTGGCGATCTTCGTCGACTTCGACGCTGGCTTCTGGTGGATCGGCGAGGCCACCCCGGCCGACATCACCCTCGGGATCACGTGGGCCGGGATCATCGGTACCTACGACGACGTCGAGTGGGATGACGAGCCCCGGACACGCCACCGCGACATCCCGGAGTGGGCTCAGGTGGCGCTCGGCCTACCGAGGGACCGGAGTAACGCTTAGCCCGAGGCCACCTGACCGACCACAGACCGGACGTCGTCCAAGTGGTGAATGCCCTCGTGCAGGGTGTGGTGACCGAGCCAGGCCACGTTCCTTTCGGACGGTTCCGGATAGTTGTAGATGCACGGGCGCTCGAGCTGGTCGGTTGAGAGACATTCGAACAACTTGGCCATGAGGTTGGCAGCCATCGGCAGCTCGCCCGCGACCTCCGCGACTGATTCGCGCCCATAGCCGGCCAGGAAGACCCGCTCGTCCCGGTACATCGGGGCATAACTCGGCATGTCTTCGACCAGGGCCAGGATCATTCGGTCCCGCTGGCTCAAGAGGACGTCGCGGAAGTGGCAGGCGTACTCGAGCGCTGACCAGACGTCCGCAGTCGGTCTGATCTTGACCAGCCCCTCGGCGTCAGGGTCGAGGATCACATTTCGGTAGTGGTCTCCGAGAGCCCGCAGTGCATCGGGGATGTCGCCCACGGCGATGCTCCCGTACACGTACCCGCACTGTCCGCACTTGTCCACGACACCAGCATGCCCGGTTGAGGTGGGATCCGGCGAGCACAGCGGAGTTGGCGGCTACCGGTCCGGCGCCCGCCCCGACGCCTGGACGATGCCGGCCAAGCTCATCATCGAGAACCCGTCGCCACCGAGCCGTCGCAGCTCCTGGCTGATTGCCCGCATCTCCGGCTCGTCGACGAGGCCCAAAGCACGCAAGGCCGGGCGGATCTGCTCGAAGGTGGGATAGGCAACGAGCTTGCCCTCGCCGTCGGTGAACCTAGGCACCAGCGCTGTCGACTCCACGTCGACCAGGCCAACCGAATCGAGCAGGTTCGGCAGCTTCGGGCCGATGCACGGATCGGCGCCGTTGGCCCGTGCGGTCAGCTGGTACAACTCGACGAAGCGGGCGAATGCCCACGATGGGGGGTCACAGACGTGGGCGGTGAAGTCGACGTCCTCCAGGGCGATGATCCCGCCCGGGCGACACCGGGAGGCGAGGGACCCGAGTACCAAGACTGGATCTGTGACGTGGGTCAAGAGGAACCGCGAGTACACGAAATCGAAGTCCCCGATCTCGGGAAGATCGCCGGCCGGGCTGACCAGGAAGCGGGGCGGTCGAACGTACCCATCCTGGGTACGTGCTGCGGCGATCTCGATGACATCCGGGTCGATGTCCACGCCGACCACCTCGACATCACCGACCATATCGGCCATCAATCGGGTGACGTCTCCCCCACCGCACCCGGCGTCGAGGGTGCGCATTCCTGGACCCAACCCAGCCGTGGCCAGGAAGGCTCCGGTGGTGGGTTGGAGCACACGGCCCAAGATCGCCAATCGGGCCGCACCGGGCCTCTCCGGTCGAGAGGATGTACTTGGAGCCGAAGCCCCTGCCCCGGAAATGCCCGGCTCGCCGAGCAAGCGGTCGGAGATCTCGAAAGAGGGATCGGTGGTCAAGCGATCACAAGTATGTCTTGTCGATTGCCGGCTATGCCTTGATCGGCGACCAGCGAGTACTAGGAGCTCGAGGCAGTCGCACTGGCCGCCCGGAGCATGGTCAGCGCTCCGGCCAACGATGCCTCGAGCGGCTCTATCGATTGCATCGTCTGGGTAAGCAGCAGGCCACCGTGGAGGGCGGCAAAGGTGGCGACGGCGAGCTCCCGAGGGTCGGCATCGTCGCGCAGCAGCCCTGAGGATCGCATCCGAATCAAGCCGGCCTCCAGGTAGCCGCACCAGCGATTCATGTATGCCGTTACCTCTGCGGCGCGATCGGGGTCCTTCCCGGTCAACTCACTCGCCAGCGCACCGATCGGACAACCCCACTGAGCCTGCGAGCCGTAGTGGGCCGAGACAGCATCGCGCAGCCCTCCCATGCCTCCCAGGTGTCGAGGGTGTCGAGGTAGGGCCGTTGCGCCTCGAGCACACGCTCGCTCTGGAACGAGGCGATGGCACCGACCAGATCGCTCTTACCGCCGGGAAAATAGTGGAACAACTGGCTCTTGCTGGTCGCCGTGAGCGTGCAGATGTCGTCCAAGCTGGTGCCGCCAACACCGTGGGCCAAGAGGAGGTCGGCGGCGTTCTTCACGATCCACCGCTCGCGTTGCCGTGCCCTTCGGAGTGAGGGTGGTCGTCGGAGCCATGGGCCCAGGATAGCTTTCTGGATAGCTTTCTGGACTCCATGGTCCATTCATCTGCTAACTTTATGGACCACGCGGTCCATTGCAGGTCCGTAGACGTCCACCGTGAAGGGATACAGGCATGAGCACACGACTCCGCGACAAGAGGGCATTGGTCACCGGCGCCACCAGCAACATTGGACGAGCCATCGCCGTGGCGTTCGCCGCCGAGGGGGCTCATGTCATCGTTAGTGGTCGTAATCACGAGCGTGGCACCGCGGTCGTGGACGAGATCCGTGCCGCAGGCGGACAGCGCCGACTTTCTTGTTGCCCATCTCGATGGTTCTCCGGGTGCGTCCAACGCTCTCGCCGCCGAGGCCATCCGCTCACTCGACGGCCGCATCGACGTGTTCGTCAACAGCGCCGGCATTTTCCGGGCTCGACGACCGCAGCCACCGACGAGGCAACTTTCGACGAGGTCTACGGAGTCAACGTCAAGGCGCCGTTCTTCCTCACCGCAGCGATCGCCCCGATCATGGCCGAGCAGGGCAGCGGAGCGGTTATCAATCTGGGCTCTTGGATCGCCCGGATCGGCATCCCGATCGGCTCGCTCTACAGCTCCACCAAGGGGGCGATCGAGACGCTGACAAGGGCGTGGTCGGCCGAGTTCGGCCCCGCCGGCGTGCGGGTCAACGCCATATCACCAGGCGTGGTCAGGACTCCCGACCCCGAGGAATCCTCGATGCCGATGAGCACCCCGCCGAGGTGATGATGCGCGGGACCCCAGCCGGGAGAAGCGGACCGGCCGACGCGATCGCCTACGCCGCGGTCTACCTGGCCAGCGACGAAGCCGCGTTCGTACATGGCACGGTCATCGATGTCGACGGTGGTCGGGTAGGCGTCGCCGTCATCGCCGCGTGAACGCCGGCACGAAGGCGGCTTCCCGGAGGCAACGCGAGCTGAAGCCGCTCGTCTTTGACCCCAATCAGGCCGGTTCCCGATTGAGGCTCAACCGGCCAACGGTGAGTCCGCAGTGAGAGCTTGGCTGAGGGCCGCCTCGGTGATTGTTGTGGCCGTCCGAACCAGACTGGCCATCGGCGTCGTCAGGGGTGAGACCGCACAGGTCGGTCAGGGAGAAAAGCGCTTCAGCGCTGACCACCGCAGCGAGATCCCGCTTGAGCTGAGCGACCCCATCGGATCGCGTGGCGGCAAGCGTGTCGTCGAGCGGAGCCGAGGGCCTGATCGATCAACCCGAAGCGGATACCCGGTCGGGTGGCAGCCATCTCGGGGCGGCGGATGGTGGCTGCGATCATGGCCCGGACCGCTCCCTGGTAGGAGAGCACGCCGCGGAACAAGAACTCGCAGGCGAAAGCGATGCGTTCGACGGGATCGGCTGGAAGTCTGCGACCGGGTCCAGTGCCTCGGCCGGAGCTGGGCCACATGCCGACGAGGGCCTCGTTCACCAATGAGGCCAGGTCCGGGAAGTACCGGTAGGCCGTCGCCTCAGAGACGAGCGCCGACTGGGCGACTTCAGGCATCGTCACGGGACCGCCGGAGCGGATGATCTCCCGGCACGCCTCGACGATCGCCATCCGGGTGCGCTGTCTTCTGGTTCGCGCGACCGGTGTCGTCCTCGGTGGCCATCGGCACATCCCTTCCCTGTACATGGCAGTTAACACTCGTCATGATAGTTGACTTGCATCAACTGATGCTGAGTTCCCTATAGTGATGACAGTGCACTCTCACGAAGGAGGCAGCAGATGACCGAGATCTCAGTGGTCGGACCGACCGACGGCGAGGTGATCCAGCTCGGACCGATCCACATGCGCATCCTCGAGGACGGGCAGCACGACCGAGCACCGGCTCGGGGTCGGCGAGATCACGCTCGCTCCCCACACCGACGGACCCCCGCAGCACCGGCACGCCCGGCACGACGAGGGCTTCTATGTCGTCTCGGGCACGGCCCGGTTCACTGTCGGCGAGACGATCTACGAAGCAGCGGCAGGCACGTTCGTGATGATCCCGCCGGGTGCGCCGCACACCTTCGCCAATCCGAGCGACCAGACAACCGTGCTGCTGAACACCTTCACGCCCGATCTCTACGTCCAGTACTTCCGCGACCTGCGGGACATGATCGCCGGCGGCCAGGAACTGACCCCCGAAGCCACCATCCAGGTGATGAGCCGGTACGCCACCGTTCCCGCCACCGATTTCGCTTGACGCCCGCCCACGCTCAGTGACATCACGCTCGACCTCAACGAATCACCCACCTCTAGGCACATAAGGAGAAACTATGACCACCCACGTGCATCCCGTGAGCCTCGATGGCATGGGCCCGGTCGATGTCACAGTCGACGAGTACGGCGAGGGCCGCCCGTTCCTGCTTTTGCATGGTGGCGGAGGACCCGACACCGCCGGCCGGCTTCGCCGAACTGCTCGCCAACACCAAGCCCGCCCGTGTCCATCAACCCCATCCATCCGGGTTTCGGCGGCACCCCCCGACCGGACGCGCTGGACACCGTCCGTGGGCTCGCCGCGCTCTACGTCGCGCTCCTCGATCAGCTGGACCTGGATGACGTCACCGTCGTCGGCAACTCCATCGGCGGTTGGATCAGCCGCCGAGATCGCTCTCCTGGACTCACCCCGGGTCAGCGGGGCCATCCTCGTCGACGCGGTCGGCATCGAAGTCCCGGGCCATCCCGTCGCCGATTTCTTCTCGCTTGTCCATGGACCAGGTCTTCGAGCTCAGCTACCACGACCCCGACCCGTTCCGCTTCGACCCCACCACCCTGCCTCCGGCGGCGCAGGCCGATCGCGGCCGGAAACCGGGCCGCCCTCGCCGTTTACGCCGGGAAGTCGATGAGCGACCCCAGCCTCGTCGAGCGCCTCTCGACCGTGGAGGTACCCACCCTGGTGGTCTGGGGCGACAGTGACCAGATCGTCGACCCTGAGTACGGACGGGCCTACGCCGCCGCCATCCCGACCGCCCGATTCGAGGTGCTCCAAGGCACCGGTCACATGCCCCAGATGGAGACCCCCGACCAACTGCTCGAGGCGATCTGGGCCAGCGTCGACACTGCCTTCTCGGGTTCTGCCCGCTGAGCTGCATTCCGAATCCATGTGGGGATTGGTGCTGGCACCGCGGCAGCCGCATTTCTGACTCCGGCTGCCACTTGGGCGAGGTGACTGGGCGGTTACGAGGGCATCGGAGGGGGAACCTCGCCCCGGGCGTGGGCGGCGGCCCCCAGGCGCTCCCCTCTTCTCCGGGCGCGGCGGCCATAGGCCACATTCCAGACGGTGAGCACGCCGGCGAGGGCGTAGGGCATCACCTTGGACACAGCGAGCGCAGTGCCGGTAGAGGTGGACTGACGATGATGACCCGAGCGATCGCTTCGACCAGGTAGGCCACGCCCCAGACCACAGTGGTCACCCTGAACGCACGTCGGAAGCCGGGATACCGCCAATTGTCGGCGAAATCGCGCCCCTTGGGCGTGTCGGCTCCTATGAACTCGATGGCGAATCGGTACATCAGCGGTCGGTCCGTCCACAGGGATCCAATACAGACGACGCCGAAGACGGCGGTCGGCACCGAAGCCTCGAGCAGCACCAATCGGGCGCTTCCGCTCGCCAGACCTAACGCTGTGCCCACGGCGATGCCGATCAGTACGAGGACCCCGAACGCGTCCACTCGACGGTCGAGGGCCAAGCCGAGAAGCACCCCGAAGGCCGGGAAGATCCCGCTCAGGATCAGGGCGCCGACAGTACTCATGCCCGTGGACCGCAACACCGAATATGTCACCAGGGGGCCGACAAGATCGAAGACCACGATCTTCGCCAGCGGGAGGAAACGACCGCGGTCAGCGGACGTCACCGCAGGATTCGCGGGAGCGTCCTCGGTGGATTCAACGCCCGGCCGGGCTCCGCCCATGCTGTGTATGTTAGGTGACGAACGTCTCAATACACCTGGAGTTGTGGTCTGCCTGCCCGATGAGCGACTCCTTCATCGTGAACTGCGCCGGCTCCGCTCGAAGTTCGAGAAGAGCTCAAACCACGGACGGGATGAGAACGACGGATAGGCCGAGCGCTAGGCGTCTGACCTGGAATTTCTGAGTGGGCCGTGCGGGACTCGAACCCACGACCCCTTGCGGTGCCATGCAAGTGCGCTACCAACTGCGCCAACGGCCCGTCGGCGACGACGATATCACTGCGACCAAGGCGACCCCGTCGTCGTCGGCCCTCGAGACACCTGGGTAACGCTCCAAACGGGCTTGGTAACGCTGAAACGCGAGGTCTCTGCCGGAGGTCCCGGAGCTGGCCGGCCACAATTCCATGGCCGAGCTATCCGTCGTGACGCCAACACCGCTCGACCCGCAGCCGACCTGACGCAGGCGTAGCCTTTCATTGATGGTGCAGACGCACAGTGAAGGTTCATCGCAACGAGCGGAGTCGGGAGCGGCTTCTCTCGCAACCCGAATCGCAGAGGAACCGCCTCCTTCTGGCTCCGTCACTGCTCACGTCCGTCAGATCGCCGAGCAGGGCTACACCATCGTCGAACATGCCATCGAGCTCGATCTCATTGACGCCCTCGACGAGGACTTGCGTCGCTTGGAGGTGGATCTCGGGATCGTGCCCGCCGACAACCTCTTCGAAGGCCCCCACACCGTCCGCATCTACAACCTGCTGGCCCACGGGCCGCTCTACGAGCAGATCCCGGTGCACCCGACGGTCCTGCCCGTCGTCGAGGGGGTCCTCGACGCCGGCTGCCTGGTCTCCTCGCTCTCATCCATCGCCATCGGTCCGGGCGAGCCCGCCCAGCCCATCCACGCCGACGACCAGCTGATCCCGCTGCCACAAGCCGCACCCGCCGACGTGTGCAACACGATGTGGGCGCTGACCGACTTCACCGAGGCCAACGGCGCCACCCGGGTGGTCCCCGGCACCCACCTGGCCGATGATCGCCGGACCTACGGCCAGCACCACGACTCGGTGCCGGCCGAGATGGCCAAGGGCAGCGTGCTCGTCTGGCACGGCAGGCTGTGGCACGGCGGCGGGGCCAACCGCACCGCGCGCGGCGGGTCGGCATCGCCATGAACTACTGCGCCGGCTTCATCCGCCAGCAGGAGAACCAGCAGCTCGGGCTCCCGTGGCGACCGGTCGCCGTCTTCCCGGCCGGCTGCAGGAGCTGATCGGCTACGGCATCTACAACGGCCTCATCGGCCACATCGACAAGACGCTCCCGGCCGCTCGGCTGCTGGCCGACGATAGCTTCCCGAGAGCTTCGATGAATCTGGGACTCGGCCACACCTCCATCGCTCTGACGGGACCGGCGCGTCAAGACGGTAGGAGGCCGGTCAACCTGAGTCAGGGTCTCACCGGCATCGTTTTGCAGGCGGCGGGGGAATCGAACCGCCGTACGGGGCTTTGCAGGCCCCTGCTAAACCACTCGCCACGCCGCCTGGGCGTCTCGGGAGCCTACCGTGATCGGTACCATGCATAGGGCCGCTACTGGCGATCGTCGACTACGGGCCTGCTGGTCGGCTACTGGGCGTCCCAGCAGCCAGAAAGCGAAGCTACTTGCGGCGACCGACGACCATCCAGGCGATGAGGCCGATCACCGCGACCACGAAGATGAACTTGATGGCAAACCAGATCACGCTGGTCACGAAGCTGAACGCAGCGAACGCAACCAACGCCGCTATAACCGCTCCCCCGATCAACAGCACGAGGTCGAAGGTCTTCAGTCCTGACCGCTCATCGCTCACAGTAGGTAACGATATCCCACCGCTCAACGGTCCAATTTGGCGCCCCCAAGTGGTTGTACCGCACCGTGTCGGTGGTAGCGTCCGTTGATGTCCCTGCGGGAACGGCGTCAGTCGCTTATCGAGCAGGTCGACTTGCAGGGCGATGCGTTCTGTCGGGCCTATAGCGATGCCGCCGACTCGTGGCTGAGCGACCTTTTCGATACAGCCACCGATGGGCACGGGAAGCACATGGCCCTGGTAGCCGTCGGTGGTTACGGCCGGGGCGAGCTGTGCCCGTTTAGCGACCTCGACGTGGTCCTGGTCCACCGGGGCGAAAAGACGTCTCGGGCATCGCCGACCGAATCTGGTACCCGGTGTGGGACCAAGGCATTCATCTCGACCACAGCGTGCGCAGGCCCAGTGAGGTGCTCAAGGTTGCCTCCGAGGACCTACGCACCGCCCTCGGCCTGCTCGACGCCCGGGTCGTCTGCGGCGACCTCGAAGTGGCCGAGCCTCTGATCGCCACGGCCAGAGAACGATGGGTGCAACAAAAGCCCCCCTGGCTCGATGACCTGGCCGGTAGGTTTTGAAACGACACGAGGCCAACGGCGACGTCGCCTTTCTTCTCGAGCCGGACCTCAAAGAGGCCCACGGTGGGCTCCGAGACGCAGCTGCGCTCCGGGCCCTGGTCCTCGTGGTTCCCGAGTTGGCCGTCCATGTCGACTCCGCTGCGGTCGCCCAGGCCCAAGCCGTGCTGACCCGGGTGCGGGTGGATTTGCAGCGCCGTTCCTCCCGGGAGCTGAACAAGCTCCTGCTGCAGGAGCAAGACCAGGTGGCCGCGGCGCTCGGCGAGCCTGATGCCGACATCTTGATGCTGTACGTGGCCGAAGCGGACGAGACCATCTCCTGGAGAGCGACGACGCATGGCGGCGCCGGCGCCACTGGGCCAAGTACACGACATTTGGGCGTGGTCGGCGCCGTCGTGGGGCCGCGGACCCTCCACGGAGACCACATCGACCCCGACCCACGATCCGGGGGTGGGGGTACTCGACGGCGAGGTCGTCCTCCAGCCGGACGCGGACCTCGACGACGCCGCCCTCCCCGTGCACGTCGCGGCAGTGGCGGCCGAGCGGAACCTGCCCATCGCCCGGGACACCTTGAACGTCCTTGCTCGCACGACACCCGCCCGCACCACGCCCGGCCTGGACGACCTCCGTATGACACTGGTCCGGGTGCTCGCTACCGGACATCCGGCCGTCCCTGCTCTCGAAGCGCTGGACCAGCGAGATCTCTTTGCCCGCTTTCTGCCGGAGTGGCGGGCCGTGCGGAACAAGCCGCAGCGGAACGCCTACCACCGCTTTACCGTCGATCGCCACCTGCTCGAAGCCACGGCCAACGCGGCTGACTTGGCCGACCGGGTGAGCGACCCGATCTCCTGGTGATCGGCACGCTCCTCCATGACATCGGCAAGGGATTCCCCGGCGACCACACGGACATCGGCACCGACCTGGTGGCCGAGATCGGCGCTCGTATGGGCTTTCCTCCCAGTGACGTGGAAATCCTGGTCTTGCTGGTCCGGCTCCATCTCCTCCTTCCCGAGGTGGCCACCAGACGAGACCTCGACGATCCGGCCACAGTCGAGCGCGTGGCCAAGGAGGTGGGCAACCGATCGACGCTCGAGCTCTCGGCCGCGTTGGTGGAGCGGACAGCTTGGCCACCGGCTCATCGGCGTGGGGCTCATGGAAGGCGGGTCTGCTCGCCGACCTGGTTACCCGGACAGAGCGCCTCCTCGATGGCGAGAGGAGTCGAAGCCCCGCGGCCCCGTGGATCACCGACGAGTACCGCCGGATGATCGATGACGTGCGCAGCAGTGGTCGCCCGACCCTGACCATCGACGACCCGAGCCTGACCGTGGTCGCGCCCTACTGCTCCGTGGTTTTTCGCCCAGATCACCGGAGTGCTGGCCCTGCACGGCCTCAATGTTCAGTCCGCCAACGTGGCCGGCGAAACCGGGGTTGCCGTGGAGATGTTCACCGTGGAGCCGTCGTGTGGCCGATGGCCGGAGACCGACCGGTTGGCCGCGGATCTGGCTGCCGTGGGCAACGGCTGCGGCTTCGGCGACCGCCTGGCCGACCGAGCCTGCACTCACCGCGCCGAGAGCTACTCGTCGCTCCCCACCATGTCGCCACCGAAGTCACCGTGGACAACTGGCATCCGCCGCGGCGACGGTCATCGAGGTACGGGCCGAAGACGTCGTCGGTCAGCTCCACCGGATCACCCAGGCGCTGTTCGAATGCGGTCTCGACGTGATTCGGCCAAGGTCAACACCTTCGGGGCCGCCGTGGTCGACGCCTTCTACGTCCGTGGACCCGATGGCGAGAAGGTCACCGATGCTGACCGCCTTGCCTCCGTCGAGCACGCCGTTCGGCTCGGAGTGGCCGAACAGGCAGGGACCGGAAATCCAGGTCGACCTACCCTCGCCATCGGAATGGATCACCGACCTGAATCGCCGCGACAAGACTTGGGCGGATGTTTCGAACGCTTGCGGATTCAACAAACAAGCGGCTCTACTCATTGCTTACCTCGAGATGCCGGCGAACTCTTCGTCTTTGAGATGAGCCGCATCGTCTCCGTGATCGAAGCGATGAAGGAGGATGTTATTTCGCAGCCGAGAGTGGTTTTGAAGTTGGCACTGAGCTATTGGTCCGAAGCTCTGTGAGGATTGCAAGAAATTCTATCTCTTGATTTCTGTTTGTTATTGTGAGTATATGCTGAGCGAGTAGATGCAAAACATAAACATGGCCA
>CAVQVK010000065.1:0-12238 GCA_963717035.1 uncultured Acidimicrobiaceae bacterium | reverse complement strand
GCACGGATAATCGGGTACTGGGAGCGGGTGATCGTCCACACCTGCCATCCAATGATCGTAAAGACTGCCCAGCAGAGCGAGAATTATTCCGATCACCGTTCTGGGGCCAAGGGTGCGGTCCATCGGAGCGAGGAAGTAGATGGCGACGACCAGAATGGTGGCCCCGACCGCCCTGAGTAGAGCCGCACCGATCGCACGCGTGTCCGCCGGGAACAGGGTGGCTCACCGACAGGGTTCCCCTCGTCAATTGTCATCGAATGCAATGCCTCACGGTGTGGGTCCGGCTGCGCCAGCCGCTGGACCCGACCCGATGCCACTGATGGGCGATCACGGCGACGATTCGACTAACCGACTGACCAAGTTGGGACCCACTGGTTGACCTTGGGCCCAACCCGCTCTCCAACAACTCCCGAGCGTTTCGCTCCATTCTCCCTCGCGTTCGGAACAAGATGCGTCTTCACCCGGGTCGAGGTGATTTGCAGCCCGCGGTTGGCGCATGTGCAGGTTCGTCGGCGCTCGGCGCGGACCTCCATGACAGGGAACGGGGAGGGCATCACCTGGGCGCGTATCTTCTCAGGCAGACTCAGATCACCGCCGGTGTGCCCGACGCTGAAGACCCGTTCGGGCCGGCTTCGGCCGACCATCGCCTTCGCCCAGCGGAACAAGGCAGCTCCGCGGTTGCCGAATCCGTTCAGGAACGTCAGGTGGACGAAGAGCCATACGACCCACCTGGGAACCATTGAGCCGGATGCCCCGGAAGTTCACGATCGCCTTGAATCGGCCGATCGTCGCCGCGCTGCCCAGGTCCCGGTACTTGAACGCGACGGTCTTGTTTCGCCCTTCAAGCGACGACGGATGCTGTTGGCAGCATGTAAACCGCCCTGCATGGCAATCTCGCACACACCGGGGAGTTGGTTGAGCGCTGTCATATCCCCGACTGCGTACACCTCTGGGTAGCCCGGAAGCGTGAGGTCGGGCAGAACGGCGATTCGCCCGACCCGGTCGGTCTCGGCCCCGCTGGCCTCGGCCAGGCACGCCGCCAGCGGAGAAGCCTCGACACCTGCGGCCCAATCGTCGTCCCGGCGTCGATGCGTTCTTGTCCATTGGGTCCCTGGAGGTCCACCCCGAACGGGTCGACACACGTCACCCACGAGCCCATGCGGAGTTCGACCCCCATGCGCTGGAGGTTTCTTGTCGCATACCTCGAAAGGCGGTCACCGAAGTTCGCCAGCGGTTCCTTGCCCCCATCCACCACCACCACCCTGACAGTGGCCGGGTCGATACTGCGGAAGTCCCGGCGGAGGCTGCGGGCGGCGAGCTCCCGGACCTGTCCGGCCAGTTCCACACCCGTCGGGCCTGCCCCCACGACCACCACCGTCAGCCAGAATTGACGCTGGCTCGTGTCGGTGAAAGTCTCAGCGATCTCGAAGGCGCCGTAGATTCGGCGGCGGAGCTCGAGGGCGTCGTCGATCGTCTTCATTCCCGGTGCGATAAGGGCGAACTCGTCGTGGCCGAAGTAGCTCTGATGGACTCCTGCTGCCACGATCAGACTGTCGTACGCAAAGTCCCGGTCGAAGCCGGGGACCGTGGTGGTGTGGACGACCCGGCGGTCCAGATCGAAGCCGGTGACATTGGTGAGCTCGACAGAGACGTTCTGGAGCTTGCGCACCAGGTGGCGCAGCACGGGCGCGATCTGCCCCGGCGACAGGATGCCGGTTGCCACCTGGTACAGCAGCGGCTGGAACAGGTGATGATTGCGTCGGTCGAGGAGGGTCACCTCGACGTCTTTTGAGACGCGCCCAGCAGTCGGGTGGCGGGAAGACCCCCGAAGCCGCCGCCGACGATCACAACACGGTGTCGTGGCCGGGCACTCTATTGCGTCGCCGTCATTGCCCTGCCGTCTCCCACTCGCTCACACACCGTGACTCAGAGCCCGGGACTGCCCTGGATCAGCCCTGTGCCCCTCATGGTCGTCATCGCCATCACGCAACTCGATCCCCTCCCCGGCGAGAAGGCGACCACCCTTGCAATCTCGTCCGGCTCGGCCTACCGATCAGGCCCCGTGGCCGTCGATCAGAGGGTACTCCGCATTGACATTCGCGCGAGTGCAGGTTGACCAGCATCCGATCCGTCGCGCGGCAGTTGCCTGGCCTCCCGGATCAGGCGCCCGCATGGGCGAGGGTCCCGGAGGCGACGGGTCCGCCGTATCGGCGGCCACGGTGCTTGTACGTCGCTCAAGGGTGGTGACAGGACATCGTCTAGCGTACGGGTCACCGCCGCAATCGCGGCCGTCGCCAGCGGGACGGGAGTTATGAAGCACACGTCAGTTGACGTCTACTTGGTGATCGACACCTTCTTGCTCTTGTTGATCGGGGTGGGGCCGAAGATCGCCTTGGTGCCCTTCTTGGAGATCACGGCCGCCGCTCGACGCCCAAGACCAAAGCCCTCGTGGTCCGCAAGATGCTGACCACCGCTGGCGTGGTCTCGTTGCTACTGGTCGGACTCGGCGAGCTTCTGGCACGATTGCTTCACTTCTCCACGGGCTCACTCGCTGTCGCCGGTGGCTTCATTCTGGCGATCATCGCGATCACGATGGTCCTGGGCACGGTCGAACCGAAGGACGGTCAAGGCCATAAGCGGGTTGTGACCCGAGCCGGGTAGCCACGTTCCCCCTTTGCCGTCCCCTACCTGCTAAACCCTGCGGGCATCGTGACCCTGGTGACCCTTTCGGCCGAGGCCGACGCATGGACCGTGTTTGTCATGGTAGCTGGTACTACTTCGCAGCGGTGCTGGCTCTGGACGTCGCCGTCTTCCGCTGGGCCAACCGGGTGAGCGACCATCTGGACGAGAGCCGAATGCTCGTGACCGAAAAGGTCTTTGGGATCCTTTTTGGCCGCGCTGGCGGTTCAACTCATCTTGGACGGGCTCAATAGTGTTGGGGTCATACATTTGGTTCCCCCACTGAGCCGGTAGGCGACATCGCGCCGCCGAACCTGCGGGTGCCCATCCAGTCCAGCTCAGGAGGCCAGCTGCGACTCATGGATGAGCCCGACCAGTCGATCGGTCTTGGCCAGTGAGAGCAACCAGCCGAAAATGAAGCCCGCTCCGTTCCTCCAGTCCCATTTTTCGAGGCCGGACAAGGATGAACACGGTCAGCGTGGGATGGGCTCGAGGGTGAAGAGCGAGCCCGATGAAGCAAGAGGTCCCAAGAGCATTGGCGCCTTCTACCGTTCGGTGTGCACGCCACAACAACAAGCCACGTCGTCCCAGGGCCAACCCCGTGTGGGTAGTCTTCTCAGTCATGGGCCACGGCGCCCCTTCTTCGACCCGATCGGTGCGCCCGACGCCCTCGGTTTTGATACACCCGGGGTCGAGTAAACCCCAGAACCAACCTGTGGGTGCAGAACCCCATCCGTCCAGTTCATGCGACGAGCCGGTACTCTGGATGAGTCCGCCAAGGACGTCCGTTCGTCGGATCCAGCGTGTCGGGTTCGTGGTATCGCGACCGTCGTTTCGGCGACTCCGAGGGCGCTCGTTGATCGAGGGATCTGTGAGGCCGGTGTCCGTTGTATTGGTCCACGTGCTCGGTGAGGACGGCTTCGAGATGCCAGCGGCCGAGGATGAGGAGCCGGTCCAGGCACTCTCGGCGGATCGTGGCGACAAACCGCTCGCAGATGGCGTTCGCCCGGGCGCCCAGATAGGTGTCTTGATGATCCGGATCCCTTGGCTGGCGAAGACGGCATCGAAGGACGAGCTGAACTTGGGGTCCGCGATCTCGGATCGAGAACCTTGGCCGGCTTTGTGGTCTCTGCGTAGGTCTAGCAAGGTTCGGGCCTGTGGGTGACCCAACCGGCAAGGGGATTGGCTGTGTTGCCAGCGAGGCGGACGAGGCGGGTGTCGTGCTCGATGAAAAACAGCACGTAGAGCCGTTGGAGCAAGACCGTGTCGCCCGAGAAGAAGTCAAAGGCGATCAGGCCCTCGTGGCTGGGCGCGGAGGAATTCGGCCCACGTGGGTCCCGACCGTCTCGGCGACCGGTCGTGCCCCGGCACTTCAGGATCGCCCAGACGCTTGAGGGCGCGATCCCGAGCCCGAGGTGGCGAGCTCCCATGGATGCGCCGGTAGTCCCAAGTCAGGTTCTCCCGGCCACCCGGACGACGAAAGCGGATGCCGTGCCGCCGGGCCCGGTCGGCCGGCCTCGGCGGCGCGGATAGGTCCAGTGTCTGCAGATGAGGTCACTGTGCCAGCGCAACAGGTATCCGGCTGGACGAACAAGCCTACCTGCGCGCGCTCGTGCCAGGCCGCCTTCCAACCCGGCGAGCATCGCCCGGTCGGCAGGCCGCACGCTGGCGACGCAGGACCACTACCTCGTGGCGCAGTATGACGACCTCGATGGCCAGTTCATCCTGATTACGCCAGAGAGCCGAATCAGCTGGGTGACGCGGACGAAGATGAGGTAGAGGAACGAGAGAGCCATGTCGGCGTCCTCGCCGCCGGGGCTCCCGAGCCGAAAGTCGTGGTAGTGGAGACGGATGGGATTCTCGGCACCGACAGGCTGGTGGAATGTCGTGCCTCGAGCACTAATCCTGTGAGTATCCACCCTGCCTGTGGATGCCGAAAAGGCTCTCTTCGCCACCAGCTGGGTCGGCTGCGAATCAAGTAGCCGCGGGATCTCGTCAAGCTTGGCGGCCATTGGTGGGGTTCAGCTCACCCAAGGGGCGATGGCGCGGACGCTGCCGGCCACCAAGCCCGACCGAACCGGGTTGCGAATGGTCGAGCGGCCTGTCGGGTTGCGGAACAGCGACGGGATGAAACGCAGCATCAGCGCCGACCAGGTCAGGTGAGTCAGGATCGGTACCAGAATACCGCCCGATGCGCGACGCTGCACCGCGAACAAGCTGCCCATAACCCCAGAAGCCAACACCAAGGCCGGATTACGTGTAGCGCTGGTGGTCAGCATGTAGATCGCAGTTGACACCGGGACCGGATGGTGACGTTCGAGGTCGGTGAACAAGGCGCCACGGAAGAAGACCTCTTCAGCGACCCCGTTGGCGAGCGTGGTCGCCAGCACCCAAGGATCCGAGCCGCGCTCCGCGTAACTCAAGACCGAGGTGAGCGCCTCGTTCAGTATCGGAATGCGCCGGGCGATGAGTGCCGCGCCGAAGAAGGCGCCGAACGCAGCCGCGCCGGTAAGAATCGGGATCACGAGACGCCCGAAGGACCACTCGGTGCCAACCGAGCGCATATGCAGTGGCTCCGAAGCCAGCCCCCCGACCAGCCAGGTGCCTGCGGCCGCGAACGTGAGCCCGTAGAAAGCAGTTGAATCAGGTTCGGTGGAGAGCGATGCCCCAAGCAGTCCGGTACCGGTCAACGCCACAGCGGCAACCATTTGTTGGCGGTGCCGGATCGGCGGGTCGCCGCCAGGATGACCTCGGGGCGGCTTCTTCGCCATCGACGTCGAACTCCGGCTTCGGAGGGTCGCGGACAACCCCCACGAGGGCGACCTGGTCACTCTCTCCATCTCATTGTTTCCGCCCTTTGCCCGTTCACCCAGGGCTGTTAGCACCGCGTCGTCGTAGTCCATCGGCTCAAAGGGAACGAGAGCGCGGATGCTGTCGTCGCGGACGATCACCTCATTGCTCATCGAGTCGATCAAGGCGCGGCCAGTCGCCACATCGACGTCAGTCACTAGCGCGAGCCATCGCGAGGACAACGACGGAGTGAGCAACGGGACGGGTAGCACTAACATGGGCCGGCCTTCGATGGCGGCCACTCGACGCAGCATCTCCAGGTATTCCAAGATCTCAGGCCCACCGATATCGAAGACGCGTCCCAACCGTCTCCGGGACCTCGAGCACACCGACAAGGTACCGAATCACGTCGGAAGCGGCGATGGGCTGGGTCTTCGTGTGGACCCAGCGGGGAGTGATCATCGCCGGCAGATGCTCGACGAGTTGACGGGTCATCTCCCAGGAGATTCCCCCGTGGCCGACGATGATCCCGGCCCTCAGTACCGTAGTGGCGACGCCGGCCTCGCCGAGCAGGTCTTCGACCTCGCGGCGACTGCGCAAATGCTCAGAGAGATCGTCAGCGCTGTTGCCTAGACCGCCGAGGTAGACAATGCGGCTCACTCCTGCTTGGGCCGCGGCCTGGCCGAATGTGGTGGCTGCCGCGGCATCAGCCCGAGCGAAGTCTCTCTCGCCCAACCGGTGCACAAGGTAGTACGCAGCCACACAGCCCCGCATGGCCACAGCCAGCGACGCCGGATCTGCGACGTCCGCTTTCACCGCTTCGCCGACACCGCGATAGGCCTCCGGGTTACGTGTCATTGCGACCACCTCATGGCCCGCCGCCAGCAGCGCGGGGCACAGCTGGCGGCCCACGAACCCCGATGACCCTGCCACCAAGACTTTCATGTAGCCCCTCCGGTCGGACTTCGGTCAGCTGCCGATCGCCATAGCGAGCGAAGGTCGTGGACTCCACGGGTGCAACTGGGCGTCCACTACACGATATCCCTCGCCACAGAGTTACAGGATCCAGAGGCGCCGCCGGGCCGCTGCGGAGCTGGCTGCCGACGGGCGAGCGGCAAACGCCGCCTCAATTCCCGCCCCGCCCAACGCCGCGAGCGCCCACTTCAGGTGGCGATTGGCGGCGGGTTGTGCGCCGACATCTGAGCTGAGCTCGTGGTCGTCGAGTGGGGATCGGTCACACCAGACAACCTGTCTCAGCGTTAGCTGGCTGGCGTGCTTGGCTGAAAACGTGGTGCGTTTGGCAAATACACCGGCTGTGCGGCGCACCGAGTGGGCCGGATGATGCGTCAAAGCGACCAGAGGTTTGGCTGCGCTGCTCAGCTCGGCCCGGCCGACCAAGTCTCAGCCGGGTATGCACGACGCTCGTCATCCGCCACTCGAATCATCGAGAAACGATGCCTGTTGCGCAGCACGTCCATACAGAGGACTATGTCGCACTGACGGTCGGTGCATATCTTTCTGACCCGGCCGTGTCGGGACCCGTCACCGGCCCCCGACCTACCCGAGGCCGCGGTTGCCGAGGACGTCGGCGAAATCGAGGGGGCGGCGCCGGCCGGTCGGCCGGGTCGAGGCCGGCGACGGTCAGACGCCCAGTCCCGGAGCCGCCTTGATGGCGTCTGCCACCTTGCGGGCTATGCCGAGCTCGTTGACCAGCCGCCCGATGAGCAGTCCGCCCCCGTGCACATGGTATTTGGTGACGCCTTCCTCTTTGACCACGTGGACCGAGGCGAAGGACAGGGTCGACTGCTTCACCGATAGGACCTCGCGGTTGGGGTTGTCCTTGGCGCTCACCTCGTATTTGTCCCCGAGCTGAGCCTGCAGGGCGGTCACCGCCTGCTCGGTGGTAACGTCCGTTCTCTGGGTCGTGACCGTAGGCATGTGCATTCCTCCTTAGCTGCTGGCGATGTCGGGCCCGCCGACCGACGGACCGGGCTGGGACTGGGGCTGCCGGCCACGGTGCGCCCTTCGATCCCGGCGTCCTGGCCGCCCGGCGCATCCGACTCGTCGCTGAGGTTCTCCTCCTGGACCCCCCGCTGCAGGCCGAAGATGGCCACCACGGCGGCCACAGCCATGATCCCGGCCATGACGTAGAACACGGTGCGGGTGGCGTACGCGAAGTCGATGCGGACGAATTGGGGATGGCGGCCACGTTGGCGGAGCTGCTCCCGCCGTGTGACGCCTGGGAGATGCTGGCCGCCTGTGCCGCCGCCGCGTGGGGCGGGACGCCCTTGGAGGTCAGCGAGGTAGTGACCCGGTTGCGCATCTCGGTGACCAGGATGGTCCCGAGGATGGCGAGGCCCAGGCTGGCCGCGTAGTTCCTCACCGTTTGGGTGATGCCGGTGGCTTCGCCATAGGAGAGCCTGGAGGCGCGGTTCACCGCGTCGGTGCTGGCCGGCCCGAGCATGAACCCGACCCCGCCGCCGGCGATGATGATGTACCACTGCTGGACGCTGAAGCTGAGCGAGGGCATCTTCGAGGCCCACAGGCCGAAGCCCACCGCGCCGATGGCACAGCCGAGCACGACGGGGAGCTTGGCCCCGCGGGCATCGAGCAGCCGCCCACCGATCTGGGAGGTGATCACGAACCCGATGAAGAAGTAGAGGAGGATCACGCCCGTCTTGGATGCGGAGTACCCCAGCGAGATCTGGGCGTACTCGCTGGCGAAGAAGAACACTGGGACAAAGACCAGCATGGCCACGCCGAGGACGATGTTTTGGACCAGAAACGCCCGAATCTTGAAGATGCTCATCTGGATCAGTGGCGAGGGGGTCCGAATCTCGAGGAAGTAGAAGAAGATCAGGATGACCACGCCGGCCGCGATACACAGCCCGATGGCGGGGTTACTCCAGCCCCACGTGGCCGACTGCTGAAAGCCGAACACGCTGAGGCCCACTCCGGCGGCGATCAGGATGGCGCCCCGGTAGTCCAGTCGGGCCGACTTGTAGAAGGTCTGGGGCTTGGAGATGAAGATGAGGACCAGGGCGATGATGGCCACCGGGATGTTTACCCAGAAGATGGCCCGCCAGGTCCATTCGGTGAGATAGCCACCCAGGACCGGGCCGACGGCGGTGAGCGCCCCGGCGATGCCGAAGAACGAGGCCAGGGCCTTCCCCCGCTCACGGAGCTCGAAAGTGTTCACCACGATGGCCAGGGCCGCGGGGAACATGAGCGCCCCGCCCGCGCCCTGAATGACCCGGAAGGTGACGATCCACGCCTCGGCCCCGCCTCCCTTCGGGGTGGCGCCGCACAGCGCCGATGCCCCGGCGAACACGATGACCCCGAGCACCACCATCCTGCGGTGGCCGAGCGTATCGGCCAGCCGGCCGCCCAGCGCGAACAGCGCGGCCAGCGAGAGCAGGTAGGCGTTGACCGCCCACTGGACGCCGGTACTCGTGAGGCCGAGCTCCTTTTGGATCTCGGGCACCGCGATCGACACGATGGTCTGATCGATGAACGTCATGGCGACGGCGAAGATCATCGCCGCCAGGATGAGGTTCTTCGACTGGGCACGTGCGCCGACCGCTGTCATGCGCTTCCCTCCTCGCCCGTCCCTCGAAGTTCTTGTCTACAGCCACGAGCAGTGCGACATTGTCGGGACCCACGCAGGCTACTCCAGAGGGGGCCAGCTCTCACATGGTTAGGCCGCGTGGGGAAGGACTTCTCGAGTGTGGTCCAGGGTGGTCTTCCCTCGCCTCGGCCGGGGGCGGCGTCGGATCTAGGTATGGAGGGAAACGGCGTCGGCCCACGCTCGGTCCAAGACCTCGAGCATGGCCTCCGTCGGGCCGCGCTTTGGCGATCCCCTAGCACCGGTCGATCACGAAGAAGGGGAGTGGCCGCCAGTTCCTTGATCCCACCGGCGGGCCAATGTCGACGAGCGGTAGGAGCCGTCCGCGCCGACGTTCACCGCGGCGTGACGGACCCGGTCCTCTGATACGAGGGGGGCTAGGTTCTCGCCCATGTCCAGCGTCTGGCTATCGGTCCCACCCCGGAGGTCCAGGGCGGGCTACCGGGCGGCGCTGGCGTCGGTTCTCGTAGCCGTATTCGTCAGCGCGGCAGCTACGGGGTCCGCGAGTGCCTCGACTCCTAGCTCGGCCTCCACGACCTCGACCACCGCAGGGGTGACGGGGAGCGGGACGACCAAGATGGTCACGGTTCCAACGAACAGCCCCTGACTACTCGCTCCTCACGGCGGCGACGCAGCCCACGGTGGGCTACGGACAGTCCGTGGGCGGCTGCGCGATCGCGCCCAAGGCAAGCTGCCCCGGTGCGCAACTGACCGGCGCAATGCTGCGGGAGGCCTTGCTCGACTATGCGGACCTGACCGGGGCGAATCTTTCCGGCGCCACGCTCGACCTGGCTTCACTCGACTACGCCTCTCTGGCCAGGGCCAACCTCGGGAACACGAGCCTGACCGGCGTCTCGATGAACTACGTGTACGCACCGGGCATCTCGCTGGTTGACTCCTCGCTGCACCTCGGCAGCATTGCCAACGGTGAGCTGAAGGGAGCAGACCTTCAAGGATTCGATGCCAACTTCGGGGCCGTCGTCGGTTCGGACCTGTCCCACGCCAATCTGTCCCACGCCAACCTGTCCGATACCGACTTCAACGGCGACGATCTCACCGATGCCAACTTGTCGGGGGCGAACCTGGCCAACGCCGACCTCACCGGGTCGAAACTGGGTGGTGCTGTGTTGACCGGTGCATCCTTTTGCAACACGGTCATGCCCAACGGCACGGTCCGCGACCCACGGAAGGGCATCTGTCCGGGTCAAGTTGAATCGGGCCAGCCGGGAGCGACACCGGTCGCGCTGCCATCGACGAACGTCTTTTATCCGGCGATCAACGCCCTGCTCACCGGCCACCAGGTACATGCCGGCACGGTGGTCGACGGCTGCCGCATTCAGGCATACACGAAGTGCCCGCAAGCCAAGCTGGGCGGCGCCGACCTCCAGGGTGCGTTCCTCGCCTATTCGACGCTTGACGGCGCCAACCTCACCGGGGCGAACTTCTTCCTGGGCAGCATCGCCTTCGGCCATGCCAGCGGGGCCAATCTGAAGTCAATCGAGTTCGGAGCGACCTCGGCGGTGGACGCCACCATGGAGGGGACCTCGCTGGCCAAAGCCGAGCTCAACCTGTCCAACCTCTCGGGAGCCGATCTGCGCAATGTGTCGATGGCCGGAGCCGACGGCAGGGTCGGCGTCTTCACCGGCGCCGACCTGCGGGGCGCCGACCTCAACGGTGCCGATCTCGCACAAGCCTCGTTCGCGGGCGCCAACCTCAGCGGGGCGAACATGGCCGGAGCCAATCTCTCCGAGACGACGCTGATCGGCGCCACGATGGTCGGTGCGGACACCACGGGAGCGACGTTCTGCGACACGATCATGCCCGACGGATCGATCCAGAACCCCACCATCGGAAGCTGCTAGCAGCGAAGTTCAACGGATCAGCGTCTGAAGAAGACACTGCTCAGAACATACGCTCGATATCGGCCGGAACCGCAACGGGGTTGAGCGGGCCTCTCTGGCCTCGGAGAGGTTTCGGGCAATCTGCGTGCACTAGCGGAAGTTTGCCGCCTCATCCGTCACGCCACCGATTATCACCCTCCGGCTGCGGAGATCGATGGAGAAGAGGACGTGGAGCGTCTTCATCCGGATCGATTCGACGGTGAACAGGTCACAAGCGATGATCGATGCAGCCTGATTTCGCATGAAATGGCTCCATGTGTCCCGTTTCGGACCAGGCCTACGCTTCGGAGCGATGACTCGACGGATACTCGACGCCGAGATCTCGACGCCCACCTTGAGCAGTTCGCCTTGGATGCGTCGGTAGCCCCAGAGGGGGTTCTCCTTCGCCATGCGCCAGACAAGGAGCTGAGTTTGCAAGGAGACAGCCCTCCTCGGTGGCACTCGGTGTGGCCGGGTCCATTTCCGACGAACGAGGTCACGATGCCAGCGGCGAAGCGTGCTCGGTCGCGAGCGTGAATGCGCTCAGCAACTGCCGAAGTCGTTGCAGCACCGTCAACAAGATGCGCTCTTCTGGGCGGACCTTCGGGCGGCTGACCTGACGACGGAGAACCCCGACCTCCTGGCGAAGAACGAGGAGCTCGATGTCCTTGGACCTAGAAGACCGGCAGGCCAGTAGTACGAGCCGGAAGAGCTGACGGCTGAGCAGAGCAACGAGGCGAACGACCATGGAAAGAGTTTGCTCGGCTAGAGATACCAGAGGGATCTAGACGGTTCTGCCTTGTCACGGCGCGGACTCTGCAGTGACACCCTTCACGTACCTTTGTTCGGCTGACCTGACGGCGGAGAACACCCACCTCCTGTCGAAGTACGAGGAGCTCGATGTTCTTGGACTTGAAAGATCGACAGGCCAGCAGAACAAGCCTGAGGTTGTCGCCGGATGCTCGCAGCGTTTGAGTCCAGGCGTCAAAGTCCAGCTCACAGTCGATGGATGGCATTCTCGGCACCGACACGCTGAGCACGGCCCGGACTCGGGACTCCGTGGCGCCGATAGTGGCGCAAGACCTGGTCGATGAAGCGCAGGATGTGGCTGGCGTTGGGGTTGCCCACAGAATGGCGACGAAGGCCCAGCGGGTGAACACGTCGATGGCGGTGAGCTGGCACACTTTGCCCACGCCCTTGAGCTTGTAGGCGTTACCAGATCCAGATGTCGATGGGAGTGAGCTTCAGCCCCCGCCGGCGGTGG
>CAVQVK010000064.1:0-25252 GCA_963717035.1 uncultured Acidimicrobiaceae bacterium | reverse complement strand
CCCGACGGCCTCACTGATAGCGAAGTGTTTGTAACTCACTGGATGGTGCCAGAGTACAGTGGTGGCAGTGAATAGAACAAACAGCAGCCCCCTGGAGGGCGAGTGGGAATGACGTAAAGGTGGGTAGTCATGGAGTGGGACAAGAGATCCTGTAATAGTGAAATGAAGCGGTCAGGGACTGATGCCTAGTCCAGCGGTGGGTGAGCCGTCGGGTGACCGACTCGCTGGACCAGCAGATCTGAGCAAGTGCCAACGCGCGAAGCGCGGCAATGTACAGGGGAGCCATCAGCTCAGTGGAGCGCCATAGCCATATATAATCCTGCAACCCTCGCCATCATCACCTCAGCAGCAGCTGCAATTTTAAGGACACCATGGTCAGATAGATATAGAAGACAACTGATAAGTCTGACAAAATGACCCATGTCCTGGTGCCTGTTTTTTGCAGTCATGCCCCCATTTGGGCACGAGGAATGCGCGATGGCCACAGCGAGGTGCGGTGGCTGGCCAGTGCAACTGATCCCAGGCGAAGACCAAAAAGACACTGGGCAATGGGGACATTGGCTATGGCCTTGGTGGTGCACCGAGAACACAATGGTAGGGGTAGGAGGTGGAAGATAGATGGGGATGAGACAGATCTGATAAGACATCCAAATCCAAGGTGCAGCCGAGCTAAAGCCATAGCCTGGCTGGCCATGGTGAAACAGCTCAATACCTCAGCTAGTTGGTGTCATGGTGGCCTTGAACACCTGGGGAGTAACCGGCAATGTGGTCTGTGGTTGCCGGAAGCATGGGGGGCACAGGAAACATGGTGAATAAAACTCCATGACAAACCAGGAATCCTGGCCGTGAGCAGCCCAGACCAAGTGTACTAAGGACAGCGGCCAACCAGAACCAGGGGCATGTCCTCTGCACAGTGACGGAGTGGCCGCCAGGCTTGGTCGACGTCCCTGATCAGGTCTTCAGCGGGACCACGCCGTCAGCCAATGAAGGCGCGGATGGTACCGAGAATGTGATCGAGGTCTGCGCTGTCCACGGTCAGCTGTCCACTTGCTCGAAGATCGCGGCCATGCCTTGGCCGCCCCCGATGCACATCGTCTCGAGCCCATCCGGGCGCCGCTGCGGACCATCTCACGGACCAAGGTGGCCAGGATCCGGCCACCGGTGGCGCCCACCGGATGTCCGAGCGAGATGCCCGAACCGCACACGTTCATCCGCTCGAAGTCGACGTCGTTGAACTTCCACTCGCGGGTGCAGGCCAGCACTTGAGCGGCGAACGCCTCATTCAGCTCGATCAGGTCCAGGTCGGCCAGTTCGAGGCCGGCCGACTCGAGCGCCTTGTTGGTTGCGGGAACGGGTCCGATGCCCATGCGGGCGGGCTCCACTCCGGCTCCGGCCCCGACGCGCAACTTGACCAGCGGACGAAGGCCCAGCTCCCGGGCTCGCTCGGGAAAGGTGACGATACAGACGGCGGCACCGTCGTTCTGCCCGCTGGCGTTGCCGGCGGTGACCGTCGCCTCGGGGTCCTGACCGTCCATGACCGGGCGCAGGGCGCCCAAGGCTCGAGCGAGGTGTCGGGCCGGGGATGCTCATCGCGTCGATGACGGCATCGCCTTTTTCGAGTGCACGGTGACGGCACCATCTCGTCGTCGAACCGACCCTTTGCTGAGCAGCGACCGCCCGCTGGTGGGAGCGGAGGGAGAATCGTCCTGCTCACGACGTGAGATCCGTACTCTCGCCGCAGGTTCTCCGCCGTCTCGATCATGCCGCCCGGCACCGGTGGAGCTTGCCCCCGGCGGTGACCCTCCCCCGGGCCAGCCGATCGACATGGTGGGTGTGTTCGGCCCGCGCCCCCCAGCGCATGGATGTCGTGTAGTACTCGGCCTGGCTCATGCTCTCGACCCCACCGGCCAGCACCAGGTCGCTGGCGCCCGTTTGCACCTGCATGGCGGCGTTGATGACGGTCTGAAGCCCGGAGCCACACCGTCGGTCGAGCTGGTACCCGGTACGCTGACGGGCAGACCGGCGTCGAGAGCGGCGACCCTGCCGATACCCGGGGCCTCGCCGTTCGGGTAGCACTGGCCCAGGAGGACTCATCGATGAGGTCGGGCTCGAGGCCGGTGCGCCGGAGCAGCTCGATGATGACGGTGGCCGCCAGTTCAGTCGCCCGACCTCCTTGAAGACACCGCCGTAGCGACCGACGGGGGTCCGCAGGGGCTCACAGATCACTGCCTCTCGCATCGTGTTTCCTTCCACTCACATATAGCGGCCGCCCGTGACCTCGATGACCGTGCCCGTCATGTACGCGGACAGGTCGGAGGCCAGGAACAGCGCAACATTGGCCACGTCGGCAACCTCGCCGGCCCGGCCCATCGGGATCTCGGCCAGTTTGGACTCCCACACATCAGGACGCATCGCCTCGGTCATGGGCGTCCGGATCAGGCCCGGTTGGATGGCATTGACCCTCACCGAACGATGGGCCAGTTCCTTGGCCGACGCCTTGGTCAGTCCGACGATGCCCGCCTTCGCCGCCGAATAGTTGGTCTGCCCGATGTTGCCGACCTTCCCCGAGATCGACGACATGTTGACGATAGAGCCACTGCCCTGCTCGCGGATGACCGACGCCGCCGCCCGGGTCCCGAGCCATGCTCCTTGGACATGGACGTCGATGACCAGGCGGAACTCCTCCAGGGTCATCTTGCGCATGGTGGCGTCTCGGGTGATGCCGGCGTTGTTCACCATCACGTCGAGCGACCCGAGCTCGCCGACACAGCGTTCGACCAGTTGATCGACGTCGGTTTCCGACGTGATGTCGCAGCGCTGGGCCACGACTCGGGCTCCGCCCGCCGACAGCTCCCCGGCCAGTGCCAGCGATCCCTCCTCATTGACATCGGCGATGACCACGGCCGCACCTTGTTGGGTGAACGTCCGAACCAGCTCGGCGCCGATTCCCTGGGCCCCGCCGGTCACGATGACCGCCTTCCCGTCTAGTAGTCCCACGTGCTCACCTCGAAGTTGGAAACGTTTGGTGGTCAAATGACATTGCCGCTGCGGAGGGCGGCGATCTCGGCGGCGTCGTAGCCCAGCTCGCCGAGAACGGACTCCGTGTGCTCGCCCAGGGCGGGGATCGGATCGGTGCGCTGCGACCACTCCGCCGAATCGACGGGGGCAAGCAGTTGGGCCAGCGGACCGACCGGGGATCCGACGTCCCGCCATCGGTGACGATCGGCGAGCTGTGGGTGCCCCAGCACGTCGTGGACCGTGTTGTAGCGCGCATTGCCGATCCCGGCCGCGTCCGCGGCCTTCTGCACGGCGTCGAGGGAGTGGCCCGCGGTCCAGGCCGAGATGGCTGCATCGATCTCCCCCCGGTGCGAGCACCTCTCGGTGTTGCTGGCGTAGCGCTCGTCGTCGGCTAGGTCGGCGCGGTCGATGACCTGGGTGGCCAAGCGCCGCCACTCGTTGTCGTTGGTGGTGCCGAGCACGACGGTGTGGCCATCGCTGGTCGGATAGCCGCCGTAGGGGGCGACCATCGGGGTGCTCATGCCGTTGGGCTGGCGCTCCTCGCCCGTGTGGGCGGTGTACTGCAGGGCGAAGCCCATGAATTCGGTCAAGACATCGAACATGGCGATGGTGAGCGCGGCGCCCGCGCCGGTCCGCTCGCGTGCGTACAGGGCGGCCAGGACACCCGAAAGCGAGTACAAGCCGGCACCGACATCGGCCAGGGGTGGCCCGGCCTTGGCCGGGGAACCCGGCGTACCGGTGATGGAGCAGGCACCGCCCTCGGCTTGGATGAGCAGATCGTACGCTCGCTTCTCGTCCAGGGGTCCACCGACGCCGTAACCGGAGATGTCGACGGCCACTAGGCGCGGGAACCGCTCGACCAGGGACGATGCGTCGAGGCCGAGACGCTTCGCCGCACCCGGGGCAAAGTTCTGAATCACGACGTCGGCCCGGGCGAGCAGTCGATCGAGTACCGGCCTCCCGTCCGGGTGTTTCAAGTCCAAGGTGACTGATTCCTTGTTCCGGTTCAACCAGACGAAGTGGGCCGCCATACCTTTGACCGCGTCGTCGTAGCCCCGGGTGAAGTCGCCGCCCACGCGATGCTCGACCTTGATGACGCGAGCGCCGAGATCACCAAGATGGCGACTGCAAAGCGGAGCGGCAACAGCCTGCTCGAAGGCGACGACGGTCAACCCGTCAAGTGGAAGCGTCATTCGCCCATCTTGTCAGTCGCCGGCGCCCAGGACCACGGCACTCCGACCGGCGCTGCACAACACGTGTTGGGCCTGTGGCACCTGATTGGCCGCGGTACCCCGCAGTTGACGGACACCCTCGAGGATGTTGTTCACGCCGTGGATGTAGCCCTCGCCCAACAGACCCCCATTGGTATTGACGGGCAGCTTTCCTCCCAGCTCGATATGGCCATCGGCGATGAAGTCCTTGGCCTCGCCCGGCCCGCAGAACCCGTAGGCCTCGAGCTGATAGAAGACGACCGGGCTGAAGTTCTCGTAGATCATGGCCACGTCGATGTCGTCGGGCCGCAGTCCGGTCGTCTCCCAGAGTTGCCCGGCCGTGTACTCCGCCTCGGCAAACCGCGACGTATCGGCACCGTAGTAGTTGAATACGCCATCGCCGTCGGCCAGGTGTCCCTGCGTCGCCGCTTCGATCCTGACCAGCGGTTGGCGAAGGTCTCGAGCCCGGTCCGTTCGGGTGACGACCAGAGCCACGCCCCCGTCGCTCTCCTGGCAGCAATCCAGCAGTCGCAAGATCGGCTCTACGATCCACCGCGAATTCTGATGGTCCTCCAGGGTGATGGGTCGCTTGTAGTACCAGGCATTCGGGTTCGTCGCCGCGTGCTTGCGAGCCACCACCGAATACCGGCCGAAGTCCTCGTTACGGACGCCGTAGCGGTGCATGTACCGCTGGAACCACAAGGAATACGCCTTGGCCGGCGTGTCCAGCCCGTAGGGGCGGTACCAGTTCATGGATGGTGGGAGCGGCCCGGCCATCGGCTGCCCGAAACGGTGCCCGGAGCGCTCGTTGAAGGCCCGGTAGACCACGACGGCGTCGGCCGCGCCCGAGACCACGGCGGCGGCGGCCTGTTCGATGGTGGCCGAGGCTCCGCCGCCGCCGAACGGGGTTCGTGACGTCCAGCGCAGCTGCTTGATGCCGACGGTGCGCATGAGCGCCAGCTCGTCGTTCGAATCCTGCGTGAAGGTGACACAACCGTCGATGTCGGACGGTTCGAGACCGGCGTCCCCGATCGCCGCCCTGACCGCCTCGGCGCACAGCTGGAGCTCGCTCCGTCCTGAGTCCTTGGAGAACTCCGTCTGGCCGATACCGACGACCGCGGCCCCGTTCCGGATCGATGGCATCAGGCATCCCTTCTCGGGGTGGGCCGGAACTGAGGCAGCCGCACGCCGTCCACCTCGGTGAACACGACCTCCAGAGCAATATCGTTCTCCACTGCGGCCGGGTCGATGTCCTGGAGGTTCGAGACCAGGCGGATTCCCTCTTCGAGCTCGATCAAACCGACGATCCTCGCCGCGTCGTCCGGCTCACTCGGATGGTGCGAGACGATCCAGCTGTGCAGCGTCCCCCGACCGGAGAGCTCCTGCACGTCCCACTCCACCGAGCCGCATTGTGGGCACATGGGCGAGGGCGGGTGCTGGAGTCGCTGACAGTGGGCGCACCGGCGGGCGAGCAACCTTCCTTCGGTGACCCCGTTCCAAAAGAACTCGTCGTCTCGATCCGCCGTCGGCGCAATCGCATGAGGCACGGCGTACCCCTCTCCCCCGCAGGCAATAGTAGTTACTATGGTTAGTCGTTGTAACCTACTTATTATCCACTGCGGACGCAACGTCGTGCCGCGCCACACGGTTCGGTGTCACGCCCGGCACGTCGCTCCATGACCGAGGAGGCACTATGGACTCCATCATCACCGATCGATTGGCTGACGTTCTCGTGGTCACCATCGACCGCCAGCACGTGCGGAACGCCCTGGATCCCCCCACGCTGCACGAGATGGCGGAGATCCTCTCGAGATCGTCGGCGGAGGGGATCCGGGCCGTGGTGATCACCGGAGCCGGTACGGTCAGCTTCTCGTCCGGTATGGACCTCCGAGCGCTGGGCCACGCCTCGCACCAGGAGGTATCCGAGGCCGTCGCTGAGTTCGACGCGGCGATAAACGACGAGGCGCCGGGTGCCGCTGATCGCCGCCGTGAACGGATCGGCCGCCGGAGGGGGCTTCGAGATCGTGCTCCGATGCGACCTGGCCGTGGCCGCCGACCACGCCGAGTTTCGCCTGCCCGAGGTACAGCGAGGGATCGTTCCCGGTGGCGGTGGGACCCTGCTGCCCAGCCGCATACCGCTGGCCGTCGCCCTGGAGATCGGCCTCCTCGGCGACCCAATCACGGCCCAGCGCGCCTACCACCTGGGCCTGGTGAATCGGGTGGGGCCCGCCGAACAGGTGGTCGGAATGGCGGTTGCCTTGGGTCAGCACCTGGCGGCCAACGGCCCCCGGGCCGTTTCCCGCACCCGGCAGCTCATGTGGAAGACGGCCACGGACGGGGCCGTGTCGGCCTGGGCCGAGACGAAGCGAACCTACGACGATCCGCTGCTCAGGAAAGAAATGGAGGAAGGCGTGGCTGCGTTCATCGACAAGCGCACGCCGACCTGGTAGATCTGGCCCAGGCTCCGGTGGGTGGATGAGCGCGAGGGCGGACCGGCGGGAGGCCGTTGAGGGCATTATAGTAGTTGCTATTGTCGTTCTAAGGAGGACCAGATGGTGTCAGCGACAACGGAGCGGTTGATCTCGTCGGACGACCACGTCGATCTGAGCCATGAGAGCGTCAAGAAGAACCTGGCCCCCAAGTTCCACGACGACTACGACGATGCCGTCAACACCGTTTCGCAAGTCGGTGATGGCCATGGCCTCCTCGACGGCCAACCAGCGCTGGCGCGAACAGCAAGGTCTGGCCCCCGATCCCACGGTCAGCATGGGCAGCAACCGCAAACATGCGGCCAGCGAGCGGGCCGGGCACACCGATGCCAACGAGCGCCTGAAGGACATGGACCTCGACGGAGTGGCGGCGTCGGCCACCTACTGCGAGGTCAGCGCCTTCCGCTACCTCTACATGGTGAAGAACGGGTGGAAGGAATCGACGAGGGCGTTCAACGACACGCTCGCCGAGTTCGCCTCCGCCGATCCGAAGCGCCTGATCGTGTCCTACCAGATCCCGATCCACGACATCGACGCCGCCGTCGATGAGGTGAAGCGGGCCGCGGCCCAAGGGTGCAAGTCGCTGCAACTCCCGGTCTTCCCGGCCGAGCTCGGACTTCCCGACTATTGGGATCAACGCTATGACCCGCTCTGGTCGGCGATCCAGGACACCGACCTGCCGATCTGCTGCCATATCGGCATGAACACCGCACTCGAGGACCTGGCCATGCGCGACCCGACGCCCGCAGAAGGGAATCTTCGTACCGTGCGTGCCGCCTGTCGACGCGCAGAGGCATTCGGGATGTGGATCATGGGCGGGGTGTTCGAGCGGTTCTCCCGACTCAAGGTGGTGTTCGTCGAGCCCGGTCTCGGTTGGGTCTCGTGGTGGCTCTACATCGTCGACGACCTCATGACCCGGCAGGGCTACGAGTTCCCGGCGCTGACCGAGCTCCCGAGCCACTACTTCCGCCAGAACGTGTTCCTGACGTTCATCGACGAGCCGGATGCCGTCCGGCATGCCCATGACCGTCTGGGCATCGAGAACATCATGTGGTCATCGGACTACCCGCATCCGGTGTCGAGCTGGCCGCAACTCTCGGGCCATCGTCGACGAGATGTTCGAGGGCGTCGACGAGCACGAGCGAGAGCTCGTCGTCAGTGGCAACGCCGCCCGCGTCTGGAACCTCTAGCCCAACCTCACAGAAGAACCGGGACGTGTCGGTAGCCTCGAACCGTGCTGGTGTGGGCTCGGCGGAGCCCGGCCTGGTCGACATCCCACTCGGGGAAGCGCCCCAACGTCTCCTCGATGGCGATTTGGCCCTCGAGCCTGGCCAGCGCCGCGCCGATGCAGAAGTGCGCGCCGTGACCCGAAGGAGACGTGGTGCTGCATCTTGCGGTGCACGTCGAAGCGATCGCCGTTGGCAAAGACCCGCTCGTCTCGTCCCGCGCTCCCGGTCAACAAGAGGACCCTCGAACCCTTGGGTATCTCCACGCCGTGGAGCGACACATCTGACGTCGTCCACCGTCCGTTGATCGGCGACGGCGCTTCGAAACGAAGCAGTTCCTCGACCGCGTTCGGTATCGTCTCCGGCTCTCGCACCAGCTCCCGCCGTTGATCCGGGTAAGCGGCCAGGACCACGGCGGCGTTGCCCAGGAGCTTGGCCACCGTTTCCGTTCCCGCCGTGTAGAGAAGCAGGGCAAACTCCGTGCACTCCTCGGCGGTCAGTCGACGGGTGTGGCCGGCGTCGACGACGATCTCCGCCCGCACCAGGTCGCTGACCATATCGTCGCGGGGCTCGGCCGTCCGCTGCTCGACGAGGTCGCTCAGGTACCCGATCAGGGCGAGGGCCGATCCGGCGGAGATGTCGTTGACCATCCCCACTCCAGGTTCGATGTGGAACATCCCATCGACCCGTTGGCGCTGCTCTTCCTGATCCTCGGGAGGTACTCCGACCAGCGAGGAGATCACCCGAGAGGGCAGTTGGGCGGCGAAGTCCTGGACATAGTCGAAACCCGAACTCCCCCGATGCCGATCGAGCAGGTCTGCGCACAACGCTCGAACCCGATCTTGCAACGCCGCTACTCGGCGGGGCGTGAACGCACGCGACACCAGAGCCCTCAGGTGCGAGTGCTCCGGAGGGTCCATGAAGATCATCATCCCGGTGTTGTCAACGTCGCCGGTCATTCGCTCGAGCACGGTCCCGTATGCCGAACTGAACGTCGCCGGGTCCTTGTGTGCCGCCTCGACGTCGTGGAAACGGCTCAGAGCCCAGAAGTCGTAGTCCTCGTTGCGGTAGACCGGGGCGTCATCTCGCAATTGCTTCCAGACCGGGTAGGGATTCTCATCGATCTCGGTGTCGTACGGGTCCCAGTAGGGAGAGGCAGTCCCCACCTCGGCGCGCTCGCTCACAGTAACTCCCGGAGAGTTGCCTAGTAGTTGCTATGGGACTGTAGTGGCACCGGTCGCCGCGGTCCAAACCCCCGCTCGCACCGAATCCCGCTCCATCCGCCCCAGCTCTCGCCGTGCCTACGGTTGAAATACTAGTTTCTTGGTTGGTATGCTGAACACCATTCCAGCGTGTGGAACTGCCGTGCCCATCACGCGATCATGCGGCTGGAGGCGAAGGGGGGACGTAGTGAACGATCTGCAGGACATGCCCGACTCCGTTTGGCTTTACCGCCCGTTGATCCGGACCCGACTGTGTCCCGCGTTCGGCCCCGCCCCTCTCACCCAGGAGTCGACTTGTCGCTACCTACCGTCCCGGCCACCCTCGACGAACTGCTCGACCCCGGGTGGCTCACCGCCGCACTCACGCCGGAGTTCCCGGGCATCGAGGTCATCGGGGTCACACCCGGCCCTGTCATCAGCCGGGTCTCCACCAACGCTCGTTTCACGATCGAGTGCGCGGGCGGGTTGCCTCCCGGGCTCGCGCCGACGCTGTCCGCGAAGGGCTACTTCTCCCCCGAGGGCCGGCGGTTCGCCCACATCGGCGAGCCTGAGGCGTACTTCTACAAAGAGGTCGCCAAGGTGACCGGGACCCGGACCCTGCACAGCGTGTACGCCGACGTCCATCCCGACACCGGCCACGGCGTCGTGATCACCGAGGACGTCATCGCGGCCGGTGGGACGTTTCTGGATGCGTTGAGCCCCTTCACGCCCGAACAGGCTGCGGCGAGCCTCGAACAGCTGGCCAAGCTGCACGGCTCCACCTGGGGGGAATCCTGTTGGGGTGCCGTCGCCTGCCTGGGACCGCGCCTGGACAGCTATCTCAAGTACCGCGGCGTCGATGACATCCAGGCCAACTTCGACGGCCCTCTCGGCGCCGCCGTCCCTGACGAGGTCCGAGACGCTCAGCGCCTCATCGACGCCTTCCAGGTCATTTCCGGGCAGCGACCCCGCCTCAGGTGCCTGGTCGGTCATCCACGGCGATGCCCACGTCGGCAATCTCTTCCTCGACGCGGAGGGAAGGCCCGGGCTGGTCGACTGGCAGCTCGTGCAACGCGGCCCCTGGGCCCTTGACGTCGCCTACCACATCGCCTCCGCCCTCGAGACTTAGGATCGCGAGCAAAGCGAGAGCGCCCTCCTGGCCCACTACCTCGAGCAGCTGCGAGTCAACGGTGTGGACGCGCCGGACTGGAACGAGGCGTGGACCGAGTACCGGAAGGGAATCGCCTATGGGTTCTTCTTGTGGGCGATCACGCTGCTGGTGCCACAGGAGATCATTGCCGCGCTCCTGCAACGCCTCGGTGCCGCGGCCTTGGCTCACGACTCCTTTGCCGCCCTCGGGGTGTAGCCAGACGCTTTGCTTCACAATTGGTGCGTGGACCATGCTGTGCGCACGAGGTCGAAACAGTCCGAGTTCCGCGAGCCCTTGTGAGGTTGCGTGATGTCAGGTTCAGCGCTGGTGATCGGCGGGACGGGCCCCACAGGGCCACCGGTGGCGTTGGGCCTCGAAGCACGCGGGTACGACGTCACCATTCTTCACTCGGGGAATCACGAGGTCTCCGAAGTAGTCGGGCTTACCCACCTGCACGGCGACGTGTTCAACGAGGACGGGCTACGGCAGGTCCTCGGTGATCGAACGTTCGACGTGGTGGTGGCCAGCTACGGGCGGCTTCGGAGCATTGCCGATGTGCTCCGAGGTCGGGCCGGCCATTTCCTCTCCATCGGCGGGGCTCCGGTCTACCGGGGATTCTTCGATCCGGCCATCCACGTGCCGCCCGGCCTCCCTATCCCCACGGATGAGGATGCCGACCTGGCCACTGAAGCCGAAGACGGCAAGAGCTACCGGATCGGTCGTACCGAACAGCTGCTCTTCGAGGCCCAGCCGAAGGCCACCCATTTTCGGTATCCCTACGTCTACGGGCCCCGTCAACTTGCTCCCCGCGAGTGGTGCGTGGTCCGGCGCATCCTCGACAACCGTCCGTTCATCATCCTCCCCGACGACGGTCTGTCTCTCATTCCCTTTGGCTACGTCGAGAATCTGGCCCATGCCTTGTTGCTGGCCGTCGATCGACCTGATGCTTCGATGGGCCAGATCTTCAACTGCGGCGACGACGAGAAGCTGACCATCCGGCAGGTGGCCGAGATCATCACTGACGAGCTCCATCACGACTGGGAACTGCTGTCGATGCCGGCCGATCTGGCGGTGCCCGCTCGGCCGTTGATGATGAACTACCGGACGACCCACCGCGTGCTGGACACCTCGAAATTGAGAACCCTCCTCGGTTACCGCGACGTTGTCCCCGCCCGCCAGGCGGTCAGATTGGCGACACAGTGGTTGGTGGAGAACCGGCCGGAGCTAGGGGGCTACGAGGAGTCGGCACTGCAGGACCCCTTCGACTACGCCGCCGAGGACAGACTGGCTTCGTGGTGGCGGACGGCTATCGCCGACCCTCCCGACCTCGGCTACGTCGAGCTTCCCGGATACGGAAAGTCCTACGCCGGCCCCGGCACCCGCAACGTCCGGGCCAGCACCCGCATCTAGATGGTGGCCACTCGGGACACGTCGAGCGGGCGGGCCGACCGGTGAGCCTCCAGGGCTGGAGCCTCCCCCTCTCGCCCGGAGGTCGCGCTGCGCTGGTGCCGCCACCGCCGTGGCACTTCTCCGGGGAGGCCATCGGCATCGACTTCCACGGCGACCCCGAGGCGATGGCCGCCGTTCTCCCCGAGGGTCTGGAGCCGGTCGGTGACGGCTCGGCGTCGTTCGTGTTCTGCGACTGGTCATCCTCGGCCGACAACGATCCGCGCCTGGCCGCCGATCCGGCTCGGGGCCAGTACCAAGAGGCCTATGTGGTCGTCCACGCCACCCTTGACGGTGTCAAGGTCGCCCGCGTCCCCTACATCTGGGTCGACAACGATCTCTCGTTCGCACGCGGTCATATCCAAGGGTTCCCCAAGAAAGCCGGCACCATCTCGATCACCCGGGCGGTGGCCATCGGCCGGGGTGGACCCCACGTGGAAGCCGACGCCACCTTCACCGGACACGTCGCCGGGCTCGGGCGCCAGTTGGCCCGTGGCTCGGTGACCCTGGAGGCGCCGGCCGAGCCGGGCATGACCCCCAAGGCCATGCGGCTGCCGGTGTGGCACACCCGGCTGGTGCCCGACCTCGCCGGCGGTGAGCCCCTCGTCCATGACCTGGCCCGCAACCTGGTCACCAACTTCGAAGTCGCCGATGTCTGGAACGGCCGCGGCGAGCTCGAGCTCTACGACTCCGAATTCGAAGAGCTGGCCGCGCTCCGCCCCGTCGACATCGTCGGTGGGTTTCGGTGCTCGGTGGCCTTCACCATCGTCGGAGCCGAGGTCTATCAGCCCTGAGGGCCGGTTTCCCCTCGTTTCCGGAGGTCTTCAGGCCGGGTCGAAGATGCAGCCGGGGTTGAGGATGCCCGCAGGATCGAACACCGCTTTGATCTGGCGTTGCAGAGCCACCTTCACCGGGTCCTCGAGTGCTTGGTAGTAGCTCTTCTTCGCCCGGCCGATGCCGTGCTCGCCGGAGATGGCCCCACCCATGGCCATTCCCATCTCGAAGATGGCTTGCAACAACGTCGAACGGCGATCGTCATCTCTCTGGTAGACGGAGAAATGGATATTGCCGTCGCCGGCATGGCCGCAACCGAACACCTTGGAGCCCAGCTCGGAGGCGATCTGTTGCACGGAGCGAAGGTACTCGGGGATGCGGTTCCGGGGCACGACCATGTCGATGACGTCGTCGGCCCCTGCTGCTTTGACCATCCAAAAGGCGTTCTCTCGGGCGGTGAGGAGCTGGGCGCCCTGTCCCGGTGCCAGGACATAGACGTCGTGGGCCCCGGCCTCGGCCAGCTGTGTGGCAACTATGGACACATCCTCTTCCAACCGCTCCTCCGTCCGGCCCTCGAGCACGACGACCAGGTAGGCCTCGGTGGCCGAAGCAACATCGTCGGGTACGCCCAGCGCGAGGTCGTTGGCCCGCAGCAGGCCCTTCATGGTCGATCGATCGATGTACTCGAGGATCATGGGCTGTACCCCGGAGGCGACGACTTCGGGGATCACGGCGGCTACCGAATCGACGGTGGTGAAGGGGGCCAGGAGTGAGGCGGTGTGCGTCAGTCTCGGGTGGAGGCGCAGGGTCGCCTCAGTGACCAGGGCCAGCGTTCCCTCGGACCCAATGATCAGCTGGGTGAGGTCGTAGCCGGAGGTGCTCTTGACGAATCGCCCCCCGCTGCGAATGACTTCTCCGGCGCCGGTGACCGCCTCCATCCCGAGAACCTGGTGTCGGGTCACCCCGTACTTGACCGCCCGCATTCCCCCCGCATTCGTCGCCAGGTTCCCGCCCAATGAGGCCGCGTTGGTGCCGGGGAACACCGGATAGACCAGGCCGTGGGCGGCCGTCGCCGTATCGAGCTGGGCCAGGGTCAAACCAGGCTGGACGACGGCCACGTGAGCGGCCTCGTCGAGCTCGAGGAGGGCATTCATCCGCTCGAACGACAGGACCAGTCCCCCAGCCATCGGGATGCACGCGCCGGAGAGGCCGGTGCCGGCACCTCGGGCCGTCACGGCGATGCCGTACTCGGCGGCGACCTGCACGACCGCCGCCACCTGGGCGGTCTCTGACGGCACGGCCACGATTGACGGTTGGACCGCCTGCGCATGGAGCGACTCGTCGGCCCAGTAGTCGGGACCGATGGCATCGTCGACCAGAACGGCATCGACGCCAATTCTGGCGACCAATGATTGGACCACGTCATCGCGTTGGTGAAGCGGCTGGGTGGGAACTGTGGTCATCGATCAACGCCGATGCCAGCTTGATCCACGCGCACTTGGTTTGGCAAGGGCGCTTGGGTCAGGGCCGTTGCAAGATGACGCCGGTTCGACTGGCGAACACCAGTGCGGTGCGGGGATCATCGAGCTGGTTCGATGAGGTTCCCCGCAATTGTCGAACGGCCTCGGTTGTCAGATTGAGCCCGTGGATGTAACCCTCGCCGATCAGACCCCCATTGGTGTTGCAGGGAAGCCTGCCCTTGGGTCCCAGGTTCCCATCGGCCACGAACTCCTTGGCCTCGCCGAATTGGCAAAACCCGAGGGCTTCCAGTTGCATGTGAAAGATCGGTGAGAACGCGTCGTAGATCATGGCCACGTCGATGTCCTCGCGACTGATTCCGAAGTCGTCGAAGAGGTGGTTGGCCGTCGCCATCGACCCATCCATCCTGGCCAGCTCGGGTCGGTAGTGATTGCTGGCGATCTCCTCTTCGAACAGTCCGGCCCCCGCCGCGGCGGCGATGACGATCGGCTCGTGAGGACCGTCGGTCCGGTCGCTGCTGGTGATGACCAAGGCCACAGACCCGTCGGTCTCCTGGCAGCAGTCGAAGAGCCGGATCGAGGGTTCGGCAATCCAACGCGAAGCCTGGTGCTCTTCCAAGGTGATCGGGCGGCCGAAGAAGTGGGCGTTGGGATTGTTGGCGGCATAGTCCCGGAACTGCACGACGGCCCGCCCGAAGTCCTCGTTGGTGGCTCCGGAGGCATGCATGTAGCGGGTGGCGTTCAGCGACATCCACGATGCCGGGGTGAGCACCCCGAACGGCGTGCACCACTGCATCGCCGTCGAACCCGAGTGGGCTGAAGTCGGGCGGGATCCCACCTCGGCCCGCCCGAAGCGAGCTCCGGACCGGGCTCTCACCGAGCGGTAGGCGACCACTACCTTGGCTGCTCCCGAGGCAATGGCGGCGGCGGCGTGAAGGAGAACCCCCTGCGAACCGCCACCCCCGTAGGGCACCCGACTGGAGAAATTGACCTCAGGGATGCCGAGGGCCCGCACGAGCTCGGTCTCCTCGACCGGATCGATGGTGTAACTGACCAAGCCGTCGACGTCGTCCGTCGACATCCCCGCATCGGCCAGGGCGGCGACGATGGCCTCGCTGGCCAGCTGCGTCTCGCTACGCCCGGCCGCCTTCGAGAACTCGGTCTGGCCGATCCCGACAATCGCCGCCGCTCCGCCCAGCTTCGTGCTCATTGCCGCGTCCTCCCGTCGTACGAACACCGGTACGGCCATGCCGTCGCGGGTCGGCTCGAAGCGGACCTCGACGGGCAATCCGATCGAGACGTCGCTCGGGTCGGTGCCCACCAGGTTGGAGAGGATCCGAATCCCCTCGTCCAGCTCGACCAGGACGGCCAGCACCGGGTAGGTAAAGGCCGGGCTCCGGGGATGATGAAGGATGGAATAGCTGTAGACGACACCGGTGCCGGCCAGCTCAACCGTCGTGCGCTCAATGGAGTGACACACCGGGCACATCGGCCGAGGGGGGTGCTGGAGCCGGCCACAGTTGGCGCATTGCTGGGCAACGAGACGGCCTTCCGCCGCCGCCTGCCAAAACTCCTGGCTGTCTTCGGTCACGATCGGAGCAGGCCTCAGGACCTCGGCTTCACCGCTCATGACTGGCTCACCGGTGCGTCGAGGACGGCGCCGGCCGTGGCCAGGGCATCGACTTCGTCATCGGAATACCCGTGCTCTTTCAAGAGCTCGCGCGTATGTTCACCGCACAAGCTGGGCCCTCGCTGGATCACCCCTCTTGCCGGGGCCACGTTGACCAGCAGTCCGGGATCCTCAAAACGCCCGACATTGCCCGCCCACGTTTTGCTGACGAGCAGTGAGTCCTGGGCATCGGCGTCGTCGAATATCGTCCGACAGAAGGCCTCGTCGACGACCTCAACGGGCACGCCCGCCTTGTCCAGTTCGGCGAACCAATGGGCTGCGTCCCGGTCGAGAAAGCGTGCCTCGAGGAGCTTGGCCACGGTGTCGTTGTCGGCCTGGCCGTCTCGGACACCAGGCCCATCCTCGCCCATGACAGCGCCCAGCCGTTCACGCTCCTGGTCGGAGAGGGCAGCCAGGAACAACCAGCGCCCGTCGCCACATTCGTACAGTCGATAGTAGGGCGACAACCCGTATTGCTGGCCATCGACGTGTTCCCAATCGCCGGGGCTTCCGTCGGCGTGGATCCAGGCATACGACGAGTGCAGCAAGCCGGCGTTGACGATCGACGTGCTCACTTCCTGGCCTTCACCGGTCCTGTCGCGGTGATACAGGGCGGCGGCGATGGCGATGGCGGCCAGCAGGGCGTTGCCGGTATCCCCCATGTTCGAGCGGCTCCACAGCGGCGGATTGCCGGCATCGCACGCACCGTCCTCCCATTCGCTACCGGTGAGGGCCGCCGCGTTCTGGTCTGTGCCCGGGAGGTCCGAGCGTGGACCCTTCTCGTAGCCCCGAGTGTTGCAGTACACGAGACGGGGGTAGCGCTGTCGCAGCGTCTCGTAGTCGATACCCAGGCGTGCCGCCGCCCCTGGTCGCCAGTTCACGGTGACGACGTCGGCCCGTTCGATCAGCTTGTCGAGGGCCGTCCGTCCACCAACGTCTTTCAGGTTCAAGGCGATGCTTCGCTTTCCCCGGTTGGTGCCGAGGCCCATATGGGTGCCGGCCCAGTACGTGTCGTGCAGGGCGTGCACCTTGATGACGTCGGCCCCGAGGTCGGCCAAGACCCGGCCCGTGAACGGTCCGGCCACGCCGAGGCCCAGATCGAGTACCCGAACACCTTCCAACGGGTGGTCGAGGTGCTGGCCTTCCGGTCCTGGTGCCGCGACCGCTCCCTCGGCCCGCCTCGCCTCAGCGAGCACCTCGTCGGTGTGCTGCCCTGACCGCGGCGATGGCCCCGATATCGCCCCTGGGGTCGCCGAGAAGTCGAGCAGCGACCCGGCGTGACGAATGGGCCCGACTTCGGGATCGTCGACCTCGACCACACAACCGTCGGCCAGAAACAGCTCGTCGGCCAGTGCCTCACCCGGCGAGCGGACGACCGTCACACCCAGACCCGCAGCCTCAGCCGCCTGCTCCCACGCCCGGGCCGGGAACTTCTTGAACGCCTCGGCCAGCAGGGGGTGGAGGAACATCCCGGTCAGCAAGCCGTCAGCCTCCATGGAAACCCGATCCGGATCGTCCCGATACGAGGTATCCAGGCCCACCGCACCCAGCTCATCCTGCTCGGCCGAGGCAAAGACCCACCGAGGGCGAACCGTCCAATGGTGGACCCACTTCCCGTCGGCACACTCGTAGAGGCCCTCGATCGATCGTGAGTCGACGGGCCACATCCAATAGAGGGGGGCATCGGGGTTCTCGACCCTCTGCCAGACGAGCGAGACGGAAGCGAGCGCCCCCTGCATCAGCGACGTCGTCACCCGCTGCCCGACGCCGGTGACCTCGCGCGCCCGAAGGGCAGCGGCGATCCCGAGAGCGGCCGAGTACGTGGCCCCGATGCTGGGCCACATCGTCGCGGGAAAATGGGGCCGGGCCGGTCGGCCCCCCGGACGAGCCCTTCGGGCGCGTCGAACTCAGGATGAGGCCCGGGACGGCCATCGATGTACTCCATGGCCGTGCCCCGGCGCCCTCGTTGGTCATAGAGCAATCCGGTACGGGCGGCCACCAGCCCGTCGTACCCGGGGCGGTCGCGGTGCTCGGGATGATCGCCGTAACGCAGTGATCGAGCAGGTAATCAACCGAGGGTTGAGACCCAGCAGGCTGTCGTGGTCGATGCCCAGGCTGGCCATGGTCCCGGGCGAGAAGCTATCCACCACCAGGTCGGCTTGGGCCGCGAGCTGGCGGAACGCCTCTCGGCCCTCATCCGAACGCAGGTCGATCCGGGCGCTGCGCTTGCCCCGGTGCCAGACGCGGTATCCGGATTGATGGCGGAAGGGATCACCGTCAGGAGGCTCTATTCGGGTGACCTCGGCTCCGTTGTCGGCCAAGAGCATGGTCGTCATCGGACCAGCCGTACCCCAGGACAGATCGATCACTTTCAGACCGCCAAACACGCCTGTCATCCCAGCGCCCCCTTCGACACATCCTTGATCGGCCACCACCCTAGCACTTACTATGTAAAGTCCGACCCGCCGTCGACATTGACGTCCGCGCCGGTCATATAGGTGTTGGTTCTCGAGCCCAAAAAGGCGATGACCGGTCCGATCTCGGAGGGATCACCGGCCGCGGTCCAGATAGGCCGGATGACCGAAGTCCTCTCGGATGACCCGCATGGCGTCCGTCAGGCTGCCGGTGTCGATGCCGCGCTCGGGCGGCAGCGACTGCAAGTAACCCTTCATGCCTTCCGAGAGGAAGGAACCGGGCGAGACGGCATTGACGAGAATGCCCTCGGGGGCCAGCGACTGGGACAGGTTCTTGGTCAGACTGGTCAGGGCGGCCTTCGCCGCCGTGTAGGCGATCAGTTCGGGGCTCTGGCGCTTCGTCGAGTGGGCGGACACGTTGACGATGCGGCCGAACGTCCCTTGGCGGAGCATGGGCAGGGCGCAACGGATACAGCGGACCGCGCCCAGCGTCCCGACGTCGAAGGTCGCCTCCCACTCGGCATCGTCGATATCGTCGAACGAGCCGACGCCCACCTCCACCGGGCCCGCCGCGTTGACCAGCACTTCCAGGCCCGCCCAGCGCGAGCGAAGCTCATCGAAGGCCGATTCCACTTCGGCCCGGTTGGTAATGTCGGCGACAAGGGCCAGGGCATCGGGACTCCCCCGCCGGCGGAGGCTGGCCACCGTCTCCTCCATGGCCACCGAGCTCCGGGCCAGTACGGCGACCCGTGCGTGCTCGCCGGCAAACACCTCAGCTGCCGCTCGGCCCATGCCCCGAGAACCGCCCGCCACCACTACTCGTGCATCTTCCAGACCCAGGTTCATCGGGATATTTTATCCAAATTGCCGGACCGCGAGGTTGCTACGCTGACCACCGTGAGGGGCAGTCTGGTCTAAGGGGGTTCGCCGTGTCCGAGCCGATGAACGATGTTTCCGTCCAGGAACCAACGGGGAGCACGCTGTACTGGGATCCGCTCGATCCCTCGCTGCGAGGATCCATATGCGTTGTGGAGACGTCTGCGGGACGAAGCGCCGCTGTACTACAACGACCGGTACGACTTCTACGCGTTGAGCCGATATGACGACGTCGAGGCCGCCCACCTCGACCCCCGGACCTACAGCTCTGCGCACGGGACGACTCTCGAGATGCTGTTGCCGGATCCCTACCCCAGCGGCCAGATCATCTTCATGGACCCACCCGAGCACACCCGTCTGCGAGCGCTGGTGTCGAGAGCGTTCACCCCGAGGCGCATGGCCGCCATGGAGGACCAGATACGAGCTATCGCCGTCGAGCTCCTCGACCAGCAGGCGGGGCGGCGCTCGTTCGACTACGTGGCTGACTTCGGCGCCATCCTGCCGCCCACGGTGATCTCGGCCCTTCTCGGCGTCCCCGCCGCCGACCAGGGTGAGATGCGCAAAGCGATCGACACCATCTTCCACGTCGAAGAGGGAGTGGGCATGATCAATGAGGTATCGGCCAACGCGCTGCAACAGGTCACCGAGTACCTGCACGGGCTGATCCTGGAGCGACGGGCACACCATCAAGATGACCTGCTCGGCGCCCTGGCCGAAGCGGAGATCACCGAGGATGACGGAACGTCACGCCATCTCGATCCCCAAGAGGCCGCCCAATTCGGCGTCGTCATGTTCGTCGCCGGTACCGAGACGGTAGCCCGTCTGATCGGATGGGCCGCTTCGGTCCTGGCCGAGCATCCAGAGCAACGAGCGGAGCTGCAGGCAGACAGGGCACTGATCCCATCGGCCATCGAGGAGCTCTTGCGCTACGAGGCACCGTCACCCGTGCAGGCGCGGTGGGTCACCTCCGAAGTCGAGCTCTACGGCCAGGTGATCCCGCCAAACTCAAAAATGGTCTTGCTGACGGGGTCCGCCGGCCGAGACGAACGGAAGTACGGCCAACCAGACCGCTTCGATATACACCGGGGCAACGATCACCACGTGGCCTTCGGCTACGGCATCCACTACTGCCTGGGTGCGGCGTTGGCCCGAGCCGAAGGTCGGATCGCCATCGAGGAAACGCTCAACCGCTGGCCCGAATGGGGCATAGACAGTGACGGTGCTCGCCTGCTCTACACGAGCACGGTTCGCGGTTTCGAGAACCTTCCCATCCTTCTCCCGTAGCCCGAGTGAAGATCGTCGGCCATCGGGCGGGTCATGGCATCCGCTGCATGAAGGTGATGAGGTAGCCAAAGAACTCTTTCGGGTCAAGGACGATCTGCTTCACTCCCGCCCCTTCGTACTCGAACTTGATCTTGTAGCCCTTGCCCAGGACGTACTCCCGCGCCTCGTCGATGTCGTCGACCTCCCACACGAGCGGTCCGATTCCGCCGCGGCCCATTCTTTGGAGCGTGGCGAATTGAGGACTGTCGGCGTGAGCGGGTCCGAACAACTCGATCTTGTTGTCCCAGTCCGTCGTGGTCAGCACGTTCCCGTCGCTCACCAGTTGTGGGGGTTCGAAGGACGTGCCCAGCAGATCGTTGAACCGCTCGACAGCATCGTGCATATCTTCCGGGGACATCATCAGCTCGACCCGGTTGAATCCGAGGATCTCCATGGCATCTCCTTCGATCGCCGACCGCCTTACGTCCTCTGCGCGGAACACTATAAGCGCTTCGTGATAGTGCGCGGCTATGGCAGCACTCGCCGGAAGGCGCCGTCGATGATCACGTGGAGGTCGGCCAATCCAAGACGCTCACCGGCTCCGGGATCGGCATCGACCACGGCCGGATCGATCGACTGGTACGCGGCCACCAGGCCGCTGAACAGCCGAGCCAGCACGGCTGGGTCCCCTGGGCGAAAGACCCCCTCGGCCTGGCCCCGAACGAACACGGCCGCCTGTATGGCCATGGCCGATTCGACGTTCGCCCCCAGGGTCTCGTCCACGGGCGACTCGTTGGACTGGGTCATGCCCGTTCGGGTGGAGCGGAGATAGAGCCGGCCGAAGTGCGGGTGAGCGTGAAAGTACCCGACCTCGAAGTCGACCAAGCGGTGGAGCTGATCGAGGGCCGAGCCGTCCTCGCCGGCCGCCTCGCGCATGGCTGGTAGGAACTCCTCGCCGCGCCGCAGAAAGACATGGAGATAGAGGTCTTCTTTGTCCTCGAAGAAGGAGTACACGGAGCCGACCGAGAATTCCGCCAGCTCGGCTACCTCTTTCAGGGTCGTCTCGTAGTAGCCACGCTGACCGAACAGCTGCTCGGCAGCATCGAGCAGCTGGGTCCGGCTCACGTTCTGGTGATGGGCCCGCCGCTGCTGCCGGCGACTCTCCCCGTCCCCACCGGCAACTGCGACCATCACATCTCCAGTTCGTTGTTGACCAGCGGTTCCGCGTGCTCGGACGATACCGTCCGGAGCTCGGGACGGGATCCCTGGGCCTGGCTGGGTCGATCCGTGGGTGCCCGAGTCTCCCGGAAGGGCGAAGGGCGGATCTGACCGTTAAGATGAGTTCAATCTCTCGAACTAGTATTCAAACATAGCCCCCGTGCCGGTGGTACGAGCGCGGTCGCTTTCCCGACGGAAGGACGTCACCCAATGGACGCAAACGACATGATCCTGGTCAGCGTGGACGACCACCTGGTCGAGCCGCCTGACGTGTTTGCCAATCACATGCCGGCCGCCTTCAAGAGCCGTGCCCCCAAGGTGGTCAAGACCGCCGACGGTTCGGATGTATGGACGTTCAACGGGTCCACCATCCCCAACATCGGGCTCAACGCCGTGGCCGGGCGCCCCAAGGAGGAGTACGGCATCGAGCCCACGGCGTTCGACGAGATGCGACCGGGGTGCTTCGACGTGCATGAGCGGATCAAGGACATGAACGCCGGCGGCGTGCTCGGCTCGATGTGCTTCCCCTCGTTCCCCGGCTTCAGCGCGCGGCTGTTCGCCGGGGCCGAGGACAAGGACTTGGCCGCCGCGGTGGTCCGGGCCTACAACGATTGGCACGTAGACGAGTGGTGTGGCGCCTACCCGGGCCGGTTCATCCCTATGGCTGTCCCCATGCTCTGGGATGCTCAGCTCCTGTGCGGCCGAAGTCCGTCGGTTGGCGGCCAAGAAGGGCGTACATTCGCTCGACCTTCACCGAGAACCCGGCCACGCTCGGCTACCCGAGCTTCCACGATGAGTCGTGGGACCCTCTGTGGGCGGCCTTGTGTGACGAGGGCGTGGTGCTCTCCATCCACCTGGGGTCGTCCGGTCAGCTCATGGTGACGGCGCCGGACGCGCCCCTTGACGTGATGATCACCCTCCAGCCGATGAACATCTGTCAGGCCGCGGCCGACCTCTTGTGGTCTCGGGTCATCAAGAAGTTCCCGGCCATCCGCATTGCCCTGTCGGAGGGAGGGACGGGATGGATACCGTATTTCCTCGGATCGTCTCGATCGCACCTACGAGATGCACCATCTCTGGACGGGCCAGGACTTCGGTAGCCCGCTTCCCGAGCGAGGTGTTTCGCGAGCACTTCCTGACCTGCTTCATCACCGACCCCGTGGGCATCCAGCTCCGCGAGACCATCGGCCTGGACAACATCGCCTGGGAGTGCGACTACCCCCACTCCGACTCGTCATGGCCCGGTGGCCGCCGAAGAGCTGGCCGAGGTGGCGGCGGGAGTGCCGGATTCCCGACCTCGAGAAGATCACCTACCAGAACGCGTGCCGGTGGTTCTCCTTCGATCCCTTCGCCCACCGGGCCAAGGAGCAATCGACGGTGGCGGCGCTCCGAGCCGAGGCGGTCGGGCACTCGGTGGAAGTGCAGTCGTTCGACAAGGGCCGCCTCGACGGCAAGGCTCCCATGTCGTTGGGAGAGCTAGCCGAGCAGGCCACGGCCTGACCTCAGCAGAGGTGGTGTCCCGACCGGCGGTCTATCGCCGCTCGTAGGTGATCCCTGAGCCCTCGACGTCGAATACCGCATCGGTCAAGGGCTCGTCGCGGAGCTCCCGCTTCAACACTCGACCCACCGGACTGCGGGGCAGCTCAGAACGGAACTCGATGTACCGAGGCAGCGCGAAGTACGGGAGCTGGTCAACGCACCACAGGAACAACTCCTCTTCGGTGAGGGCGGCCCCCTCCTTGCGAGTGGCCGTCACCTTGAGGTCGTCCTCGGTCATCTCGCTGGGCACGGCGTGGACAGCCACGTCGGCCAGGGCACCGTGGCCCATCAGGATCCGCTCCACCTCGAAGCTCGAGATGTTCTCGCCCCGCCGCCGCAGGTAGTCGGCCTTCGGTCGACGAAGTAGAGGTAGTCGTCCTCGTCGATGCGCCCGAGATCGCCGGTGTGATACCACCAGTTCGTGCTGGTGGCCACGGTCGCCTCCGGCCGCCCCCAATATCCCTCGAACATCACGTGAGGTCGCTTGGGCCGGATCACGATCTCGCCGTCAGGTCGCGGGGCAGCTCGTTGTCGTCGTCGTCGAAGATGCGCACGTCGAAGTACTCGTCGTTGACGACACCGGCGGCGTTCGGCCGGTTCTCGATACCCGGTGGTTGCCAGGAGATCAGGCTCGCCTCGGTGACGCCGTAGGCGCCGGAGAACGTCTTGATCCCGAATCGCTCCCGGATGACCGAGTCCACCTCCACCGGCATCGGCGCCGCTCCGATGAGCCGGAGCGTTGTGTTGGCCTCCGGCCCCCCCGACCGGGGCATCTCGATGCGGTCCACGTCGTGAGCGAGCAGGTAGGCCATGGTGCCGAGGGTCGAGGTCACGGTCGCCCCGGTCCGGTTCATCTCACTCCAGAAGTGGGAGACCGAGAACCGTCCGTAGACGGCGGCACGCCCCCCGAACAGCAACGGCCCCGACCACGGCGGTGACGATGGCGTTGTAGTGGAACAGCGGCAATGGGGTCCACACCACGTCGTCCTCGGTCCGACCCCAGCACTCCCGACCTGGGCGGCCAGAGCGCCATGGTAGTTGTGGCTGAGCATGCACCCCTTCGACGGACCGGTCGTCCCGCCGGTGTAGACGAACGTAGCCAGGTCGGCCGGCCTCGGCGTAACCGCCGGCGGGGCGTCGTCGGACGCGAGCAGTTCCTCCCAGCGGACCGTGGGCGACACCCAGGGCAACGGTCGGCGTCACCGATGACCACGACATGATCGAGCTGGTCGAGTTGGCTGACCACACGGGCCGCCCGGTCGGCCAGTCCCGCCTCCACGATCAGGACCTTGGCTCCGAGTCGTGCAGCTGGTGACGAAGGTATTCGCCCTTGTAGGCGGTGTTGACCGGCACCGACACCGCTCCGGCTCGCACCGTTCCCCACCAGGCTCAGCATGGCCTCGGGCGAGTTCTCGATCAGGGTCGCCACCCGGTCCCCCGGAACCACACCGAGCGCGGCGAGCGCGTTGGCGATCCGGTTGGCCGTGTACGTACACCTCGCCGGCCGAGAGCTTCGTCCCGCACACGTCGAGGTACTCGCTCTCCGGATCCCGGTCCACGCGGCGTTCGATCAGGGTCTGCAGGGTCAGCTCATCGACATCGCTCTTCCATACCGGTCCGGGCAACGGCTTCTCCTCATGTTCACTCGGCAACACGATGTCGGCGAGGGTCGAGCCGCTCGGCAAGGAGTGATCCCGCCGGCGCCAGGCCGCGAATTATATCGCCAGGCAGCTGAATTATATTAAGGTATCCAACTGGGTGGGCGCAGGCCGAAGGAGTCGATCCTCCGGCCCCGAGCGTAGGATCGAGTTGCTCAGAACTCTCCTGGCCCCAGTGGCCACGCACGCTCGGGGACCAGAACCATGACGGCGTCCAGCTCACCCGATCCACCTCCGGCCGTACTCCACGATCTGTCGGCCACGTCCGATCGAGAGACGAAGGGTCGGACGGATCGCGCCAAGGGGCGCCACGGCGCTCGTTGATATCAAAGGCACTGCGCAGGGAAGTTTATTGACACAGGCGATGCTGTCAGGAAGTTCGCGTTTGTGTTGCAGATTCGGAGATGATTGTGACTCAGCTTCGTCTTTTCCCTAATCTTATGAAGTGAGATATATGGGAAAAAGGCAGTCAAGTATCCGTGAGAGAGAGAAACCACCGTGTCAGTGACGTTTAGCTATGAGCGACGATTTCCCGGCCAAAACCACTAAGGAATAAGCATAGTTCCTGTTCATTGGTTAAAACATGAGCAATACGAGAACTGAACGAGGCGCCACAATAAC
>CAVQVK010000063.1:0-4413 GCA_963717035.1 uncultured Acidimicrobiaceae bacterium | reverse complement strand
CGCCGATCGTCACCGATGGCGGGACGTCGGATCCCCGGTCGGTCCGCTGGCCCAACTGCTTGCCCCCGTCGATTCGGCGGAGTGGTCGCAGCGCACCGATCCGATCCCCGCCCTGGGCGAGCACACGGAGTCCGTTCTCGGCGAGCTGGGCTACGACGCCGCCGAGATCGCCGCCCTCCGCAGCGGCAATGTCATTTGACCACCAAACGTTTCCAACTTCGAGGTGAGCACGTGGGACTACTAGACGGGAAGGCGGTCATCGTGACCGGCGGGGCCCAGGGAATCGGCGCCGAGCTGGTTCGGACGTTCACCCAACAAGGTGCGGCCGTGGTCATCGCCGATGTCAATGAGGAGGGATCGCTGGCACTGGCCGGGGAGCTGTCGGCGGGCGGAGCCCGAGTCCTGGCCCAGCGCTGCGACATCACGTCGGAAACCGACGTCGATCAACTGGTCGAACGCTGTGTCGGCGAGCTCGGGTCGCTCGACGTGATGGTGAACAACGCCGGCATCACCCGAGACGCCACCATGCGCAAGATGACCCTGGAGGAGTTCCGCCTGGTCATCGACGTCCATGTCCAAGGAGCATGGCTCGGGACCCGGGCGGCGGCGTCGGTCATGCGCGAGCAGGGCAGTGGCTCTATCGTCAACATGTCGTCGATCTCGGGGAAGGTCGGCAACATCGGGCAGACCAACTATTCGGCGGCGAAGGCGGGCATCGTCGGACTGACCAAGGCGTCGGCCAAGGAACTGGCCCATCGTTCGGTGAGGGTCAATGCCATCCAACCGGGCCTGATCCGGACGCCCATGACCGAGGCGATGCGTCCTGATGTGTGGGAGTCCAAACTGGCCGAGATCCCGATGGGCCGGGCCGGCGAGGTTGCCGACGTGGCCAATGTTGCGCTGTTCCTGGCCTCCGACCTGTCCGCGTACATGACGGGCACGGTCATCGAGGTCACGGGCGGCCGCTATATGTGAGTGGAAGGAAACACGATGCGAGAAGCAGTGATCTGTGAGCCCCTGAGGACCCCCGTCGGTCGCTACGGCGGTGTCTTCAAGGAGGTCGAGGCGACTGAACTGGCGGCCACCGTCATCATCGAGCTGCTCCGGCGCACCGGCCTCGAGCCCGACCTCATCGATGATGTCCTCCTGGGCCAGTGTGACCCAACGGCGAAGTCCGGGATTAGTAGGGGCGGCTGCTCTCGATGCCGGTCTGCCCGTCAGCGCTACCGGGTACCAGTTGACCGAATGGTGCGGCTCCGGGCTGTAGATCGCTATCAACGCCGCCATGCAGGTCCAAACTCGGCGCCAGCGACCTGGTCCTGGCCGGTGGGGTCGAGAGCATGAGCAATACCGAGCACGAACACGACATCCATGCGCTGGCCCCCCGTGGCTGAATACACCACCATGTTCGATCGGCTGGCCCGGGAGGTCACGGCCTGGCCCAGCTCCATCCGGTGCTCGGGCGGCATGATCGAGACGGCGGAGAACCTTCGGCGAGAGTACACCGCCCGTCGCGGAGCAGGACACGTTCTCCCTCCGCTCCCACCAGCGGGCGGTTGCGGCCCAGCAAAGCGGTCGTTTCGACGACGAGCTGGTGGCCGTCACCGTGCACCCTCGAAAAGGCCAGTGCCGTCATCGATCGCAGACAGCATCCCCGGCCCGATGCCCCGCTCGAGTCCGAGCGCCAGCGCCCGGTCATGGTCGGCCAGGACCCCGAGGCCATGGTCACCGCCGGCAACGCCAGCGGGCAGAACGACGGTGCCGCCGTCTGTATCGTCACCTTTCCCGAGCGAGCCCGGGAGCTGGGCCTTCGTCCGCTGGTCAAGTTGCGGGCGTGGGCCCGAGCCGGAGTGGAGCCCGCCCGCATGGGCATCGGACCCGTTCCCGCAACCAACAAGGCGCTCGAGTCGGCCGGCCTCGAACTGGCCGACCTGGACCTGATCGAGCTGAATGAGGCGTTCGCCGCTCAAGTGCTGGCCTGCACGGTGAGTGGAAGTTCAACGACGTCGACTTCGAGCGGATGAACGTGTGCGGTTCGGGCATCTCGCTCGGACATCCGGTGGGCGCCACCGGTGGCCGGATCCTGGCCACCTTGGTCCGTGAGATGGTCCGCAGCGGCGCCCGGATCGGGCTCGAGACGATGCGCATCGGGGGCGGCCAAGGCTTGGCCGCGATCTTCGAGCAAGTGGACAGCTGACCGTGGACAGCGCAGACCTCGATCACATTCTCGGTACCGTGCGCGCCTTCATTCGCGACGGCGTGGTCCCGCTCGAAGACCGGATCGAAGAGGACGACGAAGTTCCTGCCGCCATCCGCCAGACGGCAAAGGACATGGGCCTGTTCGGCTTTGCCCTGCCCGAGAAATACGGTGGTCTGGGGCTGACCATGGAAGAGGAGTCCCGGCTGGTGATGGAGCTGGGCTTTACCAGCCCTCCCTGCGCTCGATGTTCGGGACCAACAACGGGATCGCCGGTCACGTCCTGATGTTGAGCGCCACGGACGACCAACGAGCCGAGTGGTTGCCCGCTCTCGCCACCGGGCAGGTCGACGGCGTCGTTCGCCCTCACCGAGCCGGACGCCGGATCGGATCCGTCGATCTCCAGACATCGGCCACCGCCGACGGCGACGATTGGGTTCTCAACGGCACGAAGCGGTACATAACCAATGCCCCCATCGCCGACCTCTTTTTGGTCTTTGCTCGGAGCGACCCTGGATCCTCGGGCGCGAAGGGGATCTCGTGCTTCCTCGTGCCTCGGGATACTCCCGGGCTGACGGTAGGGCCCAGGGACCACAAGATGGGCCAGCTCGGCGCCTGGACGGCTGACGTCTACCTCGATGGAGTACGGGTCCCCGGGAGTGCCGTTGTCGGCGGCAACGATGGCGTGGGCTCGGGCTACACCACGGCGATGGGTTGCCTAGCCCATGGTCGGGTGCACATCGCCGCGCTGTGCGTCGGCATGGCTGATCGGCTGGTCGACGAGTCGGTTACCTACGCCACGAACCGCCGACAAGGAGGAGCCCCGATCGGTTCATTCCAGCTGGTACAGGGGCTCTTGGCCGACTCCATGACTGACTACCTGGCCGCCCGTTCCCTCGTTCTCGAGGTGGCCCGTCGGTACGACTCCGGCGAGGACCGCAAACTCGGACCATCGTGCGCAAAGTACTTCGCCAGCGAGGCCGTCGGGCGAGTGGCCGACCGCGCCGTCCAGGTTCACGGAGGCTCCGGCTATATGCGCGGCGTCGCCGTCGAGCGGTTCTACCGCGATGCCCGGCTGTTCAGGATTTACGAGGGTACGAGCCAGATCCAGCAGGTCATCATCGCCCGCCAGATGCTGGGCGTGGCGGCGAGGCGATGACGTCGCCCTCCCCGATCGGAGCGGCCGTGCCGAGATAGGCGGAGTGGAGCACGTGTTCGATCTCGCTCGACGGACCGGCATGCACGACGCGTCCACCGGCCATGACCACACCGGCGGTCGCCACCGTGAGCGCAGTCCGGGCGAACTGCTCGACGACCACCACGGTGACACCGTCGTCAGCGAGCTGGGCCACGTGCGTGTACAGCTCGTCGACCACGATGGGCGCCAGCCCCATCGAGAGCTCGTCGAGCAGTAAGACCCGGGGGCGGGTGGCCACGGCTCGGGCCATGGCCAGCATCTGCTGCTCGCCGCCCGACAACGTCCCCGCGTGCTGATCCCTTCGCTGGGACGGGCGCGGGAACCGCTCGAAGGCGCGAGCCTCCACTTCCTTGCGGCTCGTACCGCTGTGGGTCATGACCCAGAGGTTCTCTCTGACCGTCAGGTTGGGGAACACCCCCCGACCCTCGGGGACCATGCACAGCCCTTTGCGGGCCAACCATGCCGCACTCTTTCCCGTCGAGCGCTCCCCGTCGAAGCGAACCTCACCGGCGGTGGGTGCGAGGAGACCGGCGATCACGGCCAAGAGGGTGGACTTGCCCGCTCCGTTCGCGCCGAGCACGGCGGTAACCGTACCTCGGTCCACGGCCAGGCTCACGCCATGGAGGGCCTCGACCCCCTCGTAGGCGGCGTGGACGTCGCACACCTCGAGGAGGGGCTGGTCAACCATCGGAAGCCCCGCTCAGCGAGCCCAGATAGGCCTGTTGGACGGCAGGGTCAGCCTGGACTACCTGGGGGGCGCCGGTAGACAACACCCGGCCGTAGTCGAGCACGACGACATGGGTGCAGACCCCCATGACCAGTTCCATGTCGTGTTCGACCAGCAACACCGCGAGCCCGTCGTCGGCCAGGGTACCCAGCACCGACGCGAACCGGGCCGTCTCCTCGGAGTCCTGTCCCGACGTGGGCTCGTCGAGGAGCAGTACCTTCGGCTTGACGGCCATGGCCCGGCCCAGCTCGACCAGCCGTCCCGTCCCGGTCGGAAGGGCAGCGATTGGTA
>CAVQVK010000062.1:0-33692 GCA_963717035.1 uncultured Acidimicrobiaceae bacterium | reverse complement strand
TGCCTGTCTTCATTCAGCATATTGCTGTATGTAACAAATGGTGTTACTGCATTGGAAGGTACCGCTGCCGGACGGGTCGGTGGATGGGTGGCCGCCGACATCGAACGTCATAGCGCCCGCCCTCTGGGCATCGAACAATCCGGTACCGGTGACCTTCAGCAGGGTGCCCCCGGCGACGGATCCGGATTCCCTCCACAGTTGCTGGAACTGATGTACACGCAGATGCCGGTCAGCGCCGGTTGAGCCCAGTAGTTGTAGCCGTCCGTGGTCCCGTTAGCCTGTGGTGCCGTTCGACCCTCGGATTTCCACGTCCAGGGACCCGGCGGCCTGGGCCGGGACGGTGACCGTGCAGTGCACAGTGTTGGGACAGTTCACATTGGTGCCGACCGGAAATGCCGGTGTGTAATTAAAGTCTCCGAACGAAATGCTGTCGCCGGTACCGCTGTCGAATCCACGCCCGGTCACCGTGACGGTGTTGCCCCCGGCGGTCGTCCCAAGGTTCGGGCTCACGCCGGTTATACAGATGTTGGTGCCGTCAAGACAGACCGAGGCGGAGGCGGGACCGACATCGATCCCGACCAGCCCCACGACCAGGGCGGTGACTGCGAGCAGCGACATTGCGGTTCTCCGAAGGAGCTTCCGGACCGGCCGGTTCGATCTGGAGCTCGTCATGCTTCCCGCCTCCGCCGTCTCTCGTCAGGACCCTGTTCCTGTTCCGAGCGAGCCGCAGCATACCTGGTTTCGAATCGCCCGCGGTGCCTCGATTTCAAGCAGATCCACGGTTCCCTCCGGTGAGGGAACCGGTAAGTTGGCGGAAAGCAGCCACACCGCCAATCGCCTCGGAACCGTTCACGCCAAGGCCTCCGGCCACTCCATAAGTCGCTGTGCGAGGGTGGCGAGGTGCCGTTGAGCGAGGATGGCGAGGCACCATCGGCGAACCGCGTGCCAATCTGAGACGGTGGATCTGGCTGAGCTCCTGAAGCTGCCCGGGGTCAGTGAGGAGTGCGTCCTACGCTCCGCATCGGATTCATGGCGCTGCACGGCGACCGCAAGACCGAGGTACCGACCAGATCGCCAGCCGGGCCGCCGAGCAAGCGGGAGCGTCCTACTACGCGATCATCCAGCCAGCCGGGTTGCGGGTCCATCTCACCTCACGCCTGCACAACCCGACCCTCCCCGCTGTTGCGAGCCTTCCTGCAGCACGTCGACATTGCCATATCGGTACACGGGTTCGGGCGCGATAGCTTTGCTCTGTGGATCGATCCTGAACGCGGCCTGGTGATCGAACCGTACGGCCCGGCGATTCGAGGCAACCAGAGTGGGCCCCTCCGGGGGGTAATCGTAGGTGGACGCAACGCTGAACTGCTAAAAGTGGCGGGCAGTTGCTGCACGACCGCTCGCGGGCTATCGCGTGGCCGACGAGCGGGTGCGACTCGGATTCCATCCCGACAACCCGGTCAACCTGCCCTCGGGGCGAGGCATCCGGTGGAGCTGCCGCCAGGCTGCGTGGCATCGGCGACTACGGCGAGCACTTTGCCCCTCGTCAGGACGGATAATCACAGAGGTGGTCGCTGCGCTTCCTGGAACTGGCGAACCGGGCCAAGCAAATCCAGCGCCCATCGTTCGGTGAAGACGCTGGTTCGCCTCGGGAACCGCTCACGGCCCAAGTTGCCAAAGTCGGCTTCGACTCTTCGAAGAGCCCATCTATCCCAATGACCGGCTCCGTCCACCTCACCCGATGGATCCGATTCCGACAGACGCCTGTCGACTGAATGTCACCTGGTTCGACATTCCAGTCGTTGGACCCTTAGTTGATCGCAGACGTGTCGATGCGCGACAAGATCCGGTCTGCGTCGCGGCCAAGCCTCCGCAGTCGCTCGGGCGACAAGACGTCGATCACGAGCGACCGGACATGTGCGACGTGGCCGGGAGCGGCCTCGGCGAGTGCCTGAAACCCGTCCTCGGTGAGGATTGCATTGGTGAACCGCCCGTCGCGTCGGATCCGGCTCGCGGCGCACCAACCCCCGCTCCTCGAGGCGCTTGACGACGCGTGACAACCGTGACAGGGACGCGTTGGTGACCTCCGCCAGCGAGCTCATCCGCCTCGTTCGCTCCGGGCTCTCCGACAGCATGGCCAAGACCTGGTACTCGACCATCCCGAGCTTGGAGTCGCGTTGCAGCTGTTGGTCGATCGACCAGGGAAGCCAGGTCATCAACCGCACCACTGAAAGCCAGGAGTCGAGCTCCTCGGCGGTCAGCCACTTCACCCCCGGCCTCGTCGTCGTCACCTCGCTGCTGATCCGGTCACGTCCTGAATAATAGCTGATCAACTTGCAGTGTCAAGTGACATGACCACGGCAGGCCTGGGCGACTCTGACCAAGTTCGGCGCCGTGAGACCAGCAAATACGTGCCCTCAGACGATGCGGATATCACTTGACACAGCAAGTCATGAGTCCTACAGTTTACTTGACCGCGCAAGTGATGACGCGACAGACTCAGCGTCACTGCGAGGCGCACTCTTGTAGGCGACCCGGCCGGCCACGAACTGCGACCCGTCCCCGCTCGAACTCGAGCGTTCCGTCGACCGAGACAGGAGGCAATCAGACATGAAAGTCGCACTCACCGGAGCAACAGGTTTCATCGGATCCCACATCCTGGCGGATCTGCACGCCCACGGGCACGACGTGACCGCTCTCGTCCGCGACGACGCCCAGGCCCGACGCCGTCGCTGCCCAGGGCGCCACCCCGGCCGTCGTCGACCTCTACGATCGACCCGCCGTCGTCAAGGCCTTCAGCGCCGCCGACGGCGCCATCCACACCGCCAGTCCGGGAGACGCCACCAGCGCCGACCTGGACTCCGCAGTGGTCGACGCGGCGATCGAGGCGTTCGATGGCACCGGCAAGCCCTATCTCCACATCAGCGGCCTGTGGATCTACGGCGCCAACACCGCGATCACCGAGGACTCGCCGTTCAACGCGCCGGCGATGGTGTCGTGGAAGGAGCCGATCGAGCGCCGAGTGCTGGATGCAGGCGGTATGCGCGGCGTCGTGATCGTGTCCGGCGTCGCCTACGGCGACGGCGGAGGAGGGATCCCCGGACTGCTCCTCGGCTCTCCCCGCGACCCCGCCGGCAACTTGATCATGCTCGGCACCGGACAGCAGCACTGGTCGACCGTCCACGTCGCCGACCTGGCCGATTTCTTCCGGCGGGTGTTGGAAAGCGACTCCGCCCAGGGCTACTACGTCGTCGGGAACGGGCTGAATCCCACCGTCGCCGAACTGACCGAGGCCGCGGCCGTCGCCGCCGGCGCTCCCGGGGCGGTCCCCGGCTCAGATGAGGAAGCTCGCGCCCGCCTCGGCGACTACTTCGCCGAGGTGCTGCTGCTCGACCAAGGCACGGCAGCGACCAGGGCGCGACTCCGAACTCGGTTGGCTTCCCACCCGTCCGGGGCTCGTGGACGAGTTCCGCCACGGCAGTTACCGCCGCTGACCATTGACCGCCTCCTCCGGTTCTCGCGTCGTGGAGGTCGGATTGCCATCCGCTAGTCCAGGGTTGGCCGGTGAGTACCTGCCGATCGCCGAGCACGGCCTCGTCGGGGATCTGCATAGCGTCGCCCTCGTCGGGACCAACGGGACCATCGATTGGTTCTGCTGCCCGGCTTTCGACTCGCCGAGCGTCTTCGGCTCGCTGCTGGACGCCGGTCGAGGTGGCTTCTTTGCCCTCGCGGCTGCGATCCCCGCCCGGACGAGACAGTTCTACCTTCCCGACACGAACGTGCTCATCACCAGATTCTTCGCCGAAGAGGGAGTCGGCGAGATTCAGGATTTCATGCCGCTGCGGGACCCGTCGACGGGTGACGGGCAGCGCCTGATCCGCCGTGTGCAGTGCGTACGGGGCACGATGCCGTTCCGCATGCGGGCAGCCCCCCGGTTCAACTACGGCTCTCACCCCCATGTCGTCTCGGCGGTTCGAGATGGCGTGCTCTTCACCTCGCCCGAGCTGTCGCTCTATCTCGGTTCCACCGAGCCCTTGGCGGTCGACGAGCGCGACGCGGTCACTGAGTTCACCCTGGAGGAGGGCGGGGTTGCCGTCTTCTCCTTGGAGCATGTCGGCTCCTCGACCGAGTTCACGAGTGTGCCAGAAGGAGGAGACGCTCGATCAGCTGATGGCGACGGTGCACTTCTGGTGGGACTGGCTCTCCGCCTCGCGGTATCGGGGGCGTTGGCGGGAGGTCGTTCATCGGTCCGCACTGACGCTCAAGCTGTTGACGTACGCCCCTACCGGGGCGATCATCGCCGCGCCCACGACGAGCCTTCCGGAACAGATCGGAGGGGAACGGAACTGGGATTATCGCTACGTATGGATCCGGGACGCTGCGTTCTGCGTCTACGCGCTGCTGCGGCTCGGATTCGAGGACGAGGCGACCGCATTCATGAACTTCCTGACCCGGTGCGCCACTCCCGACGGGAGCCCACATGGACCCCTGCAGGTCATGTACGGCATCGACGGACGGGTGGATCTGGCGGAGCGGGAGCTGCCAGATCTCGAGGGTTACCGAGGGTCGGCCCCGGTGCGGGTGGGGAACGGCGCGGCTCGTCAGCTGCAGCTCGACATCTATGGCGAGCTCATGGACTCGGTCTACCTCTACGACAAGTGGGCGCAACCGATCTCCTCAGACCAGTGGGAGGCGATCCGGGCGAGAACAGATTGGGTCTGCAGCAACTGGGACCAGCCCGATGAAGGAATCTGGGAGACCCGAGGGCGGCCGCCAGAAGTTCTTGTACTCCCGGCTGATGTGCTGGGTGGCGGTCGAACGGGCCATCCGGATGGCCGTTCACCGGGGCCTGCCCGCCGATCAGGTGCATTGGTGCCGTGTCCGAGACGAGATCTACTCCCGCATCATGGAGGCGGGCTGGTCGGACGAGCGCCAAGCATTTGTTCAGCACGAAGGCAGCACCGTCCTCGATGCCTCGGTCCTGATGCTGCCGCTCGCCAAATTCATTTCCCCAACCGATCCGAAGTGGCTCTCCACGTTGGACGAGCTCAACAAGACGTTGGTCTCGGACTCCTTGGTGTACCGCTACGACCCGGAGGCCAGCCCGGACGGGCTCCGCGGCCAGGAGGGAACCTTCACCGTGTGTTCGTTCTGGTATGTCGAGGCGTTGACTCGAGCCGGCCGGCTCGATGAAGCACGGATCGCCTTCGAAAAGATGCTCACCTATGCCAATCACGTCGGATTGTACGCAGAGCAGATCGGCCAGACCGGAGAGCAACAGGGCAACTTTCCTCAGGCCCTCACCCATCTGGCGCTGATCAGCGCTGCGTACAACCTCGACCGTGCATTGGGTTGACTTCGGTCGGGTCCGGTCCGGCATCAACCTCTGGAGGCACATCCGCTTCGGTGATCAAGGATGTCGTCGATCACGGGACCCTTTTTGTCCGCCTACCGAAGGAGATCGTCCCCATGGCCCTCCGCACGCAGATAGTCCGTGGCCGCGCAGAAAGTACCTTACTCACCCACCACATAGACCGCCTCATCGAGCATGGTCCAGGCGTCCTCGCCGATCGGCTCGCCCCAAACGCCGGCCGCGATCGATACCTGGTTCCGATCCGGGTCGAACCCGAACACCGCCTCCCAACCCTTTGCGCTCCGTCGCCCGACGAGACTTTTCCGCGCCTCGAGACGAGCTTCAACGAGACGGACCTGATCGAGCGATTCCGCCTCGAACGAGATGAGCCTCGGTCCGATGGCGCCGCGGCCCGGGTGAAGGCTGCCTCTCGTCGCCCGCAACACCAGAACCTGGCGGCGGCCAGACTCACTTACCTTGAGTGCGGCGACGTCGGTCTCCAGCGCCTCGATAGGAAACTCGAACACCTCGGAGTAGAAGGCAACCGACCGTTCGAGATCACTGACATTGAGCAAGATGCTCTGGATGCTTAGATGCATTGTTGGTCTTCCATGACAAGTCCAAAACAGCCGATCCCTCGGACTCGTCTCGTCGCATTTTGGCTCAATTGGCGAATCTCCGCCTCGGACTTTGAGCATCAAAGTGAGTCCGGTGGCGTCGAGAGCTCGCTTCATGTCGGCTCGACTTGGAGAGCGTGGACCCGCCTTCGGCTCGAAGCCGGCGTCCAACCTGTCGAGGAGGTCAGCACCGCGACGGGGATCTTGCTGGGCATTGCGCACAGCTGCGGCGGCTGACGGAGTGGCGGCCATGATGCGACCCACGAGTAGCCGCCGCTCGTCGGCCACGCGACGCGGGCATGAACCCTCCAGGTCTCCGCGCTGATCTCAGCGATCGTCGTCGGATTCGCGAGCAGGTTGTGATACCACGCCGGGTGCCGCGGGGCACCGAAGTTCGACGCAAGGACCGCGACTGCGGTCTCGCCCGCCGGCCACCAGACGAGCGGCGTCACCCGCTCAAGACCGGATCTCGCGCCGACGTGATGCAGGAGCAGCATGCGGGAATCAGCCAGGGCGCCCGTCACAACGCCATCGCCGGGCGTGGCGGAACTCGGCGATGACCTGCTGGTCGTATGATGCGCGGTCCCCACTGTCATTACACGACTTCGTCTTTCTCGGTCTCGTTGACAGCGGCCGCTGCTGCTTCGATGCGGGAACGCCGCCGGGCCCAGTTCGCACCGGTCGCGACGCGACCTCGGGGCTCATTCGGGGGAGACGGGGCAGCTCGAGCAGGTTAACGACGTTAATGGCGACCATCTTGCCTCCGCGCCAAGTTAGACACTTGAACGTTCAACTCAGTTAAGTTGGGTAGCCCGAATCGTCAAGTGCAGGCACGGGCGCCTGCCAGGCCCGCTCCTCATCCGGCGGTCAGCCCCGCACCTGCCTCGCCGCTGCCGGTCGTCTAGTCCGTGCCATCCCGATTGCTACTAGCCGCCCCATCACAGTTGACGATCGAACGCCATCACGTCGTAGATTGGGTTGAACCTTCAAGTCACCATTCTTGTTTGGAGGAACATGACGGTATTTCCACTGGTCTTCGGCGTCGACACCTTCGGCGACCTGGCGTTCGGCGAAGACGAGAAGCCGCTATCCCAGGCCGAGACGATCCGGCGGGTGGTCGACGAGGGCGTGCTGGCCGAACAGGTGGGGCTCGAGTTCTTCGGGATCGGCGAGCACCACACCAACGACTGGCCGATGCCCGCCGGTGACGTGGTACTCGCCGCCATCGCCGTCACGCACCGCCACTATCCATCTTGGCTCGGCGGTGCTCGTGCTCAGCTCCGACGACCCCGTGCGAGTCTTCCAGCGCTACTCGACCCTGCATGCGATCTCGGGCGGGCGGGCCGAGGTGATCCTCGGACGAGGGTCCAGCATCGAGTCCTTCCCTCTCTTCGGTTACGACCTCGCCGACTACGAGACCCTCTTCGAGGAGAAGACGCAGTTGTTCGCCGAGCTACTCAAAGGCGGCCCGGTCTCCTGGCAGGGCACCACCCGACCGGCTCTCCGCGACGCCGATGTGGTGCCACACCTGGAGTCGGGCCCATTCCCGGTGTGGCTCGGGGTGGGCGGCAGCCCCGAATCGGTGGTGCGCGCAGCCCGTTACGGGTTCGGCCTGATGCTGGCCATTATCGGCGGGTCGCCCAGCCGGTTCGCGCCTTTCTCCCAGCTGTTCGCCGCGGCGCTCGACCAATACGACCAGCCCGCTCAGCCGGTCGGGATCCACGCCCCCGGGCACATCGCCAGCACCGACGAGGAGGCCCGCGACGAGCTGTGGCCCCACTACCGCGACGCTCCTCACCCGCGTCGGCCGTACCCGGGGTTGGCCACCGCCAAGCAAAGATCAGTTCCTACGCGAGACCGGCCCTGACGGCGCCTGGCACGTCGGCTCTCCCGACTCGGTCGCCCGCAAGATCGCCGCCAACCTGCCCGCCCTCGGCGCCTCCCGATTCGACCTCAAATACGGCATGGTCGGCCTCCCGCACGAGACGATCATGCGCACCATCGAGCTGTACGGCACCAAGGTCGTCCCGCTCGTCCGGGAAATGCTCGCCGACACCGCCCCCGGCTCCGCGGGCATGACAACAACCGCCCACTTCTCGCCAGGCTCCCACCCGTGAGCAAGGGACTCGCGACCACAGCCGACCTCGAGCGGTCCGACGCTCCGGGTATCGCGTCGTCCGCCGTTGTGATCGGCCAGCTCGCCATAGGCGCACGATCCCTCCTCTCCGAGGGGGCCGTCGTGCGAGCTGCCGGCGGTGCCGTGGCCATCGGCGCGGGCTCAGCGGTGATCGAGAACTGCGTGGTCATCGGCACCGCCGCGGTGCCCACGTCAATCGGCCGCCGAACGGTCTTCGGTCATCGCTGCCTCGTGGTCGGCGCGACCGTCGGCAACTTGTGCGAGATCGGCAACGCCTCCGTCCTCATGCCCGGCAGCCGGATCGGTGACCGCGTCTTCCTCGGCGAGGGCACCGTGGTTCCGCCCGGCGCGGAGCTCCCCGGCGACGTGGTCGCCGTCGGTCGTCCCGCCCGAGTCATCCGGGCAGCGTCGGAAGCGGACTTCGATCGCCTCCGCGGGCTGCGGGGCGGCGATCTGACGCTCCCACCGAACACGTTCACCACCATCCAACCGACACTGGAGGGCCTCGGTATGGGTCAGCTCTACGACTACCGCGGTGTTACGCCGACCATCGCTGCCTCGGCGGTGCTGTTCCCCACCGCCGAGATCACCGGCGACGTCGTCGTCGGCGAACGCAGCATTATCGGCGCCGGAGTAAAGATCATCGGCGACTCCCATGGCCCGGTCCGGATCGGCAGCGACGTCCAAATCCTGGAGAACACCGTCCTGCACCTGCTTCCTGACAACCAGCTGCTCATCGACGACGGCGCCACCATCGGGCCGGGCGCCATGATCCACGGCTGTCACATCGGTGCCGGCTCGGTCGTCGAGCCTGGCGCCATCGTCTGCGATGGCAGCGCGATCGGCACCGGCTGCGTCGTCCGGGCCGGTGCCGTCGTCAAACAGCGCTCTCGCTTCTCGGACCGCGTTGAGATCGACGGGCTTCCCGCCGCCGAGATCCGCACGATTGAAGCGCCCGGCCGACCAGGTTGGGCGTTGGCGAGCGACGACCTCCCGACCGTGACCGGCAGCGGGGGGTCGCGATGACGACCACCATGCATGTCGCCCGCGCCGTCGGAGTCACCTCTGACTCAGCCCCGCAGTGGCGCGTCGAGTTAGCGGCCGGCACCCACCATCTCGTCGCTGATGAGCCGACCAACATGTCTGGCGGCGACGCCGGTCCCACGCCATTCGGGTTCCTGCTTTGCGGTCTCGCCGCGTGCACGGCGATGACGCTGCGCCTGTTCGCCGGACGCAAGGGATGGCAGCTGGCGGCGATCGAAGTCAACGTGGTGTACAACCTCGCCGACGACGAGCGAACGTCGATCGTCCGCACCATCACCCTGCCCTCGCAGCTAACCGACGACCAGCGCGCCCGCCTCGCTGACGTCGCCGAACGCACCCCGGTGACGATGGCAGTCCGCGCCGGAACGCCCATCACCACCTCGATACGCGCCGTCGAGACTCCGACCCCGCGTCCAACCTCGTAGGTCCATCGTGTCCTCGACCTGGCCCGCGCTCCCCTACGACGAATGGCACGCCACCTGCGACACGCTGCACGCCCACACCCAGGTCCTCGGCAAGCTGGCCGCAGCCCTCGCTCCGCCCGAGCCGCAGCTCCAACACGCTGCCCTCCGCCTGAGCGCACGGGGGTGGGAGACCCTCCCCCTGCCCGCCCCCGACGGGTCCGGCGCACTCGTCGTCGCTCTCGACCTGCACACCCATCACGCCGTCGCCGAGCACAGCGACGGCCGGGTCCATCGCATCGCCTTGGAGCCCGACCGACCGGTCGCCGAAGTCACTCGCCATCTGCTCGACGCGGTCGAGGACCTTGTCGGTCCGGTCACGATCGACCTCACACCACAAGAAACCCCCTGGCACACCCCGCTCGACGAGGACTACGAGCACAGCACCTACAACGCTGGCCCAATCGGCCAACTACTTCGCCGCGGCCACCCAGGCTGCGCTGGTGCTCGCCGCCTTGCGCGCCCCATACCGTGGACGCTCGACCCCGGTCAACGCCTGGTGGGGGACCTTCGACCTGGCCGTAAGCATCTTCTCCGGGCGCGCCGTGGACCCACCATCGACCGACTTCATCATGCGCAACTCCGCCAACGCGGAACAGATCGAAATGGGCTGGTGGCCGGGGGACGCCCGCTACCCACGCGCCGCCTTTTTCGCCTTCGCCTTCCCTCCACCCGAAGGCATCGACCAGGCGACCCTCTCCCCGACTGGCGGGCGATGGGACCCCGAAATGAAGGAATATCTCCTCGACTGGGACGATGTACGTATCGAGCCCGACCCGCACCGGGCCGCGCTGGATTTCGGACTCTCCGCCATCCGACACGCCTGCGTCGTCTGCGACTGGGATCCCGCTCTGGCCGAAAGCGCCCAGGGAGTCCCCCCACCGGTCACATAGGAATATGGCAGACCAGCGGACCGCGCCCGAGCTGGGAGAAGGCAGGATCATCGAGGTCAATGGGGTTTCGCTCCACGTCGAAGACTACGGGAACGGCACTCCGGTGTTGCTGTTGCACGGCTGGCCCGACTCCGCCTACGTGTGGCGCAACCAGATCCCGTTTCTTACCGGACGGGGCTTTCGAGCTATCACTCCGGATATGCGCGGGTTCGGGCGGTCCAGCCGCCCGGTCGAGGTCACTGACTACGCGGTCGAGCAAATCGGTCGGCGACGTGACCGGCCTGCTCGACGCGCTAGGCGTGGAGTCCGCCCACGTAGTCGGGCACGACTGGGGAGCAGCCGTCGCCTGGAACATGGCCATGTCGCACCCAGACCGAGTCCAAAAGCTCGTCGTCCTCTCGGTCGGCCACCCGAGTGTTCCGTGGTCTCTTCGGCAGGACGAGATGGCCTGGTACGAGCTCTTCTTCCAATTCGAAGGTATTGCGGAGGCGACCCTTTCCTACGACGATTGGGCCTGGCTGCGGCGGTTCCTTCGTGGCGCCGGCGATCAGGAACGCTACGAGCAAGATCTTTCACGCTCAGGCGCACTCACCGCCTCGCTCAACTGGTATCGAGCGAACCTAGCGCCCAAGATGCCAGGACCCTCGTCGGACCTTCCTCCGGTGCGAGTCCCCACGCTCGGCATCTGGTCTTCCAACGACCACTACCTGGAGCGCGAGCGAATGGAGAAGTCAGGCCAGTTCGTCAAGGCGCCGTGGCGATACGAGGTCATAGAGGGCGCGAGCCACTGGATCCCGCTCGACGCACCAGACCGGCTCAACGCGCTCCTCCTCGATTGGCTGCAGGGCGTGGCGCAGCACGATCACTGAACGTCCGTGAGCCAAGGCCCTTGCTGTCGGTCAGGCAGCGCCGGCGCGCCGCGTAACGCTCGCGCACCATATCCAGTACGGCAAAGTAAGTGTGCACGTGAGAAACTCGAGGATTGAAACCTTCTATAGCGATCGAGCTGCATTTGATCGCTTCTTCTCAGTCGAGCCATAGCCGCTCCGACCCAGGAGCGAGAGTCAAGAGGAGGACCAATTCCCTCAAAGATCGAGGACTACGCCATCATCGGCGACACGCAAACTGTCGCCCTGGTCGACCTCACTGGATCCATCGACTGGTGGTGCGCGCCGCGAATCGACTCCGGTGCCGCCTTCGCGGCGCTGCTCGGCGACGCGGGGAACGGTCGCTGGCAGATCGCTCCGAAGGGCCAGGTGACCAAGGTCACCCGCCAGTACGAACCGGAGACCTTGATTCTCGAGACGACCTTCGAGACGTCGACAGGCTCGGTGTCGGTGTGCGACTTCATGCCACCGAACGACGGCCACTCGATGATTCACCGCATCGTCGAGGGCCGTGGTGGCACCGTCGAAATGCAGATGGAGCTGATCGTGCGCTACGAGTACGGCGCGATCACGCCCTGGGCCACCGCGACCGGTGACGGCCTCGTCCTCGTCGCCGCCCGTGACGGCCTCCGCCTGCACAGTCCCGTCAGCCTCGTCGGCCAGGACAACACCTCCGTTGCCTCCTTCTCCGTTTCGGCCGACATGCGCCGCTCCTTCTCGCTCACCTGGTTCCCCTCGGAGACCCGCGCCCCGCTCCCCCTCGACAGCCTCGCAGCCCGCAACCACACGCGGCACTACTGGCACGAATGGGTCGGGCGCTGCACCTACAACGGCGGATGGCGCGACCTCGTCGTGCGCTCGCTCATCACCTTGAAGGCCCTCACCTACGCGCCCAGCGGCGCCGTTTGCGCGGCGGCGACGACCTCGCTCCCGGAGACCATCGGGGGCAACCGGAACTGGGACTACCGCTATTCCTGGCTCCGGGACGCGACCTTCACCCTCAACGCCCTGTTGGTCTCCGGGTACGCCGACGAGGCGGCGGCGTGGGTGGGCTGGCTGCGCCGCGCCGTGGCGGGAAACCCCGGGGAGATTCAGATCATGTACAGCGTCGACGGAGCACGGCGGCTGGCGGAGTTCGAGCTCGACCACCTCACCGGCTACGAGGGCTCAACGCCGGTCCATATCGGCAACAAAGCGGTGACCCAGCTCCAGCTCGACGTCTACGGCGAGGTCCTGGACGCGGCCATCACCTACTGGAAAAGCGCCATCCCTCACGAGTTCAACGTGTCGGCGGATCTGCTGGTGGGGATCCTCGACCACCTGGAGACGATGTGGCGCGAGCCCGACAACGGGATCTGGGAGGTTCGCGGTCCGCGCCGGCACTTCACCCATTCGAAGATCATGGCCTGGGTGGCCTTCGACCGAGCTGTCACCCTGGCGGAGGACGGTGTCTTGCCCAAGGGACCGATGGACCGTTGGCGGCAAGTGCCGCGACGAAATCCACGCCGAGGTCTGCGAGAAGGGCTTCGATGCTGAGCTCAAGTCGTTCACCCAGTTCTACGGGTCGAAGCTGCTCGACGCGAGCCTGCTGATGCTCGCACCTGTCGGCTTCCTACCGCCCGATGACCCGCGTGTCGTTGGCACCGTCGAGGCGATCCAGAAGGGGCTCGTCACCGATGGCTTCGTCCGCCGGTACCAGACCGACACCGACGAAAACGTCGACGGCCTGAAAGGAACCGAGGGCGCCTTCTTGATGACGAGCTTCTGGCTCGCCGACAACCTCGCGCTGCTCGGACGCCATGACGAGGCAAAGGAGATGTTCGAGCGGCTCTGTGCTCTCTGCAACGACGTCGGACTCCTCGCGGAGGAGTACGACCCGAAGGCCGATCGGCTGCTCGGGAACTTCCCGCAAGCCTTCTCACATGTAGCCCTCATCAACACCGCCGCAAACCTCTCGATGGCCGAGCACGGCCCCTCGGTAACGCGCAGTCGCCGTTATGGACGGCCCCGACATCGGAGCGCCCAAGCAGGCTGATCAACCACGTGGTCGGCCAACTCTGAGTTCTCTCGCGCTCTTTTGCGTGCGGCGATCAGAACCCAAGCGGTTCATTCACCAAGATTGCGGTGATCCGGCCGGGGGCGATCGCCTTGTTGATAACCAGGACGTTATTCACTCCGCTGGGAACGCCGTAGGCCTGCCTGGCCCGTCGATCCTCAAGAGGAAAGCAGTACTCGTAGATACGTCGCAGTCCGGTGTTGAAGTCGGGAACGATCTTCTGCGCACCCACGACGAATACCACGTGACCCGCTCCGGAAGCGATCGGACCCAGCTGGCTCCCGCTCGCGGACGCAATAAGAAGTGAACCCTCCTCCGTCAGGGCGTGAAGGCTTCCAACCACCCAATCGGGCGAAGTGGACAGCTGCCGCATCTCGCGAACCTGCATTTCGCGATCCATCTGGTAGAGACGGGGGCGAAGCGGCTGATACTGTCCGGATCGCTCGATGTCCTCGGCCACACCGATAACTTCGAGCGTGCGGGAGGTGTTGTTGTAGACCTCGGCTCCGACCGGGAGGATGGACCGAACAGCCTCTCTCGCCTCGTTGCCGAAGTCGACCACGATGCACGTGATTCCGTTGCGTTCGAGGGCGTTGGCCACGGCTCGGATTTTCCCTTTTGAGGCAACCCGAGAGAACTCCGCCTCTGACCTCCTTGCTGGGACCCGCCACCGACAGGTCTTCGGGTTGGCCTGTGGCCGATGAAGTATCCACGTCACTCACCGCCGACTTCAGCGAGGCGCTGGTGGACCAACGCCACCGCCATAGACCCCTCGCCTATTGCCGCCGCGCAGCGCTTGATCGACCCACTCCGGACATCGCCGGCGGCGAACAGCCCCGGCAGGTTCGTTTCGAGAGGCAAGGGTTGACGAGACAACGGCCACCCGTCAAGTGCGCCAGCGGATGAGCTGAGTTCGGCCCCGGTGTGCACGTATCCGGCACCGTCGAGAGCAACTCCCACGTTGGCCGCTCCTTGGGTGCGCGGCACCCCTCCGATGCATACGAAAAGCGTGTCGACCGACAATCGAATGACGGTGCCTCCTGACGAGATCATGAGTGCTCGCAGATGACCATCCGATTCGAGACTGATCACTTCGGTGTTTGTCAGAACCTCGACGTTTCCCAGATCCTTCAGCTGGCTGATCAGGTACTGGGACATCGATGCCTCAAGCGAGCCACCCCGGACCAGCAAGGTCACATGCGCGGCGTAGCGCGAGAAGCGGATGACCGCCTGGCCCGCCGAGTTTCCTCCTCCGACAATGGCGACTTGGCACCCACGGCAGGTGACCGCCTCGCTCGGGCCGGCGCCGTAATACACGCCGGAACCCAGGAGTTCGTCTATGCCCGGAACCTCAAGACGACGCCAGTCGACACCGCTTGCGACGAGCATCGATCGTGACCGCACAGTGGTACCGTCGGAGAGGTGGGCAACATAGTCCGGGCCGTCCCTACTGATGTCAGCGAGACGGCGGCCAAGAAGAACTTCGGCCCCGAATCTCTTGGCCTGGGCGGTTGCCCGCGTCGCCAATTCGCTACCGCTGATCCCCTGTGGAAAGCCGAGGTAGTTCTCGATCATGGATGTCGTCCCAGCCTGACCCCCGGGCGCCACAGCTTCGATGGCCACGGCACGCAAACCCTCAGATGCGGCATACACGGCGGCTGCCAGTCCGGCTGGGCCGGCGCCCACGATCGTTAGGTCGTACTCCGACAGCGACGGAGCCGACACCATCCCCAGTCCTGCCGCTACACCTTCCAGCGTCGCCGGAGCAAGCCGTATTCCGTTGGGGAGGACGCAGACAGGTAGCCGGTCCACTCCTCTCTCCGCTGCGGGCAGCAACGCTGCGACCCGCGCCGCATCATCCAGGTCAACCCACTCATAAGGGACACCATTACGGCTGAGAAAATCACGAATGGTGTAGCCGACGGAGGAGGCCCGGTGCCCGACCAGTAAAACCTGAGGAGTGACGGGCCTCGCGTCGTAGTCGATCATCGACATGGCGTTGGAACCCCCTTCATGACGTCAGGCTCGCAGATCTTACCGGTCTCACGGTGCCACTACCGAGCCCTTGATCGCCACCGAGTTGGCCTTCGATCGCCCACCGATTCTACGACTGAAATTCGCCTGGCCGATGGTAGTGGGGAGCTGAATCCGAGTCATGCTCCAGTCCGAGATCAGGTTGCGACCGCGCACACTGTTGCGGATTTGCCGTTCCGCGTGGTCGGCTTGGGAAGTCACTGTGAATGGACCCCTATGCGGAAACAAGGTGCTGCCCACGACGCAGGAGGGCAAGATGACTGACCTCGAGGCCGGAAAACAGCTGCAGGAGTCAACGGCCACGGCACTGCAGGGCGCCGTCTTGTCGGGACCGAGCTCGAGCGGCAAGGTTTCCAGCCTCGCCGTGTTGCCGGAGCAAGCGCGTGCTTACCTTCGCGACGCTGATCCCGTCCTGGCCCGGCTCATCGACGACCGGCCGAATTTCGACCCGCGGGCCTGGATGGCCGAGCTGCCGCCCATGGATCTGTACGGGGCCCTGCTCTTCCAGGTGACCGGTCAGCAGCTGTCCGTCGCCGCTACTCGCCGGACGCTGGCCCGCATCGAGACGTTGTTTGGCGGCCAACTCCCGTCTCCCGCCGAGCTGCTGGCCGTTGATCCCATCACTCTCCGCCAAGCCGGTCTGTCGTGGCGAAAGATCGGTACGCTTCGGGATCTCGCCGAGCGGCTGTCGGACGGCCGACTCAACACCGATGTCCTGAGCACATTGCCCGACGACGAGTTCATTTCCGAGCTCACCGCCGTCCCCGGGATCGGCCCCTGGACCGCTCAGGGTGTCCTTCTTATCGCCCTAGGCCGAGAGGATGTGGTTTTGCCCGGCGACTTAGCGCTGCGCAAGGCCGTCCGGGTCGCGTATCAACTCGACCATCTGCCCAGCCAGCAGGAGGTCCTCGACATCGCTGAGAAATGGCGGCCGCACCGCAGCCTGGCGACAAGCTACCTGTTCTCGGCCACCTTTGAGTCGACCGACACGTCCCCGACGACGCGCTCGCCGGATGCCGATGGCCGAAACGTCACCTGACGAACTTCCGCTGCCGGGAACCCTGCCCACGTTGATCGGCGTCCGCGGGGCACGGCACAACAATTTGCAGAGCATCGATGTCGACGTGCCGCTGTGGCGGACGGTGGCGGTGGTTGGCGTGTCGGGATCAGGCAAGACGTCGCTGGCTATCGGCACGCTGTACGCCGAGGGCCTGCACCGGCTCCTGGAGGGCCTGAGCACCTACAGCCGCCGGCGGCTCACCCAGGCCCGGCGGCCCGACGTTGACCGGATCGAGCATCTTCCGGCCGCGTTGGCGTTGCGGCAGCGTCCGCCCGTACCAGGGCCGCGCAGCACGGTCGGCACGATGTCGGAGGTGCTGAACGTGGCGCGGTTGATGATGTCGCGGCTGGGTTCGCACCTGTGCCCGAACGGTCACCTCGTGGGGCCGTCGATCGCCACGTACGGCACCGAGATCGTGTGCCCGGTCTGCGGTGCCCACTTCGAGCACCCCAGTGCCGAATCCTTCGCCTTCAACTCGTACGGCGCCTGCCCGGCCTGCCACGGGCTGGGCGTGCGGTCGGAGGTCGACGTCAACACCCTGGTGCCCGACCCGGGCAAGACGATTCAGCAGGGTGCTGTGCTGCCCTGGAATTCTGGCGGGAGGCGGCTGTCCATGTACGCCGCAGGCGAGCTCGGGGTTCGACTCGACGTGCCCTACGAGTCCCTGACCGATCGTGAGCGCGAGTTGGTGCTGCACGGTCCTCCGGTCCATCGGCAGGTCACCCTGCACTCCGGGCGCAGTGGGCGGACCGTGCAGCTTTCGGTCAACTATGACAACGCCGTCGCCGCCGTGGAACGCTCCCTGCTCAGCGATAACGAGCGTTCCCGCCGTCTCGTGCAGCGTTTCGTCGTCACCCGCGTGTGTTCGGTGTGTCACGGCTCCCGACTGCGGCCCGAGGCGCTGACCTCGCAGCTCGGGGGCCGCAACCTGGCCGAGATCAGCGCTCTGCTCCTGGACGAGCTGGGCGGGTTCATGGCCGCACTGCCCGCCGGGCTGCCGGCCGAGCTCAGCCCGCTGACCACGGGTTTGCTCGCCGAGCTCCAAAGCACGCTCACGCCGTTGCTCGACGTCGGGCTCGGCTACCTGACCCTGGACCGGAGCGGCGCGTCGCTGTCCACCGGGGAGCGGCAGCGCATCGAGCTCACCTCGACCGTTCGCTCAAGCACCACCGGCATGCTCTATGTGCTGGATGAGCCGTCGGTAGGGCTGCACCCAAGCAACGTCATCGGGCTGCGCAAAGCGATCTCCGCCCTGGCCGAGAACGGCAACTCCGTCGTCATCGTCGAGCACGAGCGGGACCTCATTAGCTCCGCCGACTGGGTCATCGAACTCGGCCCTGGAGCGGGCGCCTTAGGCGGCACGGTGATCGCCCAGGGCACCCCCGCCCAGCTGAAATCCGACCCGAGATCCATCATGGGTCCATTCCTGGCGGGCGCCGCCGCGGTGCCGGGTGAGCGTCCGGTTCGGACCGATCCGTCCGGGCAGATCGCCATCGAGGTCGGCGACCTCTACAACCTGCACCGCCTCACCGCCGTCTTCCCGGTACAACGGCTGACCGCCCTGGCTGGGCCCGTCGGGGGCCGGGAAGACCGCCCTCATCCTGGACAGCCTCATGCCCGCCGCCCGGGCACAGCTCAGCGGGTCACCCCTACCGAGCCACGTCCGCCGCCTCGAGCTGGGCGGCATCCGGCAGATCGTCCAGATCGACGCCACGCCTATCGGCCAGAACACCCGCTCTACACCGGCCACCTACTCCGGGGCCTTCGACCACCTCCGACGGCTGTTCGCCGAGTCCCCCGAATCCCGGCGGCACCGCTGGAAACCGGGGCACTTCTCGTTCAATACCCGCGAGGGGCAGTGCCCCACCTGCCGCGGGCTCGGCCATATTGAGCTCGACGTCCAGTACCTGCCCGACATCACCGCCCCCTGTCCGACCTGCCACGGCGCCCGCTTCAACGACGCCACCCTCGCCGTGACCATCGATGGCCTTACCATCGCTGACGTCCTTGATCTCAGCGTTGACGACGCCCTGAAACGGTTCGCTGATCGCACTCAGGTCGCAGCTGCCCTGCGGCCAATCGCCGAGGTCGGACTCGGATACCTGCGGCTAGGCGAGCCCACGCAATCCTTGTCAGGCGGTGAGTCGCAGCGGCTACGGATCGCCTCCCGGTTGCGCAGCAGCCAGCGGGACATCCTGTACGTCTTCGACGAGCCATCCACCGGACTCCACCCTCTGGACGTGGCCACCCTGGTCGGTGTGTTCGACCGGTTGACCGAGGCGGGGGCCACCATCATCGTCATCGACCACGATCTCGACCTGCTTGCCGCCGCAGACCACATCGTCGATATGGGCCCGGGCGGTGGCCCCGACGGCGGGCGCATCCTGACGGCAGGGACCCCCGAGGACGTCGCCCGTTCCCCGGAAAGCGTGACGGGACCATGGCTGGCCGACTACCTCCGCATCCCTGTCGCCCCGGCCCGGCATGCCTGAAGATCAGAACTGATTCACGACCTTGCTTGTGACCTGTCGGAACGCACTCTCGATACCGCGGGAACTCGTAGCCAGGTGCTCAGGCCGCGCCGCCCGGTCCGACGCGTCTCTACCCGAACGGGTGCAGCGAACTCCCGACGGCCCAAGTGCTGAAGTACTGGTTGTTGGCCCCGTATGCCATGCCGAGGGCCACCTTCGCTCCGTCCACCTGGTGCTCCCCGGCTGCACCCCTTACCTGGTTGGCCGCCTCGGCGAACCGCAGTAGACCCGAGGCCCCTATGGGATTGCTGGACAGAACGCCGCCGGAGGCGTTGACGGGCAGCGAGCCCCCGAGTTCGGTGGTGCCGTCGTCAACCAGCTTCCACCCTTCACCTTCATCGGCCAGACCGAAGGCCTCGAGCCAGATGGGTTCGAGCCACGAGAATGGGACGTACAGCTCAGCGGTGTCGATCTGACGACGGGGATCGGTGATTCCCGCGGCGGTGTAGACATCGGCTGCGCACTGGAGAGCAGCCGCGGGCCGCACCGGATCGCGGCCGGGGAAGCTCGGAGGCTCGGATCGGGACGAGGCGCCAGGATCCACGCCGGAGGCCGACCCTCGGCCGCGGCGGCCTTGCCTCCCGCCTCGTCGGTGATGACCACCGCGCAGGCCCCGTCGGACGATGGGCACGACTCGAGGAACCGGGTGGGCTCCCACATCATCGGCGAGGCCTTGACCTTTTCGATGGAGATGTCCTCGATCTTGAGGTGGGCGTACGGGTTCTTCAAAGCGTTGAGGCGGTCCTTGACCGCCACTTTCCACCCGATGTGCTCGGGCGCACCGCTCCTTTGGATGTACGCCCGGATGAACGGGGCGAAGGCACCTCCGGCTCCGAGCGAGGCTCCCCTCCCGCTACCCAGGGCGAACTGGGCGTTGCCCTCGGACTGCTTCTCGAAGGCGACGGCCAGCACCGTCCTGTGCTTGCCCACCTGGACGTGCGAGGCGGCCACGATGGCGGTGGTGCCTCCCACCGAGCCGGCCGTGTGAACCCGGAACATGGGCTTGCCCACCGCACCGAGGGCGTCGGACAGGTAGAGCTCCGGCTTCATCACGCCCTCGAAGAGGTCGGGGGCTTTGCCCAACACCACGGCGTCGATATCGGCCATTGTCATCTGGGCGTCGTCGAGGGCCCGGAAGACGGCCTCCCGCACCAGGCCGCCGAAGGACACGTCGAGCCGTCGGGACTTGTGGTGGGTCTGGCCCACGCCGACGACGGCTACCGGGGGAGTGCTCACGATCTTCCCTCCAGGATGCAGATGAGGTTCTGTTGGAGGCACGGCCCGGAGGTCGAATGGGCCAGGGCCCGACTCCCTCCCCCGAAGATGTGGTTGGCGGCGTGACCAATCCGACAGAGTCCCGTGGCCATGATCGGATTTACCCGCAGCGCCCCCCCGGAACGTGTTCACGGCCACATCGTCCCCGAGGCCGAGCACATCGCGCAGGAGCAGCTCCTCGTGGGTGAAGGCCGCCTGGAGCTCGGCCACTTCGACGGGGCGCGTCGCTGAGCCCGGCGGCTTCGGCGGCCATCCGGGTGGACGGCGAATCGCCCAGTGCCCGGAAGGATGGGTTGTGGCACTCGGTCCGGTGGTCGAATCCGGTGATGTAGGCCGGCCGTTCCACCAGCTGACGGGCGCGATCACCGGTGGCCAGCACCATGGCGGCGGCACCGTCGGTGATCGGGGGCACGTCGTGGCGTCGGAGCGGCTGGCGGATGTAGTCCTCGGCCAACAGCGACTCGACGTCGCCCTTACCGCGGGCCCGCACCGCCACCTCGGCCATGGAGCGCTCGTCGGCGATGCCGGCGGCGATCACGGCGCGGGCCTGGAGGGCCGCGAAGGTGAGCGGGTCGGCGCCCAGGGGGGCCAGGAAGTACGGGTCCATCTCCATCGGATAGATCAAGGCCGGATCGCCGGTCGAGGAGCGACCGGATCCGGTGACCACGGCGATCTCGATGTCTCCCTCCTGCAGGCGGAGCCACGCCTCGTAGAGGGCCCAGGCGCCGTCCATCTCCACGTGGGAGTCCCGCTTGGGCGGCCAGGCGCCGATGGCGTCCAGGTTGGAGACGAAGGAGAAAGCCTGGCCGGTGATGTAGTCGCAGCTGCCCAGGCAGGTGAAGTCGATGTCGGCGCGAGTCAGTCCGAGCGGGGTGATCGCTTCGGTGATCCCCTCCAGCAGCAGCTGGGTCTCGGACTTGTCCGTGTGTCGGACCATAGGGGTCTGGGCCCAGCCGATGACGGCGATGTCATTCGAGGTTCCGCTCATCATCAGAAGATCCGGTTCACGAGGTCGGGATCGTCGACATCGGGCTCGCCGTTGGGGATCCAGCCGAGCAGCGAGCCCCAGCGCCCCCCATGCCGCCACCCTCGTCGATCTTCTCGGCCGGGGAGGCCCACACGGCGCTCGACCCGCTGGCCGACCCTCACCTGGTCGGCCGGTAACTCGATCACCGCCGAGTACGGGACGATGACATCGGTCCCGTCGAGGAGGACGAAGGCACGAACGAACGGCTCGGTCTCGGTCTGGCCCGGATACTGCACCGGGGTCACGATGGAGAAGTTGGTGATGGTTCCCTCGTGGGGCAGGTCGACCTCGCAGTCGGGCCCGAGCTCGATGGCATCGATGGGGCAGTAGCCCGCGTCCCCCGGCGTACACCCGTCCGCACGTCGGGCACCGCAGCCCAGCAACGGTGCTCCCGGATGCCTCGACCGCCCGGTCGGTCGGCCTCGGGGACCGGGTTGCGGTAGGTGATCGACGCGAGATAGTCCATTCGGGTCACCGGCTCGGCGGCCGCACCGGTGTCCTCGCCCTCGGTCTCGGCGTCTCGCCAGGGACGAAGCAGATGATGTCATCGATCCGCCCCCCCGGGTCGCCCCGCCATCGGGGTGCCACCCGCATGCCCTCGGCCATGGCCTCCGGCGTGCCGGCGTCCACCGCATGCAGCAGCGGAGTAGTGGCCCCGTCCAGTCGAACCAGAGCGAAGGCGAAGGGGTGGTCGAGCGGATGCTGGACCGACGGCGTGACCACCCAGGTCCACGACTCGACGGTGCCCGCCGGCCCCACTTCGACGAACTCGTGCGGCAGCTCGGCTCCGGTCGCCGGATCCCACTCCATTGGTGGCACCAGGACGGCGTCACGTTGCGGATGCCAAGGATCTGCTTTTCGGTCAGGGCCGTCATGAATGCCCCGACCACGGGCCCGAGGGACCGCTTGTAGGGGAACGTGATGGTGCTCTCGACGAATCGGGTCATCGGTCCCTTTCGAGCGTGGCTTGTGGTTCGTGCAGGACGCTAGCCGCTTCTTTCCGGCCACGAGGATCCACTATGTTGACGTCTGCCCGGGTCATGGGCCAGTGTTCAGACCCATGCAACGGACGGGCGGCCTGCGCCTCCGACAGCGCTCTTCGTGGATCTGGTGCGACCTACCGAACCGCTTGCGGCAGTCACTGTACGGGCGTGGATGCTTCCAGCGGGCCAGTGCTGCCTCACCATTGGTCCAGGTCCCGCTACCCTGCGGGGACGAACCGTGCCCACTCCCCCAACCGTGCCCACTCTTCCAATAGCCGCCGGCCTGAGGCCCGTCACCGGGCCGAGAATCGTCCACGGTTGCGCCCCCGTTCCCGGCCCGGATCGGTCGGAGGCGGAGACATGCGCACCCTGATCTCCTTCAGCGCCCAGCTCCGTAACCTGGCCGCTCAGCGACCCGACTTCCCGGCGGTGACGTGCGGCGACACCACCCTCACCCGGGCGAGCTGGATCGCCGTTCGGACGCCTTGGCCGTGGAGTTCCGCCGGCTGGGGGTGGGTCTCGGGGACATGGTCACCGTATGCCTCCCCAACAGTGTCGAGTGGGTGGTGGCCTCGGTCGGCGCTCTGGAAGTTGGGTGCCATTCCCCAGCCGGTCAGCGCCCGGCTTCCCCTCCGGGAGCTGGAGGCGGTGGTGGACCTGGCCGACCCGGTGCTGGTACTCGGGATCGATCCCGAGCGGCTACCGGGACGGACGTGCCTGCCTTTGGGCTTCCAACCGCCCGAGCCCGACGGCCCGATTGAGCTGCCAGACGTGGTCAGTCCGGCCTGGAAGGCTCCCACCTCGGGAGGCTCCACCGGTCGGCCCAAGTTGATCGTCTCCGGCGACCCCGGCTTGGTCGACCCCTCGGCGGTCTCCCGTCTCCAGTTCAGCTCGGACGGCTGTCTGGTGATGCCTGGGCCGCTCTACCACAACGGTCCGGTGGTCTGGGCCTGTTATGCCCTGCTCCACGGCAGTCATGTGGTGCTGCTTCCCCGGTTCGATCCCGAGGCAACGCTGGCGGCGGTGGCGGAGTACCGGGCCGACGTCGTCTACTTGGTCCCCACCATGATGAAGCGCATCTGGAGGCTCCCCCCCGAGGTGCGCCTGGCCTACGACCTCTCATCGCTGCGGGTGGTGTGGCACCTGGCCGAGCCCTGTCCCCCATGGTTGAAGGAGGCATGGATCGAGTGGTTGGGTCCCGAGCGGATCTTCGAGCTCTATGCCGGCACCGAGGCGCAGGTTGCGACCACCATCACCGGCACCGAGTGGCTCGAACACCGCGGATCGGTAGGGCTCCCTTCGGGGGGCGATGTCCAGATCTGCGATCCGGACGGGCGGGTACTGCCGCCTCGCCAGCAGGGTGAGGTCTGGCTCCGCTCCAAACGTTCCACTCCTGCCTACCGGTATGTGGGAGCCGAAGCCCGAGTCCGCGCCCGGCGGTTGGGAGTCGCTCGGCGACTTGGGCTGGGTCGACGAGGACGGCTATCTCTACCTGGGCGATCGGTCCCAGGACATGATCTTGGTGGGTGGAGCCAATGTGTATCCGGCCGAGGTGGAGGCAATCCTGGCCGAGCACCCGCGGTCCTGTCGTGTGCGGTGATCGGACTGCCCGATGAGGACAAGGGCTCCAGGGTGCACGCCATCATCGAAGCCGATCCGACGGTGGTCAGTTTCGAGGACCTGGACGCCTTCGCCGCCGAGCGTCTGGTGGCCTACAAGCGACCCCGGACGGTGGAGTTCGTCGACACCCCGCTGCGGGACGACGCCGGCAAGGTCCGGCGAACGAGACTCCGAGCCGAGCGCCTGGCCACTGAAGATACCGGTGTTCCGCTGGGACGGGCCCGCCGGGACAGAGGATCCCCCGTGAGCGACGATCGCGCGGCCGAGACCACCATGATGTCTCGCTCTCCGGTGCTCGGGACGGTGGTCCAGGTGTCAGTAACTGCGGGTGACCGTGTTGCGGTTGGGGACACCTTGGTGGTCACCGAGTCGATGAAGATGGAGTACGTGGTCGCGGCCGAGGTCTCGGGTCAAGTCCGGCGGGTCGAGGTGGCGGTCGGCGCTCAGGTCGCGGTGGGGGACCCACTGGTATCGGTGACCGCCGGCGAGATCCCCGTCAACGGGGAAGAAGCGGAAGAGGTGGCTGACCCCGGCGGCAGGGACCCTGCCCAGGCCGCCGACCCTGCGACGGCCGCCGCCCCTGCCGCCGACCCTGCCACCTCGATCGCCCGACCTGGCTTGCGGCCGGAGCTGGCCGAGGTCCTGGATCGACAGGCCCGCACCCTCGATGCCGCCCGGCCCGAGGCAGTCGCCCGTCGGACCCGAGGGGGACGGCGCACGGCCAGGATGAATATCGACGACCTGTGCGATCCGGGAAGCTTCACCGAATACGGCTCCTTGGTGGTGGCGGCCCAGCGGGCTCGACGCAGCCTCGACGACCTGATCGCCAATACGCCGGCCGACGGGCTGGTGGCCGGGATCGGTCGGATCAATGGCGACCGTTTCCCCGATGAGCTCAGCCGCTGCGCGGTTGTGTCCTACGACTACATGGTGCTGGCCGGCACCCAAGGCCAGCTGAACCACCGGAAGAAGGACCGCATCTTCGAGCTGGTGGAGCGCCTTCGCCTGCCGGTGGTGCTGTTCGCCGAGGGAGGCGGTGGCCGCCCGGGGGATACCGATTCGGCGGTGGTCACCGGCCTGGACACCACTGCCTTCGCCCTGTTCGGAGCGTTGAGCGGCCTGGTGCCCACCATCGGCATCGCCTCTGGGCGGTGTTTCGCCGGAAACGCCGCCCTCTTGGGATGCTGCGACGTGATCATCGCAACTCCCGACGCCTCCATCGGGATGGCCGGCCCGGCCATGATCGAAGGCGGCGGTCTGGGCACGTACACCCCGGAGGAGATCGGCCCCCTCGAGGTGCAGCGCGCCAACGGTGTGGTGGACGTGGTCGCCTCCGACGACGCCGATGCCGTCCGTCTGGCCAAGCAGTACCTTTCGTACTTCCAGGGTCCGGTCGACCAGTGGGACTGCGCCGACCAGCTCGGGCTCCGGGAGGTGGTGCCGCCGAGCCGGGTCCGGGTCTACGACATGCACCACCTGGTGGAGCTGGTGGCGGACACCGGGTCGGTCCTGGAGCTCCGGGCCGGCTTTGGCCTCGGCATGGTCACCGCCCTGGTCCGGATCGAGGGGCGTCCGGTTGGCGTGGTAGCCAACAATCCCGCTGCATCTCGGCGGAGCCATCGATGCGGATGGGGCTGACAAAGCCGCTCGCTTTCTCCAGCTCTGCGATGCCCACGACCTGCCGGTGCTGTTCCTGTGCGACACCCCCGGGTTCATGGTCGGCCCGGAGGTGGAAGCCACCGCCCAGGTCCGCCACGTCAGCCGGCTGTTCGTGGTGGGAGCCAGCCTGACGGTTCCCTTCATGACGGTGGTGGTGCGCAAGGGCTACGGATTGGGGGCACAAGCCATGGCTGGCGGGAGCTTCCGGTCGCCGCTGTTCACCGTGGCGTGGCCCACCGGCGAGCTGGGGGGCATGGGTCTGGAGGGTGCGGTGCAGCTCGGCTTCCGGCGCGAGCTGGAAGCCATCGAGGATCCCGAGGAGCGGGAGGCGGCCTTCCAATCCATGGTGGACCGGGCCTACCAGCACGGGAAGGCGCTGAATGTAGCCAGCGTGTTCGAGATCGACGACGTCATCGACCCGGCCACCACCCGTCGTCGGGTCGTAGAGACGTTGCGGGCCAGCCCCCCACCACCGGTCAGGTCGGGAAAGAAACGCGCCTGCATCGACACCTGGTAGTCACCGCACTGACGATGCCCTGCGACACCAGCACGACTGCGGCACGTCTGACGCGGTGCACGTCGTTGACGTCCTTTGCGCTCGAGCACGAGGCCCGCTGGGATGACCAGGAACTTGAAGGGGGTCTTCGGTCACAGCCCGTGGGGCGTGGTGTCAATTCAACTGGTTCGGCTCAACTAGTTCGTCAAGCCGCGACGGAACAATTGAAGAGTTGGTGAAGCAGACGACTTGCTGTATCCCACGGCAATGTCGATTGTTGGTGCCTCGCCTTCCAGTGGTCGGCTGACGACCGACGGCGGCAGGAGGTTCTTGGCATAGTTGGGCATCAGCGCCACGCCGCGCGTGGATGCGACGAGGGATATCGCCATCGCCATGTTGTCGACGCCCTGATCGAGTTCGATGTCGAGCCCTGAGCGGCGAAAATAGTCCTCGGTGACGGCACGTAGCACGGTGGCCTTCTTCGAGCCGCCAATGAAGATCTCGCCGACGAGAGCTTCTGGACTCACGGATGATCGCGAGGTGAGGCGATGGTCGCCATGAGGACGATGAGTGGCTCCCGATCGACCACGTGGTACTCGAGGTCGTAACCCGGCTCAACCCGCAGGAAAGCCGCATCGAGTTGACCTCGTACAAGCGCTTCGGCGAGATCCGGCGAATAGTCGCTCGACACCCTGACTTCGACAGTCGGTAGCTCATCACGCAGCAGATGCATCGCCCGCGGCAGCCAGTTCATCTCGTGCCCGGTTTGGAAGCCAATGGCGAACGTCGTCCGTTCGGGTTGCGCCGCTCGGCGTGCCGTTTCGACCGCGGCGTCGACATGCATCAGTACGAGCCGGGCGTGGTCGAGAAAGGCCTTGCCCGCGGGGGTCAGCTCGACGCCGCGAACGCTTCGCGACAACAGCTGGACCCCGACCTGAGACTCCAGGTCGCGGATCTGCCGGCTCAGAGACGGCTGTGAGGTGTACAGCCGCCGCTCGGCCGCCTCCGTGACGCTGCCCATCTCGGCGACGGCGACGAAATACCGAAGATGCCGAAGTTCCATCGCACTCCCATGCCTACGAGGTATGAGGCGTAGCCTACAAAGTCTTTTTCAAGACCGGGGTGGAGCCTTAACCTTGACTAGCCATACCTCGTATATCATAGCCATAGGAGCCAAAAATGGACAAGACCGTCGTTCTGATCACGGGAGCGCTCTCCGGCATAGGTCGCTCCACCGCCATCGCCTTTGCCGGGAAGGGAGCGACAGTCGTCGCTTCTGGCCGGCGGAATGAAGCCGGCAAGGCGCTGGCTGAGGAACTGCGCTCCTTCGGTTCGGAGGTCGACTTCATCAACGCCGACGTCCGCAAGGAGGAGGAGGTACGCGCCCTGATCGACCAGACCATTGAGCAATTCGGCCGCCTCGATGTCGCAGTGAACAATGCCGCCACCGAAGGTCCGGTCGGGCCGATAACGGACCAGACCGCAGAGAGCTATGCCGCCACGTCGACACGAATGTGCTCGGCGTGATTCTGAGCATGAAGCACGAAGTCGCTGTCATGCAAAGGCAGGGCAGCGGAAGCATCATCAACATCTCTTCGACCTATGGGCATGCGGGCGCTGCAGGGGCCGCGGTGTATGCCGGCAGCAAGCATGCGGTCGAAGGCCTCACGAAGTCAGTGGCGCTCGAGGTCGTTCAGTCGGGAATCCGTGTCAACGCGGTGGCACCTGGTGCAACGGACACTGACATGCTGACTCGCTTCACGGGCACGCCTAAGGCCAAAGCTGCTCTCGTGAGTGGAGTTCCTATGAATCGCCTCGGTCTCTCGGACGAGATTGCCCACGGGATTGTCTTCATCGCATCGGACGAAGCGTCATTCATTACCGGCCACGTCCTCAACATTGACGGCGGATTGACCATTCACTGAACCAGTGGGCCCGGTTTGGAGGGGTGCCCGACACTGACTGCTTCTCATGCCGCGTTGTCGACACCGACGGAAGCGTCAACGGACCGAGACCAGTCACGAAAGGCCAAAATGACCACCTACACCCACAACACAGTCCCGACCCGATTCAGAGCAAGCGGACGGCACTCGCTTCGCCTATCGGCGCTTCGGCGACCCGACCGGAACGCCGATGGTGCTGCTCCAGCACTTCATGGGCAACCTTGACAACTACGACCCGGTCATCACCGACGCACTCGCCATGGGCCGGGAGGTTATCCTCACCGACAACGCCGGCGTCGGACTCAGCACTAGCGAGGCTCCGAAGACCGTCGCCGGGATGGGCGGGATGCCGCCTCGCTCATTGACGCTCTCCGCCTCGAGCACGTCGATGTCTTCGGATTCTCGATGGGGGGATTCGTCGCCCAGCAAATCGCCCTCGACCGACCCGAGCTCGTACGCCGACTGGTGCTGGTGGGCACAGGCCCACGGGGTGGCGATGGCATGGACCACCTCGCGCCCGATGTCGCGGCCGGACTGTTCGGGACGGTCTATCAGCCGCAGGATCTGATGTGGCTTCCGATCTTCTTCTCGCCGTCTGAAGCGAGCCAGGCCGCGGGTCCGGTACTTCCTTGAGCGCATCCGGGCGCGCACCGAGGACCGCGACGTCCCGGTCTCGGAAGCCACCGTCGCCGCGGATCTGGCGGCGGCGCGCGAGTGGGGCGAGGCAGCTCCCGACAGCTTCGACTACCTCGAGCGCATTCCACACCCGGTACTCGTGTTCAACGGCAGCCACGACCTCGTCGTCCCCACCATCAACTCGTACATCCTGCAGCAGAACCTGCCAAATGCCGAGTTGATCCTCTTCCCGGACTCCAACCACGGATCGCATTTCCAGTTCACAGAGCTGTTCAACCGGTACGTGACCGACTTCGCCGATCGCTAAGCATCCATGTTCGTCTCCATCACGCTTCGGGGCTCTGCCGACGTGAGGAGGTCGTCGAGCTCATAGACTGGACGCTTGAGGCCTGCCAGTCCTCCGGCTGACCACGGGGGCCCGAGGGTCTTGTTCTCGTGCTGACGCGGGGACGACCGCAACTCAAACGAGAGCAGCCGCCGTGTTTGTGCACCAATTCGCTCGCACATCGCTTGGCGACCTCCTGGTCGCTAACGACCAAACTCTCACAACGCTGGTCCGGCCTAAGGGTCTTGGCCTGGTCAAGGCCAGTTGTCCCACGAGCCCAATGCGCCCATCCGCTGTCCGGGGGCGTTTCCCACAAGTCCCAGATAAACGGCGTTTTTGAGTGACCGTTGGCGACCGTGGATTACCGTTTTTGGCTGGCCGACAGCGCACGGTTCGCGCCCGAGACTATCCATCCGCCCGCGATTCTACCTTCTTCGCCAGGCTCGAACCGAGAATCCGACCTAACCTGATTTGAACTCCCTGAAAAGAGTTGCAGCAACAAGCGGATGACGGAATGGAGCGCAAATGACCACTCCCCATGACGAACCGAACCTCGAGGATGTAATGCAACCGGAGGAATCGCCTCGACCGTCCCGACGTGAACATGCGAAAGCACCTCCAAGACCTGACGAGGACGAGCTGATGCTCGAGCCGAAGAGGAACTCGAGGAAGCGACCGAGGAGTGGTCGGAGCGTCACTAGTCAACAAATGAAAAGAGGGCACGCGCTAACCGACGCGGGAATCAAACGCGAGGAACCTTCACCCTCGCCGAGCTGACCTGAGTTCGGTCGCGAGGGCTCTTCGACCCCGTGGGCCTACACCGAGTGCGCACTCGACCGGACGAGTGGGTCGACGATGCGGGAGCAGCGGTGATCGACCGGGCCATCCTCGGGCGACTCCGACGCTTGGCGATCCCGCCGGCGTGGACGGATGTCTGGGCGACGCGAGATGCCTCTGCGTCGGTGCAGGCCACCGGGGTCGACGGACGGGGTCGCACGCAGTACCGGTACGCCCCAGAAGCAATTGCCCTGGCCACCGATCGGAAGTTCGATCAGATGCTGACCTTCGGCGTGGCACTCCCGGCTTTGCGTAAGACCGTCCTCGACGACTTGGCCGAGGGACACCACGATATGTGTGCTCTCCGCACGGTCACGGCCGCAGTAGTCCGGCTCCTGGACCGAGGTCTGTTGCGAGTTGGCAATGAGCGCTACGCCCGTGAGGCAACCACACCTACGGGCTGACTACACTGCGACGCTGATAGGTACCGTCCTCGGACCGACGATCACCTTCGACTTCGTCGGTAAGGAGCACGTTGCCCACAGGGTTACCGTCACCGACCGGAGCGGCTGCTCGCGTCGTCACCGCGCTCCTCGCCAGGAAAAGCAACGATGAATCGCCGCTTTTCTCCACCGCCGGTGAGCACCCCGCACACCTAGTAACGAGCGCCGCCGTCAATGCCTACCTGCACTCGCACACGGGCGCCCCGCCACGGCCAAGGTGTTCCGAACCTGGGGCGCAACTGTGGCGGCGGTCGCGGTGCTCGCTGGAGCCGAGTCTTCGACGAGCAACCCTCGCCTGACGAAGGAACGCTTGGCCGCCGGAGCAGCTGCCTCATTACTCGGCGACAGCGTTGCGGTCACCCGCTCGTCGTACATCCACCCGGCCTGGCTCGACGCCGGGCGATCGCCCGTAGTGGCCTCCGCAGTCACCGATGCGGCCAAGCGCCTGCGGACGCTCTCTGTAACAGTCCTCTTCCCGGACCCGGCGATCCAAGAAGCCGTTCTCTCTGAACTCGCCGATGCGCCGGCCGAACGGGCCCGCCCGCATTGACAGCAATCGGCTGGGAATAGGAATCCCACGAAAATCCGACAGACGCTCAGATCCGGTCCTCCGCTCGCTAGGGTGCAGTTCAGGAGCTGGTGGGCCGGGTCAATCCACCGCAATTGCTATACAGGGTCTCCCAATAGGGGAGGCAAGCTGCAGGCAGGCGACGGGAGTTCAAAGGTTGGGGCAGGCAGACTGGAAGTCATGACCAGCGTGGAGGAGCGCGTCCAGCAGACGGCCGCGGTCTCAGTCCGGGGACTGGTCAAGACCTACGGCGAGGTTCAGGCGGTACGGGGCATCGACCTCGAGGTGCATACCGGAGAGACGTTCGGGTTCCTCGGGCCCAACGGGGCGGGGAAGTCGACGACCATCTCGATGCTTTGCACGCTGCTCACGCCGACGGCGGGGACGGCCGAGGTCGCGGGCTTCGACGTGGTCCACCAGCGCGACGAAGTACGCCGCCACATAGGCCTGGTTTTCCAGGACCAGACGTTGGACGGCTACCTGACTGCCCAGATGAACTTGCGCCTGCATGGCGAGCTCTACGGGGTGCCCACCTCGGTGTTGCCGGACCGCATCGAACTGATGTTGAAAATGGTGGGCTTGTGGGAGCGGCGCAAGAGCAAGGTCAACACCTTCTCCGGCGGCATGCGGCGACGCCTGGAGATCGGTCGGGGCCTGCTCCACTCGCCTCGGGTTCTGTTTCTCGACGAACCCACGGTAGGCCTCGACCCCCAGACCCGGGCATCGATCTGGTCCTATATCCAAGAGCTCAAGGCGACCGAAGACATCACCATGTTCATGACCACGCACTACATGGACGAAGCGGAGTACTGCGACCGCATCGCGATCATTGACGACGGCCAGATCATCGCCCTCGATACACCCGAGGCATTGAAGGCCAGCGTCGGGAAGGATCGGATACGGATCACCACGGGCGACGACACGGAGGCCATTCGGTTGCTCAAGGAGCGGTTCGGACTGGATGTGACAAAGTCCGAGGGTGAGCTCACCTTCTCGGTGGAAGAGGGTGAGCACTTCGTACCCCGCCTCTTCTCCGACCTCCCCTTGGCAATCCGATCGGTGAACGTGGCCCGTCCGACCCTCGATGATGTGTTCATGACCTACACGGGCCGGACGATCCGCGACGCTGAGGCCAGCTCCAGCGAAGTGAATAAACAGCAGATGAAGGCCCGTCTGGGCCGGAGGAACTGATGTCTACCACTGTCGAAACACACAAGCCGGCACCGACGGCGAGATCTGTTGTCGGGGTGCGCGTTCCCAATCGCACAACCGGCGGAGAGTTCCGGGCGATCAAGATCGTCTTCCACCGGGAGCTGCTCCGCTTCTTCAACGACCGCATCCGAATCGTTACCGCGCTCGTCCAGCCGTTCCTGTTCCTCTTCGTCCTGGGTAGTGGGCTGGGGACCGTCGTCAACCTCGGACCAGGGGTCTCGCTACGCACCTTCTTCTATCCCGGGGTCCTCGCTTTGTCTGTATTGATGACAGCCATGATGGCCGCGGCGTCGGTGGTGTGGGACAGGGAATACGGGTTTCTCCGCGAGATGCTCGTCGCTCCCGTGCGCCGCGGATCGTTGGTGCTCGGCAAATGCCTGGGCGGAGCAGCGATCGCCGGCTTCGAGGGCCTCGTCGTCATCTCCATCGCCGGCCTCGTGCACGTCCCCTACGACCCGTTACTCCTGATTCAGATCTTCGGGATCCAGCTCCTCTTGGCCTTCACCATCTGCGCCTTCGGCATGATGATGGCGTCGCGCATCCAACAGATGCAGTCGTTTATGGCGTTGAACATGCTGCTCATCATGCCCATGTACTTCCTATCCGGTGCCTTGTTCCCGTCCCACAACCTGCCGACATGGCTGACCGTTCTCAACCGGATTGACCCCCTCACCTACGCCGTCGACCCGCTGCGCCGGCTGGTGTTCGACCACCTGCAGGTCACCCCGGCCGTCCGGGCCAACCTCGATGCCGGCGTGAGCTGGAATGGCTGGCGCGTGCCCACCCTCCTGGAAGTGGGTGTTATCGCCGCCATGGGCCTGATCATGCTCAGCATCGCCATCTTCGCATTCAGCCGTAGCGAGTAGCAGTCACCGATTCGTCTTGCGCTTTGACTGTGGCGCAGACCGCCCATCGGGCGAAGGCTTGAGTTCGGCCTGTTCGAGAGCACCGAGCCGAATGAGTTCGACAACGAACATCGGCAGATCGCCAAAGCCCAGAGCATGGAGCCCGCCAACCCCGGACCAGTCGATCGGCCGCGGCTCGACCCGTCCGGGTCTCTGCCGACTCTTGGCGGTTGCGCCCGGCCGCATCGACCTCGTGGTCACCGAGGGCTACCTGCGACTGTCGGCCGACCGTCGGGAGCTAAGAGGCTGCTGAAGTAGGGGCAATCGTGGGAAAGTCCCTCCACCGGGTTCCGTCGGCGGCTCAGTCAGGACCAGCAGGGGCATGAGCGGTAACGTCCAGTCGGCGAAAAGGAGGAGAGCCGATGACGGACGGAACGCCTGAGGTCGAAACTACGCTTTCGCGCGCGGCGGGCCCCATCAGCCAAGATCGTACATTGCGAATAAATAACGGGCACTTTAGGCACCTGGTGTAATAACCATATCCCCAGCTAGATGCCTATTTTAGCTGACCGCTATTTACACCTATTTACCCCAATTGCCCGCCCCTTCTCGCACGAATCGCGCACGAAATCCGTCGTTTGATCTGGATGGTCCAGCCGCGCAGCTCCCAACCAGCTGAAGTGGAACGGCTTGTCAAAAATGGTCGCAATGAGGGTGTTGTAGATGCGACGAACCAGAGGTTCGACGCATGGG
>CAVQVK010000061.1:0-57637 GCA_963717035.1 uncultured Acidimicrobiaceae bacterium | reverse complement strand
TTCGTCTCGTGCCTGGTGGTTCCGGACGGACAGTCTGTGCTCACCATGACTCCGGCCGAGCAGCGACCAGCCGTTGACCAACGCCTGCGGTCGGGCCCGGGTGCGGTCACCACGCTCTCGGCCGACCATCACCGTGAGCTGCTCGGCAACGACTTGGACGACCAGCAGTGGTCGTACGTGCTGGCTCACGTCGGGTCGGATTCGATGCATTTCTTCACCGACACCGTGCGGTGGAGTGCCGAGGTCGAGAGCTTGCCCAAGACGTACGTTCGACTGCTCCAGGACCGAGCCGTCCCCGGACCCGACGAGGACAAGATGATCCGCCGGCTCGGTCCCGGTGTGACCGAAGAGGTCATCGACGCCGGTCACGAGGTGATGATCACGAGACCGGCCGAGCTCGCCGCCATCGTGACCCGGATCGTCCTGGCTCCGATGAACCTCGGTCGCGCCCTCCGGTGCTCATTGACTTTTCGCCGGCCGTGTCCCAGAATCGTTCTGTTACTGGAACATAGTGTTCGGTATTACGAACAATCTCGGATGGCGAACAACTGCAATGACCAGGTGGCCTCAGGCCCCGGGCGAGGAGAGCCGTGAAGCTCGATGTCCTGTACGAGATCGACGTCCCCAGACCGTGGGGCTACAAGCCGCATCCCTACGGGCAGCGTGACGCCGAGCAGCAGGCCTACGCCGAGGCGTTCGAGCAGATCAAGCTGGCCGATCGGATGGGATTCCACACGACCTGGCACGTGGAGCACCACTTCCGGGAAGGGCGGTCGCACTCGCCGTCCTCCGAAGTGATCCTCGGCGCCCTCTCGCAGTCCACCGAGCAGATCCGCCTGGGCTTCGGGGTCACGCTCATGCCTCACCCGTTCATCCACCCGGCGCGGGTGGCGGAGAAGGTGGCCACGGTCGACGTGCTGTCCAAGGGCCGGGTCGAGTGGGGGACCGGACGTTCCACGCCCATGGAACAGACGGCATTCGGCGTGGACGCGGCGCGGAGCAAGGACCAGTGGCGCGCCGCGGTGCAGACCGTGGTCGGGATGTGGGAGTCGGAGTACTACGAGGAGCACAGCGAGTTCTTGGACTTCCCTCGACGCATGATCACCCCCAAGCCGGTACAGGACCCCCACCCGCCGGCGTGGATGGCCGGGGTCAGCCCGGGCAACGGCGGCCGAGGCCGGCCAGCTGGTTCTCCTGGTCTTCTGGCCATGTCCGATCATGAACCCGCTCGATCAACACGGCGGCGACCATCCGCCAGTACCGAGAAGCGGCCGCCGACCCCGTTCCGCTCACCCGGGTGCGCACCGACAAGGTGGCCGCCTACACCCTGGTGCATTGCGCCGACACCGTTGCCGCCGCCGAGGACAACGGGGATCTGGGACTCGGTGTGGTGGTGGTACCACCATCTGGCCGAGTTCACCCTGGAGTGGGAGTTCCCGCACTTCTCCCAGGAGGAGAAGGACCGGGTCTTCCCGCTGCTGACGGCGCGGGCCAACGGCGAGTTCGACGTGGCCAAATTCGACGATGCCGACATGATCATCGTCGGCGACCCCGAGCGTTGCTATGAGAAGATGTGCCACTACGCCGACATCGGGGTCGACGAGCTCATCTGCTACGTCCAGTTCGGCCACCTGCCCCACACGTCGGTCATGCGCACGATCGAGCTGTTGGGAAAGGAAGTCATCCCGGCCTTGGATCGCTATGTGCCCAAGCGGTAGCCGCCGAACGGGCTCAGCCGCGGGCAGACCTCATCGGAACCGTGGCAAGCCGGCGTGACTTCGGCCGACGGATCACCGGTACCCGACTACGGGGCCCTGCTGCGCCTGGACGGGCGCGGCTTTGCCGTGCTCGGAGCGGGACAGGGCATCGGGCGGCAGACCGCACATGCCCTGGCCAGCCAAGGTGCCCGGGTGGTCTGCGTCGACATCGACGAGCGCCTGGCCGCCGAGGTCGCCGCCGAGGTGGGCGGCGTGGCCTGCGTGGCTGATGCCCGACAGGCGAGCGAGGTCGAACGGGTGGTGGACGAAACGGTCAGCCAGTTCGGCGCCATGGACGGCGTGGTCGACATCATCGGGGTGGCCCGGTGGGCTGCCGTCGTCGACATGCCCGAAGGCGATTGGGACTGGTGTCACGACATGGTCGTCCGCCACGCCTTCCACGTGGTGAAGCACGCGGGGGTCGAGCCATGTCGGACCACGGCCGTGACACGTGGTGTCGTGGCCTCCATCAGTGGGATATCCAGCGCCCCGTTCCACGCCGCCTATGGCGCGGCCAAAGCGGGGCTGATGTCCTTGGTCCGCAGCGTGGCCATCGAGTCCGGCCCGCTGATGTCCGAGCCAGTGCCGTCGCTCCCGGAGTCATCGCCACTCCTCGCGCCGTCGCCTCACGAGGAGCCGACGCCGACGAACTGGCCGACGGATCCCTCGACTCGATGGGGCGGACCCGGACATCGCCTCCGCCGTCCTGTTCCTGGCTTCGGACCTGGCCCACTACGTGACCGGGCAGACGCTGGTGGTCGACGGCGGCTTGCTGACCAAGTCACCGCTCGGGCATACCGCCGCACCGGTCGCGGTGGGAAAGACCTTGGGCGACAAGGCGTGGTCGCCGACGCAGGGATTGGCTTCGACGAAGGGAGGCTCACATCAATAGAACCAGCCCCGCCGTCGAGCGCGCCGTGTTGATCCGCATCTTCCTGGCCGAGCACGAGTCGGACACCTTCACCCTGTCGCCACCCGGGCACACCATTTTGGCCACGCTGGTCGAAAACGGCTTGGTCAATCGCCCAATGGCGGGCGGGAGTACAGCCTGGGCCCGGCCGTCATCCCCTTGGGGGAAGCTGCCTCCCATCAGAACCGGGCGGTGGCCATCGGCCGGCGGGAGATAAAGCTCATCTCCGAGGACTTGGGTCTCGACGTCATACTCACCACCGTCTTGGACCACTCCATCGTTGTCGTGGGGAAGGCGAGCGCCGCCCAGCTGGAGCGAAACGATCTCCGGGTGCTCTATCTCTCACAGCGCATCCCACTGGCACCGCCCATCGGTGCCATATCCGTGGCCGGTGGGACCGGACGTGGATCGACGAGTGGCTGAGGGCGGCCCACGATGTCTGGGCGCCGGACCGCCAGCAGCGCTACCTCGACGCCTTGGCCGCCGTGCGAGAACGGGGCTACTCCGTGAGTGCCATCGCCCGCGACGATCTCGACGAAGTGCGCAAGATCCTGGGCTCCATCGATGCGCTGTCGGCCGAGGGCGACCTCTCGAGCACGCTCGGCGGGTTCATCGACCAGGTCCGGAACAGTGAGGGCTACATGGTGACCCGGCTGGCGCCCTCCGCCCTCTACGAGCTTTCGAGCATTGCCGCTCCGGTGTTCGACCGGTCCCGCACCGTTCCTGGCCATCACGCTGAAGGGCTTCGTCGATCCGGCCGGCGCAGCCGAGATCGAGAAGCTGGGCGAGCGACTGGTGTCGGCCGGCGAGGCGGTCACTGCCGCCATCGGCGGCCACAAGCCGGCAACCGCCATCGGCGGCCACAAGCCCGCCCAGTAGTGACCGGTCGACGAGAGCGACCGATCACGAGGCGGTGGTCCCGGCGGGCACGCCCAACGACGAGGCATGGATCGGGGTGGCCATGTCGTGGATGGCGGGCAGGACCTCCCGGGCCAACAGGCGCAGGCTCTTCTCGGCCTTCTCGCGGGGCATGGAACCGTAGAAGACGTGGATGACCAGGTACTCGAGGCTCACTGCTTCTTGTACCTGCTTGATCTTCTCGATGACTTGGGCCGGGGTGCCGATCGGCTGCGTGTTCCGTTGATCCCAGACGCTCGCCGCACCGAAGTCGACGTTGTTGGCGCTCTTCGCCGCGTACTCCTCGTAGCCGGGGACCCCTTCGAAGCCGGTCGAGTTCCAGTCGAAGTAATGGTTCTTGGCGTCGAGGAGTTGGGATTCGAAGTACCCGTAGCCCTCTTCGATCTCTTCTTCGGTCTCCGCGGAGTACATCCACAACAGGGCGGTCGGCTGGTCCGGTGGGAGGCCCTTGTCGGCCCGGATCGAGTTGAACTGCCCGACCTGCAGGCTCATGGCGTCGAGGGGTTCGCCGGCCACGAACATCTGACCCAGCCCGGCCTCGGCGGCCAGCTCGGCGGACTTCTTGGTGGTGAATGCCGCTCGGGCCCCGTCGAGCAGGTGGCCCTTGTGGCGGGGCTGGGGCCGAATGGTGGTGGGTGGGATCTTGAAGATCTCGCCGTCGTAGGTGAAACGCTCCTCGGCGTCGGCCAGCCTCAGCACGTCGAGGACCTCGTAGAAGTAGTCCCGCGACCGCTCTCGGGGGATGCCCAGCGAGAGGTACTCGTGCTCACTGACCCCACGGCCGAGCCCCAGATGGAGCTTCCGGCCCTCGAGGAGGATGTCGAGCATGGCCAGCTCGTGGGCCAGGCGAACCGGGTTCCACCACGGGGCGACGACCACGGCGCTGCCCAGGTCGATCCGCTCGGTCCGGCCCGCCCAGTAGGCCAACCACTGCATCGGGTTGGGCTGCATCGAGTAAGCCGAGCCGTAGTGCTCGGTCGTCCAGATGGAGTCGAAACCCAAGGGTTCGACGAGCTCGCCCATGCGCAGTGTCTCGTCCAGCTTCTCGGCATCGGGAATCGCCGGGCCGTGGGAGTAGTCCCCGGCCATGAGCCGATCCCAGTCGCCGTGGTTGTAACTGGTGACCATCACTCCGACCTGCATGTAATCCTCCGGTTCGATCTTGGGCGACACAACGTCGCGGTGAGCGCTATCCCTGGTGGCTGGTATCGCCTGGTCGTGGCCCGGTCAGGCCGGGGCGGGAACCTTGGCCCCGAGCAGGCCCATCATGTTGGCGCCCATGATCTTTTCGATGTCCGCCTCGGGCAGGCCGGTGAGCTCGTCGACATAGGAGACCGGGTTGGCCAGGCCTTCGACGTGGGGATAGTCCGAGCCGAAGATGATGTGGTCGGCCCCGAGCAGCTCGACCAGGCCTCGGGGTCCTCCTCGTGGAACGGGTGCATCCAAAAGTGGCGCTTGAAGGTGTCCGAGGGCTTCTCTTCGTAGTCCTGGGGCATGGTCTTGTAAGTGTGGTCCAAGTGCTCGAGCAGCGAGGGCACCCAGCCCGCCCCGTTCTCGATGAGGGCGATGCGCAGCTTGGGATGGCGCCACAGGGCCCCGTGGGTGATCATCGAGGTGACGGCGTCTTGGATGTCGCGGTGGGTGTCACGCACCGTCGCCGAGAACGGCTGGCGCTCGGCGAAGGCCTGGGTCTCGGTGGAAGAGCCCTCCCACTCGTTGGTGTAGCGGACATAGCCGGTGTCCGAGGCGTGGAAGACCACGAGCACGCCGGACTCTTCCACCTTGGACCAGTAGGGGTCGAACTCCTTTAGGGCGAACGAGCGGGGTCCTTGGTGGCCCCAGGCCGGAGCGGGGCGCATGAGGATGACCCGGGCCCCGTGGTCGACCAAGAAGTCGAGCTCGGCCATGGCCTTGTCCAACAGGCCCGGGGTGATGATGGGGGTGGAGAAGATCCGGTCCTTGTAGACGTACGGCCAGGCGTCGAGCATCCAGGTGTTCAGGGCGGGATGGCCGCCGCAGCACAGGTCGGGGTCGTCGCGGATGCGCTCTTCGATCAGGCTGGCCAAGGTGGGGAACATGATGGCGAAGTCGACCCCCTGCTCGTCGAGCAGGGTCAATCGGGCACTGGCCTCGCGGAAGGCCGGGGGGCAGTCGATGCCCCGGCCGATGATCTCGCGGTGGACTTGCCGTCGGGGTTCCCGTCCTTGAAGTACTCCTCTTGGGCGCCCGGGCGCCCGACCCGGTCGAAGGTGGGTTGGGGATGTAGTCGCTGATCTGGCCCCGGCACCATGATCTTGGTGCGGCCGTGGACTCGACGTAGTCGATGGCCCCTTTGTACTCGGGCGGGAGGAACTTGGTCAGGGCATCGGTCCGTCGGTAGATCATTGTCGGAGTCGAAGACCGGGAAGGCGAAGGGCGAAACGGAAGACATAGGGACCCCCAGGTATGAGTACTTTCTACCAATCGTTTGGTGTAGTAATCCTATACCTGGACGCGATCGAGGGCACAAGCGGGTCCGGGGGCTCCTGAGAGCCCCGGTCAGTGGCGTGCCCCGACCTGGTCGGGATGCTCGGCCAACCACACCCGGAATTGCCCTTGAGCACCTTGCCGGTGGCGTTCCGGGGCGGTCGTCCACGGTGACCACGTGGCGGGGCACCTTGAAGCCGGCCAGGCGCAGACAGACCCTGCTCGGCCAGCTCCCCGGGCTCGATGGACGTGTTGGGCCGCACCACGATGACGGCGCAGACGTTCTCCCCCCAGTGGGGATCGGGCACCCCGACCACCGCCGCGTCCCGTACCTCAGGACATGCGGCCAGGATGGCCTCCTCCACCTCTCGCGAGGAGACGTTCTCTGCTCCGGTGACGATGATGTCCTTCTTGCGGTCGACGACGTAGAGCCAACCCTCGGAGTCGAACATGCCGATGTCGCCGGTATGGAACCAGCCATCGGTGAACGCCCGCTCCGTCGCCTCCTCGTCCATCCAATAGCCGGTCAACACCTGGTTTCCGCGCACCACGATTTCGCCGGTGGTCCCGGTCGCCACCTCGGCCATGGCGTCGTCCACCACCCGCACCTCGACGTTGGGCGCAGGGCGTCCGGCCGCGGCCAGGAGGTGCTCGGCCCCGGCCAGGGCGCGCCGGTGCGCGTCGGGATCCAAGAAGGTGGCGTTGCCCGACAGCTCGGTCATGCCGTAACCCTGGGCGAAGTCGACGCCCAGGACGTCGATGGCCCGGCGCAACAAGCTGGGCGGCATGGGTGCAGCCCCGTAGGCGACCTGGGTAAGCGTCCCCAGCCGGCGGCGATCCTCGGGATGATCGTCGAGGTGGTCGAGCAGGCTCGACACCATGGTGGCGGTCATGGTCACCGAGGTCACCGAGTGGCGCTCGACGCTGTCCACGAAGGCGGGGGCCTCGAACCGGTCCATCACCGCCACCGGTCGTCCGGCGGCGTGGAGGCGCAGGACGTTGTACCCGGCCACATGGCACAGGGGGAACGGGTACAAAAACACCTCGTCGGCCTTGACCGGTCGTCCGTGCTCGCTGGCGGCGACGGCGGCACCCAGGTTGTTGTGGGTGAGCATGGCTCCCTTGGGTGATCCCGTCGTGCCGCTGGTGTAGATCAGCCAAGCCGGCGACGTCACCCCCCGATGGTCCAGCGGCCTGGCTCTCCTGCGGCCTGCTTGCCCCTCGGGTCCTCGCTGCGTGCACCAACGAGGCCCAGCGGTCCAGGTCGAGCTGGGTGTGGACATCGGGAAACTCGGGGGAGAGGGGTCCGAGCCGATCGAGCTCGTCACGGGGACCGATGAGCAGCGAGGAACCCGACCGACGGAGGATCGACGCCAGCTCGGCCGGGGCCAGCCGGTGATTGAGGAAGACCAGGATCCGGCCGGCCCGGGGCACGCCGTAATAACACTCCACCCAGCCGGGATGGTTCTGGCCGATGACGGCCACCCGATCACCGGGCTGGGTGAGGTCGGCGACGACGTGGGCCGCTCCCGCAGCCCGGTCGGACAGCTCGGCGAAGGAGATCACCTCGTCCCGATAGAACAGCGCCGTCCGATCGGGGTGGGTCGCGGCTACCGAATCGATCAGGTCGTGAAGCAACACGGCGCGACTCTATCGACCGGCATGCCATCCACCGGCCTGAGGTCGACCGACCTGCATCCACCGGCCTGCATCCACCGGCCTTGATGTGGTGAGCCATCGGGGCCGAGCGATAACCTCGCCGTGCCCACCGGCTCCACGGTGGCACGACCGCAGCGCACCGGTGCTAAAACCGAATCGGGGGTGACCACGTTGGCTGAGCCATCGCAGGTACAACAGGTAGCAGACGAGCTCGAGATCAGGAACCTGGTCGCCGACCTCGCCCACATGGCCGACATGGCATCCGAGGATGATCTGTCCGAGTACATCGGACGGTTCACCAAGGATGCCTGCTGGGAGATGTCGGGCAATCAGGTGCGCGGCCGTGACGACATCCTGGCCGCGGCGCGACAGCGGCGAGCCTCGGGTACTCAAGGTCCGGGCACGAACAGCCGGCACGTGATCACCACGCAGTCGGTCCGCGTCGATGGCGGCGATACCGCCACCGGCGAGGCGTACTTCCTCTTCATGGGGGACACCGATACGGCCCCTCAGGTCAAGGGCATGGGGCACTACCGGGATCGTTTTCAGCGCACGTCCGAGGGCTGGCAGCTCGAGCACCGAACCATCACGTTCGGTTGACGTGACCCGCGGCCATCGAGGAGCGTGATCGTGGAGGCACAGGGAGAAGCGCGGTTGGCGGGAACGGTGGCCGTGGTCGCCGGAGCCAGCCGGGGGATCGGCAAGGGGATCGCCCTCGAGCTGGGTGCGGCCGGTGCCCACGTGGTGGTGAGCGGGCGCACCCTGGCCGAACGGGCCAACGGCCGACCCGGCTCGCTCGAGGAGACCGCAGCTGCGATCGCCGCGGCGGGGGGATCCGCTACCGCCGTCCGATGCGACTTCACCGACGACGGCGACGTCGCTGCCCTCTTCGCCGCGGTGCACGAGGAGCACGGATCGCTCGACGTCCTGGTCAACAGCGTGTTCAACGCGCACCAGTTCAGTGCGTCGATAGGCCGGCGGTTCTGGGAGCTGCCTGTCGACGTGGGCGCGAGGTGGTCGATGTCGGGACCCGATCGGCCTATGTCGCCGCCGTGCACGCCGCACCCATGTTGCTCGGGTCCCGACGCGGGCTGATCGTCAACGTCTCGGGCCGGGCGGCCGAACGGTACAAGTACAACGTGCCCTACGGCGTGGGCAAGGCTGCCCTCGACAAGATGACCCGGGACATGGCCGAAGAGCTCCGAGACGAGGGGGTGGCCGTCGTCTCCCTCTGGCCGAACGTCACCCGAACGGAGAACATCGACGCGTCGGCCATGAGCGGCAGCCCGGTGGCTGAGACTTTCGGTGATCTCGATCTGCTCGAGACACCGCGCTACACCGGACGCGCCGTGGTCGCCCTGGCCAGCGACGACGCGGTGATGGACCGCACCGGCCGGCGGTTCTGGGTAGCCGAGCTCGGGCTCGACTACGGGCTGACCGACGAGAACGGGCGATCGCACCTCATTCCCGACTGAGTCCGGACCACTCCGGAAGCGAGGTGACTTACGCCGGACTGTCGGCGGTGTCGACCGCCGACCACGGGGTGGGCTTCTCGTCGAACCGCTGGCCTTGGGGGATCACCGCGGCCGGCCGGAGGGCTGGTTGGGTCGACCAAGCGGGAGAGGGTGGCCGTGGCCGCGACACCCTGACTGTCGGAGATGGCCGCCTGGGAAAGGCCGATTCCCTGGGGGCTGGTCCACCCCGTCCCCGTCACGCACAGCCACTCGTCGGTCGGATAGCGCACGATGTTCAAGGTGATATCGGCGTTGATCCCGGTGACGGGCAACGAGCGGGGATGGCCGATGCCGCTGGCAAAATCGGCAAAGAAGGCCAGGCGGGCCAGTGGTCGGGTCTGGCGCCCGGCCACCACCGGCACCCGCATGCGTATCCAGGTGGGATCGACGAAGAAGCCATCGGGGTTCTCGAAGGTGAAATGAGTGGCGCCGGCGACCCCCGGAGGTTCGCTCTTGTCGAAGGGACCGTCGGGTCGACTGGCCCCCGCCGGCGGTCCGATCTGCGGTTCCCCTTGATCGACGGGCAGGTCTCCGAGATCGCCCACCCGCATGCGCAAGGCGGAACACCGGGCCACTTCGGCGTCATCGAAGATGATGGCCGCCTCGATCACCTGGATGCGCTTTCCCTCCCGGACCACTCGGGATTCGACGGTGACCGGTTGGACCGGTACCGGGCGCATCAAGTCGACGGTCAGGCGGACCACCTGTTGGGGCACGATGGTGGGGAGGTCCTCGATCACCGTGGCCAGCAAGGCGGCTGCTGACCCGCCGAACTGGTGCTCGGGTGACCATGGTCCCCCGCTGAGCGGGGTAGGGACGAAGCGCTCGCCGTCGGGCACGAAGAGGGCGCGCTCTTCTCCCGTGAGCTGATCCGGGCACATCCGGTGAGTGTCTCAGTCGAGGTCGGGAAAGCGCAAGACGCTCAAGACCTCGACGTGGCCGGCCGGACCGGCGTCGGCGGACCGCCCAGTGCGGTGATGTCCTCGAACCCGACGGTGTGCCCGCTCCAGTCGTGGGGTTGGGCCAGCATCCACAAGAGGTGCTCCGCCGCCTGCGCCGACGTCATCACGCTGGCCATACCGTTGCCGGCGGTGGCGATCTCCTCGCCTTGGGTCTCGAGCACGTAGCGGAAGCCCTCGGTCTCGACCAGGCGGTCTATCCGGAGGGTGTTGAACGAGACGCCCCGGCCGCCCGCTTCGACGTGGAGGTACTCGCCCCAGTACTCCATCGCCAGCTTGCTCACCGAGTAGAGGGCCAGGTTGGGCGTCAGGGCCTGGGAGGCGCCCGAGCTGACGTTGATGACGCGTCCGGCGCCGCGATCCAGCATGCCGGGGACGAATCCCTGGCACAGTTGGAGGGGGGCCACCACCTGGACCCGGAAGGCCGTCTGCCAGCGGCGCCAGGGGATCTCGAACAGGGGCCCGTTGGACGTGAAGGCGGCGTTGTTGATCAACACGTCGCAGCGCCCGTACCAGCCCAGGGTGTCGTCGACGATCCGCTGCGTCGCCTCGACGTCGCTGAGATCGGCCTGCACGGTTCGGACCTCGATGCCCTCGTCGGCCAACTGTCCGGCGACCTCCTCGAGCGTCCCGGGGAGCTTGGCATTGGGGGCGTCCTGACCGGTGCGCCCCACCAGGACCACCCGTGCCCCGGCCCGACCCACCGCGCCGGCCACGTGTCTGCCGATGCCTCGAGTGGCGCCGGTGACGACGGTCACCGCGCCGTCCAGGTCGAGTGGGTCGCCGCCAGTGTGGTCCTCTGTCATGAACCGACTGTACCGATGGCCCCGTGCCCTCTGTGGTTCGATCGGCATGAACCTGCTCTGGTTTCCTAGTGTGGGCGTCATGAGCGATGAACAGACCCGGGCCAAGCACCGTGCCACCATCGAGGCCTCGATGGCGGCCGTTTCCGATGGTGACGTCGATCGGCAATTGGCTCTGTGCACCGACGACTTCGTTCTCGACCTTCCCTATGCCGACCCGCCCAAGTCAGTGGCGGGCAAGGAGACGGTGCGCGCCTATCTCGAAGTCGGCGCTGGGCATCTTTCAGCTGCAGCTCACCGTCACCGAGATCTACGACTGCGCGGACCCAGACCGCTTGGTCCTGGAGTACACCAGCGTGGGGTCGGTAACCACGACCGGCAAGCCGTACGCGAACAGCTACATCGCCGTGGCCACGTTTCGAGACGGTCTGGTCTGCACCCAACGCGAGTACTACAACCCGTTGCCCGCCGCCCGGTCGTTGTCCCCAGGCTGAGGCGCGGCCCCCAAGCTGAGGGGCGGCCCGGCTCCGAGCGGGGCACGAGCGGTTGGAGCCCCTCAACCCACGATGTCGACGTCCGGATGCCGAGCAGCGAGGGCGGCACGCATGCCGTCCTTCCAGGGCACCGTGCACGGGCCGGTGATCGATCGCCTCCGGGTGACATCGGCGATGGAACCGATGCTCGTGCCCGGCGCCGGCTCCACGTTGACATCGGGCTTGGTCCCGATGAGCGAACCGACGTACGCGGACCATTCCTGCACCGTCACCACCTCGTCCCCCGCCCAGTTGACGATGGTGGCCGGTACGCCGGCCGCTTCAAGGAGGGGACCGACTTGGGCATTGATGTCGTCTTGGTGGATGGGGCTGTAGGGGGCGGGGTCGTGGCGGGCGGACACCGGCTCTCCGGCGACCACGGCGTCGAGGTGGTACGCCGGAAGCCCGCCGTTGGGACCGTAGGACGCGTTCATGCGGGCGATGGTTATGGGCAGCCCGAAGGCCCGTGCGCAGTAGCGGGCCACCGCCTCTTCGGCGATCTTGGACACCGAGTAGGTGGGGGAGTGGAGGGGCGAGGCATCACCCAGGGGATCGTTCTCGGGGAAGACGTGCCCGGCATCCGCGTTGGGTTTGTACACCGATTGGGTGGACATGACCAGGGCGGCCTTTGCCTGTCGCACGTGTTGCAACAAGAGGCCGGTGCCTTCGGCGTTCGTGCGGATGGCGGTGTCGTAGTCATGGCCGGCCCCCTGGAAGACGGCGAAATGGATGACGTAGGTGAAATCGGCCGGAAGGCTGCGGTAGTCCCCGGCGGCCAGGTCGCATTGATGGGCGTGCACGTTGTGGGACTCGAGCTGTTCCCGTGAGCCTTCCTGCGAGAACCGGGCCACACCCCAGACCTCGTTGTCCCGGGCCAGTGATGCCGCCAGCGGCAGCCCGATCTGTCCCCCCGCCCCGGTGATCAGAATCTTCTCGTCGACCAGCATTGGCACCCCTCCTCATGACGTCCGAGCCGAACGATAGGCGGTCGGCCGATCGACCTGCAGGTGATCGTCCCGTCTCGTCGGAAGTTGTCCCTTCTGAGGAAGCCGTGCTGGGCGGCATCGAGATACCGAGGAACGCGTTGTCATCTAGTGTTCGCACCGGGCCAATAGGAGGGAAACGTTGTGGAGCTGGAGCTGACAAACGATCAGCAGTTGTTTCGGGAGACGACCCAGAAATTCTTGGAGACCTCGACTCCCCTGACCGTGGTGCGCGAGATCGCCGCCCAGAACCCCGACGGCTTCGACCGGGGGTGGTGGCGACGGGGAGCGGAGCTGGGTTGGACATCGATGCTCGTTCCCGAGGATCTCGGCGGGGGAAGCGTGTCCGGTGAGGGGGTCATGGACCTGCAACTGGTGGCCGAGGAGATGGGCCGGCTGGTCTCCCCGGGCCCGCTGCTGCCCACCAACATCGTGGCCGCGGCGCTCAGTGGGCCGGGAGCCGCCGGGCAGCACGACGAGGTGGTGGCCGGACTGCTGAGCGGGGACACCATCGCCACCTGGGCTGTGGCCGAACCGGGCGGCCCCTGGTCGCCGGCCGAGGTACAGCTCCGGGCCGAGCCCACCGACGACGGTTTCGTCCTTCAGGGTGAAAAGACGGCAGTCGAGGCCGCGGCCCAGGCTGACTACTTTCTGGTCAGCGTGTGCACCGGCGACGGCCTGACCCAATTCCTCGTCCCGGCGTCCACTTCCGGGGTATCGGTCACGCCACTCGAGAGCCTGGACCTGGTGAGGCGGTTCGGCGGAGTCAACTTCGACGGTGTCCACGTGCCCTCGTCGGCCGTCGTCGGTCAGGTCGGCGGAGCAGCCGCCGATATCGAACGCCAGCTCCAGTTCGCCCTCATCATCCAGTGCGCCGAGATGGTGGGCGCCATCGACCACGTGTTTGCTTTCACCGTCGAGTACTCGTTCGATCGATTCTCGTTCGGTCGGGCGCTCGCCTCCTACCAGGCGCTCAAGCACCGGTTCGCCGACATGAAGCTGTGGCTCGAGGCCTGTCACGCCACAACCGGTGCGGCGGCCCGAGCCGTGCAGGCCGGCGAGGACGACGCCGCCGAGCTGGTCAGCGTGGCCAAGTCGTACGTCGGTGACCACGCGCCGGCCCTGCTCCAGGACTGTGTCCAGATGCACGGCGGTATCGGCGTCACCTGGGACCACGATCTGCACCTGTTCATCCGCCGTGTCACCCAGGATCGGGTCTTGTTCGGCACCCGCCGCGATCATCGGGAGCGGATCGCCACCCTGATCGGTCTGTAGGAGGAACCACCATGACCACCACCACGACGACGTCCGGACCCACAGAAGACCTCGAGTCCTTCCGGGTACGAGCCCGCCTCTGGCTGAAGGAGAACATGCCGTTGGCCCCCGGCCCGCGCTCATGCCGAAGAGCAGCTCGACAGCGATGGGCGCGCGGCCCGGGAACTGCAGGGCCTGCTGTTCGGTGGGGGATTCGCCGGTATCTGCTACCCGGTGGAGTACGGCGGCCAGGGCCTGAGCCCCGCACACCAGCAGGCCTTCTCCGAGGAGTCGGCGCCCTACGAGATGCCGATCGTGCTCAACACGCCGACGTTGACCATCTGCGCCCCCACCATTCTCGACTTCGGGACCGAGGAGCAGAAGCGTCGTCACCTGCCGGCCATCCTCCGCGGCGATGAGATCTGGGTGCAGTTCCTCTCGGAGCCCACCGGCGGGTCGGACTTGGCCGGCCTGGTCACCCGCGCCGACAAGGACGGCGACGTGTGGATCCTGAACGGGTCCAAGATATGGAGCACCGGCGCCTACCGGGCCGACTACGCCCTGTGTTTGGCCCGCACGGACTGGCACGCCACCAAGCACCGGGGCCTCACCATGTTCATCGTCAAGATCCATCAGCCCGGGATCGAGCTCCAGCAGATCGAGATGGTCAACGGAAGCAACGAGTTCTGCCAGGAGTTCTTCGACGATGTGGCCCTGCCCGAGGAGAACGTCGTCGGCCGGGTCAACGACGGCTGGACGGTGGCATCACGGCTGCTGTTCCACGAGCGTGATGCCGTGGGCGGTGGGTCGCCGTATGCCAGCGGCATCGGTCCCGGGACTCGCAGCGGGCCTCAAAACGATGTCCTGGAGCTGGCCCAGGCGACCGGTCAGTCCGGTGACGGCCACGTCCGCCAACTGGTGGCCGAGGCGCGCGTCAGCGACCGGGTCCAACAGCAGCTGATCAGTCGGGTGACCACCGGCCTCCGCACCGGCCATTTCGCCGGGCCGGCCGGCTCGATACCCCGTCTGTACGCGGCGGAAAGCAACGAGCGACGGGTCGACATCGAGCTCGAGATCGCCGGGCCGGCGGCCGGGGTCTGGGCCGGCGATGAGCTGGGCGGTCGGTATGGCACCCGGTACCTCATCCGTCAGGGGGGCAGCTTGGGCGGGGGGAGCAACGAGATGCAGCGCAACATCATCAGCGAGCGGGTGCTGGGCATGCCTCGCGAGTACGCCGCCGATCGGGACAAGCCCTTCGAGGAGGTCCGGCGCAACAACGCGCCGGCCCGGAGCTGAATGACATCTGTGTCTGAATGGCCGTCCTTTCTCAGCAAGCGGTTCGCTCTGTGTGACTGGGATAGGGGCGGTCACCTCACAGAAGTGGTTTGCTCTGGCCCCGGCCGGGAACGGCAGACACCGCTGTCATAAATACTGTTGACTTGCCCACTTGGAGGGGTCAGACTCTGCCCGGCGGAGACGGCCCACGTCCGGGTCAGTAGTACAACAAGGGGGATTACCGTGAAGAAGCGCAGCCTGGGTGTCTTCGCATCAGTTGTCGCGGCCGGGGTGGCGAGCGTGGCCGTCGCGGTGCCGAGCATGGCCGCGTCGTCGAAGGCGCCGATCACCATCGCGTTCATGAGCATTCAGTCCGGGTCCTATGCCACGCCCGGGCGTAACAACGACATCAACCTGGTCGTGAAGAACATCAACGCCCAAGGCGGGATCGACGGGCACATGGTGCAGTACGTGGCCTACGACGCCAACATCACCCCGCAACAAGCGGTGACCGCCACCCAAAAGGCGCTCGGGACCAGTCCCACCGCGTTCGTCGGCTACTCGGTCGACGACCAGGTCCAAGCCACCGCCCAGCTGCTCAAGCAGTCCAAGATCCCGGTGATCACCTTCGCCCAGGGAACGGCGGCCAGCTCCAACGTGGTGCACGTGCCCGGGCTCTTCACCGTGGTGCCCAACCTGATCAATGCCATCCAGGGATCCACCACCTATGCCTACGCCAAGTTCCATCCCAAGTCGGTGGGCATCTTCCACACCGATGACACGGCGTCCAACCAGGACGCGGCCATCGCCCAGGAGCTGCTGAAGAAGCAAGGGGTCAAGGACTTCACCGTTCGCAGCGCGTCGGACACGGCCACCGACACCACCCAGCAGGCCCTGTCCATGAAGGGCGACAACGTCATCTTCGAGTACGGGTTCCCGCTGGTCGAGTCGGTGTTCAACACAGCATTGTCCCAGAACGGGATCACGTCTCCGATCATGGGTGACCAGAGCGGGAACTTCCTGGCCGCGTACGGCCTGAACAAGCCGGCAGAACTGACCAAGTACGCCTTCACCCCGTTCTGCTACGCACCGGTTCTGCAAACCAAGCAGGCCAAGGCCTACGTGACCTCCTATAGCGCGGCCTACCCCGGCCAGAGCCTGCAGACGTCGACGCCCTACGCGTACGACGCCGTCGAGCTGATAGGCGCGGCCATCAAGGCGGACGGCGACAACCTGTCGGCCTCGGCCATCACCAACGAACTGGGGAAGCTCACGTATCAGGGCGTGTGCGGGACGTACCACTCGGATGCCAATCACGACTTGATGCACCAGGTCACCATCGTGTCCTACGCCGACGGGATCAACCCCGGGACGCTGGCCGCCACCTTCCAGGAGAAGCCGGTACCGTCGTCCTATTTCAAGAGCTGATCGGGTCGTCACCTCCAAGAGCCTCGGTACGACTCGGCTTCGCTTGCTTGGCCGCGCCGGCAGTACCATCGCGTCAACCGCAGGGGGTCGGTGACACGGCCGGAGCTCCTTCGGGCAGACTCGCCTTTGACCGGGGGGAACCATGACGACGTCCAATACGGTCTTTTCGCACGTAGGCATCTGTGTGACCGATCTCGATCGATCGCTCCGCTTCTACTGCGACGGGCTCGGTTTCGAGCGCGGCGAGTCCTTTCCCATCGACGCGACCTTCGGTGCGGCCCTGGAGGTGCCCGGTGAACTGTCGCTGACCTCTCAGTTCATCCGGCGCGAGGGGCTGGCCGTCGAGCTGCTCCACTGACGTCACGCCCGCCCCCACCGGCCGACCATCGGAGCGCCGTAACCAGCTCGGCCTGACCCATCTCTCCTTCTACGTGGACGATGTGGACGTCACCGCCGCGTCCTTGGTGGCGGCCGGGGGCACGGTCATCGATTCGACCCGGACGACGAACGAGGGCATCGACCTCGTGTTTCTGCACGATCCCGACGGCGTGCGAATCGAGTTGATGCAGGCGCTGGGTTGAGCCCACGGTCGGTTCGGACCGTGCAAAAGAAAAAAGGGGAACCGGTGGGCACTGTTGACGGCAAGGTCGCATTCATCACTGGAGCAGCTCGGGGTCAGGGCCGAAGCCACGCCGTTCGCCTGGCCGAGCAGGGAGCCGATGTCATCGCCGTCGACCTCTGCGCGCCGGTGGCCAGCGCCGCCTACCCGATGCCCACGGCGGAGGACCTGGAGGAGACCGGTCGTCTGATCGAGGCGACTGGTCGACGCGCCCTGACCCGGGTGGTCGATGTCCGGGACGACCGGGGGATCGACCAGGTGGTCCAAGATGGAACCGCGGCGTTCGGGGTCATCGACATCGTCATCGCCAACGCCGGCATCAGCACCATGGACTCCTTGCTCACCTGTACGCCGAGTGTGTGGCGCGAGGTGATCGACATCAATCTCACCGGTGTCTTCAACACGGTGCAGGCGGGGGTCCGACCCATGGTGGACCGGGGGAACGGCGGATGCGTGATCCTGGTCAGCTCCATCATGGGGCTCAAGTCGTCGGGGGGAATCCCCGCGTACACCGCGGCCAAGCACGGACTGGTCGGGCTGATGCGCTCGGCGGCCCACGAGCTTGCCCCGCACCGGATCCGGGTCAACTCCATCCATCCCGGCAACGTGCGTACCCCGATGGTCGAGAACGAGGGCATGTTCAAGCTCTTCCGCCCCGATCTGGACGCGCCGACGGCAGAGGACGTTGCTCCCGGATTCGCCTCGATGAACATCTTTCCCGAGCCGTGGTTGGAGGCTTCCGACATCACCGACGCGATCATGTGGCTGGTGTCGGACACCGGTCGCTACGTGACCGGCATAACCCTCCCCATCGACCTGGGCGCCACCATCAAGTAGACCACCGCTCGGCTCGGTGTCGGCAGAGATTCAGCAGACAGAGATTCAGCAGACAGAGATTCAGCAGACAGCAGAGAGGAGGGTTCATGAGCGAACTGGCGACGGACAAGGTGGTTCTGGTCACTGGAGGGGGCAGCGGTATCGGTCAGGCCGGCGCCCGCATCTTCGCTCGCGAGGGGGCCGAGCACGTCTACGTGGCCGACACCAACGCCGAAGGCGGGGCCGAGACCCTGGCCCAGGTGGAAGAAGCCGGGGGAACGGCAACGTTCGTACGCATCGACGTAACCGACGAGTCGGCCGTAGCCGCTCTCATCGCCCGGATCGTGAACGAGCAGGGCCGGCTCGACGCCGCTTGGAACAACGCCGGCATCAACGCCGACAGTGCCCCCTTCCACGAGCTGGAGCTCGAGGCCTGGCAGCACATGTTGGACGTCAACTTGACCTCGGTCTTCTTGTGCATGAAGCACGAGCTGTTACAGATGGTCAGCCAGGGCGGCGGGGCCATCGTCAACACCTCGTCAGGCGCAGGGCTGGTACCCGCACCCGGGCTTCCTCACTACACCGCGGCGAAGCACGGTGTACTGGGGATCACCAAGGTGGCGGCGCAGGAGTACAACGGGAAGAGCATCCGGGTCAACGCGGTGTGCCCGGGAATGGTCGACACCCCCATGCTCAACTCTTGGAACGGGCTACCGGAGATGGCCAAGTACCTGCCGGGCGGGAAGCTGGGCGAGCCCAGCCAGGTGGCCGAGTCGGCCGTGTGGTTGTGCAGTGATGCTGCGGACTGGGTATCGGGCCTGTCGATGGTGGTCGACGGGGGCGGGATGAACCGGTAAAACGAGCCGATGGTCAGCGATTGACCACGCCGAGGTCGATGGGGACCTGTGCGCCGGTCATGTACTTGGCCTCGTCGCTGGCCAGGAAGGCCACCAGGCCGGCAACGTCCTCGGGTTCGACGAAGTCGAACGGGAGGGTGTTCATGAACAGCGCGCCCAACGTGTCCTGCCGTTTCTCGATCATCGGGAACAGGTCGGGGTCGTGGAGCATCGCCGTATTCACGCCGACGGGGTGGATGGAGTTGACGCGGATGTTGTACTCACCCAGCTCGTTGGCCAGGGTCCGGCACAGCCCCACCACCCCGTGCTTGGACGAGACGTAATGACCGACGAAGGGCTGGCCGACCAGGCCGGCCACCGAGCTGGTGAGAATGATCGAGCCGCCCGTACCTTGTTCGATCATGGTGGGCACCGTGGCCTTGATCGTGTGCCACACGCCGGTCAGGTTGACGCCGATCACGTCCTGCCACTGCGCCGGGGTCAGCTCCCACAACCGGCCGGCGCTCATGACCCCGGCGTTGGCCACGACGATGTCCAGTGCGCCCAGCTGGGCCACGCCGTCGGCTACCACCTGCTCCAGGCCGCCCAGGTCGCGGACGTCGGCCTGGGCGGCGACGATCCGCCGCCCTCGTGCCGTGACCTGGCGTACCGTCTCCTCCAGATCGGCGGGGGTGGCGCTCGGGTACTGATGGTCGTGAGCGGCGCGGATACGTCGGCGACGATGATGTCGGCACCCTCGTCGGCAAGTCGGACAGCATGGGCTCGGCCCTGGCCCCGTGCCGCGCCCGTCACGAAGGCCACCTTTCCGTCGAGCCGTCCCATGCGATCTCCCTTGTTCGTCTGCTGTTCGGCTATCAGGCGAGGTGGGGGATCACAGCATCAACGTAGAGCTGCACGCACTCCCACCCTCGCTCGATGGGCATCCCGCCGCAGAGCGGGTGGATGACCATCGACGCCGATTCGCCCTGAGCCTCGGCCGCGGCCAGGCACTCCGAGGGAGTGGCGATCCGGTAGATGCCCTCGCTGCGCAGCTCGTCGATGGTGGTGGCGTGGGAGTGCACGGCGGATCGAATGTCCGGTGTCTGCCATGCCGAAATAGGTCTGGGCCTCGTGAAGCAGGTGATGACCGATCTCGGCCCATGCCTTGTCGGGATCCTCAGCCACGAAGAGCAACGTCGTCCGGGCGGCCGGCATCATGCAGAACCCCTGGGTCCCCTCAGCCGTGCATCGCTCGTAGTAGTAGGCCTCGAGCTCGGGAAGGTTGGCTGCGGGAAAGAAGGGCAGGCCGAAGCGCGCCGCCCGTCGGGCCGCGACCTTGCTGGTCCCACCGACCAGGACGAGCGGATGAGGTTGGGTCAGCGGGCGCGGTGTCACCCGCACGGTGGTGCCCCCGTAGTCGAACGGCTCGCCTGTCCATGCCTTGAGCATGGCATCCAGCGACTCGTCGAGGAGCTGGCCCCGGCGGCTCCAGTCCTTGCGGTGAGCGGCGTACTCCTCGGGCCGATAGCCCAGCCCGGCCACGATGACGAGCCGACCGCCGCTGGCCAGGTCGAGCACGGCGATGTCCTCGGCCAAGCGCAAGGGGTCGTGCAATGGCACCAACAGGGCCGAGACGGTGACGCCCACGTTCTGGGTGCGTCCGAAGATGAGACCGGCGGTGGCCAGAGGTGACGGGCTCCAGCCGTTGTCGGCGCCGTGATGCTCCTCCAGGGAGATCATGGCGAAGCCGTTGGCGTCCATCAGCGACACCATGTCGAGTGCAGCTCGATACCGCTCGGACATCTCGGCCGGCTCCAAGCCGGGCTGTATGAAGTTGAAGCGAGCCGTGGACATGGCCATGGAACGGTCCCCTCTCTCGATTGCAAACCGGACCGGTCAGGCCGGCCCGTGGAACGCTCCTAGTCGGAGAGGCGCTCTGCGGCAGCTTCGCGGCAGCCTGGTGGTGCGGTGCACTGGGTCGGTATCGATCTTGGGGATGACGTGCTCGCCCAGGAGCCGCACGGTCTCGAGCATCTGCTCGGTGGTAGCCGTGCCGACGCCGAAGACCAACTGGTCGGCGCCGGCTGACTCCCATCGCTGGCATTGGGCCAGGGCATCGTCGGGATCGCCGATGACGCCACCGCCGGCGATGGAGGCGTCGACCATTTCCGGGGTGGCGTCGGGGATGAGCTCGGGCCACACCGGGATCTCCGGTGGGTGGGGGAAGGTGTCGTGGTAGCGGTAGACGTTGCTGCCCAGATAGCTCGAGTGCGGTCCGGTGGCCCACGAGCGGGCCGTGTCTGCGTCCTCGGCCACGAAGGCGCCCGTGGTCACCATGAGGTTGTCGTTCACGAAGGCGCCGATGGGCTCGGCGTTGGGTATCTCTTTCTTGTACGCGGCCAGAACGGGAGCCAAGGCGTCGATGGACCCGATCGAGAACCCGAGGACTCCCAGCCCTCGTCGGGCCGCCATCTCGTAGCTCGAGGTGTTGCCGGCCGCGTACCACATGGCCGGATGCAGCTTCCCGTAGGGCTTGGGCAGGACCTTGCGGGGGGGCAGGGACCAGAACTTGCCCTCGTAGCCCTCATAGGTGTCCTGGAGCCACATCTTGGGGAACTCCTCGATGACGTCCTCCCAGATCTCCCGGGTCCCCGACAGGTCCTTCATGTCGGGCAGGAAGCCGAGGATCTCGTGGCTACCCGCACCCCGACCGGTGCCGAACTCGAAGCGCCCCTCGGAGAGGTGGTCGAGCATGGCCACCCGCTCGGCCACCTTGGCCGGGTGGTTGACCTGGGGCAGCGGGTTGAAGATGCCCGAGCCCAGATGGATGCGCTCGGTGGCGTGGGCCAGGTACCCGAGCACGACGTCGTTGGCCGACAGGTGCGAGTACTCGTCCAAGAAATGGTGCTCGGTGACCCACACGTACTTGAAGCCGGCCTTGTCGGCCGCTTGGACCACCTCGAGCTCATCCATGAGGGCGTGGTGCTCGGCCTCAGGATCCGCCTCTCGGCGAAAGTTGGGCGTGTACCCCTGAATGAATAGTCCGAACTCCATGTGGATCCCCCAATGCGAGCGACGTCAGATTCAAGCCGAAATGCTACATGACATGCGTATCTCAATCTAGGCCTAGCCATCTCCGGTGCGGCGGTGTCAGAGTCGTGGAAGGACCTCATGTTCGAAGAGATGGAGGCTCTCCCAGGCCAGCTCGGGCGGGATGCCCCCCATCAGCGGATGGAAGGCGATGAAGGCGAATGGGCCCTGCTCGGTCACCTCGGCCACCATCTGATCTGGGGTGAGCACGCGGTACTGGCCGGTGGCGCGGAGGGCATCGGCGTCCGCCACCGACACATAGCCTCCGGTGGCCTCGAGGCCCGCCGCCGCCATCCAGGCTCCGTAGGCATTGACCTCGTGCAGCGCGTGGGGTGCGATCCGCTTCCAACCCTCTTCGGGATCCGATGCCAGATGGACGAACTCGGTGCTGCCGCCGGGGTGGGGCCCGGGGTCGGGACGTCCCAGCCGTAGGACCTCGTCGCGATAGAACTCCCACACTGCGGGGGTCGACGGCATGAAGCCGTCGCCGATGCGGGCGGCCCGGCGGGCCGCCGGTTCCGTGCTCCCACCCAACGAGATCTTGGGTCCGCCCACCTGATGGGGTCGCGGGGTAACGGTGACGGTCCGCCCCTGGTACTCGAACGGCTCGCCCGTCCATGCCTGGCGGAGCACGGAAACCAGGTCGGTGGTCCGCTGGGCCCGGCGCCCGATGGGCTGGTCGAACATGGCGAATTCCTCGCCGACGTACCCGTTGGTGATGATCAGGTCCAGCCGGCCCTCGCTGATCAGGTCGACCACGGCGATGTCCTCGGCCAGCCGCAGGGGATCGTGGAACGACGCCACCAAGGCGGCCAGGTTGATGCGAACGTTCGTCGTCCGAGCGGCGATGGCAGCAGCCATTGGCAGCGGTGAGGGCAGGTAGCCATCGTCGGATCCGTGGTGCTCGGAAAGGATCAACGCCACCGCACCCAGGTTGTCGGCCCACTCGGCCATGTCGAGAGCGGCCCGGTAGCGATCGGCCATGGTGGTCCCGGCAAAGGATGGATTTCGGAAGTCGAAGCGGAGCCCGAAGAATGCCATCGTTCAGCGTCCGGCGGTTTCGAGATGCTGGACGGTTGCGGTTTCCGACCGCTGGCGTTGACCACCGCGACGTTGCTCGTTGCTCATGGCCCCTCCCCTCCGGTGACGTGGCGATGGTAGCGGGTGAGCTTCCTGATCGCACTGCCCTCACCCTCGTTGCCAGGCTAGCGACAGGAATGTCAGGAATTCGACCCGGGGCCTTGGCGAGACGCATTTGTCGTGTTACCGTGACGATCGGTTCAACGAGCTGTGGTCTGCCGGATCGATAATTTGGGGAGCGGGCGGCGGCGGCAACCACCAGGAGGGGGAGATCCATGAGGAAACACCTTTCGGTGGCCCTGGCGGTGATGGTGTGCGCAGGCACGCTCGCCGTGGTCGGGCCGGGGTCGACCGCCGGTGCCAGCTCGGGCTACCCGCCAATTCCGCCGGGACCGATTACCTTCGGGATTTCGGCGCCGACGAGCGGCGCCCTCGCCTCGTACGGGATCGAAGCCAAGATCCAGACCGGTGTGGCGCTCCAACAGTTCAACCTGATGCACCCCAATGGCATCGACGGCCACCAGGTGAAGTTGGACATCCTGAACGATGCCAGCGACGTCACCAGCGCGGTACAGGTGGCGAACCAGATGGTGACCAACAAGGATGCCGCAGTGATCACCGCCAGTTACAACCCGGCCGCCGCCGGCCAACAGCTGGCGGTCTGGACCAAGGCCAAGATGCCGGTGTTGGCCAACTTGGAGCTCACCAACAGCCTCACGCCGGCCCAACTGGCCCAGCAGTACCCATACCTCTTCAGTCCCAACCCGTCGCTGCAGCAGACCGGCGTCGCCGCCATCAACTGGATCAAGCAGAAGGGGTTCAAGAACGTAGGGATCCTGAACGACGGGATCCCGTACGACACCGTGTTCGCCAACCAGATCGGCGCCGGGGTCAAGAAGAACGTGAAGAACGCCACGGTGACGACGGTCAACATCACGCCGGGATCGGTGGACAACAGCGCGGCGATCACCAAGCTGAAAGGGGCGGGAACCCAGTTGTTGGTCGTCACCGCCGGCGAGGGGTATGGACCCATTTGGCAGGCCGTCCAGTCGGCGAACTGGTCGCCCACCATCTTGGCCTCGGCCGGAGCCTGGTACAGCGGCTTCGATTCCATGGGACCGCTCACAGCAAAGGCCAATGCGTACTACTACAACTGTGCCAATACAGCCACGCAGACGTTCACACCGGTACAGAACCAACTGATGGCCGCCTACGCCAAGGGGACGGACTATCCGGCCTTCGTCAACTACCTGACGTCCATGGCCACCGACAGCGTCCCGCTCGAGATGATGAACTACGCCATCAACAAGTACCACTCGACGGCCCCGGCGGCCATCAAGAAGGCGCTGGAGGGGATCACGAGCATGGACTTCCTGGGCCTCTCCTACAAGTTCTCGCCCACGAACCACTTCGGGTTGGTAGGTACCTTCGGACCAGCCGTCTGTCAGATGGGCCCGCCCTATGCCGGCGGGGTGGGCAGGGTGCCGGTCAAGGGTTGATCGTCATCACTCGACCACGGTCACCGTCGATGCGGTAGTTGGGAGCACCATCCATGCCAGACAACCAGCGCAACGAGGAGTTCGTCGAGCCACCCCGAGACGAGATCCCAGGCATCGGCCGCGGCCACGTCGCGGCCATGGAGACCTCGGACGCCGAGGAGATCTGGGTCGTGGCCGGGATGCGGCACGTCCTCTTGCGTACGGTCGGCCGGAAGTCGGGCAACGAGCACAAGGTCGCTCTGCCCTATTGGTCGGATCGCAACGGTTATCGCGTGGTGGTGGCCTCTTTCGCCGGTGCCCCCCAGCACCCGTCGTGGTACCTCAACCTCGCCGATCGTACGGCCAACCCGGAATTGCTGGTGCTCGACCAGGGACACCGGTTCTGGGCCGAAGGCCAGATCCTCGGCGGTTCGGAGTACGAGGACACGTGGGCCGGGCTGGTCGCCGATCGCCCGCACTACGCCGATTACCAGACCCGAACCGACCGCACGCTTCCGCTGGTTCGGCTGGCCGAGCTTCGCCCGGCGTGAGCGTGCGGGAACACGTACGGTCGAACCAGAGCGAACACAGAGAGAAAGGACCCACATGAACGGTGAGAAGATCCTGGTTGTCGGGGCGACCGGTCAAGTGGCGCTGCCCCTGGCCAGATCCTTGGCGCAAGACAACGAGGTCTGGGCCATGGCTCGCTTCTCCGATCCGGCGGCTCGGGCATCGCTCGAACAGGCCGGCGTGCGCTGTGAGGTCGTCGACCTGGTCGCTCCCGATCTGTCAGCGGTACCCCAGGACTTCACCTATGCGCTGAATTTGGCCATTGCCAAGTCGGGTGGGTGGACGGAGGATCTGGACGCATCGGCCGGATCGGTCGGCTTCTTGATGGAGCACTGCCGCAGCGTGAAAGCGTTCCTCCACTGCTCGTCGACCGCCGTCTACGAGCCCGCGCTGGCCACGGTGTTCACTGAGGACTCCCCGCTCGGCGACAACCACCGGATCTGGGCTTCGATCATGCCCTTCATGCAGACCTACAGCATCGGAAAGATCGCGGCGGAGGCGGTGGCCCGCTTCGGGGCCAGGCGATGGAACGTGCCGACCACCATCGCCCGCCTGTCGGTGCCCTATGGCGACAACGGGGGCTGGCCCTCGGTGCATCTGGAGATGATGGCGGCGGGCATGGACATCCCCTTGCACCCTGAACGGCCCAATCGCTTCAACCCCATCCATGAGGACGATGTGCTGAAGACGCTTCCCGGCCTGCTCGCCGGGGCCGGCGTGCCGGCCACCACGGTGAACTGGGGTGGGACGCCGTCCTCCATCGAGGAGTGGTGCGCCCACATCGGGGCGCTGACCGGTCTGGAGCCGACGTTCGTCGAGACCGACCAGACGATCTCCTCGGTGTGCGTGGACACCACCAAGTTGGTCGATCTGGCCGGTCCCCCCGGGACGGATCTGGTGGACGGGATCCAGCGCATGGTGTCGGCGCGGCGGCCCGATCTGGTAAAGCCCGCTCGATGACCGGTGGGGGGTACGTGAGGTGACCCTGTTCTGGACCGCGGTGGTGGCCGGCCTGGCCATCGGATCGATCTACGGGCTGGTCGGCATCGGGTACACCGTCGTGTTCAACGCCACCCGCGTGTTCAACCTGGCCCAGGGAGACCTGGTGATGGTGGGAGTCATGGGCTCCTACCTGACCCTGGTGGTGTGGAAGCTTCCCGAGCTGGCCGCGTTGGTGATCGTCCTCGCCGGGGTGGCGGTCATCGCCGCGGCCGAAGAGCGGTTCGTGGTGCGTCCTTTCCTCAAGAAGACCGGTGCCGCCAGTTTCGGTTGGTTCATCGCCACCCTGGGCTTTTCCGCCGTGCTCGAGGCCGTCGTGGCCATCCTGTTCGGCCATCGGGCCATCGTGGCCATCCCCAGCCCGCTCTCGTTGAGCGGGTTCCACGTCGGTTCCGTGCAGCTGGGCTATCGCCAACTGTTGGTCATCGGCACCTTCATCGTCGTGATCGTCATCTTGGACCTGTTCTATTCGAAGTCCTGGTTGGGTCAGGCCATGCGGGGGACGGCCGAGGACCGCGAGGCGGCCAGCCTGCGGGGTATCAATCCGGTCTCCATGAGCAGGACGGCCTTCATCATGGCCGGGCTGTTGGCCGCCATCGCCGGGTTCGTGATCGCCCCGATCACCTTCTCGGATCCCAACATCGGGTTGAGCTTCACCTTGAAGGGGTTTCTGGCCCTGGCCATCGGAGGATTCGGCAGCATCCGGGGAGCCGTGGTCGGTGGGATCACCCTCGGCGTCTGCGAGCAGCTGTTCGACGCCTACGTGAGCTCCAACTACGAGATCCTGGTCGGCCTGATCCTGGTGTTGCTGGTCCTGACCATCAGGCCCGAGGGCCTCTTCCGGTCCACCGTGGCCCGGACGGTCTGAGGGAGAGCCGATGCTTTTGTGCGGTACCCGTTGGGGACGGTGGCTCACCATCGCCATCTGGGTCGGTATCGGCCTCGCCTTTCCCTACGTCTACGGGACCGGCGTCGAAAAGCTGGGACAGCTCGACTACGTCCTGTCACTGGTCATGGTGGGCGTGGGCCTGAACATCGTCCTCGGCTTCGCCGGACAGATCTTCCTTGGCCCGAGCGCCCTGTTCGCCGCCGGCGGCTACGCCGCCGCCGTTGCCGCCACCCACTACACCAGCATGCAGAACATCTATGCCATGTGCCTGGCCTCGGTGGTGGTGTCGATCGTGTTGGCCGCGGTGATCGCCGCGTTGACGCTGCGAGTCGGCGGTTTCTATTTGGGCATGGTGACCCTGTTCATAGCCTTGGTCATTCCCGTGGTGGCCGGCCAGTGGTCGGTGACCGGCGGCCAGAGCGGGCTGTCCCTCCTCACCATCCTGACCTTCACCCAGAAGCCGTCCGGCTACGCCCTCTATATCGTGGGGGTCGGGATCGTGGCCGTCCTGGCCGGGTTCGCCTGGGCCGTCCGCAATTCGAGGTTGGGACGGCGCTTCGGGTCCATCATGGCCAGTGAGGACCTGGCCACCTCGATCGGGGTGGCCCCGTACTGGACGAAGCTGGCCTCGTTCTTGTTGGCCGCCATCCCCATCGGCATCGCCGGGGGGTACTACGTCTACAGCCAGCAGTTCATCAGCCCCGACAGCGTCACCGTGCAGACCTCCATCTACATCCTGGCCGGTCTGGTCGTGGGCGGGGCCGGCACCATCTTGGGCCCCATCATCGGTGTCGCCCTCATCGGGATCGCCATCGAGCTCCTGAACAGCTTCAACCAGTACGAGGGGCTCGTCTACGGCGTCGTGCTCATCTTGGTGGCCATCCTCGTGCCCACCGGGATCATGGGACTGCTGCGCGACCTGCTGGCCCGGTTCCGGCCCAGGGCCCTGGCCCCACCGAGCATGGAGGACCTGGCGGCCAAGGCGGGACCGGGCGATGGCACCGCGGCGTTGGCGGAGCCGGTGGCCCCGACGGAGACCGAGACGCCACCGCTGGTTGTCGTCGGAGCTCGCCGGCGCTTCGGCGGGGTGATGGCCGTCGACGGCGTGGACCTCGTCGTGGAGCGGGGAAAGATCCATGCCCTGGTCGGCCCGAACGGCTCGGGCAAGACCACGCTCTTGAACCTGATCACCGGGTACTACTCGCTCGACGGCGGCAGCATCGCGGTGGGGGACAAACGTCTCGACACGCTGAAGGGAACCGTCCGGGTGGCCAGACTGGGCATCGCCCGGACCTTCCAGACTCCGAAGCTGAACCAGTTCGAAACCGCCCTCGGCAATGTGTTCGCCGGAGCCGATCGCACCTCGCTAGGACCGCTGCTGGGGACGTTGTTCCATACCCCCCGGGCTCGGCGCGACGATCGCCAGGCCATGGCCGCGTCGTTCGTCGCCCTCAGCGATGTGGGCCTGGTCACCAACGTGTTCGACATGGCCGGCCTGATCCCGCACGGTACGCAGCGTCTGCTCGAGATCGCCCGGGCCATGGCCGTCCGACCCATGTTCGTCCTCCTCGACGAGCCGGCCGCCGGCCTGTCCCCGGGCGAGGCCGAGGTGTTCAAGGACGCGGTGCGCATGATGGCCCGGGCCGGGCTCGGTGTGCTGATCGTCGAGCACAACCTGCCCATCGTGTTCGACGTGGCCGATGAGGTGACGGTCCTCGACGAGGGTCAGGTCATCGCCCGGGGGACCCCGGCCGAGGTGAGCCGCGATCCCGTGGTCGTCCGCGTCTACATCGGGCGACAACGCGTCGACCGACCCGGTGTCAAGGGATCGGATCCGGTAACGCTGGCCAAGGAGACCACGTGACTGCGGACGCTGTGACTGCAGACGCTGTGACTGCAGCCGGCCTGTACATCACCGGGCTGAGCGGGGCTACGGCCGGGTGAAGGTGGTCACCGATTTCACCATCACGGTGAATCCGGGCGAAGTGGTGGCTCTGGTCGGGCGCAACGGGGCGGGCAAGTCCACGGCGTTGGCCGCCGCAGTCGGGCTCCGGTTCGGACAAGCCAGCGGGCGCGTGACCATCGACGGGACCGACGTCAGCCACGAGACGCCGAACGCCATCGTCGTCGCCGGCGTCAGCCTGGTCCCCGAAGGGCGCAGGATCTTCCGGGACATGACTGTTATCGAGAACCTGCGCCTCGGCGCCTTCACCCGTCGGCGCACGGCCCGTCGGGAGATACCCGGTGACATCGAACAGGTCTACGCGCTGTTCCCCGTTCTCTCCCGCTACAGCGGGAAGACGGCGGGGGAACTGAGTGGTGGCCAGCAGCAGATGGTGGCCATCGGCCAGGCGCTCATGAGCCGACCGTCGTACCTGTTGCTCGACGAGCCGGCGTCCGGTGTCGCTCCGATCCTGGTGGACGAGATCTATGACACCATCGACCGCCTGGTCCGTGACGGCCTCGGGGTGGTGCTGGTGGACCAGAGCGTCGAGCGGGCGCTCGAGCGTTCGAGCCGGTACGCCGTCATGGACAACGGTTCGATGGTGCTCAGCGGTGACTCCATCGACTCGGCCATCGACCGGATCAACCCGATCCTCTTGGGGACGGAGACCTTTGGCTTACCCCCGGAGCCGTCGACACCGGACGGCTCGATGCCGGCGCCGTCGACACCACACGGGTCGGGCTGACAAGCTCACTAACGGAGACGTGCACCGATCACGACGTGCACGGACCAATACAAGGGAGGCAGCGACATGGCCGAGACGGGCAACTGGGGACGGTGGGGCACCGAGGATCAGCGAGGTGCGCTCAACCTCATCGATGGACCGACCGTGCTAGAGGCGCTGAGTCGGTGCAAGACGGGCAAGGTGTACAGCCTGGCCATACCCATCGGCCACTTCGCCACACCGCAGGTGTCGGACCGACCCACGCCCGAACGCCTGACCCTGGCCGCCCCGGCCGACGCCGATGTGTACCAGGCCTACGGGGCGGTCGAGGGTGTCGGGGCCAACGAGGACCTCATCATCATCCCGAGCCACGCCGGGACCCACATGGACGCTCTGTCCCACGTCTATAGCGAGGGGACGCTCTACAACGGCCATCCCGCCGGGTCGTTCACGCCCAAGCTCGGGGCGTCCAAGTGCGGCATCGAACAGACCGGGAGCTTCGTCGGCCGGGCCGTGATGCTCGACGTGGCCGCGTGGGCCGGCGAGGAGTTCCTCGAGGCCGGACGCGTGGTCACCTCCGACGATCTCGAGTCGACGCGTAGCGCCCAGGGAACCGAGGTGCTGCCCGGCGACATCATGATCGTGCGCACCGGTTGGCTCGAGGCCCGCCAGAAGCCCGATGGACCACCGGCCGGGTTGGAACCGGGTCTGGGTCTCGACGCCGTCAACTTCATCCGCGACCACGACATCGCCGTCGTCGGGTCGGACAACGCCGCCATCGAGTCGATCCCCTTCGACAAGAACATCTTCTTGGCTGTCCATATCGAGCTGTTGGTGAAGCTCGGCGTGACGCTCGTGGAGCACCTGTGGCTGGCAGAATTGGCCGCCGATCGGTGCTACGAGTCCACCGTGGTGGTGGGCGCGCTGCCGGTTAGCGGTGCCACCGGGTGCCCGGTCAACCCCATCGCCATCGGCTGACCGAACCGGGCTCGCCTCAGAGCTGGTCGGTCAGCGACGCCGGGAGCTCCTGGGGGTACTCGGCGGTGGTGGCCCCATCGACCAGGAAGGTCTGGCCGCTGACGTGGCCGGCAAGGTCGGAGGACAAAAAGAGCAGGGCGGCGGCAATGTCGGACGGGGCACCCCATCCGGTGAGCGTCCCGTCCGAGGTCTCCCCGGTGGCTTCGATCATGCGGGGTGTCGCCGTCGCTCCGGGAGCCACCGAGTTCACGCGGATGTTGTGCGGGCGCAGCTCGGCCGCAGCCGACTTCACCAGCGACACGATGCCGGCCTTGGCTGCTCCGTAGGCACTGTGAAACGGTGAGCTGGTCGTGCCGCTCATGGAGCTCACGAAGGCGAAGCTCCCCCCTCCGGCGCGCCTGAGCGCAGGAGCGCCGAATTTGATCATCAAGAAGACGTGGCGCAGGTTTTCGTCGAGGGCCCCGTCCCAGTCCTCCTCGCTCATGTCGGCGATCGAGCTCCATCGAGATCCTCCGACGATGTCCACCACCCCGTCGAGCTGCCCGAACTGACGCTCGGCCGTAGCGATCGATCGCTCCACGTCGGCGGCCACGCGGAGGTCGGCCACACAGGCGACGCCACCTATCTCGCCGGCCACGGTGTCAGCCCGTTCGCCGATCACATCGATGCAGAGCACGTTGGCGCCCTGGGAGGCGAGGGCGTGTGACACCTGGCGCCCCATACCGAATCCCGCGCCCCCCACGACGAACGCCCGACCGTCGAGGCGCAAGAGCTGTCCGTAGTCCGGAACCGGGCTGTCATCGATGGGCATCGCTCTCCTCGTCCGCCGTCGGCCCGGGACGGCCGCCGGCTTGATCTCGCCATGGGCAGGACGCCGCGTGACTCGTTGGTCGGTATCGTATTCTCGATGGCTCGCCTCCGGCCTTCCCGCGTTTGGCCTTCCCTCTGTGTCGGCCGGGCGCTCGGGGCGGGTTGACGTGAAGGACTTCGAGGGCCGGTGCGCGGTGGTGACCGGCGGCGCCAGCGGTATCGGTTTGGCCATGGCCACCGCGCTCGCCGGCGAAGGCATGCGAGTAGTGGTGGCCGACCGTGACGACGAGCCCGCACTCCGGGCGGCCGAAGAGCTCCGGGGAGCAGCGGAGCCGAGGTGATGGCCGCCCACGTCGACGTGGCCGACCCGGCATCGGTCGAGGCCCTGCGCCTGACGGTGTCCGAACGGTTCGGGTGACGTCCACGTGCTCTGCAACAACGCGGGGGTCGCGGCTCGGCGGCCCCTGGTCGAGAGCACCCCGGAGGACTGGGAGTGGATCTTCGGCGTCAACGTCTTCGGTGTGGTCAACGGGCTCCGAGCGTTTTTGCCCGGGATGATCAAGGCAACCGGTGAGCGACACGTGGTCAACACCGGGTCCATGTCGTCGCTCCGGGTCGGCGTGATGGGTGCCCAGACGATGTACACGGCATCCAAGTTCGCCGTCTTGGGGCTGTCCGAGGCCTTGCGCCAGGAGCTCGATCCGCACGGGATCGGCCTGACCGTGCTGCTGCCGGGACCGGTCACCACCGACCTGGCCCGCACCTCCCAGCTCGGTCGGCGTGAGCCCGCCCGTCCCGCTCGGGCGCGATGCCCCGGCGTCGGACTCGCCCCGGGCCCCTGTGGACTGGATGGACCCGGCCGACGTGGGCCCACTGGTGGTCCGGGCCATCCGGGAGAACAGGCCCTTTGCCGTCACCCACCCCCAGTTCTGGCCCCAGGTCGCTGCCGTCCACCGGACGGTGGCCGACGCCTTCTCGGATCCGGCCGACCGGCCTTGACCGTTCCCACGACGGACGTTACCCTGACGAACGGTTGGTAGATAGAGCTGGCCGGCGCCGGGCGCACGTCGACCAGGCGTTGCCAAGGGGGACACCATGGGTCTGCACGATGGGCGGCGGCGAGACGGAGTCGGTTCGTTGACCTGGTTGGACCGGTGAGCCCGCTCGAGTACGTGCCAGCAGCACTCCCCGAGGAGCTGGCCGCTCTCTACTTGCGACGCGGGGTACCGATCGACGATCTCGTTGGGCTCGATGATGCGGCGAAATCAACAGGAGTTCGGAGTTCTGCCCGCAGTGATCGACGGGGACATGACCCTCAACTGGTCGGAGTTGATCGGCCTCGCCTCTCGCTTCGGTGGGTACCTCCAGGCCCACGGCATCGGGCCCGGCGACGTCGTCCTGTGGCAGCTCCCCAACTGGTGGGAGTCGCTGGCGGTGGCCTACGGGATCTGGGCCGCCGGGGCCGTCAGCAGCCCGGTCGTCCCCATCTACCGCGAGCACGAGCTCCGCCAGGTGATCGAGGCGGTGCGGCCGCGATGCGTCGTCGTGCCCGAGTCGTTCCGCGGGGTCGATCACGTGGCCCTGGTATCGGATGCCTGCAATGCCGTTGGCCACCAACCCGACGTGCGCGTTGTGCTGCGGGGAGCCGCCACCGGCTGGACGATGTTCGACGACGCCGTCTCCGCCGCGCCCCACATCGCCGACAACGTCGATCTGGACGCCCGGCACTGGTCGGCTTCACCTCGGGGACGACGTCGGGAGCCAAAGGGGTGGCCCACAGCTCGGCCAGCTTCATCAGCTCCGGGCTCCGCTCCTCCCGGCAGGCGGCATACGGCTGGAAGGACCGGGTCTACATGCCCGCCCCCCTGGCCCATGCCACCGGCTTGCTCTACCGCGGTGGCCATTCCCTCGTTCACCGGGTGTTCGGTGGTACTGCGGGACCGATGGGATGCGGAACAGGCCATCGACGACATGGCCAAGTTCGAGGTCACGTTCTCCTCCGGGGCCGCCATCTTCATACAGGAGCTGTTGGCCGCCCTGGCCAGCCGGGGCCAGGACCGCCTGGAGCTGAGTAGCTATCCCTGCGGTGGGTCCACCATTCCGACGTCGCTGGCCCTCGCGGCCGAAGGGGTGGGCATGCACCCGGCCCGCTCGTGGGGGATGACCGAGTGCCCGGGGGTGACCTCGAGCGCGCCGTTCGAACCGAAGGAGATCCGGTGCGGTACCGACGGCCGGATCGCGCCGGGATGCGAGGTCCGGGTGGTCGATTTCGACGGGAACGAACTGGGACCCGACGAGATCGGGGAGTTCCTCATCCGAGGCCCACAGCGTGCCCTGGGGTACCTGGACCCCGAGCACACCCGTGACGGTTTCGACGACCAGGGTTGGTTCCGGACCGGCGACCTCGGGTTCCTCACCGCCGAGGGCGTGCTCTCGATGACCGGTCGGTCCAAGGAGATCATCAACCGAGGCGGCGAGAAGATCTCCGGTCGGGAGATCGAGGACCTGCTCGCCCAGCACCCGGGCATTACGGAGGCGTCGGTCGTGCCTGCTCCCCATCCTCGCCTGGGGGAGCAGCCCGCCGCATTCATCCTCACCCGTGGAGACGTGGCCCCGAGCGAGAAGGAGCTGTGCGACTTCCTCCGCGCCGCCGGCTCTGGCCCCCCAGAAGATCCCCGGGGTGTGGCGCCACGTGGACGAGCTGCCACGCACGGCCTCGGGCAAGGTCAAGAAGTACGTCCTCCAAGCCGAGCTGGCCGACGAGGTCCCGTGGGTGGCGGAACGACGAGGTGAGAAGTTGATCGAGCGCAGTTCCCTGTTGGCGGGAAAGACGGTGATCGTCAGCGGGGTCGGCCCCGGCCTGGGCGGCCACATCGCCGAGCACGCCGCCGCGGCCGCAAGCCTCGGTGATGCTCAGCGCCCGTTCGCGGGCTACCTCGACGAACTGGCCGCCGAGCTGGGCGAGCGCTACGGAGCCGAACACGTGAGCGTGGCCCGGTGCGACGTCACCGTGGACGAGGACTGCCGTTCCCTCGATGTCCGCCGCCGAGGACCGGTTCGGCGGGGTGGACAGCGTGGTGGCCAATGCCTTTGCCACCGGGTCCTACAACGTCACCTTGGAGGAGGCGGACGTGGACTCGTGGCTACCTGCGTTCGACGTCAACTTCTTCGGCTCGCTGCGGCTGGTGAAAGCGGCCATTCCCGCCCTCAAGCGCCGGCACGGTGGCACGGTTGTGTTCGTGGGCTCGCAGATCGTCCGACGGGTCCGGGCCGGCCGCGGGGCCTATGCGTCGTCGAAGGCAGCCCTCCTCACCGCGTCGCATGTCCTGGCCCGTGAGCTCGGCCCCTACGACATCCGGGTCAACACGGTGGTACCCGGGCGCATGTGGGGGCCGTCACTGCACACCTACATCGGGCACCTGGCCGAACAGCGAGGCACATCGTTCGACGAGCAGGTGGACGTCATGGTCAACGATGTCTCACTGCCTCGTTTGGCCACCGACGAGGAGTGTGCCCGTGTCGTGGTCTTCCTGTCCTCCGAGCTCTCGTCGGCGATGACCGGTCAGGCCGTCGACACTAACGCCGGCGAGACGTTCCACTAGATCCCGTGAGAAGATCCCATGAGACCCGCACCCCTGTCGGTAAGCTCAACCGGATATCTCCGGGTTCTCGCCGATCGAGCCATCGGCGCCGATACTGCCCACCATCGAACTCAGCAATGGCAACTTCAACACCGTCAACTTCAACAACCACAACCTCAGCAATGGCAGCGTCAGCAAATACAACCTTTGCAATTACACGACAACCTCAACAAATAAAGGAATCCCGTGGCAAGTAGTCCAGATACGCAATCGCCCAGTGGGGTCGGCCCGGCCAAACCGAGGCCGAACGCGTGGTCGCTCCAAGCCGATGGACAGCGAGGCCCGCTGGGAGGAGATCATCGAGGTGGCGTCAGAGACCTTCCTCAAGAACGGGTACGAGGAACCAGCCTCCAAGAGATCGCTTCTGAGGTCGGCATCCTCAAGGGAAGCATCTACTACTACATCAAGACCAAAGAGGACCTGCTGTTCGAGATCGTCGACCGGGCCCAGACCCTCTACCTCACCACTATGGAAGAGGACGAGGAAACCGCCTCGGCCAGCGCGCCGGTCCGCCTGACTGCCTTCATCAAGCGATGGATCACGCTGACCCTGAAAGAGCAGCGGGGCTACCGGGTCGCCGAACGCTCGTTCACCCGGCTGAGCCCCAAGCGGCTCAAATTGGTGATCGAGCGACGGGACAACTTCAGCGACTTCGTCAAGAGCATCCTCATCCAAGGGGTCAAACAGGGTGCGTTCGATCCGGCCGTCGACGTCTCCCTCGCCACCATCACTGTGTTCGAACTGCTCAACAGCACCCAGGAGTGGCATCAGCCCAAGGGTCGGCTCTCCAAGGAGAACGTCGCCGAGTGGTACGCCCAGTTCATCGTCCGGGGGCTCGGAGGCCCGCACTGGGACGCCGGCGCCGAGTCCTGACCCGCGATCCGCAGTCGGGCGCCCGACCGGCGATCGGTAGTCGGGCGTTACTCGGCGGCAGGATCCTCGGGTGTGCGGTAGCGGCTGGGGATGTCGATGAAGCCCTGACGGCGAAGGAACCGCCAGCGTTGGCCCTCTCGGACCAGGGTGTCGCTATGACGGCCGAGCATGGTCACGGTGGCGTTGTCCTTCTCGTCGCGAGCGACCACCGTCCACATGACCTCGGTGGTGGCCTGGTCGCACGGCAGCTCGATGATCGGGTTGGACACGATGTGAAAGCTCGAGCCCCGCGTCTCCCTCCATGGTCTGGCGCATGAGCGCCTCGATGGCGGCTGGTCCCTTCGCCCGGCCCACCGGGCCGAGAAGCACCTCGCCGTCGGCTGCGAACAGTTCTCCGTAGGCGGCGAAGTTGCCGCTGTCCAGATAGTGCCCGTAGTCGATGAAGAGCTGGCGGATCTCCTCGAGATCCTCGAGCCGTTGCAGGCGATCGGCCATCGCCGTCTGGTTCTGTGCTGGCTCGTTTTCCGCTGTCTGGCTTTCCGCTGTCTGGTTCACGGTCACGGTGTGCCCCCCTTTCTCATGCCTCCACGATGTGGAGGACGGCCTTTCCCGCTACCCGACGTTCCCGCAATGCATCGATGGCGGTGTCGGCCTCGTCCCAGCTTCGCTGGAAGCTGATGCCGCTGTCGAGTCGGCCCTCGGCCACCAGGCGCCCGAGGATCTCGAGCCCGGTCGGCGACGTGCCGTCCGCGCCGTGGCGACGGGAGAAGCTGAGCCCGTGCAACGAGGCATTGGCGAAGAACCAGTCCGGCGGGACCGCTCCGGGGTCTCCGGACGAGCGGCCATAGGTGACGATGACGCCGCCATGGGCCACCCGGGTGAAGGCGGCGGACAGCGAGGAACCGCCCACCGATTCGAGTATGAGGTGTGCCGGCGCTCCGGTCCCGGCCAAGCCCTGTTCCACGGTGAGCCCGCGGAGGCCCAATTTCGTGACCGCGGCGGCCCGGGACGGGTCAGGGCCCACGATGGCGATCACGTCCGCTCCGGACAGGGTCGCCAGCTGGATGGCCAGCCGACCGACCCCGCCGGCCGCGCCGGTGACGATCACCGTCCGCCCCAACAGGGAACCGCCCAGTCGGAGCGCGTACAGGGCGGTCAGCCCGGCTACACCCAGGGTCGACCCCTCTGCGAAGCCCACGTCGGCCGGCAGCACCGCCAGCGTGTCCGTGGGGACGGCGGCTTGTTCGGCCCAGGCCCCCCGGCCTTCTGTGTACCCAAACACCCGGCTGCCGGCAGGCGGCCCCGATCCATCGGCGGCCGCGTGGAGCACGGTCCCGGCGATGTCCCACCCCATAACGGTGCCGGCGGGAAGGGAGGAGATGTGTCCGACCTCACCCCGGTTCAAGGAGAAGGCGTGGACGCGCACAACCGCCTCGAAGGGCGCAGGTGCCGGCTCGCTCACCGCTCGGCGCTCCAGGCCGGTGGGGTTCTCCGGTGCGACTACCAGGGCGAGCATGAGACCTCCATGGGGGCTGACTCCATCGGGCCTGACTCCACATGGCCTGACTCCACATGGCCTGACTCCGTGAAGGAACCCAGCACCGGTCCCGGCGGGTAGTGGCTCACGCTCACGGCGCCACGCAGGTGTTGTAGAGGGTCCCTATGCCCTCGATGGTGCTGGTCAGCTGGTCCCCGGGGTGGAGGTACTCGGGCGGGTTCCGAGCGTGTCCGACCCCCGCGGGGGTGCCGGTGAAGATGAGGTCCCCGGGATAGAGGGTGATGATGGCCGACAGCCGGCTCACCAATTCGGGAACGGAGAAGATGAGCTCCGAGGTGCGAGCCAGCTGCACCTGGCGGCCGTTCACTGCGCATTCGATCTGCAGGTCGTCGGGATCGTCGAGCTCGTCCGCGGTCACCAGCTCGGGCCCGATCGGCCCGAAGGCGGGGAACGACTTCCCCAGCGAGAACTGGGGGGCCGGCGGTCGCAGTTGCACGGTGCGTTCGGAGATGTCCTGGCCCACGGTTAGGCCGGCGACGTAGTCCCACCCCTGTCCCTCGGGGATGTTGTGGGCGCTGCGGCCGATCACCACCACCAGTTCGACCTCCCAGTCGACGGTCTGGCCGACGATCGGTATGTCTGCACCCGGCCCGGCAATACAGCTGGGGAACTTGGTGAAAGCAGACGGCTCCTCAGGGGCGGAGAAGTTGGATTCACCCACGTGGAGCTGGTAGTTGAGGGCTATGCCCACGGCCTGTCTGGGCCGCGGGACCGGAGCGAGGCGCGTCCCCGTCGCAACTGGTCCGATCGGACCCCGAGGCCGTCGTGGCCCACTCCACCAGGTCGTCCCATACATCGAGGCAGGCCTGGGGGTCGCTCGGCAGCTTGTTCCCGGAGCTTTCGGCCACGTCGATGGTCCCGTCGGCCACCACGAGTTGCATTCGTCCTTCCACGTTGGCAAAGCGCATGTCCGGGTCTCCTATCGGTGGTGCTCGGTGGGGCTTACAGCCTCGGTAGGGCTCACAACACCGTGGCCTCTCGACCCGTTGCCGTCTGTCCGGCGGGGAAGTGGCGAATCATGGCCTCCTGGGAGAAAGACGCCACCAGTCGCCCCGACTGGGTGAAGACGTGACCTCGACCGAAGGCCCTGCCCCGTCCGGCGAAGGGGCTCTCGTTGGCCATGAGCATCCATTCGCCGGGCGCGAGTCCTGGTGAAAGCTGATGGTGTGGCCGACGATGCCCGTCGAGATGTCGCGATGGGCTGACCGATTGACCCACACCGGCGTGGGGTCTCATCGCCGTGCCGATCAGGAAGCCGGCGGTGGCGTGGATCAACAGGCCCTGGTTGACCACCAGGTTGTCGGAGGCGCCCGACGTCCGTACCCAGACGTGCACTTCGGCGGGCCCGGTCGAGTCGGCGTCGAGGATGTCCACGCCGCCCACTGTTCGAATCTCTCGCCCCCCGACCGGGTCGCCCCAGGGAATGGCCGAGTCGGGACCGTCCACGTCGGGCGCCGGTGAGGCGTGCCGGATGAGGTCGTCCTCACCAGCGTCCAAGAGGATCTGCCCCCGGGCACAGGGACGGTCGTGTTGCCACACTGTGGTGGTCACCATCGAGAGCGCCCGTCCTCCGTGGAGCATGTCCACGGTGACGTCCATGTCCTCGTCCACCAGGACGGGACGGGCGAACAGGCCGTGGGCGGACTTGATCGACTTGGTGCCGGAGGCGTCGACGGTGCCTGCGGCCACGGCCATCTGGGCCAACAGCTGTCCGCCGAACACCACCCCTCGCTCGCCCTGCCCGGCGTTGGAGAACCGGCACCGGCCGGGCTCGATCCGCTCGAACGCCAACGCCTCCACCAGATCCGCCACTACGGCCATTGCGCCCCCTTCGTCCGGGTCAAGTGTGCCATCTCCATAGCCGCTTCTCAATACCAAACGATTGGTTGACGAGGGGCTGGGCCGATGCTAAAAACGGCTGGAGGGACCACGCGATCTCGGTTGTCGGTGAATGCACTGAACTGGACCGAAGCCCGCGGCCCGGTACCTGATTGGGGGGTATGCGAGGGTGAGGATTCTGGGAGCTCGACAAGTTGCGGCCCGTGGCCAGGCGCGCAGCGCCGGCGCCCGGCCGGCCGGGCCCGATAGCGGACGACGGGCACCGTGGACTTCACCTTCAGCGTCGACGAGAACGCGTTCCGCAAGGTCGTGCAGGCGTTCCTCGATGCCGAGCTCCCCTCCGGACAAGGCGTTCAACCACGAGTTCGACGAGGACGACGACCTGTGGAAGTTCGCCTTCGAGTTCACCAAGAAGGTGGGGGCGAGGGGTTGGATCGGCTGACCTGGCCGGTCGAGTACGGGGGACTGGGCCGGACGCAGACCGAACGGCTGATCCTGGCCGAGGAACTCACCGCCCGGGATGCGCCGTTGGTCAACGTGATCGGCTGGGGGCTGGCTGCCGGCGCGTTGCCTGGTCGGTGGGACTGAAGAGCAAAAGAAGCGTTTTCTTCCCGGGATAGCGGCCTTCGACCGCTTCTGGGCCGAGGGCCTGACCGAGCCCGACTCCGGATCGGACCTGGCATCGCTCTCGACCCGGGCCGAGCGAGACGGGAGCGACTGGATCGTCACCGGCCAGAAGACGTACACGACGTGGGGCCATCACGCCGACGTGATGTTCCTCGCCGCCCGGACCGACCCGAACGCGCCGCCTCACCGTGGGATCAGCGTCTTCTGCCTCGACCTGAAGGCGCCGGGCGTCTCGATGTCCCCGCTCTACAACATGGCCGGCGGCGGCAGAACCACACGTTCTTCGACGGCGTTCGGGTACCCGGCGACATGTTGATCGGGGAAGAGGGCAAGGGTTGGAGCTACATCATGAACGCCTTCTACGCCGGAGGCGGGCTCGGAGCCCGTCATGCCGAGATGCGGCTGATGCTCAACGCAGTGGTCGAGTACTGCAAGGTGACCACCAGGGCCGGCGTGCTCCTGATCAAGGACCCGATCGTGCGCGTCGCAGTTGGCCGAGCTCGAGCTGATGGTCGAGACCGAACGTCTCCTTACCTACGAGGCGCTGAGCAATGCGACCAATGGCCGTCCTCCTCAGTTCGGCGGTGCCCTCGGGGTCGTCGTCTCCAAGGAGAACAAACCGCTCTTCGCCCAGATCATCAGCCAGATCGTCGGCCCCCTCGCTCAACTTCGGAAAGAGAGCCGCTGGGCCCCCTTCGCGGGGGGAGCCGAAGCCTGGTACCGCTGGTCCTACGCCAATCACGCCGGCGGCACGTCGCAGGTGAAGCGGATGGTGCTGGCCACCCGCGGGTTGGGGCTGCCGCGGTGAGCGCATCGGGGCCTGTGTAGCCGTGGACACCACGCTCGACGACGGTCACGCGGAGCTGGGCCGGATTGCCCGCCAGCTGTTCGAGACCCGCTGTCCCCTGACCACGGTTCGCCAGCTCGAAGAGGACCATCTCGGCTACCTGCCCGACCTCTGGGCGGAGATGGCCGGTCTCGATTGGTTGAGCTTGACCTATCCCGAGGCCCTCGGTGGTTCCGGCGGCACGCTCGTGGATCTGAGCGTCATCTACCAGGAGTTCGGGCGGGGGCTCGTACCCAGCCCCCATCTACCCTCCGCCGTCATCGCCGGGGAGACGCTGGTGCGAGACCCAAGCGCCGGCCACACCGACCTGCTCGCCTCGATGGTCGCCGGTGTGGCCATCGTCGCGCCCGCGCTCATGGAGCCCGACGCCGGTTTCGGACCCGACGCGGTGACCCTGCCCGCCCGGCCCACCCCGGCCGGATACCAGATCGACGGGGCCAAGGTCCTGGTGCCCTACGCCCACGTCGCCGCACAGTTGCTGGTGGCCACGCGGACCGAGGCTCCGCCCGACGGGATCACGCTCTTCTCTCGTGGATCCGGCAACCGATGGGGTGGAGATCACGGCGATGCCCAACATCGCCGGCGCCCCACTGTGCTCGGTGACCTTCGACCGGGTCGTCGTTCCACCCGAGTGCGTGGTGGGGGAGATCGGTCGGGGATGGTCTCTGCTCGGGCCGGCGCTCGATCGCGCCACCGTCTTGCGCGGCGCAGAGATCGTCGGCGCCGGGAAGCGACTCCTGGAGCTCTCGGTCGGCTACGCGCTGGAGCGCAAGCAGTTCGGCCGACCGATCGGCCAGTTCCAGGCGGTGCAGTTCTTGTGCACCGATATCGCCATCGCCACCCACCTCACCGAGTTGCTCTGCCATCAGGCGGCATGGCGGCTCGACAACGGTCTGCCCGCTCGCCGCGAGGTGGCTTTGGCCAAGTCATACGCCAGTCGGGCCGTCCAGCGGATCGTGCACTGCGCCCATGAGGTGCACGCCGGCGTGGCCTTCATGGTCGAGGCGGACATCCAGCTCTACACCCGGCGGGCCAAGCACTGGGAGTTCGACCTGGGTGAGGCCCGCTACCACGACGACGTGATCGCTGCTGGCTTGGAGGTATGAAGTTCCGGCCGGGCTGACCATCGGTACGCAGGCGATCACCGACCAGAGTGAAGGTATCCAGTGAAATCGCCGACCAGTGTGAAGGTAGCTTCGACGACAGGAGGGCAGTGATGGCAGACGAGACGCAGTACGACCTCGACTGGATCGTGTCAGTCGATGACCACGTCATCGAGCCGGGCAATGTCTGGGTGGACCGGTTGCCGAAGAAGTACCTGGAGGTCGGTCCCCGCATCATCAGCGAGCCCGACGGGCAGGAGTACTGGGTCTACGAGGACACAAAGCAGGTCACCGGGGGCCTGGGCGCCACCGCCGGCCGACCGCCCGAGGACATCACCGTGGAGGGCTATCCCTACAGTGAGATGCGTCCCGGATGCTACGACCCCAAGGCCCGGTTGCAGGACATGAACGAGGCCGGAGTGTTGGCCTCCCTCAACTTCCCGTCCATCCCCCGCTTCTGCGGCCAGCTGTTCTGGGAGGCCAAGGACAAGGACCTCGCTCTTTTGTGCGTGCAGGCGTACAACGACTGGATGATCGACGAGTGGTGCGCCACCGATCCCGGTCGCTACATCCCCCTGACCATCATCCCGCTGTGGGACCCCCAACTGGCTGTCCGGGAGATCGAGCGCACGGCGGCCAAGGGATCGCACTCCTTCTGCTTCTCGGAGAACTTCGAGCCGCTGGGCCTGCCGACCATCCACGATCCGAGCGGGTACTGGAAGCCGGTGATCGCCGCGGCCCAGGCCAACGAGCAGGTCCTGTCCATCCATATCGGGTCCTCGTCGACCATGTACAAGATCGCCTCGAACTCGCCGTTCATGGCCAACATGTCCATGGGGGCGATCCGCCCGGCGGCCTGCATGCTGTCGTGGATCTTCTCCGGCCTGTTCCAGCAGTTCACCGAGATCAAGATCGCCTTATCCGAGGGCAGCATCGGCTGGATCCCCTGGTTCTTGGAGCGGTCCAAGCAGGTCCTCGAGACCCAACGCCACTGGGTGGCCAAGGGGCTGCAGTACGGGGGCAACGGCGCCGAGGGCGCCCATGCCGTCTTCGGCGGCGAGGCCGACGTCTTCAAGATCGACGTCTACGAGGACTACCGGAACCACTTCTACGGCTGCTTCATCGACGACGCCACCGGCCTGGGCATGCTCGACGTGGTCGGTGAGGACAACGTGATGATCGAGATGGACTACCCACACTCCGACACGACCTGGCCCCACTCGATCAAGCTGGCCCACGAACGGCTGAGCCACGCCAAGCTGCCCGAGGAGCTCCAGTACAAGATCCTTCGCGGTAACGCCGAGAAGCTCTACCAGTTCAACCCGGCCACGCCGCCGACGATGTAGCTCGCACGACGGGGCCGCTCGCCCGGGGAGCACCCAGTGCCGACCCCGGAGCGCCCAGTACCGAGCGCCCAGTACTGACCCGCGGAGCGCCCGAGTACCGAAACGATGGGGGATATGTGGAGGTCGATGCCTTTCGAGTCGATGTGGAGGCGTCGGTCATTGACGACCTCTCGCACCGTCTGGCCCGGACCCGGCTGGCCGAGGAGCCCGACGGCGCCGGCTGGGACTACGGGACGAGCGCCGCCTATCTGGGTGAGCTGGTCGACTACTGGCGTACCGGGTTCGACTGGTTCGAGCAACAGAGAGCACTCGAACCAGCTACCCCAGTTCCGGGCCCATGTCGAGGGAGTCGTCGTCCATTTCGCCACCTTCGGGGAAGTGGTGACAACCCGATGCCGCTGGTCCTCGTGCACGGCTGGCCGAGCGGGTACCTGGAGATGACCAAGCTGGTCCCCGCTGCTGAGCCGATCCCGGCTTTGCACGGGGGCGACGCCGACGATGCCTTCGATGTGATCGTGCCGTCGCTCCCCGGATTCGGGTTCTCGGGATCGACCGGCGTCCGAGGGTTCGGCTACCACCGGGCGGCCGACGCATCTGGGCGCGCTGATGGCCGAGGGGTTGGGCTACCCCCGGTACGGCCTGCATGGCACCGGGCTCGGGGCGTACGTCAACGGCCGGATGGCCTTCGGCCGCCCCGACGCCGTGGTCGGCGTGCACACCCACGATCCGGCCCTCATGCCGCGCCTCCTTCGAGCCGCCGGCGCCGCCCCCGACCGAGGCCGAACTGGCCTTCGGCGACGTACGCCCGGGAGTGGTCGGCCGAGGAGGGGGCCTACGCCCAGCTGCACCGGACGAAGCCCCAGAGCATCGGGCACACGCCCTCACTGACTCACCGGCCGGCCTGGCCTCGTGGCTGGTCGAGAAGCATCGGTCGTGGAGCGACTGCCACGGTGACTCGAGCGCCGCTACAGCAAGGACGAGATCCTTACCAGCGCCACCACCTATTGGTGACGGGCACGATCGCCTCGTCGCTCCGCGCCTACTACGAGCGGGTGACTGCTGATCCGCCCTATCGAGCCGGGTCGGCGCCTCAGGTGCCCACCGGGGTGGCCATGCCCCGCTTTGAGCCGACCTTCCCGCCCGCGACGGGCGCCCCGGGAGATGATCGACCGCGTGCACGACGTGCGCCACTGGGTCGACCTGCCCACCGGTGGCCACTTCGCATCGTGGGAGGAGCCCGAAGCGGTAGCCGACAGCATCCGGGCGTTCTTCCGCCCGCTGCGGTGAACGGCGAGCGGTGAACGATGAACGGTGAGGGATCGACGAACAGCGATCGACGAACAGCGATCGACGAACAGCGATCGACGAACAGCGATCGACGAACAGCGATCGACGAACAGCGATCGACGAACAGCGATCGACGAACAGCGATCGACGAACAAGGAGGCAGTGATGGCTCAACAGGCAACCTTTGTGGTCCAGACCAAGCCTGAGCACTATGAGGTCCGCCAGGCACCGTTGCCCGACATCGGAGCCGACGACGCCTTGTTGGCCCTGGAGGGCTGCGGCGTGTGCGGCACCGATGTGGAGGTGTTCGAGGGCGCGTTGGGTGATCGCTACCCGATCGTGCCCGGCCACGAGCCCTTCGGCCGCATCCTGCGCATCGGCTCGGCAGCCAAGGCCAAGTGGAACGTCGACGAAGGTGACCGGGTGGCCGTGCACTCCACGTTGACCTGTGGGCGCTGTCGCACCTGTCGGGCCGGGCTGCGAGGGTGCACGGCGCCCGAGTTCGCCGACTCCACCATCTACGGGTTCCGCTCACCCGATGTGTCCCCGGCCCTGTGGGGCGGGTTCGCCTCACACCTCTACCTGGCGCCCGAGGCCATCGTGGTCCCGATGTCGCCCGACATCAGTGTGGCCACGGCGTCGCTGTTCAACGTGATGTCCAACGGTGTGGACTGGGTGCTCGATGTCGGTGGGTTCCGCGCCGGCATGTCCATCGCCATCCTGGGCCCGGGACCCCGTGGGATCGCCTCGGTGATCGTGGCAACGGCGGCGGGGGCCAAGGAGATCGCCGTCACCGGCCTGGCCGGGATGGTGATCGTCTGAAGCTGGCTCAGGAGATGGGTGCCGACCACGCTATCGACGTGAGCAACGGCGCCGTGGTGGACGAGGTGCTCGGGGCCATGTCGGCCCCTCCCGATCTGGTGATTGATTGCACGCCGATGTCGCTCAGTTCGGTGACCGACGCGGTGCGCATCGCCGGGCGCAAGGGCACCGTGGTGCTGGCCGGGATGAAAGGTCCCAACGGCATGGCCGAGATCCCCGTGGACCTGGTCTCGACCAAGCAGCTCACCTTGAAAGGGGCCGTGTCCCGGTCCCTGGCCTCGATGGAGTACGCCATATCGTTGCTCGAGTCGGCTCGGTGGCCCTTCGAGACTTTTGCCAGCGACGCATACCCGATCGACCGGGCCGAAGAGGGACTCCGGGCCCTGATCGGTGAGGACAAGCCGATGCACGTCCGCATCGTCCCCGAGGTCTGATGCCGCCCATGCCGCCGATCGGAGCCGACATCTCTACCGTCATGCTCGACGGCGTGACCGTGATGGCCGAGGGTCTGTCGTTCCCGGAGGGACCAGTGGCCTGCGCGGACGGAAGCGTGCTGGTCACCGAGATCGAGGCGGGCCGGGTCACCCCGTGGGGCCCGATGGTGAGACGGACGTGGTGGCCACGTGCGGGGGCGGCCCCAACGGGGCGGCCGTCGGCCCCGACGGGGCGCTCTACGTGTGCAACAACGGTGGGCGTTTCGCCGACGGCCACTGGAAGGGTGGCTGGGTCGAGCGGGTCGATCTGTCCACCGGTTCCGTCGACGTCCTCTACACCCATGACGGGGATCGCCGCCTGTCGGGACCCAACGACATTGTGTTCGACGGGGCCGGTGCGTTTTGGTTCACCGATACCGGCAAGTTCCAAGGACGACAGCGCGACATCGGCTCTGTGTACTACGCCACGATCGATGGGAACACCTTGGAAGAGGTGGTCTTCCCGGCCGAGAGCCCGAACGGGATCGGGATCGCTCCCGACGGCAACACCCTGTACTACGCGGAGACGGTCACGGCCCGGCTCCGACCGCGTCCGTAACCGGTCCGGGGGAGCTGGCCCCGCTGGAGGGAAACGGTGTGGAGTCGGTGCTCTGTACGCTCCCCGGGCTGCAGGGCTTCGACTCGCTGGCAGTGGACGCTGCCGGCAACATCTGCATCGCCACTCTGGTCACCGGCGGCATCACCGCCATCGCCCCCGACGGGGGCACGGTGACCCAGTACCTGCTGCCTCCGGGCCTCGAGGACCACATGACCACCAACCTGTGCTTCGGCGGCCCGGGGCTGGCCACGGCCTACATCACCTTGGGCACTACCGGCCGTCTGGTCTCGTGTCCCTGGCCGGTCCCCGGCCTCGACCTGGCCTTCAACTGCTGACCGGGCACGTCACTCCCCGTCTCGACCTGGCCTTCAACTGCTGACCGGTCACGTCACCTGCGCTGACGGCCGGACTACCATCCCGGAAAGGGAGGCGTTGTCCAGGCTGGGGGAGGCATGCTCGAGGAATCCGAGGTTCGATCGGCGCTGGTGAAGGTGGCCGATCTGGTGCAAGCCGACGGTGGTGATATCGAGCTCGTGTCGCTCGATGCCGGCACCGGCGTGGTCGCCCTCCGCTTGGTGCTCGAATCGGCCGATTGCGCCGAGTGCGTCCTGCCGCGACCGATCCTCGAAGGCGTCGCCACCGGGATGCTGCAACGGTCGCTGCCCGGGATCACTGGCATCTCGATCGACGATCCACGGGAATGCAGGCTCCGGGGGCATTGATCGCGTCGGGCCGGGAGGCCGACATATCGAATTCGGTCCCGGGCAGGTGCTACGACGCTCGCGCCAGGGCCGCTCGATGCTGGACGAGGCGAAGACGATGGAGTTCGCACGCGCCCATGGGTACCCCGCTCCCGAGGTCTTCCAGATCAGCGACGACGGATGCGATCTGGTCATGGAGCGGATCGATGGACCGACGATGGTCGATGCCGGCGCGACCCGTCCCTGGACCTTGCGCCGACTGGGACGGCAGTTGGCCGAGCTCCACCAATCGCTCCATCGGCTGACCGCTCCCGAATGGGCCGTCGGGGCACCATGTGGCCGTGGCGATCGGCTGCTGCACATGGACCTCCATCCGCTCAACGTCCTCATGGCTCCGAAGGGACCCGTTGTCATCGATTGGACCAATGCCGTCCGCGGCGATCCTGCTGTCGATGTCGCTTTGACCTGGGCCCTGATCGCATCGGGCGAGATCCCCGGCGGACGAGCGAGGGCAGCCGTCGTTGGCATTGGGCGGAGGGCGTTGCTCAATGGCTTTCTCGAGCCTTTGGTCGACGATGACTGCCGGGCGATCCTGGGCGAGGTTGTCGAGTTGAAGTGCATGGACCCGCACATGAGCACGACGGAAATCGAGCGGATGCGCGCCCTGGTCCGATCGGTCGAGAACTGAGCACGACGAGTACCGACAGGGTTGCCTCAATTCGCGCTGGTTGGCTCAGTACTCCGTTACTTCGACAGCTCCGTGGTTTGCGACTCGATCTGAGGACCGACCGATACACCCCCCTGTCATGCTTTCTATGTGGCCACAACGGACCAACGAAACAAGAAGAACGACGGGAGGAAGGACACCCGCGGCGGGCGCCGGATCGGCTCTGCCGCCCCTGGCTCCCGTGACGCTTCCCGGTCGCGCACCGGGTCTCCCGCCGCCTCCTCGATGCCCGCCGCCGTCCCCCAACTCGGCCGAGTCCCTGACCGAGGCCATCTCCCTGCTCGAGTCCTTCGTCGGCTCCTTCGAGCCCGGGCGCTACTCCGGTGAGGACGCAGCCCTCCTGGTCGACCTGTTCTCCCGCGGTGAGCACCTCTGTGCCACAGGGAAGGCCCTGGCGGCCAAGCGGGCGACCGAGACCGACCTCCATCGAAAAGACGGTCCCGCTCGGCGGCCGAATGGCTGTCGAGAAAGACAGGGGAGTCCCGTCGGCCTCAACCGGTCCCTACGGCTGGCCGACCAGATGGAGGACCACCCTGGCCTCGACGCGCCCTCCGCACAGGGGAGCTGTCCCATCGAGGGCCCGCCAGGTCGCCGACGTCTTGAACCTCGACCCCACCAGCGAGGACGAGCTGGTCGAGGCGGCGAAGGACACAAACGAGACCAACCGCCAGCTCCAAGACCGCTGTTTGCGAGCTAAGGCCAAGGCCCGGTCGGAGAGGACGCCCTGGCCGCCTACGAGCGCATCCGGGATGCCCGCTACTTGCGGCACTACACCGATGCCGACGGGGCCTTCCGCCTGGAAGGCCTCTTCACCCCCGATGCCGGGGCCAAGATGCTCGCTGCCATCAAGCCCGCCCGCACCGTCCTCTTCGACGAGGCCCGCACCCTGGGCGTCCGAGAGCGCCCCGAGGCCTACGAGGCCGATGCCCTGGTTGCCCTGCTCACCGGGGAGCGCCGTCGGCCCGCCCGTGGCCGCACCGACAGCACGGGCGACACCGACCGCACCGGCGACACCGGCCCTGATGCCGACCACGCCGACACCGATCCGACGAAAGCCGACCCGACCGAGGCCGACTCGGCCACCACCGAGGGCCGGTCGACCCGGTCTCCCCCCACCGACGAGCGTGCACCTCCGAGTGGACCTTGCCGCCCTCCGTCGGGGGAGCCTCCACGGCGACGAGCGCTGCGAGCTACCCGGGGTGGGCCCTGTGCCCTTAGAGACGGCCCGGTCCCTCCTCGGCGATGCCATCTTGCACCTGGTCATCACGAAGGGGACCGACATCGCCTCGATCACCTACCTGGGCCGGACCATCCGGGCCCCCCTGGAGCGGGCCCTCATGGCCCGAGACGAGACGTGTGTCATCCCCGGCTGTGACGTACGAGAGGGTCTCCAGATCGACCATCGGATCATCCCCGTGGTCAAGAACGGCGAGACCACGCTCTGGAACCTTCCGCGGCTCTGCAAATAATGCCGATATCGGCATTATTTGCATTATGCCGACAACCGAATTATGCCGAGTCGGTTCCTGGGGGCGGCCGTCGCTCCTGGTAGTTCGCCTGTGAGGGCTGAGTGAACTCGGCATAATCAGAGGGCTTCGAGGAATGCCAAGAGTGAGTCCGACGGGCGATAGCGGCCCAGGCGAGCACCCGGTGGGGCGGCCCGCTCCAGAGCACGTTCTTTGATGGTCATGTCGGCATGCAGGTAGATCTGGGTGGTCTCGATGCCTTCATGCCCGAGCCAGAGGGCGATGGTGGAGAGGTCCACGTTGGCGTGGAGGAGCTGCATCGCCGCGGTATGTCGGAGGACGTGCGGGGTCACCCGCTTGGTCGTGAGCGAGGGGCAGCGTTCCGATGCCGAGGGGGCATGGCGGCGGACGAGGAGCTCGACGGCGTCCCTACTCAGCGGGCACCCCCTCCGGCCCGGAAAGAGTGGGTCGTCCGGTTTGCCGTGGCGCTCGCGCAGCCATTCGGCGAGCACCTTGGCTGTCGCTTTGGTGATCGGCGTGGCCCGTTCCTTGCGCCCTTTGCCGACACAGTGCACGTGGGCGACGGTGCCGAGCACGACATCGCCGCAACAGAGGCCGACGAGCTCGGAGACACGGAGGCCGGTCTGGACGGCCACCAGCAAGATGGCACGGTCCCGACGCCCGATGGACGACGACGGGTCCGGGGCGTCGAGGAGGGCGGCTGCCTCCTCCTTGGTGAGGAAGGAGACGAGGGACCGGTCACCGCGTTTTTGGGGGATGGCGAGGACACGCTGGATCAGGCCGGCGTGCTCGGGGTGGCCCAAGGCGGCGAACCGGAACAGCGACCGCACCGCGGCCTGACGGGTGTTGCGGGTGCCGACCGAGTTCTCCCGGACCGCCTCCAGATGATCGAGGAAGGCGCCGATGCAGGGGGCATCGAGGTCCTCCAGCCCCAGCCGTGAGGGCTCCTTGTCCGCCCGGGCGGCGACGAAGCCCACCAACAGGCACCAGGTGTCGCGATAGGAGGCAATCGTGTTGGGGCTGGCCCGGCGCTGGGTGGCCAGCCGCTCGGTGAAGAACGCTTCGAGGATCGGGGCAAGGTCGGTCACGGCCGGACCTCCACGGACGTCTCGAGGCGGTCGACAACCCCGGCGAGGAGATCGGGGGTGGCCTGGAGATACCAGTACGTCGACGACGGGTCGACGTGCCCCATGTAGGTCGACAGCACGGGCAGCATCGGTTCGACCTCGATGCCGGCCCGGTGCCATCCGAGCAACGTGTGGACGGCGAAACGGTGGGGCAGATCGTGGATCCTCGGCCGGCAGCGAGCCGAGCGGGCCTCGATCCCAGCGACTCGGGCCAAGCCCTGGAACGTGAACTGGACATTGCTGTAGATGAGCCGGGTCCCGGTCGTCGACACGAAGAAACTCGGGGCGGCCGGACACGGGCCCAGCCGTGACCGCACCCGGTTGTAGTCCGAAAGGGCCGCCGTCACCGTCGGGTGGAGCGGGATCTGGCGGGACTTCCCGAACTTGGACGAGAGCACCCGGACCGCTCCGTCGCTGAGGTCGACGTCGCAGCGATCGAGCCGGAGGGCTTCGCCGACCCGCATGCCCGTCGCGGCCAAGAGCCCGATCAGGGTCTCATAGGTGGCCGCCCGCAAAGGGGAACGTATCGACCGGGCCGCGGCCAAAAGCCCGGCGATGTCGGCATCGGTGTAGTCGAAGGGCTCGGCTCGTCGACTGGCGGCAGAGAGCAGATCGGCCGGTGGGACCTCGGTGGCGGGGTCGATGCTTCGGAGGTGGACGGCGAAGGTGCGCACGACGCTTAGGCGGGCACCCCACCATGATGGGTCCGCCCCCACGGGCTGGGTGGCCCAGGCCAGGGCCAGCTCGACGGTGATGGCCGACTCGCCGGCCTCGTCCATCCAGGCGACGAAGTCGGCCAGGAGCATGCCTTGGCGCTCCAGTTTGAAGCCCAGGCTGCGGCGGGACCCAGAGGGTGTGCCGAGAGCCTGTCGGCCAGCACGCTCATCGGGTGGCCTCCGGCCAGGGCTGGGCCAACGCAGCGAGGGCAACGTGGTCGACCTTGGCATAGATGGCCGTGGTGGTCGCACTGCGATGGCGCAGGAGCTGGCCCACCTCTCCCAACGACGCCCCCCGCCCGAGCAGCTCGCTCGCCAGCGTGTGCCGCAGCTGGTGAGGGCCGACCCGCCCAACACCGGAGCGGGCAGACACGGTGGCCACGATCGAGTTGACACCGGTCGCGTCGATGCCTCGGAGCGGCGCTCGGGAACGCACGAAGACCTTCCGGTGGTCGACTCTCGGTCTGCCCCGTTGCAGATAGCCGGCGATCGCCTCTCCCACATCGGCGGGCAACGGCAGGCGTTCATGACGGTTGCCCTTGCCCCGGACAACCAGCTCACCGTGTCGCCACTCGATATCGGACAGCTCGAGAGCGGCGATCTCGCACGCTCGCAACCCCAAGCGGGCCAACAAGATGAGGACCGCATGGTCTCGGCGACCGTTCGCCGTCCGCCGGTCCGGGCTGTTCACCAGGACCCTCGCCTGGGCAGCTTCGATGCCTCTCGGGAGCGAGCTCCCTCGCCAGCCGGCCACGGCCGGGACAGCGGCGGCCAGTCCGTCCGCCGTCAACCCGCAGAGATGCAAGTCCCGCGGCAGCGATAGCAAGCCGGTGACCAGGATCTTGGCCGATCCCACACTCCGAGCTGGGCACTCACGGCTGACGAACGCCATGACGTCGGCGGCACTGAGCCCATCGAGCTCGAGGCCCTCTGGTGACGAACGGTCATCCAAGAACAGGCGAGCCGTTTCCGTGTAGTGACGCATCGTGTTCACCGCCAGCCCCCGCTCGCAGGCGAGGTAACGCCGGTAGTCGCAGAGCAGCTTGTCGGTGGGCGTCGTTTCCGGCGGTGGCGGAGCAGGCGGCACGATGCCGTGGTCGCGGAGGAAGCCGAGCATCGGTCGCATGCCGGCTGCCGTGCGCCAACAGGTGTAGCCCCTGTCTCGGCGCTCTTGGAGGAACGCCTCGATGCGCTCGGTGGTCAGATCACTGGGCACCAGGCCCTGGTCTTCGACCCACCGGCTGAGATGGGCGAAGAGCTTCAGCTGGTTGCCCGCAGACAAGGGGCGATAGCCAACATTGGCCAGTGATGCCGCAAACCCACCAGCAAATGGCGCCAAGGGTCCACGCACCCGGACACACGACGGATCGGTCATGGTTGCCTCCTCTCCGAAATGCCACATCTCGGAGAGGAAAGCTTCATCCGAACCCTCTGATTATGCCGAGTTCACTCAACCCTCACAGGCGAACTACCAGGAGCAACGCCCGCCCCGAGGAACCGACTCGGCATAATTCGGTTGTCGGCATAATGCAGCCACCACCATTACCTCCGCCATCACAAGGGATTCCGGCTGAGGGGGGCCCAGGGGCCTGGGAGTGGCTCCCACCCGAAAAACCACCCCCGAGGACAGGATCCACCAACAACCCGGACACCGACACCGCCGACACTTCAAACGACTCAAACGGTTCCGGGGAACCGGACAGGCTCTTCCAACCGGATTAGAGCCGGCAAGGCCCTAGCCTCGAAAATTCGTCCCGCCCCTGATTCGCCGGTGCGCGCGTCCGCGTAAAAGTCCCCCTGTCCTGGAAGAATGTGAGTCGCTGAACAACACATCAACCAGAACCAGGAGGACTCCTTGAAGGTGAACGATAGTCGCGCCACGCGGTCGATGAGGGTGACCGTCGACGGGAAGAATCTGGTGTCCCATGCCGGCACCGCGTTGTTGTCCGAACTGGCCGACCGCAGCGGCCTGACCGAAGCGATGTCGGGGGCAATGGCGGACTGCGGGATCTCCTGGCACACCCATGATCCGGGTGTCGTCCTCACCCACCTGGCGGTGGCTATCGCCGACGGTGCCGACTGCCTGGCCGACATGGCCGGGCTTCGTGAACAGTCCGAGCTCTTCGGTCCGGTGGCCTCTATTGCCACGGCCTGGCGAGCGGTGGAGGCAACCGCTGCCACTCAGCTCCGGGGCATCCCTGCTGCCGTTGCCGCTGCTCGGGCCAAGGTGTGGGCCGCCTCTCCTCCGGGGCACTCGCTGGTCCTCGACTTCGATGCCACGTTGCAGAACGCCTACTCGGAGAAGCAAGACACGGCGGCCACGTATAAAAAGGGCTTCGGGTTCTTCCCCCTCGGGGTGTGGTGCGATACGACCGCAGAACCGCTGGCTGCCAAGTTGCGTCCGGGCAACGCCGGGGCCAACGACACCGACGATCACGTCGAACTGCTCGATTCGGCCCTCTCTGTTCTGCCCGATGAGTACCAGGTCGGCCATTTCGCCGGTGACCACAGAGACTGGGTGACCCACCCGATCCTGGTGCGGGCCGACTCGGCTGGGGCCACCCACGGATTCGTCGAAGCCATCGTGGCCGCCAACTGCGACTTCTCCATCGGATTCCCCATTGACCAGGGGGTAAGGGACGCCCTCGTTCTCGTCCAAGAAGAGGACTGGGTCCAGGCGAACGAGGCTGACGGGACCGTCCGAGACGGTGCCTGGGTCACCGAGCTGACCGAGCTCATCGAACTCTCCTCGTGGTCGGAGTCGGCCCGGTTGATCATGAGACGTGAGCGTCCCCACCCCGGAGCCCAGCTCACCTTGTTCGACAGCTCCGAGGGTTTCCGCCATACCTGTTTCATCACCAACACCACTGGAAACGACTTCTGCGCCCTGGAGCTCCGACACCGCCAACACGCCCGGGTGGAGGACCGGATCAGGAACTGGAAGGACTGCGGTCTGGCCAACCTCCCCTTCGACTCCTTTGTCCGCAACGAGACCTGGGTGGCCGTGAGCCTCATCGCCGGAGCGCTGCTGGCCTGGAGCCAGATGACGTGTTTCGAGGGAGACCTGGCCAAGGCCGAACCGAAGACCATGCGCTATCGGGTCCTCCATGTGGCCGCTCTCCTCGTCCGTCGGGGACGGCAACTCATCTTGCGGCTGGACCAGACCTGGCCCTGGACGAACGATCTGGCCGAAGCGTTCGCCAAGCTGCGGGCGGCACTCCCCTGACGAGCTGGGTCCCTACGCCCGACCCGGAAGCACTGTTGCGGGGCGCGACAACAAATCGCAAATGACACAACCCGGGCATCGCTGCGCCCAATATGAAGCTCCATCGTCAACGCCGATCGACCGCGGAATGCGAGGACGTTCATGCCGTCACCCGGGGGCCGGACGAATGATCGAGGCTAGGCCGCCGCCGGGCCGAATCTCCCGCGGGCAGCAGTGATGCGTCGCGCCCGACAAGTCACTCATCCGGCTACGGCGTCAGTGCGCCCGAACCACCCTCTCCCGACAAGGTGTCCGCTTGATCCTGGCTGGCCCGGGCGGTGCCCTGCCAGTAGCGGTCCTGAACGAGGCGCTTGTACAGCTTGCCCGTCGGGTGCCGGGGGAGGGCCGGGTCGAAGTCGACCGTCCGCGGGCACTTGTAATGGGCCAGGCGGTCGCGGCAGTAGGCGAGCAGCTCGGTCTCGAGCTCGGGACCGGCCTCGTCCCAGTCGACCGGCTGGACGACCGCCTTCACCTCCTCGCCCATCTCCTCGTTCGGCGCTCCGATCACGGCGACGTCGGCCACCTTGGGATGGAGCACGAGGACGTTCTCGGCCTCTTGGGGGTAGATGTTCACGCCTCCCGAGATGATCATGTACGCCTTGCGGTCGGTGAGGTACAACCAGCCCTCGGTGTCGACGTACCCGATATCGCCGATGGTGCTCCAGCCGCGAGCGTCGTGGGCATTGGCCGTCTTCTCGGGGTCGTTGTGGTACCGGAAGTCGCCACCCCCATCGAAGTAGACGGTGCCCGCTGTTCCGGCGGGAAGCTCCTGGCCGTCGTCGTCGACAACGTGGACCGAGCCGGACAGGGGCCGTCCGACCGTTCCCGGATGGGCCAGCCAGTCGTTCGCGCTGGCCAACACCAACCCGTTGCCCTCGGTCCCGGCGTAGTACTCCCAGATGATCTCGCCCCACCACTCGATCATCTGTTGCTTGACCGGTACCGGGCAGGGTGCAGCGGCGTGGATCACGGTACGCAAGGAGGAGACGTCGTACCGGCTGCGAACCTCTTCGGGGAGCTTCAGGAGCCGCACGAACATGGTCGGCACCATCTGGGTGTGGGTGATCCCGTGTTGCTCGACGGCAGCCAGGAACTCCTCGGGTTCGAAGCGCTCCATTTGCACGACTGTGCCCCCGACGCGATGCACGGCCCGAGTGAACCGGAGAGGTGCAGCGTGGTACAGCGGGGCGGGCGAGAGATAGCGGGTGGACTCGTCGAAGCCGAACACCAGCTGGCACAGGCGGGTCAGCGGGTCGGCCTTGTCCACGGTCGCCCCGGTCAGGTCCCGCGTAACGCCCTTGGGCCGACCGGTTGTCCCTGAGGAGTAGAGCATGTCGTCGCCCGCGGGCGAGTCGAGGGACACCGCCGGGTGGGCGGCGACGGACTCGGCCCACGGTGCCCACCCGGTCTGGTCAACAGCGGCACCGGCGGCACCGACGCCTCCGACTGCGAAACGATGGGGGACGTCGGCTACGGCGCCGGTGAGCAGCGACAGGCCCTCGTGGAGGTCGGCGGACACGGCGACGACGGTGGCGCCGCAGTCCCTCACGATGTAGGCCGTCTCCTCCGCGCCCAGCCGGGTGCTGATCGCCGTGTAGATCACCCCCGACCGGTGCGCCCCCCACAGCAGCTCGAAGAACTCGGGCGAATTGTGTACCTGGAAGGCCAGATGGCCCCCTACGCCGACCGAGCAGGCCCGGAGCAGGCCTCCCACCTGGAGTGAGAGCCGGTCCAGCTCCGCGTAGCTGAGCGAGAGGCCCGACGTGTGCATGACAACGGCCGGCTTGTCCGGCGTGATCTTGGCGAAGGTACCCGGGTGCATGTCTGCTTTCTCCTGGCCCGACGGGCATCACCGACCTGGTGGCCGACGGGATGAGGGCCAACCGTATCGTGAGCGGCGGCCGCCCCGGTCGGCCGCCGGTCGGCGGCCCGGTCGGCAGCGCCTCTGTCGGCAGCCCCAGTTGGCAGCCCATGCCAGCCGCCCCGTCGCCAGCCCATGCGAGCCGTGTCCTAGAGTTCCTGTCAGCGACCTTCTCCTTCCGTCTCCAGTTTGTGAGCGCCGAGTCGAGCCGGCCGCGCCGGTTCCACTACGGTGGATTGCTGCGAACGATTGGTTGAACTGCAATTGTGCCTGCAAGGGGGTCCCTATGTCTTCCGTTTCGCCCTTCGCCTTCCCGGTCTTCGACTCCGACAATCATCTCTACGAGACGACCGATGCCCTGACCAAGTTCCTCCCGCCCGAGTACAAAGGCGCCATCGACTACGTCGAGCTCCTCGGCCGCACCAAGATCATGGTCCGAGGCCAGATCAGCGACTACATCCCCAACCCCACCTTCGACCGGGTGGGCCGGCCCGGGGCCCAAGAGGAGTACTTCAAGCAGGGAACCCCGACGGCAAGTGCTACCGGGAGATCATCGGCCGGGGCATCCACTGCCCCCGGCCTTCCGAGAGGCCAGTGCCCGATTGACCCTGCTCGACGAGCAGGGGATCGACTTCGCCATCATGTTGCCCACCTTGGCCAGCCTGATCGAAGAGCGCATCCGCGACGACCCCGACCTCTGTGCGGCGGCCATCCACGCCTTGAACACCTGGATGCTCGACGCCTGGCCGTACGTCTACAAGGACCGGATCTTCTCCACCCCCATCATCACCCCGGGCCTGTTCGACAAGGCCATGGCCGAGCTCGACTTCTTGGTCACCACGGGGCCCGGGTCATCCTCATGCGCCCCGCTCCGGCCTGGGGCCACCAAGGACCCCGCTCGTTCGCCCTAAAGGAGTTCGACCCCTATTGGTCCAAGGTGGAAGAGTCCGGCGTGTCGTGGTCTTCCACGCCTCGGACACCGGCTATGTCCGCTACACCAACGAGTGGGAGGGCTCTTCCACCGAGACCCAGGCCTTCGCCGAGCGCCAGCCGTTGGCGACGGTGCGTGACACCCACCGCGACATCCAAGACGCCGTCACCTCGATGATCACCCACGGGGCCCTGTGGCGCCATCCCAAGCTGCGCATCGCCCTCATCGAGAACGGGGCGGGCTGGGTGCCCTCGCTGCTCGAGCACTTGGACCACCTACAAGACCATGCCCCAAGACTACGAAGAGAAGCCCTCGGACACCTTCAAGCGCCACTTTTGGATGCACCCCTTCCACGAGGAGGACCCGAGGGGCCTGGTCGAGCTGCTCGGGGCCGACCACATCATCTTCGGCTCGGACTATCCCCACGTCGAAGGCCTGGCCCACCCGGTCTCCTATGTCGACGAGCTCGCCGGCCTGCCCGAGGCGGACATCGAAAAGATCATGGGCGCCAACATGATGGGCCTGCTCGGGGCCAAGGTTCCCGCCCCGGCCTG
>CAVQVK010000060.1:0-13404 GCA_963717035.1 uncultured Acidimicrobiaceae bacterium | reverse complement strand
GTTGTGTGGCGCCTGACGCGTCTACGTATTGCTGCTGCAGTTGCCATGGTCGGCGGCCACGGTGGTGAACGTGCGATCGATCGCCTTGGTCCAGAACACGCACCCGGCCGCCACCCGGCCGGTTCGCCCGTCGGCCGTGGGCTCGGGCATGGGCGCGTCGAAGGGGGCCACGCCGTCGGGAGCGGAGGCGGAAAAGGTGATGGCGATCGGGGGCGCGGTCAGTTCGAGCGCGGCAGTGAGCGAGGAGGCGGCATCGGACCAGGGAGTGGAGGGTGGCATAGCCGCAGTCTGTACCACCGGGCGACTTCGGGGCAACGCCCAAACCCGTCAGGACCCACCTGACCATCAGTGGGGAGTCATGCCTCCATCGGCAATAAGCACCTGGCCGGTGATGAAGCTGCCGGCGTCCGAGGTCAGAGGAGCGCGGGGCCGACCATCTCGTCGGGCGTGGCGATCCGACCCTGGAACGAGGCGGCGGCCATGGATTGCTGAAACTCGGGCGGGTTGCCGCGCACCATGTCGGTGTCGACCGAACCGGGGGCCAGCGCGTTCACACGGATTCCCTGGTCGGCATACTCGGCGGCCATCGAGCGAGTGAACGACATGAGCGCCGCCTTCCCGGCCGCGTACATGGCCACCGAGGGGGAGAAGATGAAGGCTCCGACCGAGATCACGTTGAGGACGGCGGCGTGCGAGCTCGCGGCCAGGTAGGGCAGGGCGTTCTGGACCAGAAAGACGGGACCCCGGAGGTTCACATCGAAGGACTTCGACCAGGCTTCCGGGGTGAATGCGCCCAGAGGTTGGGTGAGCGAGTTGGCCGCGTTGTTGACCACCACGTCGATGCCCCCGAACGAGTCGACGGTGTAGGCCACCAGCTCCTCGAGGGCGTCAAGGTCGCCGAGGTGGGTGGCCTTTCCCAGCGCCTCGCCACCCTGGTCACGAAGATGGGCGGCCACGTGCTCGCAGGCGTCGGGCTTGCGGCTGGCCACGACCACCTTGGCCCCGGCGGCCACATAGCCGCCGGCCAGGGCCAAACCGATCCCACGGGTCCCGCCGGTGACCACGACGACTCGGCCGGTCATGTCGAACAGCCCACGGAGCCCCTGTCGGTCCACGTTCATCCCTCCGCGCATCGAGCGGATCAGCCCGCTCCGCGTATCGAGCGGGTCAGCCCGCTACCCGGGGGTGTTAGCAGTTCGTCCCGACCGGCCCGTGCGGCGCCGCCGACCGTAGCAGCACTGCGTGGCGATCGTCCCTGGCCTGACCGTCAAGGTGGTCCCGGCCGTGACCGCACAGGTGGTCCCTGGCCGTGACCGTCACAGGTGGTCGCGGTCGTCGTCGCCGTTCTCGACGATGCCCTGGTCGAGCCAGTCGGCCTCGTCGACCTCGGGACGCTCCCCCCGGGGCTCACGAATCCTTCCCTCCTCGGTCGGGAGGGCCTGCTCGATCCGGTCCGCTTCGGGGACCTCGAGCGTCCCCCGACAGCTCGTCGGGATCGATGCCCGACGCGCTCTGTCCCACCGGGTCCACTTGGGGGGTCTCTGGATTCTCCATGCCCCACCACTACCCGGATCGAGGTGATCGTGAACGCCGGGCCGCGTCGGCAGGGGCTTGACCGCACGGGACCGACGACCCACACTTGATCGGGGCCCGGGGGGCCGGCCAGGAGGGCACATGGGCACGTGGAGCAGGGACGAGCTGGAGTCTGCGTTTCAGCGCTATCAGGAGTTGGCCGCCGACGCCGGCCGAACCGGCAACTGGAAGACCTGGGCCGAGTTGTTCACCGACGACGCGGTCTACGTCGAGCACCACTACGGCACCTTCACCGGGCGAGAGGCCATCAGCGACTGGATCAGCTCGTGCATGTCCGAGTACCCCGGGAGCGCCATGTCCGAGTTCCCCATCGATTGGTACCTCATTGACGAAGAGCGGGGTTGGGTCGTGTGCCAGGTGTGGAACCGGATGGAGGACCCGGGCGACGGAACGACCCACCAGGCCTACAACTTCACGCTCCTCAAGTACGCCGGAGACGGTCGCTGGTCCTACGAGGAAGACGTGTACAACCCCATGCGCTTCGGGGCCATGGTGGCGGAATGGGAGGCGGCCAAACAAGCGGCATCGTCTCTGGGCTGACCGGCGGTTCGCTCGGCACGGGGCTGCAGTCCGCCCCGCGCCGCACGCTCCTACGGGGAACCGGGGAGGGTGGCGCGGGGTCGGCGTTGCTCTCCGGTGGGTGGATCACCGAAGAACTGGAAGTACATCTGCTGGGTTCCGTAGGCGACCAGCGTCCGCCGGCCCGGGTCCCACAGCTCGAGCTCGATCGACGCGTACCCGTCGCCGGCATGGCGGGCCCGGCACCGAGCCAGGAGCCAACCACCGGGAGCGGTCCCGACCACGTGCACGGTCAGATCGGCGCTGGGCCCGAACCATTCGACGTCGGTGCCGCCCATTCGCTCGCCCACCGAGCCGGGCATGGTGTCGCACAGGACCACCAGTGCCAGGGGATCGAGGCGGCCCTGATCATCGACCGGGGGATCCTCGAACCGGTACCAGGCCACTGTCTCCGACGTGGTCGGCAACCATCGATCCCAGGGGGCATGGCCGACGGCAGGACGGCCTTCGACCCGGGTCCAGAACGGAGACACGAACACCCGACGTGCGGGCACGCCCTCAGGAGGGGGGTCCCGGAACGATGGGCACTCGTGGGGCGCGGCCACCTCGGGGCAGCTCAGGTCGGTGAACTCGAATCCCGGCCGTTCCGCCCCGAAGACAGCCAGTGCGGTGAGACCGGCCTCGACGCCCACATTGCGAACCGTGGCTGACATCTGGGACAGCGACCGCCCACGGCGGACGATGGTGACGTCTACCTCCACCGGGCCCGGGCGCACCGGTTGGGCGAACACCGCGGAGATCGACCGGAGCACCTGGTCCTCACGATCGAGGTAGGCGGCCATGGCTCGGGCCCCCGCCGTGGCCACCATGCCCCCCTGGGGCACCTCGGCCACCACCCAGTGGTCGCTCAGCTCCAGCTGGTACCGCCCCGGCTCTGCTGGGTCGGGGACGACCGTGGTCTCCCGCAGGAATTCCGAACCCGAGCCGCTCACGGCGTGACGACGACGGCCGATCGTGTGGTGGGAGCGCCGCTCCAGGACCCCGACGACGGCGTCCACAGACGACCGTCGAAGGTGACCGAGGTCAGGTGGTAGTTGTAGGCGTGGGCCACGGCCCAGGCGGCAACCTGCCACCCCCGCTTGGCACTCACCGGTACGCCGAACCCAGGGGTGCCTATTTCGGTGGTCGCCGCCGTGGCGAACGCGGATGAAGTCGGCGCCGCGCCGCCGAAGCCGTCGAGGTGGCACGACAGTCCGGCGGGTACTTCGCCGGTGAGGGCCATGGCCAGCGATCGTGCCTCGGGGGCCCACTGGGCGTAGGCATCGGGCGACGCGCTCGACCTGGACCAACTGGGCCGCCTGGGTCACCGGCATCGTCTCCCATCCCTGGACCAGCACGAGGTGGTCGTAGAAGGCGGTGGCGGCGTAGACGGGGTTCTCGATCTGGGCCGGGGTGCCCCAGCCCTGCGAGGGTCGCTGCTGGAAGAGCCCGACGGAGTCCAGGTCCCCATAGGTCAGGTTCTCGAGCTGGCTCTCCTGGAACGCCGTGGCCAGGGCAACGGTGACGGCATGATCGGGAAGGCCCTTTTGGATTCCGACCGCGGCGATGATCGATGCGTTCTGGGCCTGACCGGGGGTGAGGGCGTAGTAGGTGGGCGTGCCCGACGTGGTCGTCGTGCCCGTGGCGAAGGTGCACCCGGACACGAATTGCTGGGGGGCTGGTTGGTGACCAGGGCCAGCACCGCGCCGCCAGCACCGAGGACGACGACGAGGGCGACGACACCGAAGAAGATGCGACGCCGGGTGCGACGCTGCGCTCGACTTACACGCAAACCGGGCCTCTCGTCTCCATGACCGGGCCACCCTACCGGCCCGGACGCCGGCGTTGAGGTCATCGTGGCTGTTGTCCCTGGCTGGCCTGGTCCCGTGGGGTCCTGGTCGTTCGGGTCGCAGAAATGCTCGGTCGGCTCAGGTCGCAGCGATGCTCGGTCGGCTCAGGTCGCAGCGATGCTCGGTCGGCTCAGGTCGCAGCGATGTCGGTCGGCTCAGGTCGGAGCGGTCTCCTCGCCGAGCTCCTCGGCGATCGCCACATCGACCGAGTAGTCGACGGGGACCACGATGAGCGACGGGGAGTCGAGCGTCACCGCGTGGGTCAGGCGCTCGGCGAAGTCGTCGGCCGACGTCGCCCTCCAGGCGGGAAGCCCGAACGCGGCGGCCAACATCACGAAGTCGGGATTGTTGAAGTCGGTTCCGAAGTGACGTCCGAAGCGGCGCTCCTGCTTCCACACGATCGAGCCGAACTGTCGGTTCTCCCAGACCACGTTCACGAATGCCGTTCCCAACCGGGTCGCCGTCTCGAGCTCCTGGACGTTCATGAGGAACCCGCCGTCCCCCGAGACGGCGACGACGGTCCGGTCGGGATGGACGAGCTTGGCGGCGATGGCGGCAGGCACGGCGAACCCCATGCCGGCCAGCCCATTGGCGATCAGGACGGTATTGGGTTCGTGGGCCGGGTACATGCGACCGATCCAGAGCTTGTGCAGCCCCACGTCGGAGACCAGGATGTCCTGGGAACCGAGCACGCGGCGGAGCTCGTGGAGGATACGCGGCGGTTGCATGGGGAAGGAGTAGTCGTCGGCCGCCGCTTCGCGTCGCCGGGACACCACATCGCGAAGCCGCCGGCATCCGAGAGGTGGCTGTACCGGTCCCGTCCGCTCCGAGAGCCATTCGAGCGAAAAGGCGATGTCGCCCACCAGCTCGATCTCGGGAACGAAGTGGTCATCGATCTCCGCCGGAAGCGAATCGATGCAGATGATCCGCTTGTTGCCGGCCGGGTTCCAGCTCTTCGGCGTGTGCTCGACCAGGTTGTAACCGATGGCCAGGACGACGTTGGCCTCGCCGAAACCGGCCATCTCGTAGTCGCCCGCCTGGAGTCCCACCGCCCCCAGAGCCTGAGGATCATCGACGTCGAGCAGGCCCTTGGCCATGAAGGTCTCGGCCACCGGAATACCCGAGGCCTTCGAGAAGCGCCGCAACGCCGACCAGGCGTGACCCCGGACCACGCCGTTGCCGGCCAGCACGACACAGTGGCGGGCCTCGCCCAGGATGGCGGCCGCCCGTTCCAGGTCGCCCGTGGCCGGGCGAGGCCGGACCGGTCGGCCCCGCCGGGAGGGGGCGCCCCTCGGCTTTGGCCGCGATCACATCCTCGGGGAGCTCGAGATGGGTCGACCCCGGTTTCTCGGCCTCGGCCACCTTGAACGCCTTGCGCACCGCTTCGGGCACGATGTCCGGGTCGGTGACCCGTGCGTTCCACTTGGTGATGGGGGCCATCAGCTCCACCACGTCGATGTACTGGTGCGACTCCTTGTGCATGCGCTCGAGCCCGCTCTGGCCGGTCAAGGCCACCAATGGCGCCCGGTCCAAGAAAGCATCGGCCACGCCGGTGACCAGGTTGGTGGCACCGGGCCCGAGCGTCCCCAGACAGACCCCGGCCCGGCCCGTGAGCCGGCCGTAGACGTCGGCCATGAACGCGCCGGCCTGCTCGTGGCGGACGGGGACGAAGGTGACGGACGAGTCCTCCAGCGCCTCGTTTATGTCCAGGGTCTCCTCGCCCGGTATCCCGAAGACCCAGCGGACCCCTTCAGCTTCGAGGCACTCCACCAGGAGATCGGCTGCGCGTCGTGCGGTCATCTACTGCCACCTCTCGCTCGCTCGGTCCCATCTTGTCGCACCGGGCCCTCCGAGCCCGATGCCCACGCCCACCCGTCCTCTGCTCCGACCAGCTCCGGTCGTTACGCGAACCTGGCGCTGGCCAGGACATGGCCATCGGGGGCAACGACCTCAGCCCGTTGCACCTTCGTGGCCGCGACGGGAAGGGGCGCACCCCACGACCCGTGCCCGGCCACCACCGTGAAGGATCCGATCGTGCGCGTCGTCCCGTCGGTCGAGGTGATGGTGCATCGCACGGTGCCGGACCACGTCGAGGAGCTCACGGTCATGAACAGCCAGGGCGGAGAGCCCGAATAGACGGCGACGTGCCCTTGGCTCTGGCCGCCGGACACCAGGGCGGCCTGGGCCACGTAGCTCGGTGGTGTCGAAATGGCGGTATGAACCGGCGGCGACCCGGTGGAGTGCACCAGCCAGCCGATGCCGAAGGCCAGGGCTACCAGGGCGGCGGCGGCCGAGACGAGTAGGGAACGGTGCCAGCTCCGGTGGATGTCAGGGATCGGGGGTCGGACCTGGAGCCGGTCGAAGACCCGGGTCTCGAACCCCACAGGCGGTTCGACCTCGGCGGCCAGATGGACCAGGCTGTCGGCGACCGCCGTCAGTTCCTCGAGCTCCGCCGTGCAGCGGGCACAGGAGGCAACGTGGTCGAGCACGATGGCTCGTTCTCGCCCGTCGAGCACGCCGACGGCCAGGTCGGACAGCTCGGCGACGGACCGGTGGTGGGGAAGGGGTTGGGCGTCGTCGGTCATGACCGATCCTCCGCGTCGCGCAGCGCGGCCCGCAGTTTCGAGAGGCCGGCCCGGATACGGGTCTTGGCCGTTCCCAGCGGAATGGCCTCCGAGGAGCTGATCTCGTTGGCGGTACGCCCGTAGAGTGCGGCGAGCACGGTGGCCCGACGTTGCTCGACGGGCAGCTCTTCGAGCGCGGTCCGCAGTTCGGGTCCGAGATCGCCGGCGGCGGCCAGGTCCTCGGCCGAGTCGCTGGCGTTGGCCAGCCCCAGCGCGACCAAGGTCTCCGGATCGGTGGGCACGGCCCGACGCTGACGGATGGCGTCGACGGCCAGGTTCCGGGTGATGGTGAGCACCCAGCTGGTGACCGATCCCCGCCGGGCGTCGAATACGGGCGCATGTCGCCAGGCGCGGAGCAGCGCTTCTTGAGCCACATCCTCGGCCACACCGGGGTCGCCCAGCATCCCGACAGCCAAGCCGAACACCCGCCTTTGATAGCGACGGACGAACGCCACCGCGGCGGCGTCGTCGCCGACGGCCATGCCCGCGATCAGTGCCTCGTCTGACGGATGCCCCGGTGTCCCATCGGCCCTCGGTTTCACCACCGGCTCAGTCTGACCAGCCCCGTGGGTCCCGGCAACGCCGCGCCCGGTTGCCTCATGCACCGGCATGGATTTCCTCTTGCATCCCGACACGGCGCCCCGGGTCGCTCGAAGCGACGGGATGCCGGTGAGCCGACCCGGTCACCACACGTCGGGACTCGGGTGCCGGCACCGCGCTGCGGGGCCACAAGGCGAGGGCGAACAGGACCAGCAACGGTCCGGTCCCCGGATCGGTGCCCTGCCCGGTGGCCATGGCGCCGAGGTCCTGACCGGCGACACCGAAGAACGCCGCGGCCACCAAACCCAGACCGATGGCCACCTTTCGGGTGCCAGGCACGAAGATGCCCGCGCCCACCGCCAGCGCGGTCACCCCGACGGCGATGGCAAAGAGCAGGCCCTGGCCGGCCACCACGTGGCCGATCCCACGGTTGAACGCAGCAATGAGGGACGGCTCTCCTTGTCCGGTGTTGGTCAGCTGGGCCGCCGGCACCGACGAGGCGTGGTTGACCGCTCGGAGCTCGAGGAGAGCGCCGCCCACCCACAGCGCCCCCCATGCGATCTGGGCGAAGGCCGGCCCGAGCAACCCGTGGTCGGCAACCGGTCCGCGCTCGCTCTCGTCCTTGGGCCACAGAACCAGAGCCAGCACCGAGTCAGAGCAACGCGGCCCCGGGTGCTCCGGTGAGCAGGCCCGTGCCCGGCATGAGCATGCCCCCGAAGCCCTCTCCGACCACCCACACGGAGAGGCCCCAGGGGATGGACACCGCTCGAGCCAACCGGGCCGTCGACCGCCGCAAGAGGCCGATCCCGAGGAGTACCTGGAGTGAGGCGAAGGCGGCGTTCCAGAAGACGAAATGGGCTCCGAGGAGATTGGCGGCATGGAAGTCCCAACTGCTCACGGGAGTGGGCAGGCCCATGTTGGCCATCCCCAAGATGCCCTGGAAGAAGGCCCTCGTGAACATGTATGGCTGGAACTGCAGCAGTCCGTCGAGCAGCCAGAGGCGCCCCAGCGCGATCTCGAGTCGCCGCCGGGTCACCAACGGACCAGGTGCTGTGGGCAGACGAGGTGATGTGGGCAGATGAGCTGCTGCGGGCACAGGCGAACCGGGTCGGCCCGCCGCCTCGTCCCCGTCCGGGCGGACGCGGAGGGTAGCGGTCATGTCGCCCGACGGAGGTGGATCCTGGTTCGCTCGGGCCAGGTCAACGCGACTAATGACGCCAGGACCACGATGCCGGCGGACTCCACGATGATCGTGGGCACGACCAACGGGGCTTGCAGCGAGTCCTGCCACCCGAAGAGCCCGACGGTGATGCTCACGACGAGCGCGGCCACGGTCCCAGCCGTGCCCACGGCTCCGGCGGCCAGACCCCAGGGGAGCAGGCCGGAAGGGAGGACCAGGACGACGAGGGTGAGCAGGCCGAGGCCGATCACGTTCACCAGGAACAGCCATCCGATGGTGGGGATGGCGCGGTACCCGGTCAGCCACAGGTCCAGGTGGATCCCGGCCACCGCCCCGAGCAGGCCGGCACCGACCACCCTGGCCCCGAGCTGGACGGCCTTATTGTGTCTGATCCCAGGACCGGTGACCGCCCCGGCCGATGACGTGGAGTGCCCCGCCCCCTCGGTTGCCCTAGCTGCCACCGGAGCTGCCTCCGAGCTGGTATTGCTCGACGAGCTGCTGACCGAGGTTGTCACTGCGCCCCCGCCCGCCTTGACCGTGAGGTTCACGTTCATGCCCAGGGCCTTGTGGCCCGGCACCGGACAGAAGATGTCGTAGGCGCCCTTTTTGAAGGTCACCGTCAGGTTCGCTGACTGCCCGGGGGACAACAACCTGGTCTTCTTGTTGATACCGGGACCGGTGATCGCCAGTGCGTGCACGATCTTCCCGTTGTTCTGGGCCACGAACGTGTAGGAACCCGGGGAGAATTTGCTCTTGGACAGGGTGATATGGAATTCGGTCAACGACGCGGTCACCTTGGTCGGCGCGGCCGCGGACGCCGGGCTGACGCCGATGGCCAAGCCCGTACCGGCGACCGAGGCCCCCAGGGCCAGGGCCAAGACCGGTCGCCGCCAACGGCGGGAGATGGTGGCCGCGAACTCGAGTGTCATTGCTCATCCTCCGGGATCGGTAGCTGCTCTCAGATCTACGGATGAGGTCCTGGAAAAGATTGCTCTTGCCCGAGTTTTTGGGATTCAGTCCCCGCCGTGAGACTGGCCCGAGTTGCCGGCTTGACCGTGTTTGTTGGGAGTGGTCGGGCTCGTTGGCGTTGTCTCCGGCGTCGTCGCGTGAGTGGGCACGGTCGTTGTCGGCGGCGGCGGGGCGACGGACACCGAGACGGCGATGGTGGCCCCCACCTCGACGCGGCCCGCGGGCGAGACGGCCAGGACCCTCCCGGCTGGGGAGCTCGAGACCGTGTCCTGTTCGCGACGGCCGTAGGCCAAGGGCGGAGATGGATGCGGCCACCGGCGCGTAGGCCTGACCGATCAGACTGGCCGAGGGGAGGTCGACGTACCCGCTCGAGACGCCGAGGGTCACGGTGGACCCGGCGTTGACCCGCGTCTTTCCCCGAGGTGCCTGGGTGACGACCCGTCCCGGCGGCTCGCTCCCGTCCACCGGGTGCCGGGAGACCCGCAGACCGGCCCGGGTGATGACCGATACCGCGTTCGAGACCGTCGAGTGCTGCACCGCCGGGACGGTGACCGTTGACGGGCCGGCGGAGGCCCAGAGCCCGACCACCACGGCCAGCACGGCTATCCCGACCAGCACGGCAATCGCTCCCCACCGTGCCCCCGGCCGACTGCGTCGGAGTGGCCCCTTCCGACCGCGCCGGTGTGCACCCGGCCGACCCGGGAGACCAGGTTCTGGGAAGGCCACCGTGGCCCCAGCTCCGAACGGCTCTTCACGCCCGAGCGGTGTGGCGGCGACGCGCGTGACCGCCCCGGTCGCGGTGGCGGATCGGGTCGGTAATCGGCCGAGCTCACCGGCCGTCGTCGAATGGGTCGGCGGGCCGGGGGCGGGCGCCACCGTGGCCTTCGGCGGCACGGCCACGTCGGCCGGCCCCTTCGAGAGCAGAGCGGCCGTCGTGGCCAAGGTCGCGGCCGACTCCGGCCGCCGAGCGGGGTCCTTGTCCGACAATTGGTACACGACGTCCCGTATGGCCGGGGGGACCTGGTCGGGAAGGGGAGGCACGGTCTCTCGAACATGGGCCAGGGCTACCGCCATCGACTCGCCGCCGGCGAAGGGGGTGCGGCCGGCGATGCACAGATAGGCGACCACACCCAGGCTGTACAGGTCAGACGCCGATGTCGCCGCGTGACCGTTCAGCTGCTCGGGCGACATGTAGGCGACGGTCCCCAGGATCGTCCCGGTTTGGGTAAGGGCCATGGCGTCGGCGGCCCGGGCGATGCCGAAGTCGGTGATCTTGATCCGACCGTCTGGCCGGACGAGCAGGTTTGCCGGCTTGACGTCCCGGTGCACGATCCCGAGATCGTGGGCGGCTTGCAAGGCGCGTGCCGTCTGGGCCACCACATCCATGGCCCGGGCCGGTGCGATGGGCGCCTCCCGGGCCAGCAGCGCACTGAGCGGTTCCCCCGGTACGAGCTCCATGACCAGGTAGGCCGAATGGATGCCCCCGGCCTCGGTCTCCTCGCCGTAGTCGTACACCGTGGCCACGCCGGGATGGGACAAGCTGGCCGACGCTCGGGCCTCGGCCCGGAACCGCAGCCGGAACGAGCCGTCGTCGGCGAACTCGGGCTTGAGGACCTTGACGGCAACCTGTCGGCCCAACAGCTCGTCGGTGGCTCGCCACACATCTCCCATCCCGCCGCTGGCGATGCGGCTGACCAGGCGATACCGCCCGCCGACCGTTCCCGCGTTGGTGACGGTGGTCATCGGCCCTGTCCCCGCCCGTCACCGTGTCGGTTGGTCTGGTCCACGGCCACCGATCTTGCCACGCGCCGTTTCCTGAAGGCACCGCCCATCTGCCGGTCGTAGATTGTTCCCCTACCCAGGAGGCCGACCATGGATGTTGCCCGCACTCCCGATGACAGGTTTGCCGTCGTGCCTGACTTTGCCTATTCCCCGCACTACGGCGACGTCGCCGACGGCGAGGGCGGCTCGTTGCGGGTGGCCTACATCGACGAGGGCCCCGTCGATGCCCGGCCCGTGCTGTTGATGCACGGCGAGCCGTCCTGGTCGTTCCTGTACCGGACCATGATCCCCGGCCTGGTCCAAGCCGGGCTTCGCGTCATCGCCCCTGATCTGGTCGGGTTCGGCCGATCCGACAAGCCCAGGGCCGATGGTGACTACACCTATGCCCGCCATGTCGAGTGGATGCGGGCCGTCCTGTTCGACCAACTCGACCTCGTGGGCCTCACCCTGTTCTGTCAGGACTGGGGTGGCCTGGTCGGTCTCCGGCTCGTGGCCGAGCACCCCGACCGCTTCGACCGGGTGTGCGCGGCCAACACCGGGTTGCCGGACGGAAGCCGGCGAATGCCCAAGGCGTGGTGGCGCTTCTACGACTTCGTGCAGTCCGACCCGGACCTGCCCATCGGCATGCTGGTTTCCGGGGGAGTGGTCAATCCCATGTCGCCGGCCGTGGTGGCCGCCTATGAGGCCCCCTTCCCCGACGCCTCCTACAAGGCCGGCCCCCGCTCGTTCCCGGGCCTGATTCCCCAGAGTGCCGACGACCCGGCCACTCCGGACAACCAGCGGGCCTGGGACGTCCTCGACAAATTCACCAAGCCGTTTCTGTGTGCCTTCAGCGACCAGGATCCCATCACCGCCGGCGGCGATCGTGTGTTTCACTCGCGGGTACCTGGGACCGAGGGGCAACCGCACGTGACCGTGCACGGCGGTCACTTCCTCCAAGAGGACTGCGGGCCCGAGCTGGCCGACGTGCTCGTCGAATGGATGGGTCCCCAATGAGCATCGACTTCACCCTTGCCCCCGAGCACGAGGAGATCAGGACCCGGGTCCGCGACTTCATCGAAGGGACGGTGATGCCCGCCGTCGCCGAGTTCGGTCACGACGACGGCGCGGTCTCCCGGAGCGAGTACCTGAAGACCATCTTCGACCTTCGTGACCAGGCCCGGGCGGCCGGTCTGTGGTTACCCCACATGCCCGCCGAGTGGGGTGGGATGGGATTGGGACACGTGGCCCTGGCCATGGTGCAGACCGAGTCGGCCAGGACCCGCTTGGGGCCCTGGATCCTCAACTGCCAAGCGCCCGACGAGGGCAACATGCACACCTTGTTGCACTGGGGAACCGAGGAACAAAAGGAGAACTACCTGGGCCGGCTGTGCCGGGGCGAGGCCATGTCGTGTTTCGCCATGACCGAGCCGGAGGTGGCCGGCTCGGACCCCACCCTCATTCGCACCCACGCCTATCAAGACGGCGACGAGTGGGTGATCAACGGGCACAAGTGGTTCATCTCCAATGCCCGCCGGTCCAGCTTCGCCATCCTGATCGCTCGGACCGAGCCGGACGTTCCCGTCGGCTCCCGGGGGGCCAACACCGCCTTCATCATCGACCTCCCCGCCGTTGGTTGGAACGACGTGCGAGAAGTCGAGACCATGCACGGCTCGACCGGGCACAGTGAGATCGTCATCGAGGACCTCCGCGTGCACGACTCGCAGATATTGGGAGGACGGGGTAACGGGCACCAGTTGGGCCAGTACCGGCTGGGGCCGGCTCGCCTGGCCCACTGCATGCGCTGGATCGCCCAGGCCGAGACGGCTCTGGACATGATGGTCGATCGGTCACTCAAGCGTTATTCGCATGGCTCGCTCCTGGCCGAGAAGCAGGGCATTCAGTGGCTGATCGCCGACTCGGCCATGGAGCTGTACCAGTGCAAGCTCATGGTCCTGCACGCCGCCTACAAGATCGACCGGGGCGACGACTTCCGCACCGAGGTGTCGATGAGCAAGCACTTCGTGGCCAACAGCCTGAACCGCATCATCGACCGGGCCGTGCAGGTCCACGGGGCGCTGGGCTATTCCACCGATACCCCGTTGGCCTCCATGCTCCAGCACGCCCGGTGGGCCCGGCTGGCCGACGGCGCCGACGAGATCCACCAGATGCGCATCGCCGAGCGCACCATCGCCGCCTACCAGGACTCGGGTTCGACCGCGGCGGCCACCGGCGGGCTGCCCCTGTAGCTGGTCGCGCAGCCGAAGTGTCGTGGCCCCGGACATAGGAGCGTGCCGTATGAGACGCCCGGCGGCGCAGTCGCGGCGAA
>CAVQVK010000059.1:0-9904 GCA_963717035.1 uncultured Acidimicrobiaceae bacterium | reverse complement strand
CTACGGCAGGATTTTAGGCGGTAAAGGGCCAGAACACGAAAATCGAAAATCCGAAAATCGAAAATCCATAATTTGCTAAAGTACTTTGATTTATCCGCCACCTATACCCAAAATTCAGGTAGCTTTTCAATATAATTCTTTTCTTTACTTCTCAAAAGCAATACTATACTTTCCCCTATTAAAATTATCACGATTTATTATATTTTTAAAGAGAGTAGAAAAGAGGAAGAGGTAGATTGAGAGGGTCAGTGTTCTCGCTGAGCTTGAGCGACCCACTTTTCCTGCGCAGTCTTGTGCGTAAGCTCTTCCCCCTCAATTCTCATTCCTAGTACTCTCTTTATACTTTTCTACTCTCTTTTACGATACGCCAAATTATAATATTTTAATAAAGAAAGTTAAGTAAATTAATTACTTTATAGTCATATTTAGTTTTAATATTGTTTTAGGTATTAATTTTAAATGTAGGTAGCAAGTAAATCAAAGTACTTTAGCAAATTATGGATTTTCGATTTTCGGATTTTCGATTTTCGTGTTCTGGCCCTTCACCGCCTAAAATCCTGCCGTACTGGACGGCAGAATCGCTGGACCAGGAAAGTGGGATGCAATGACATCTTTGGAGACAGAATTTTAGAAGATTTTACAATACTTTTGCGTCTGAATATATTTGGAGCAATTCCAATCTCAAGTTCTCGCTGTGGATTTCAGCTCGAAGTTTTCAAGATGGCGACCACCTCCATACAAGCGTCGAATCTTTTCAATGTCAACGGATTGGTCGCAGTCATTACTGGTGGAGGATCGGAGCGCGTCGATCCGGATGACTTCGCCATTGAGGTACGAGTTCTCGCAGATGGACTGGACCAGCTGGGCGTACTCGGCGGGTTGGCCCACCGCTTGGGGAATGGAACGACCGGTGCCCACATTGCCTCGACCACCTCGGGATCGGCACCGTAGGCCGGCGTGATGAACGTACCCGGAGCGATGGTCACTACCCGGATGCCGACCACGGCGAGGTCCCGTGCAGCGGTCAGGGTCATCCCGACAACGCCGCCCTTGGCGCTGGCGTAGGCCACCTGTCCGATGGTGCCCTCGTAGGCGGCAATAGACGCGGTGTTGATGATGACGCCGCGCTCACCATCTTCTCGTGGCTCCGACTTGGCGATGGCCGCGGCCGAAAGTCGGAGGACGTTGAACGTTCCCACTAGGTAGTGGTCGATCACCTTGCGGAAGTCGTCGAGCGAGTGCGGATTGCCGTCCGACTTCAGCGTCCGACCGCCTCCGCCGAAGCCGCCGTGCACGGCGACGGTCACCCGAACCGGACCCATGCCGGCGGCGCGATCGAGCGCGTTCGACACGCTCTCCTCGCTAGTTACGTCGGTCTCGACGAACTCCGCCGCCGAGCCCAGCTCCTTGGCCAGGGCTTCCGCCTTCTCCTTGGCCAGGTCGGCGATCACCACCTTTGCCCCCGCGGCCACCAAGCGCCGAACCGTGGCTTCGCCCAGTCCCCCGGCTCCGCCGGTCACCAAAGCTGCAGAACCACTGATATCCATGCTGACTCCTCCGTTCGTGGCCGGCCTTACCGCGACTGGTAGGCAGGCTCCGCGTTGTGGTCTCCGCCTGTGGGAACCACTGTTCTCAAACCAGTCGGCGCTAACACTAGACGACGCCAACCTCACCACACGGAGGCAACTCCGGCAGACCCTATGCTCCCATCGTGATGTACAGCGCTCAGGGAAACCGCCTCAATCGTCGCGGTCAAGAGACCCGACGACAGATCCTCGACGTCGCCGTGCGATGTCTCGCCAGCGGAGGCTCGGAGGCGGTGAGCGCCAACTTCATCGCCAAGGAAGCCGGCGTCACGTGGGGCACGATCCAGCACCAGTTCGGTGACTCGGACGGCGTTTGGGCCGCGGTGCTTCACCATGTCTCGGGCAACGTGGCCGCCAAGCTTCCGACGGCACCGAAGCGAGAAAGATCACTCGCCCGCCGAGTCACGGCCATCGTCGACAGTCTCTGGCTCGGGTTCGACGAGCCGAATTCCCGCGCCGTTCAGAACCTCCGGACGTCTCTTCCTCACGATCGGATGACTCTGGCCAAGGAGTTCCCCGCCACCGTGGAGGCGTGGCACCACTTCGACGAGGTGTGGACCACGATCTTCGACGAGCTGTTCGACGGCCTGGTGTCGTCGAAGGCGAAGCTCCGCCGGGTCCGTAGCCTACTTCCTGGTGCCCTTCGTGGGATCCACACGCAGGCACAGCTCAGCACCTTCACCGATGCGGGAGAAGCCAAGAAGGGCCTCACCGAGGCTCTCGTCGCCTACCTCACTCCCTGAGGACGAGCGACAGGGCCCCACTGTGACCGGCCGCCTCTGGCCCGAGTGCCTGTCGTAAGCTGTGACAACGAGAAGGGCTGAGGAGGACCTCACCATGCGGTTCAATCACATGGAGCTCACATTCGCTCGCGGGGCGCTCGACGAGACCACCCGGTCCGACATCGACTCGTTCTACGGCGACGTTCTCGGCTGGAAGTCGAATCCCTACGAGCTGTTCGGTCAACTGGGGCACCTGTTGGTGCCCGATGACGGCCAATTCATCCTGCTCATGGAGGTCGACGACCCGATCAACTCGCCGAGCTACGACCATCTGGGCCTGCTAATGGACAGTCGCGACGAGGTGGACGACCTGTTGGAGACCTGTCACCGGTTCCAGGAGAAGGACGATCGGCTCCGCCTGAAGGAGCTCGAGGACATCGTGACCCCACGGGTAACCCAGCACGCCTTCTACGTGCGCTACATCCTCCCCATCTGGTTCGACGTCAACGCACTGGAGTACCCGCCGGGCGGTTCCCCGAACGGTCGCTGGCAGTACACCACCGGGTAAGCGGCCGATAGCTCGGAGAACTACCGTGCAACCGTGACGGTTCCCCTCGAGCTGTGCTCCTGGACGGTGCGCCAGGCGTCGCTTCCCGAGCTCATCGACCTGGCCGGACGCCACGGGTTTGCCAGCATCACGGCCACGGCCAAGCTGTATGCCCGAGCCGGTCTCGCCGACTCCGAGATTCGCCGGCGTCTCGACGACGTGGGCGTGACCGTCGGGTACATCGACGGCTTGGCCAGCCCGCTGCCCGGGACGCCTGAAGGCGTCACCGAACACGAGTGCTTCGCCATGGCCGAGGCCCTCGGTGCTCCGGCTGTCAATGTCGTTCATTTCAACGGGTCGCCCGTTCCCTTCCCCCAGATGGTCGACGCCCTGGCCGGCTTGGCAAGTCGAGCCGGCGAGCGCGGGCTCAGGATCCTGATCGAGTTCTTGCCGGGCACGGGGATTCCCGACTTTCCCGTGGCCCTCGAGCTCATCCGGACCATCGGCGATGAACACGCCGCCGTCATGCTCGACACCTGGCACCTGGCCCGCACCGGTGGCGGACCCGCCATGCTGGTCGGTGACGCCCCCGGCTTGGTGGGGGGTATCCAGGTCAGTGACCGAAGCGCCGCTCAGGACGCGCAGCCGTATGTACCGATGTCGGGCCGCCTCATGCCCGGCCGCGGCGACCTTCCGCTCGTCGACATCCTGGCCCCGGTGCTCCACGCCCGACCCACGCTGGCGGTGGGGATCGAGGTGCTCCACGACGAGCTCCGGAGCGAACCGGCCGAGCAGGCAGCAGCCGAGGCCGGGCGCGCCCTGCGCTCGCTGGTCGATCGGTTGTCGCCGGCCCGGGGATGACCAAGCACCAAAGCCGGGCACCTGAGCGGATGGCGGGAACCACGTGCTTCGGCCCACTTGACAACCATCATTTTCGCGGACCAGGGTGGCCATGGTCCGGGGGCGGTCGTGGTCCGGCGCGAGGGAGACGTGCGATGACGGTGGACGACTGGGCGGCGGGGGCGACGATTGGCGGGTTGCCGATACCGGGCGAACCCGATCTGGCCCGGATGCGCGCCGATCGGCACCTCCGGTTGCAGCAGAACCTCGAGAGCCAGGGCGTCGATGGGCTGGTGCTCCTCTCGTCCAGCTCGGTCGCCTATGCCACCGGGGCAGAGGGACCGGGCGAGGACAGCGGGCGGGCGGGCCTGTTCCGGTCCGTCGCCGTCGTGGTCCGGGGATCCGACGCCCCCCACCTGTTCACCCCCTACTGGGACGGAGCGCCGCCCGAGCTGCCGCCCGACCATCTCCACGGGCCGCTCTTCCCCGACCTCGAAGACGGGATCGAAGAGCTGTCCGAAGCACTGGGCCGGCTGTTCGTGGCCGGGGCCCGCCTCGGAGTCGACGAGCAGACCCACCCGATGCTCGGTGCCCTCGGCCGCTTTGCGTGGTCCGATGCCCGAGACGTCCTCGGACCGGCCAAGGTGACCAAGACACCCGACGAGATCTCGTGCGTTCGGAGCGGCCAGCGCATCAACGAGCTGGCCATGGACACCACCCGGGACACCCTGCGACCCGGCATCCGCCAGACCGACCTGAGCGCCACCTTTCTGCGCCGGGTCTTCGAGCTGGGAGCGACGGCCAACTCCATCGACCCGATCTGGCAGGTGATGACACCGACCAAAGCCGAAGGCCCCTGGACCAGCCATGGCGACCTGGCCTACCCCACCTCGACCACCGACGCGATCCTGCGCGAGGGCGATGTCATCTGGGTGGACGCCGGCATCTCGCACCACGGCTACGCCTCGGACTACGGCCGGACGTGGCTCACCAGCTCGGAGCCATCACCGTCGGACCGCCAGGTGTCCCAGTTCGAGCGATGGCGATCGGTGGTGGACGCCGCTCTCGACATCTGCAAGCCGGGCGTGACCGCCCTCGAGCTCGGTCGCGCCGCCATCGCCGCCAATGACGGGGTCAAGCCCTGGATCGAGCACTTCTACCTGGCCCACGGGGTGGGGACCGACAGCGCCGAGATGCCGTTGATCGGGACCGACCTGGGCGAGGCGTTCGACGAATCGCTGGTCATGGTGCCCGGGATGGTGCTGGTGTTCGAACCGGTGATCTGGGACGAGGGTGCCGCCGGGTACCGGTCCGAGGACATCGTGGCCATCACCGACGACGGTTGGGTGCCGCTCAGCGGCACCCGGTACGACCCCTTCGCGGTGGCCCAGTGAACACGGGAGTCATGGCCCTCGAAGACAGCGCCCGGGTCGACTTCACCCGGCTGCGCCGAGAACGTCGGCGACGCCTGTTCGACGGGCTGGAGGCGGCCCACCTGGACGCGGTCGTCCTCGGCCGATCGGGGAACGTCCGCTATGCCGCCGGCGCTCGTCAACTGTGGCGAGCGGGAACGTTCCCCTTTGCCCCCGTGTGCGTGGCGGTGAGAAGCACCGAGCGGGTCCACCTCTTGTCGGTGTGGGACGAGGGCATCCCTCCCGAGATCGGCCACGAGGACCTCTACGGGATGTTCTGGAACCCGGCCCACCTGTTGGCGGCCCTGGCCGAGATCCCGGGGCTGGCCGAGGCCCGCCGGGTCGGGACCGATTCCCTCAACCCCTTCTTCAGCCACGTGCTCCCGACGGTGATGCCCAAAGCCGAGCTGGCCGACGCATCGGGGGTTCTCGCCCGGGCGCGGGCGACCAAGACAACCGACGAGATCGCCTGCCTCACGGTGGCGGCCGCCCTGGCCGAGGCGGGGCTCTTCGCCCTGGAGCAAGCGCTCGTTCCCGGTGTGACCGAACGAGAGCTGCTCGCCATCTACGACGAGTGCGTCGCCCGACTGGGTGCACCCACGCCGCCGAGTGAGAGCGTGGCCTTCGCCACCCCTCGTCGCGGGCCGGTTCGCTTCCGGAACATGGTCAGCGACCGACCGGTGGGCGACGACGAGCTGGTGGTCCTCGCCCCCGGCGCCCTCTATGCCGGCTACGAGGGCGGGCTGGCCCGGACCCGAGCTAGCGGCGCCACCCCACCGCCGGGAACCGCCGATCTGGCCGCTCGCGGCCGGCGCGGGCTGGACGCGCTCCTCGGCGCCTGTCGTCCCGGCAACACCGGCGCCGATCTGTACCGGGCGTGGGCCTCGACCGGGGAGCGCGAGGCTCCCGTGGCCCTGGCCCACGGCATGGGCATCGGCGCCGAGGCACCGTTGATCGGCTTCGGGCGGGGGGCGGGGGCATCCCTGACCGAAGGTGCGGTCCTCTGTGTCCAGTCCTGGGTCACCGCCGAGGGCACCGGCGGGTTCTTCGAACGTGAGCTGGTGCTCGTGGGGCCCGAGGGGCCCGAAGTGTTGACCAGGGGGGAAAGGTCCGAACCATGAGCGTGACCGGCGATCCGAAGGTCGATTTCGACCACCATTCCGACGAGTTCTTCGACAACCGTCACGAGAAGTGGGCCGAGCTCCGGAAATGCCCCGTGGCTCACAACTCGCACTACGGGGGCTTTTGGATCGTCAGCGGCTACGACGAGGTGGCCGCGGTGTCGAGGGACGGCAACACCTTCACCTCCAAGTACGAGGAGAACTCCCCCGACGGCATCGAGTACATCGGCATCATGGGGGTGCCGCGCATGCCCGGCGTACCTCCCGCGCTCATCGCCGAGGTGGAGGGACCGACCCACGCCTCACTGCGGCGGATCCTGAACCCCTTCATGCTCCCCTCGGCGGTGGCCGCCTATCGCCCGTTCATCGAGCGGTGCGCCACCTGGTTCCTGGACCAGAAGATCGCCGATGGGCGCATGGACGTGGTCACCGATTTTGCCAATGCCGTCCCGGCCGTCCTCACCATGAAGATGGTGGGGCTCCCCTGCGACAGCTGGACGTACTACGCCGAGGTCTTCCACTCGGTGAACGCCTCCAGCACGGAGTCCGGGGGGCGGGCCCGCTCCCAGAGCATGATCGCCGAGATGATGGCCGAGGTCCTCCGAACCGCCGAGGAGCGCCGGAAGGACCCCCGCGACGACATCTTGAGCCAGCTGGTGGCACTCGAGATCGAAGATGGTCGCACGCTGCGCGACGACGAGCTCGTCGGCGTGCTCTGGAACCTCATCGGCGGCGGGCTGGATACCACCTCTTCGCTCACGTCGCTTTCCCTGTACCACCTGGACGGCCACCACGACCTGCGCCAGCGGCTCATCGACGAGCCCGACCTCCTGGTCCCGGCCACCGAGGAATTCCTCCGCTTCACCTCGGTCAACGAGACCCTGACCCGGACGGTGGCGGCCGACGTGGAGCTCGGCGGCCGGGAGCTGAAGCGGGGCGACTTCTTGATGATTGAGCTGGCTGGCCGCCAACTTCGACGAGAAGGTGTTCGACCGGCCCGACGAGGTGGTGCTGGATCTCGACCCCAACCCCCATCTGGCCTTCGGTGTCGGCCCTCATCGCTGTATCGGCATGCACCTGGCCCGGATCATGTTCGCCGTGCTTCATGAGCGAGGTCCTGACCCGGATTCCCGACTACCAGGTCGACCGGGGCCGACCCGCTTCTACCAGGGAAACCCGGAGCTGGCCGGTGTGGTCACCATGCCGGCCACGTTCACCCCCGGTCCCGCCGTCGGAGTCGAGCGGCCCTTCTGAACCGCTCAGTCGGAGCGGTGCATCCGGCGCCGCTCATCGCGTCTTCGCTCGGGTCGCGCCTCGGTCAGCGGTCGAGGCCGCGGCGAATGAGAGATGGGAGCTAGACACGGCGCGCCGGGTCAGGCAGTCACGAGCGAGGAGGGGCAGTCATGAACAGCGATCGCAAGGTGGCCCTGGTCACCGGAGCCAGCAGAGGCGTGGGTCGGGCCGCGGCGGTGTCGCTGGCCAAGGCCGGCTTCGACGTGGTCGTCACCGCCCGCACCGTCAAGGAGGGCGAGGGGTTCGACGTGGCCCACGACGGAACCCGACGTGTACTGCCCGGCAGCGTGGAGAGCACAGCTGAGCAGGTCCGGGCCGAGGGTCGCGAGGCGCTCGCGGTGGCCTTGGACCTGACCGACCCCTTGTCTATCGGTCTGGCGGTGGGCACGGTCCTGGAACGCTGGGGCCACGTCGACGTGCTGGTCAACAACGCCATCTACACCGGGCGGGGCGCCCAGGCGCCGATCCTTGACCTCTCGCTGGCCGACCACGAGACGAGATCGACATCGACGTGATGGGCCCCCTGGCCCTCATCTCCCTCCTGGTGCCGGGCATGATCGAGCGGGGCGGCGGGACCGTGCTGAACGTGACTTCGGGGGTGGCCTACACCGACCCACTCGACATGGGCAGCTACGGCGTCGGGTACGCCGTAGGCAAGGGCGGGTTGTTCAAGGTGTCGGGCATCCTGGCCGTCGAGCTCGGCGACCGGGGGCTGCGCTCGTACAACGTGCATCCCGGGTTCATCCTCACCGAGCGGATGCAGCTCCATGTGGCCGAGCAGGAGGGCCTCGATCTGGCCTACGCCGCGCCTCCCGAGGTGTGCGGCGAGGTGATCGCCTGGCTGGCCAACGATCCCCAGGACCCGCCGAGGAACGGGTCCCTGATCGAGAGCCAGCCGTTCTGCGCCGAGCACGGGTTGGTGGAGGGATGGCCCCCGGCCGACCGAGCGGCGGGCGATCCCCGCCTGGCCGGCGGGCGGGCCGTGAGCCTGCGCACCGCCGTAGTCGGGGACGTCGTTCGGAGCCCGGATCCACGTACCCGCCTTCCGGGCCGCCGGGTTCGAGGTCGTGGCCATCGTCGTCGGTCCGGCCCGCGACCGCCCGTCGGGCCGAGCGCATGGGCATCGATCACGCCTGCACTTCCCTGGCCGACACGCTGGAGCTCGGGATCGACGCCGTCTCCCTCGCCGGGCCACCCACAACCCATGCGCCCCTGGCCACGCAAGCCATCGGAGCCGGCTGCCATGTGCTGTGCGAGAAACCGTTCACCCTCGACGTGGCCGAGGCCGAGCAGCTGGTCGTGCGGCCGATCACGCCGGTTGTCGGCTGTCTGGGGCACGAGTTCCGCTGGTCATCGGAGCAGGCCCTGATCGGGTGGGCCATCGAGTCGGGAATGATCGGGACGCCGAACCTGGTACTCGCCACGTCGTTCATCTCCATGCTGCGGTCCTTCCCCATCCCGACTGGTGGTTCGATCCGGCCTCGGGCGGCGGGTGGCTCGGCGCCTCCAGGTCACATCGGATCGATGCCCTGCGCCAGTGGTTCGGCGAGATCGAGGCGGTGAGCGCTGGGCTACCCTCCCTCAGCGACCCGGCACTGCCCGTCGACGACAGCTTCGACATCCGCTGTGTCACCCGGAGCCGCATCGACGTCTCCCTCGTGCAGAGTGCCCGTTCCATCGGCCCGGCGTTTTCCACCAACCGGATCGCGGGCACCGCCGGGACGCTGTGGTCCGAATCCGGCTGCGTTCGCATCGCCGTGCCAACAAGCCCAAAAAACCAACACATCCACCGAGTTCCTCACCCCCTCCCCAACATAAACCATAACGTCAGCGTGCCATGTTATGTACACCGACTCGTCGTCTTGCTCACGACGCCCAGAAAACGACACCAACAGATATCGCCGAAGCAACGTGAGGCGCAGCGCGCCACGGTACAACCCGCCACCAACAACAACCTCAAACACATCTCCAAGATCGTCAACCACTACATCGAGAAGAGCGTCTTCAACTTCCAACTGACCGCAGACCGTCGATCAGCTACGCGCTCATTGCGCGCAACAGCACCAACGATTTCCCTCACTCGTAGCAACCAATAACAGCGCCACATTCATGGATCTAACCCCAGACCTTGGAATGAGCACGCCGCCTACCGGTCGGCACAATCCACCATCTACATAACAGTTTCAGCACACCAAAGCATCAGTGACACGCTCTACGCCGAGCTACTCGACCACCTCACCAGCAGACCCGCAGCACTTCACGGTGGTCGCTCCGACGATTAAGACCAGCCGCGGCGGCACCAGTTAGCCCACGTCGGCATTGTTTCGAGGCCGGCTACAACCTCACACCTTCGCACCGGCGCCGCTCTAAGGTGCACACCGGA
>CAVQVK010000058.1:0-39084 GCA_963717035.1 uncultured Acidimicrobiaceae bacterium | reverse complement strand
TGAATACGCCGCCGTCTGTAGCCACCAGCCAGTAGCCATGTCCATCAGGGGCGGGAGCGATGTCGACGATCGGCTGGTTCAAGGGCTTGCCGCCCATGGAGCCGTAGAAGGTGGCATCGCCGAAGGTGAACACGCCGCCGTCTGTGGCCCACCAGCCAAGTAGCCCTGGCCGTCCGCCGTGGTGGCAATACCGACAACTGGCTGGTTCAGCGAGGTTGCCGCCTTCGGAGCCGATAGAATCCGGCGTCCCCAAAGGTGAACACCCCGCCGTCTGTGCCCCACCAGCCAGTAGCCCTGGCCGTCAGGGGTAGCGGCAATGCCCACGATGGGGCCATTCAGAGGCTTGCCCACCTCGGAGCCGTGGTCGTGGGCGGTGCCATACGCGGTGACCGCTCCGGTCGGGCCGACCACCCAGTAGCCCGTGCCGTCGGGAGTGGCAGCCAGATGGGGGCCGCCGGCCAGCGTGGTGGAGATGAGGGCATGGGCCTCGACCGAGGGTACCGAGTTGCCCTGGGCGTTATGGGGTTCGACCGTGTAGTAGTAGGTGACCCCGGGAGTGCTCGAGGTGTCGGTGTAGGTGGCGGCGGTCACCGTGGCGAGTGGGGTGGTGCCCTCACCGCCCGAAGTCGTCCCCCGGAAGACCTGGTAGTTCTCGATGGCGGAGCCGCCGGTGTTGGTTGGCGCTGTCCAGGCCAGTGCGATGTTGCCGGGATGAGCTGTGGCTGTGAGACCGCTCGGGGCGCCAGGAACGGTGACTGGGGTGGCCGAGGCCTCGTTCGAGGCAGTCGAATGGCCGATGGTGTTGATGGCTTTCACCGTGAAGTAGTAGGTGGTGCCGTTCGACAGGCCCGTGGCCATGTAGGTCGTCCCGGTGATGGGCGCGGAGTTGATCGGCGTCGTGCCCTCACCCCCCGGGCTTGTCCCTTGGTAGACGTCGTAGCCGGTGATGGCACTCCCGCCGTCCGACGATGGCGTGGTCCACAAGAGCTGCACCTGGGTGTTGCCGGCAGTGGCGCTGACGCTCGTCGGGGCGCCAGGAACGGTGACTGGGGTGGCCGAGGCCTCGTTCGAGGCAGTCGAATGGCCGATGGCGTTGATGGCTTTCACCGTGAAGTAGTAGGTGGTGCCGTTCGACAGGCCCGTGGCCATGTAGGTAGTCCCGGTGATGGGAGCGGAGTTGATCGGCGTCGTGCCCTCACCCCCCGGGCCGTCCCTTGGTAGACGTCGTAGCCGGTGATGGCACTCCCGCCGTCCGACGATGGCGCGGTCCACAGGAGTTGACCTGGGCGTTGCCGGCAGTGGCTGTGAGACTGGTCGGGGCGCCAGGGACGCTGGCCGGAACCGGCTGGTACGTCCAGGTGTCGGCGAACAAGCCGCCGTTGTAACGCCGCCGAAGAGGACCATTTGGCCGGTCGCCGGGTCGTAGGCCATCGAGGCGCCACCGCGGGCCGAGGGGCTCGTGGCCGGGGACTGCTGGCTCCAGGTGGTGCCGTCGTAGGTCCAGGTGTCGCCGAGATAGTTGATGCTGCCGGTAAACCCCCCAAAGAGGACCATCTGGGCGGTTGCCGGGGTCGAGGCCATCGAGGCGTCGCTCACGGGCCGGGGGGCTCGTGGCCGGGGACTGCTGGCTCCAGGTGGTGCCGTCGTAGGTCCAGGTGTCGGCGAGGAAGACGACGCTGCTGTTGATCCCCCCGAAGAGGACTATCTGGCCGGTTCCTGGGTCGTAGGCCATCGAGGCGCGATCCCGGGCGGTTGGGCTCGTGGCGGGGGACTGCTGGCTCCAGGTGGTGCCGTCGTAGGTCCAGGTGTCGGCGAGACTGTTCGTGCCGCCGCCATACCCCCCAAAGAGGACAACCTTGTCCGATCGCCGGCGTCGTAGGCCCATCGTGGCGTTCTCACGGGCGGTGGGGCTTGTGGCCGGGGACTGCTGGCTCCAGGTGGTGCCGTCGTAGGTCCAGGTGTCGGCGAGATAGTTGGTGCCGTTATACCCCCCAAAGAGGACAATCTTGCCGGTCGCCGGGGTCGTAGGCCATCGTGGCGCCGGCGTGGGCGGGGGGCGGCTCGTGGCGGGGGACTGGCTGGCTCCAGGTGGTGCCGTCGTAGGTCCAGGTGGCGGCCGAGGAGCTGGTGCCGTTATAACCCCCAAAGAGGACGATCTGACTGGTTCCCGAGTCATACGCCATCGAGGCGCCACTGCGGGCGGTGGGGCTGGTGGCCGGGGACTGGCTGGTCCAAGTGGTCGGGGTAACTGCCGATGAGCCCCCTGAGGTGACGGCGACCGTGGCCAACGCCGTCGCGGCAGTCGCCAACGCCAATGAAACCCGAAGGAAGTACCGAACCCAGCGACGAGAGGTTCGTGCGATCGAATGTGGCAACGGCAACGGCAGCGGTAGCTCTTTGGATTCCCTCGTGCCTTTCACTGCCGAACTCCCGCCACTCAGTTACATCCACGATCGAGGCCGCAATATCGCCCTACGCCAATGGGGTAAGAGCAGGACGGAGTCGACTGTATCCAGACTTGCTCGTGCCCCACAAGGTGGTCGTGGGAATCGGCGAGAGCTGTCTCGGGAGGGGCATGTGGTCCGGGGAAGCAATGGTTGTGCGGGCGGTTTCAGCACCGGGGGTCAGGCGCCACGCGAGCTCTTGAAACGACGCCTCTGCGACACGACGCATCCAGTAGCGGCTCGGTTTCCGTGGGTGATTGGGGTAACCCGCAGCGTGGCTTTGTAGTCGTGGATGGGAAACGGGGCTGGATCGCGGAATTCTCGTATCGGCAGCAGCGATCGAGATCGGAGTGGGCCAGTCGGTCCTGCCGGAGCGATTGATAGGCGTCACAACCTGACGGACACCGTCGACAGCGTCACCGCCCCTTCCTTCGTCCGTTTCTGCGTCGATGCCCGTGCCCGCCTAGGCGTAGTGGTCGAATGCCCGGATGCTGGCGGGAATTTGACATCGTGTCGATGCGAGGCCCTCTGATGAGAGGCATCGAAGGGTCTGCCCGCACGACGAACCTGCAGCGGACGACTCAGCAACCTACTCGACGGCGTCTCACTGCGGCCGCGAACTCTCCAGCGTCGGGGCGAATCACAGCTGGACCGATCCCCCCTTTCCGAATGACTTTCGGCAACCTATGCGAGTGGCGGCAAGTGGATCACGGTGCAGCGTGGCGACTACGCTCTCACTTTTCGGGGCCACTTCTTCCCGGGTCCCACAAGTTCACCGCATCCCACTCAACTCTCCGTTGAACGGCGCCGATGTACCGAGCAGACAAGAGCTCGGAAAGGCAATGTTTGAGCAGAGACACTGCACAAAACATCGGACCATCGGCGATGAACGCTTCCCGTCAGGACAACGACGACGGTCGGTGTAACGACGGACGCGAGTCCAGGTCGCTGATCGCAGCGGTGTTGGCGATTTCGACGGTGTATGCCGTCGCCTACAGCTCCGGGCCCTCTATGTGTCGTTCGAGCGAGCGTTTCATGCCAGTCACACCCAGCTGGAATTTCTCTTCTCGCTGACGACCTGCGCCTACTTCTTGCTGGGCGCTGTCAGTGGTTCTTTGGCGGACCGGATCGGAGCCAGGTCGGTATTGCTGCTTGGCGCCGCCTCCATGGCCGTTGGGCTGATCGCCACTGCCGGTACGGACTCACTGTCATGGGCGTACTTGACGCTAGGCGGCGGGGTCGGCATTGGCGTGGCATGCGTCTACGTCCCCATGGTGGGGTTGGTCGGTGCGTGGTACGAGCAACGAACCAACCGGGCCTCTGCACTCGGCAAGACCGCCGCCGGCGTCAGCATCGGAACACTTGTAGGCGCCCCAACGGTCGCCTACCTCGTCGGCAGAAACGGCTGGAGAGCAGCTTTGGTCCTTGTGGGTGTAGCCGCCGCCATTCTCCTGTCCAGTGCGGCCGTTCTCATGCGTCGGCCTCCGCAGACGGCCAGCCGGGCGACTCCCGATTGGGCCTTGATACTACGCAGGACGAGACAATTCCGTTACCTCTACGCCTCACTCATCCTGATGTCGATGCCCCGCTACTTCTCCTGATGTGATGCCCGTCTTCCCATGGACCTTTCTCATCCCGTTCGCCGAAATCCACGGCATCCACGGCGTCGATGCGGCATTGCTCATCACCTTGATGGGAGTGGGCGGCCTCGCTAGCCGTTTGGCGGTCGGTCGGATCACCAAACGGTTGGGGTCGGTCAGTACCTACCGACCGACGGGACTGTTTGGGAGCTATCTCATCTGGGTCTTCGCTCCACCGACCATTGTTGTGCTGATCGCGTTCGCCCTGGCCGCCGGCGCCAGTTACGGAGGCACCGTGGCTACCTGCCCGGTGATGGTCGCCGAGGCTTACGGGGCTAAATCGATGTCCACGGTTCTTGGGGTGCTCTTGACCGCCAATGGCATCGGAGGGCTGGTCTGCCTGGTCGGCGCCGGTGCCCTGATCGACGCTACCGGCAGTTTCACAGCTGCGATCGTTGTCGCCGCCGTGCTCGCTGCCGGCTCTGTCTGCGCCACATTGCCTATCCAGGGAAGGCGTTCCTCCGGTAGACCAGCTGCGGAGACCGCGGACTCCTCGGCCTCGTAGTCCGGATCCTGAAGCGTCCAAATACTCGATGGGCTGTCGATCACCGAGTCTGTATGCATGGATCGGATCGGCCGTGGAACGGTTCCGGTCGTGGAACGGCCTGCGGACCTTTCGGGACCTGCTTCGGAAGGATTGGGACATCACCGAAAGATCCTCAGCTGGGACTGGCGTATCGGCCGGCTCCACGAGCGCACCAGGCGGGCGCGTACTCGACCCATGGCGCATGCTCCCCCTGGATCTCAGTGCGGTTATCAGAGAGACTGTTCCGGTGAACAGCAAGCGGAACGGGCTGGCCCTGGTCCTGGCATACACGGCCATCGTGCATGTCCCAATCACGACGCTGACGTGGCGGGACTTGCGATATCGACCCGCCACGCAAGTCCGGGGGAACAAGAAGGTCTGGCAGATCGCCAGCGCCGTCAATACCACCGGGTCAGTCGCGTACTGGCTGTTTGGGCGTCGGCGGTCGCTGGCCTAGGTCGCCGTCGGGATGTGCGCGTTGCGCACACCCTCGCATGTAGCGAATGTCGGTCGGAAACGTACTCGGCGACGCCAACAACGCGGTCGACGGTAGCGATCATAGGTGGGTCACGCAGGAGCAACGAGCCAGCCGCCTAGGCGGGGGTGGTCGTCCGGCAAGGGGATCCGCTCACGGCACGTTATGGCTCTAACCTGACGCGATGAGCTCCGATGAGGAGATCGGGTTTCCCGTAGGTAACTCTGATGAACGGGAGCTATTGCTGAGCTGGCTCAAGCTATCTACGGTTTGCCGTGATTCGGAAGATCGAAGGGCTTAGTAACGACGAGGCGCGTTGGACCCCGGACGGCCGCCTGGTCCCGCTACTGGGCATCGTGAACCACCTCACCAACGTCGAGTGGAGGTGGATGGAGGGAGGAATGCTCGGGAGCGAGGTTTCACGGGAAGAGGAGGAATTCCACCCAGGGCTCACAGTAGACGCAGCCCTGGCCCGCTATCGAGACAGGGCGCAAGCTACGGACGCGGCGGCTGGGGATTCGTGTCCCTTGCCGAACCGTGCAAGTGGGGCGATGATACGAATCTGCGCTGGGTCCTCATCCATCTGATCCACGAGACCGCACGCCACGCCGGCCACGCCGATGCGACGAGGGAACTGCTCGACGGGTTCACCGGCGAGTGATGCTAGTTCACGGCTGCTCTTGGTGGGGGATCGTGGCGGCAAGGCTCTTTCGGGAGCCAGTGCGCATCGGTAACTTCGACTGTCCCCGTTCGCGGATCCTTGACCGGACACAGCAAGACCTGCCGATGGGCTAGCGAGGGATTGGCCCAGATCGCCGATTTAGCGTGCTTGTCGGGAAGGCATTGCGCCGTGATGGTGAGCGCACGGCGGATCGTTAGGCGGTCACCATCACGTAGAAATGCCCTGAGAACAGAGGTCGTCCGTCAATCTCGGCTGCGAGCGCTTCAGCATCGAAATGGCGTCGGAACACGCTGAAGGTCTCACCGCCGCCGAGGGTCCGATGTTGCCAGTGCTCAGCGGGAACGCCGGGCGGTCGGCCTGCATCGACCACAACCAGTTCCTCTGCGATCCGGCGGGCCTCGCTCAGGAATGGTCTGCGCTCCGCTTCGGTAAGCAAGCCGTAGATGTGGGCCGCGAAAACTCGGGGGACGGCTCGGTCCCTCACCGGTAGTCGAAGAACGTCTCCCCGAACAACAGGCGCATCGGTAGGGCCCGACCGAAGGACTCGAAGTGCAGCTTCGCTCTGATCGAGCGCGATTCCCCATCCGGGCAGGTCACCGGTGAACGTGCCGGGCCCGGCGCCGACCTCCACAAAGGGGGATGGCGGCATTGAACGAATCAGTCGCCGGACCTCCGCTGCTTCCGCCTCAATGTCGGAATCCGTTGCCTCGACTCCCAGCCCTTTCCAGTACGCCAGAGCATGACCGATCGTTCTTGTTCCCTCGACCGCGAGACGGTCGTAATACTCCCAGGAGCCTGGCCTCTCGGCGCCGTGTTCGCCCGTCACGCCAACCATTCTGGCAGTCGGAACGACGGTCACGCGAGCAGCAGCCGCGCAAGCATCGACTTATCGGACTGCCCGTACGAGGAACCGCTTCCGGGCGTCGATATGTCCAACTCCTGCGTCCCCGTACGGGTTTGGTGGGGTCTTTGCCCCAGTCGCCACATCCCGGGAAGAAGTACGCGAAGCGATCGCCGGAGCTGGCCAGACGTGACAGGTGTCGGAGTTCTTGGTGGGAATCCAGTTCATTTCGGGGAGCGAAGGTCGGCGGTTACCTGGGCCGTTGTGTGGACCCTCGGTCCTCGCTTGGCCGGCACCACCGCCGACCGGCCTTCGTGGGCGAGGCGTCCCGCCAGGTGGGCCACGGTCTTGCGGTGGCAACCGAACGCAGCGGTGATTTCGATGTCCGAGGCCAGACCGGCGTGCCAGCACGGCGACGCATCCGCTTCGGCGCCCTTGTCGCCGGCCTCGCGAACTCCCCACGGTTCGACCAGTTGACCAAGCTGACCGGCAACGAACTCAATCTCTTCCAAACGGCCTTCCAAGCTCCAGGCGCTCGTCGACACGCCCCGAAGAGTGTGGCTCGGGTCACATCCCACGGACACCCGGGTAGTCACTCTACGTATTTCAGGTAGTCACTTACGCGGGTGGGTAGCAGGGCAAGGCCACATACTTGGCGTATGAAAACCGTACGGAGAGAGGAGAACAATGGCTATCGCCAGCACCCGACTGCAAAAGAACGTCGGGTCACAGGACTACGTAGAAGCGGTCCTACCAGCAACAAACGACACCAAGACCTCCAGGAGTCGGATCGTGACCGGCCGAACGGAGGCGGTGGTGGCGATCGGACGGCCCAGTCGGTCCCCTGCGCCCTGCCTGGTGGACACGATCCACGGGCGAGCCAACCGACTCGGGGTGTCGGCGATGACAGTTCGGCGCCGAATCAAGAGCGGCGAGATCCGAGGCGTCAGGTTCGGAGGAGCTTGGCGGATCTTGGCACCCGAGAGAGGATCTCCCTCGCAGCTACCGGAAGTCTGCTCGGTCAGACAGGTAGCAAACAGCCTGGACGTCTCGGAACTCACAGTGCAACGATTGATTCGCCAAGGTCGGCTGAGCGCGTTCAAGGCCGGCCGGCGCTGGTGGATTCCGCGGAATGTCGTAGTAGCCCTCCTCGCTGAACCGATCCGAGGAATGAGCAACCCGGGCCAATCCCGGGCGATGTGTGCGGGTCTACTGGCCACGGATCGCTGAGCGCGGTCACATTGGGTTGAAGGGCAGGTCGCTGTGGATCGCGTCATCTGGATCCGGACCCCCTCGAGCCAGCTGTTGTCCTCCTTCGGCCGTCGCGGAGGTCAGCTGGTCCTAGTGAGAACGGCATCGGCGTTTGACGTCCGCCGGCACGGGGCTTCCTGACGTGTTGATGGAAATGGCTCTCCTCGACTTCAGGCGCCACCCGGGCTTGCCGGCGATCGGCAGTTCCCGTGTCCAGCTGACCATCGCTTACCGGGCCGGCGGAGGAACGATCAGCGGACGGCTCGGACCGCGCACTTGGGTGCCTGCAGGGGATAGTCGAAGTGCCATTAAAATGACGCAGTGAACCCGACTCCCAGGACCGACGAGATTGTCAATCGGGGTGATATCTGGACGGCAGCGTTCGACCACCTTCGCCCAGTGGTCGTGCTTTCCAGACTCGACAATGACGATCTTCGGTGTGTGGTCGCTGTCGAGCCAGCCAACGAAGACATCTCGGGTGTGGCCGTGGAAGTTGACCTCGGACTCAATGGCCATGTCGTCCGAGTAGCACTGCCCAGACCGGGACAGATCAACTGCACGTGGGTTCTCACCTCGTCGCAAGAGGATCTGATTGAAAAGGTGGGGACATTGAGTTCCGCCAAGCTAAACGAAGTCGAGAATCTGATCCTTATGGGCGATCAGGTATCAATGTGAGCGTTGCAGGTACTCGGGAGTGATCGCGCTGGGACGGGGAGTCCATCGCTGAATGTTGCGATCCCCACACCCCGCTCATTTCCGAAGTGCCCGTGTGCCCACGGTCGAACGAGGCGCCTCTGGCCCACCCCATGCCATCGTCGCAAGGGGAACCCGCAGCGGAACGGTTCGGCGACCGGCTCGGACTCGCTTGTCGGTGCCCGCAGGGGATCCCACTAACGGGACTGACCAATCTCCCTCCGAAGGTGACCACCGGCAGCGCCGATCAGACTGGGGGAGCAAGACCGCCCGCGCCGCCCTGCTTGACTGCGTAGTAGATCAACCCGCCAGCCGCCAGCAGCACTACAGCGCCAATGAGGAACTGCTCGGGCGTGAGGTGCAGTTGCGCGTCTATACGCAGGTTCAAGCTGAACACCGGCGTCTGCCCGGCATCGGTTGCCATGCCGGGTTCGATCAGTTTGAGTCCGATGTTCCGTAGTCCCGTCGTGATGGCGGCCGTCGATGCCGCGAGGTCATTACGGTCGAATCGGACCTGTTCCACATCGGTGAACATGCCCATTGGCAGATTGCCGAGGCTCTTCTCAACGAGGGCGATGGCGAGCTTGCCGCTCATCGCCGCGTAACCGGCCTCCTGTTGTACGTACGGGGAGGCATACCCGTCGTCAGTCAGCAAAACGATGTAGGCGCTGGACTCGCGGAGTTTCTGAGCGACCTTGTCTGTGAGGCGCGCGCCCGGCTGATAGTCCCATTCGGCCACCCATGCTTCGTGCCCGCTCGCTTCCACCTGCTCTTTGAGCCATCGGGCCAGCGTTTCGTCGTTGGTGGCGTGGCTGATGAAGACCGTCGCAGGGGTTGGCGATGGTGGCTGTTGGATGCCGCTCAGGCTCATCTTGTCGGTGTACCACGCGGGTGTGACCGATTGTTCGATGCCGGGCCGGCGGCCTGTCCCGTCCTTGGCCGGAGCGCCGTAGAAGCCCGCCGACACGTAGCCGTTGTTCGTGCCCATGGAATTCACCTGCAGCGTGGCATCAATGGCCTGGTTCGAGACGAGATAGTCGGCGATCTGACCCAGCCCACAGCCGACTCGGATCGAGACCGAGGGTTCGTCCTCGGCCATTCGCCCGCCGACCGACATGAAGTCGCTCTGGCACGCTTCGGTCGTCACCTCGGCCGCGTTGAAGAGACAGCGTCCCGGTCGTGCACGACGACCCTGCGCCCGTCGATTCCGCCCGAGGCGATGCACCACGAGGCGAACGCGCTCGCAGCTTGGTAGAACTCGATGTCGTAACCCGGTTCGATGGTGTTGCCGGGGTCGGCGAACACCGCGATGTCGATGGCGTTCTTGGTCACACCCCTGGTCGTGGAAGCATCGCCGCCAGGGCCGGACCCGAAGATCTTGCCGCCGAGCGGCCACACGCCGTTGTCCTGGATCGTGGCCGCCGACGTCGCTCCGCCAGGTACGGCCAGCAGCGCACCGGCGATCACTACGACCGACGCGAGCATCCGCAGTTCTTCGAGCCAGGTGAACTACGCCGTGCGCACCGTCTCCCGACCACCGGCGTCCCCGCCCACAGCGGCACGCTCGTCGGGTCCAACATCGCCGGTCAGCACCGAGAGCGCGGCGATGGTGAGGTCGACGACCTGCCGGAAGCCCACCAGGCTGTCCCGCATCAGATGAGGGATGAGCGGCGTCATGATGACCGCGTCGTCGGGGTCAAGGTGGCCGAGGGCGGCCAGGACGTTGGGAAGCTGGAGCTCGCACCCAGGGCCCGGGTTGCGATGATCGCCTGGCCGAGCGTTGTCGAGGAAACCCAGTACACCGCCTCGGCGAGCCGACGTTCGTCACTGAAGCCGGCGGCCTGCAAGATGCGGGTAAGGCGGACAGACTCGCCGATCCACGCGTGCGATTCGTAGCTCGCGGCCAGCTCCACCAGCTGCGGGCACCGGAGCGACTGCTCGAACACTGTGGTCATCCACCCACGGACGCGCTCCTGCCATGGCGCATCCTCGGGGACGTCGTCCCGAGCCGAATGCATCACGTGGCGGGTCACTGCCAATGCCAGACCGTCGCGGTCGCCGAAGTACCGGTACAGGGTCATGGGCGAGGCACCGACAGCCTCGGCGGCCCGCTGCATCGTCAGCGGCAGATGCGGTCCGTCGCGCAGCATGGCCGCGACCGACTCGACGATCAGCTCCCGGTCGTGTCGCGGCGGACGCCCCCGTCGGTTTCGGCTGGTGCCGGATGGAATTGCGCCTGGATTATTTATGTGAGAGTATCTATCATAAATGATTGGGGGGCGCAATGGAGAACCAACTGTTGGCGGGCAAGGTCGCGCTGGTCACCGGAGCCAGCAAGAACATCGGCAAGGGCATCGCGCTCGAGGTCGCGGCCTGCGGAGCCAGCACCTACCTGACGGCCCGGACGCTCGAAGACGACCCGAGCGGGGCAGGGAGCCTCCGACGCACGTCGCAAGAGATCGCCGCCGCCGGTGGGATAGCGCACCCGCTGGCGTGCGACCACACAGACGACTCCCAGGTGGAGCGGGTGTTCGACGCCATCGAGGCCGCGCACGGTCGACTCGACCTGGTCGTGAACGTAGCCTCGCCCGACTTCTCCTCGATGGTTGGCCGGCCCTTCTGGGAGCTGCCGTTCGACGATATGAGCCGCTGCCTCGAGATCGGCCCGCGCTCGAATTTCGTCGTGTCAGCCCTGGCGGCGCGCATGATGGCCCGGCGCGGGGAGGGCCTGATCGTGAACGTCTCCTCACACGGCTCACGCGATTACCTGTTGTCGGTGCCTTACGGCGCCGGGAAAGCGGCGATCGAGAAGATCACCCGTGACACCGCGTCGAGCTGCGCGACCACAATGTGGCCGTGGTCTCGCTGTGGCCCGGCCTGGTCCTGACGGAGGGCCTGCTTTCTCAGGCCGTCGCGGGCCCGGATGGCCGGCCTACGCTGGGTGGACTCGACGTCTCCTTCGGTGAGTCGCCAAGGTTCACCGGCCGGGCAGTCGTCGCTCTGGCCACCGACCCCGACCGCATGGCTCGCAGCGGCGGGGCGTTCCGCACCGTGGAACTCGCAAGCGAGCTCGGGTTCAGGGAGGACGACGGCTCGCTGCCCGCGGACGTGTTGCGCCTCCACGAGCACCTGGGAGATCAAGAGATCCCCGACTTCTGGCGCGGTGTCGAGCGCTTCCCGACTGGATCGTGAGCCGACATCGGACATGTTGCGAGGAAATCGTTGAAACAGGTTCCAGTACGCCGGCCTCGAGACGCCGCTTGGGGCCTCCATTGCGGAAAGTGCTGCCTCTCAAGCAGAACCACCGCTCACCTTGCCAGTGACGGGACCACCACGGATTCCCGTAAACCCAACGGCATCCGGCACCATGGTGACGAGCCGTAGCCAGCCCGGTCCGTTCTCACAAGGGATCGCTGTACGGGCGCCTGATGCCGTCCGAGAATGCCGATCGACTTCGAATGGCGAGCGACTTCAGCGATCTTCAGGTCAACCGTCTTCGTGCGGAAGCATTCGAGACCAAGTTGAACTTGAGGACACTCCTAAACGAACACAGCCTCGGCTGGGTCAGAAATGGGAGAAGGCTTGTCGGCTTCGCCAATATCCCTTGGGACGGTCGAGCCGCGTCTCCACTCCAAACCGTGTTGGTGATCCTCGGCAGGCGTCAGCACCCCATCGCTACGACGTAGCCGCCATCGTAGGGAGCAACGACGATGATCCATGATCGGTTTCGGAACGTGACGACACCCGTTCTCGGTACAGCCTTCCACGGCCCGGATGGCAGTTGCATCGCCTGTGCCGATAGTGAGGGCAGGAATGCGGACATGGCCTGGACTGGCGTCGACCACGGGCCAAAATCGGGACCAATGGCGGGGCGGAAGTTAGGGGCGGGCCCGTGGCTGCACACGGCGTCCGGCACATATTTTGTCGGGCTCGGTGTCGGTGCACTGGCGACGTGGCTTACTTCGGCAGAGCGCTGATCAAGGGCGAAGACGCCCACCGCCGCCGCCCCAGCCAGCGCGGCCGACACGCACAAAGCCAGAATCACCTTGCGCACGTCCAAAATGATACCGATGCCGACCTCCACTCATCGGCTTGGTGCTCGCGGCTTTCCGAGCACCGCGTCGACCCACCCGGCGACCGAAGGAACGCCGCTTCGGTAGCCTCGACGTGTGGGGGCGAACGCGAGCACGGTTACAGAACCGTGCCGCCCAACCACCTGCCTATGACTGAGCGGCTCTGCGACCACGTCAGCTCTGAGATGGCTCGGACCGGCGGGACATCTATCGAGCAAATGATCTTTGGCACACCAGACCCGACCTACGTCACCGAGCTCTCTTCCAGGTTCTCGGGGTCTCGTTACCGTCGAGGGGTACTTACCAGATCCTGGTATGAGAGCCTTCAACGACCCGGCGGAGCTCCGGGTTTCCGCTAGTTCCCTGCCTGGCTCATCGGTATGACACTCGATCTCGGCCAAGCAGGACTCGGTCAGTCCCCCCCGGCACGACGGGACCAGCCTTTACCCGGTACCGCATTCTACCCGGTACCGCATTCCCCGAACTTCGACTTTGACGGGACGGCCCAGGGCGCAGAGTGGATCGACCGCTTTGCCGCCCAAGCGAAAGTGGTCATGAGTCAGGAGAAAGTCCGTTCGGTCATCACGCATGCCGACTGGTCGGCTCGCAACATCCGCATCGTGGACGACAGGCTGGTGGCCGCATACGACTCAGTCGCTTCCATGACGGAGGCGACTGCAGTCGGTCAAACGGCCCTCACCTGGCGTTCACGGCCGAGCCGGGCGACGGTCCGTTCCCCGACGTCGACGAGCTGGATGCCTACTGCGACGCCTACGAGGAAGCCACCGAGCACGCCGTCGACCGGCGAGCCGCAAGAGCCGGGTCGCTCTACCCGCTCGCCTACATCGCCCGGTGCGAGTACTCGCTTCCGAAAAGGGGCGTAGCCCGCCACGACCCGGTGATGGCTCGCGAACGGCTCTCTGAATGCGGAGACCGGCTGATTGCCACTGACTGAATGCAATCAGCGCTCCTTCAAGCTTCCTGATCACCACCTTGGCCGGGTCGCGATGACAGGTGGGCCCCGCAACGCCCATCATGGCCGGCAAAGGCTCTGCTAGCTGAATTGGAACGCAGAACAACAGACGGAGTGAGTGCCTCTCCCCATGGACCTGACACACATACTCGGCGTCGGTTCGACCCATGACGTTGAGTTGGTGCCCGGTCAACGATCCCCCTACGGACTCTCGTCGCTACCTGGCGAGCAGCAATCGACCTTCAGCAAAGAACTCGAGCACCTTGGATGCAGTTTGCTCCGCCGTAAGGTTGGAAGAGTCCAGCACGTGATTGTCTGAGCCTCCTCGCTTAACGAACTCTTGATGCATGAATGTGACCGGATCGGGGTTCACAAGGTCCCGATCACCTGTTCTTTCCATAGCTCGTTGAAGGGCAACGTCTTTGGAGGGGCGCAGAACGATGTAGTGAACCTGCACCTCATCTGAAAGGTGGCTGAGCCATCGCTCTAGGAACCAAGGGCCGATGATGCCATCGACCACAACCAGATACGCCTTATGGATGAAGCTGCATGCTGAGGTCAAGTGCGGGTGCGCTATGGGTGAGTGCGCCGACGGATAACGCGTTGACACCGGTCTCGGCGATCGCTCTCGCGGTGGGCAGGGTGATTGTCCCGGATGCTTCAAGCACGACGTTAGGTGTTGTGGCCAGGTGGCGGTGGGCGACGACGTCGCGCAGCTGCGGAATTGACATGATGTCGAGCATGATCCATTCGGCACCAGATCGGAGCGCCCGGCACGCTTCATCGAGGGTCTGTACTTCGACTTCGACGGTGATGCTGTGTCCGCTGCGTGCCATCGCCGAGCGCGCGGCGCTGATGGCGGCGGTGACGCCGCCGGCGGCTGCGACGTGGTTGTCCTTGAGCAGCACCATCGCGGCGAGGTTCATGCGGTGGTTGGTGCCGCCACCGGCCCGGACCGCGTATTTGTCCAGCGCTCTGAGCCCGGGTGCGGTTTTGCGGGTGTCGAGGACGTGGACGCCGAAGTCGGCGACGGCGGCGACGAATTGGCTGGCGAGCGTGGCGATGCCGGACATGCGCTACAGGAAGTTCACTGCGGTCCGTTCGCCGGTGATGAGGCTTCGGGCCGGACGGTGCAGCTGAACCAGTATGTCTCCCGGTTTCGCGGTGTCGCCGTCGGCGAGGTAAGGCTTAACACTGACGCTGGGGTCGATGTGGTACATGACGAGGTCCACCAGCTGTAGGCCGGCGATGATCCCGTGGGCGCGGCTGATGATGGTTGCCTCCCACACGAGGCCGTCGGGGACGCTCCATTGTGTCGTGAGGTCGCAGGCGGCGGCGTCTTCCGCCAACGCGGCCAGCACGGCCCGGTCCGCAGCAGCAGCCGAAGGGAATTCGATCATCGACTACACCTACTTGCTCGTCTCGTGCCAGCAACTCCGGTGCCGGCGGTGGCGATCTGATCACTGCGCCGGACTCTGTGCTGCACTCGCCTGGCGCGGCTCTCTGAGCTCATCGGGCCTCCTCGTTCGAGCTGCGGGCGTGCCCGCTGTCAGCTGCTATGCGCGCAGCCCACCGCTGTGACCACTGCCCGAGTGGACGAAGCAACTCCATGAGCTCGCGGCCGTCGGCTGTGAGGCGATAGCCCCCGTCCCCCCGCTCGACGATCCCGGCCACCGTGAGGTCGCGCAGCCGGTCGCGCAACACGCTCGACGACACGTCGTCGCAGCGGTGCGCAAGGCCGCGGAACGTGGCGTCGCCCTCGCGGAGTTCCCAGACGATGCGCAGCGCCCACCGGCGTCCGACGAGGTCGAACAGCGCCATGATCGGACGTCCGGTGGTCGAGCCGCGTACCGGGCGACCGGGGATCGGAGTGCTGGCCATGCGAGAAGTATTGCTTCTGAAAGCAAAGCATGCCATCCTTGAGCTATGCCTCTGATTTCGAAGCATCCGAGGATCGCTCCGACGGCACCGCCTTTCGACGACGACACCCGCGCGGCGCTCGACATCCTCGGGCCGCCGATCGCGCTGTTCGGTGTGTTCGCCCGCCGTCCCGACCGCGCGCACGCGATCTCGGGCTGGGGGCGCTACTGCCTGTCTCGGCGCTGCGCGCTGTCACTACGGCACCGCGAGCTGGCGATCGACCGCACGACCGCACTCTGCGGCGCAGGATACGAGTGGGGCATCCACATCGCTGTCTACGCCGGAAAGGCCGGCCTGACCGACGAACAGGTCGTCTCGCTGGCCACCGGGGACCCAGCAGACGCCTGCTGGACCGACCCTGCAGACTGTGCCGTCCTCGCGACCGTAGACGCTCTGCACCAGCGCGCCGACCTCAACAACGCCGAGTGGCAGATGCTGCTGGACGCGGTTGGCGAGGACGCCGCGGTCGACCTGCTTCTGCTCTGCGGCTGGTACCACGCGATCTCTTTCGCCGTGAATGCGCTGCGGCTGCCAGCCGAGCCGGGCACCCCCGCCCTGCCGGGCAAGTCACGATGATCACCGTGATCGCGCACTACACGGCTGCCGGCAGTTCGACGCCCACCAGGGCATCGACAACCCAGACGAGTTCGCGTTCGTGGAACGCTACGAGTCGCAAGCCGCCTTCGCTGAGCATCGGCGGACACCGCACTTCCGGCGCAACGTCGAGACCGAACTCGTCGCGCTGCTCACCGCGCGAAGCTGGACGGTGTTCGGGCCAGCTCTGTGACGCCACCTACGACGTGCTCACCCCTCGCAGTAGAGATCGATCTCGGAGAGCTGACATGAACCGCATGACTGTCCAGTACGCCGTCCCCAACGACCCCGAGAGATTCGACAACCGCTAAAGGAGGCAACTGCCGATGTACCGACTGACCGTGGTCTATGACGAGCCTGCCGACAAAGAGGCCTTTGACAGCCGCTACACCGACGAGCACGTCCCCCTCGTCAAGGCCTCGCCCGGGCTGGTCAGCTTCCAGCTCAGTCACCCGCAGGGCGGCACGCCGTACCTCGTCGCCGAGCTGTTCTGGCACAGTGAGGACGCCTTTAAGGCCTGGGCCGCGACGCCCGAGAGGGCCGAGGTCCGCAACCACGCGGAGGGCTGCGGCACGACGTTCACAACCTACACCGGCGACGTCGCTGAAGTCTGACCGACCGCGCTGGTCCGTTCTCGGACTAGGGACGCGCCGATCAAATGGCGCCGTGGCGTGCAGCAGGGGATTGATCAGTGGTTCCTCAGTTGCTGAGCTCGACTTCGACGACCGGGTGATGCTCAGCGGGGAAATCTAAATCGAGCTACCGGAGATCCGCTGCCATAAACTCAAGGACGCCGACGGCCCGCAACTGCCATCCCGCCGAAGCGCAATCGTTGCGGCCGCCGAGACGAGGCATGACCTAATCTCGCAAGCGGATCGGCTAACGGGGACACCGGGAAGGACCCGATGGCTGGCCGCCTCAGGCGGGGCGCGGTTGGAATGGCCGGTTTTTCGAACCGACGGCTGCCACACCTTCCAAGCGCCGAGGCCAGCATATGCTTGGCTCGCATGCGATCAAGCCGGGTCCTCGTGGCACTCGTGGCACTCGTGGCGGTCGGGACCAACGTTCTCAATACTGGTGCCGCTGGCGCTGCTGGCAGAACGCGCTCAGTCTCCCGAGACCTGGCCACGACCGTTCGCTCGGTCCGGCCGGGTGTACCACTCGAAATGGTGGGTCAACACGGCATGCCGGCTCTCGTTCAAGTCGAGAACGTAACCGTGAAGTTCGCAGGGCCGGCGAGTGTGAACTACAAGTGCTCGATCATTCTTCGGCGGTCCGACAAAGTCGTTGGCCGAGGAGGATTCGGCGGCGCAGTCCCGGGTGGGGAAGTCTCTCTGCCCGTCGAGCTAACGATCAAAAATCCCTTCAGGGGTAAACCGGCCGACGCGCGAGTTCGGTGCATCGTAGAGCCTGCCGAATCGATCACCTCACCCACCGCACCACCCGCTGCGCCAACGACCACCCTGGCGCCGAACGCACCGCCAGCTACCGGTCCGCCTGATTTTGGAGGATGGGTTCGTCGCGACGACGCTGTGGTGAAACCAGCCCGCGCTCGCCATCAGGCGGAGGGTCTGCAACTTCATGGGTCCGGATGCCAGATCGCTCGATTCGTAATCGACTAGTAGTCGCCAAAAGACGGATCGAGCGAATCCGCCAAGTCAAGCTCGAGGCAGGGATTTTCAGGCAACCACTGAGATCGGACACCCGGAACCTCATTCGCTACCGGCCCGGGCCGGCGATCGTCCTACTGGTATTCATCCTGGTTTGGTTGTTCATTTCGGTGGCAGTGGCCGGGCATTGGCAGATCGATATCCCGTTTCTGGTCCTCGCCGTTCCTTGGTACCTCGTCTGGAGGCATCGCAGGCTACAGACCGCACGCAGCCTGGGCCTCATCCCGCCCATGCGGCGTGACTCCGACGGGGATCCCCCCGCAGGGGCCGTATAGAGCTGATGCGTGGATTGGACAGTCAGATCACGCTTCTCTCGTGGACGGCTCTCCGCGTGGATGGCCACAGTGAACACGATTGTCCCCAAGACCGATCGTCGTAATGGATCGTTGACCGGGCACCAGCTCAAAGCCATGGGTCGAACCGAACGCCGAATATTTGCAGCCGGTGCTGCGTCCGTCGCCACCGTCTGGCAGCACCCGACCGGATGTTCCGTGTCTCTAGGAGCAGCCCTCAGCCCCCCAGCGCTCGCGATTTTTTCCTACCCCTTGACCGGCACTTCGGGGACAGGGTCGTTGTAAGAGATTGAACCTACGACGTGTACCGGACGTTTACCAGCGCGATCTTTCCAGTGAAGGGAAAGGGTGCTCGGTCGTAGTAATCCAGTGAGACCCGACCCCCGAGGCAAATCCCGATGTCCAGGCAATCGTTCGCACTGAATATCAGCGGAGCACTTATCGGCACCGTGCCCGAGCCAACCCTTGTGCCATTCACCTTCAATATGACACTGAGCGGGCCGCCTGGGCGAACCTCTTCGTAGGCGGTTTCAATCTCGATCGTCACGCTCCCTGCGGGCACCGGCTCGGTAGATCGGATCTTGGTGCGCTGAAGGATGAACAGGTTGTACTCGTAACAAAGGAAGCCGTCGTCGAAATAAGCAGTTAGGCCACCTCCAGTTCCGCCCAAGGCATAGAGGACCCCATTTGCCAATTCGGGAAGGTCGGCCGAAATCGTCACCCGGTTTTCTCGGTTCCCTAGTGCCGGAGCGCAAAACTCCGGCATCCGGGTGATGTCACCGGTGAAGTTCCATTCGCGGTACGGCGTCGAGATTCGTAATTCGGGGTGCATGACCGGTATCCAGAGGGCGCCCCCAACCGGGAACACGCTGTTCTTGGCTGCCTCGATGGAGAACGTCTCTCGCATTTGGGCGAGCTTGTCTGGTTCCGACTCCGCCAAGTCAGTCGCTTGTGTCCAGTCGTCGTCAAGGTTGTACAACTCCCAAGTGTCCTGGTCGGGCGTCCACTCCGTGATACCCGGTGGCAGTCCCGGCATCCACGGGGTTCGCGGACCGAAGGCTGAAGCCATCCATCCGTCGTGATAGATGGCGCGGCTGCCCATAATCTCGAAGTACTGCGTGCGGAGTCGTCCCTCGGCTTCAGGATCGTTGAACGAATAGGCGAAGCTGACTCCGTCGATGGGGTCTTGGGGGATGCCGTTGACAACTCGTGGAGGAGTGATTCCCACTACTTCGTAGATGGTGGGTACTAGGTCATTGCAGTGATGGAACTGGCTCCGCGGACTGCTGTCCGGCATAATCTTGGCCGGCCACTTCACCGCCATTGGGTTCCTCGTGCCACCGAGATGAGAGGCCAGGAGCTTCAGACCCTTGTAAGGAGTACTTCCAGCCCAGGCCCACCCGGCGTGATACATGTTGTCGACCTTGGGTGTGCCAAGGAGATCGAGTCCGCCCATATCGTTAAGCACCTGGATGTGCATGTCGATGGTGGTCGGAATGCCGTTTTGGGCCAGGAGTTCGCTGATGGTGCCGTTCTGTCCTTCGCCCGACGATCCGTTGTCGCCCCAGATGTAGAAGACGAGAGTGTTTTCTGTCAGACCCATGTGATCGAGCTCGTCGAGCAGCCGCCCCACCTGGACGTCGACATGCTCGGCAAATCCCGCTGCCACTTCCATCGACCTCTGATGGAACGGCTTTTCGGCTTCGGGAATGTCGTCCCAGGCTGGCATACGAGGGTCACGGGGCGTCAGTTGAGCCTGCTCAGGGAGCCAGCCCTGCTCCTTGGCTCGAACGAAGACCCGCTCGCGGTAGGCATCCCAACCGTCGTCGAATTTGCTTTCGTACTTGTCGGCCCACTCCTTCATGACTTGATGGGGTCCGTGGAGGCAGCCGCTGGCCCAGTACATGAAGAATGGCTTGTCCGGCTCGAACGCCTGGTGGCGGTGCAACCAGCCGATGGCGTCGTCGGCTAAGTCCTCGCTCAGGTGGTAGCCCTCTTCGGGAGTCTTCGGGGGCGGGACGATGGTGGTGTTGCGCACGAGATTGGGTTCATATTGTGATGCCTCACCGGCCAAGAATCCGTAGAAGTACTCAAAGCCGTTGCCGGTTGGCCAGTTGTGGAACGGTCCGGCAGCCGATGTCTCCATGGCGGGGGTGTTGTGCCACTTGCCGAAGGCTGCTGTGGCATAGCCGTAGTCGTTCAGTACTTCGGCAGCGAGCGCGCTGCTCTTGGGGATCTCTCCGGCGTAGCCATCCCAGTCGTTGGCCAGCTCGGCGATCTGCCCGTTCCCGATGCGGTGGTGATTGCGACCGGTGAGCAAGGATGCTCGGGTTGGTGAGCACATCGCCGTGGTGTGAAATCTGTTGTAGCCGATGCCTTCGGCCAACACGCGCGAGAGCGCATTAGTAGTGACTTCGCCACCGAAGGTGGTGGGCAATCCCGGTCCGGCGTCATCGATCAGGACTATGAGGATGTTGGGGGCATCGCCAGGCAGGTGCTTCTCTGGAACCCGCTGGGCGTAGGTGGACTCCTGCATCGTCCGACCGGCGTGGCTGGCTGATGGCGTTGGCGGGAAGGGAAGGACGTCTTGTGGCATCTGTCAAGCCTCTCGGAGTCGGCGCATCAGGAACGGAGGGTCGTGACGAGGGTCGTTGCCAACCTCGCTGGGCACAGCGTAGAGCACCGATCTTTCGATGAAGTGTGGCATCGCCGAATCTGGCTACATGCCTTGCTACGAGGGTCTTGGTGTCATCTGTCCTTAGCGCAAACTGTCCACCTGGTCCCTCGACCGGGCTACCTCACAGAATCGTCTACTTCAAGGGTCCTGTGACGAATGAGGGGTGTCCCATACCACCGGCTCGATGATGTCCGCCTTTGCGGTCTCATTGCCCGAAATGCTGGCTCTCGCGAGCAGGACCAGCGCTCGCCTCGCCAGCACCGGACAACCAACGATTCCCGCCAGCCGAACCGCCTGCGGACATTTCGGGACCTGATTCGGACGGGTTGGGTCATCACCACAAGAGGATCGGCCTACGGACACTCGGATAATGGCCTACTGGACGAGCTGGGCAGCGCCGGATGTCCTTCCGCTTACGGGAGTAAGTGTGTAGCCCTTCACCACCGGGGAGCGAGACCTTCGTCGCTCGTCAATCAGCCTTAGACGGACGAGTTCGGCCAGATGGTTCAGCGCGTTTTGGACCGTTCAACGAGCGGAGGCAGACGCTTCGCGCATAAGGACGGAGGCCCACCTATTTGGCCTTGATCCAGCGCCGGGCATTGGCGTGGCGGTCGGGCAGTGGACCGGGAAGCGGTGGGCCCGTTTGGGGACGCAAACCGTCGATTGCGATGGCGAGGATGCGCGCACGTATATGCGGATCGTCCGTGGTATCAGGATTCGCACTGTGCCGACTGAACTGCTCGATAAGCCACCAGATGTCGGTGTCGCTGACATCAGGTCGGAGTTTGGCGGAGCGGCGGGCGCGGTCCACGATTCGAGTAAGTAGGCGGTTGGACTTCTTGGCAGTGGCCATCATCTCCTCGGTGACCTCGATCACGCCGGCTAGCGGTGTGAAGGCCCCTGCGCCCATGGCCACGCAAGCCTCGATGTAGCTGGAAAGACTCTCCCATGAGTCCTCCAAAGTCAGAGCGATCGTGGCCGCGTCGATGGTCTGACGCATGGAGAGCACACAGAGGTACTGGAGCAGTTCGGTCTTGCTGCCGTAACGGCGATAGAGGCTGCCCATGCCGACGCCGGCTCTCGTGGCGATCGCCGCGACTGGCGCATTCCAGCCCTGGGTGGCGAACACATGGCGAGCCGCATCGAGGACTTTGAGGTCGTTGCGGGCTGCTTCTGCCTGGCGTCCCTTCTTCGGCCTCGTGTCCACGAGTCCGAGCTTACCCTTGCGGAGCGATTCGCTCCGTTATAGAGTAGTCGGAGTAAAACACTCCGACTAGATGAGGAGGGCGCGATGCGTGCGGTGTGGTTGCGAGAGTTCGGACCGCCCGAAGTCCTGGTGATGGGCGGGGCACCCGATCCAGCCCCTACTGAGGGTGAGGCGGTGGTGGCGGTGGAATTCTCCAACATCACCTTCGTCGAAACTCAGGTCCGCAGTGGACACTCGCCGTTCCCACTACCACCGGGCACGTTACCGATGATCCTGGGTAATGGCGTCGGCGGTGTGGTGGCCGAGGTCGGAACAAACGTCGACGAACGGTTGCTCGGCCGGCGAGTGGTGAGTGGAACGGGGGGTCAGGGTGGATACGCGGAACGGGTGGCTGTCGATGCCCGGGGTCTGATCGAGGTCCCCATCGACCTGGCATTGGATACGGCGGTGGCACTCCTCGCCGACGGCCGGACGGCCACGGCGCTGTTTCGAGCGGCCGGAGTCGCCCCAGGAGAGCGAGTCTTGGTGGAGGCTGCAGCTGGAGGGGTGGGCAGTCTGCTGGTCCAGATGGCCTACGCCGCTGGAGCTGTGGTGATTGGTGCAGCCGGCGGACAGGAAAAGCTGGAACTTGCCCGCGACCTCGGTGCCAACTTCGTCGCCGATTACCGCATCCCGGACTGGGCCGACATGGTCAGGGCCGACGTCGGAGGCGTCGATGTGGCTTTCGATGGTGTCGGCGGCGAGGTCGGACGCGCCGCATTCGAGTTGGTGGCGCCAGGGGACGGCTTTTGAGCTTCGGGTTGGCCAGCGGGTCGTTCACCAAGGTCGCCGACGCCGAGGCCGAGGAGCACGGAGTGACGCTATTCCGCGGTGTCCCGGTCAGCCCGGACGAGGCCGTGCAGTTGGCCTACCATGCGCTCAACGAGGCCGTAAGGGGTCGGTTGCGGGCGGTGATCGGGCAGCGATTCCCCCTTGAGGACGCAGCCGAGGCCCACCGCAGAATCGAGTCGTGTGCCACGCTCGGGAAGACCCTGCTCGTCGCGTCATGAACTCGACAGCACCAGGGAGTCGGCCCTTCGGGGACAGAGGGGTCCGGTCCGGATGGCCGCAACTCAGCCCACGCGGGGTGAGCGGATGATCCTCACTGACGGGGAGATCGCCTACGTCGCCGCTCAGCGGCTGGGCCGGATCGCTACCGTCCAATCTTCGGGCGAGCCCCAGCTCAATCCGGTCTCCTGTTACTACAACCCAGTCACCGAAACCATCGACATCGGCGGCCACAATATGGGAACAAGCAAGAAGTACCGCAACGTCGCCCACAACCCCTTAATCGCCGTCATCATCGATGACATGGTCAACGCCGATCCCTCGACCATCCGTTGCCTCGAGATCCGTGGCCGGGCCTTGGCCGTCCAAGCACCGACCGACTCGGCCGCGAGGACCGACGGACCCATCATCAGGGTCGTACCTCGCCGCATCATCAGCTGGGGCATCGATCCACCGGGAGTTGCTCTCGGTTCCCGCATCGTGCCACTACCGCCGATCCCTCACTGATGGTCCGCGGCATCACCGACCAGATCGATGAATCGAAGTTCCGATGGCACTGTTGCATCGAGTGAACAACCACCAGCACGTCCGAAGCAGGCGGCTCCGGTTCACCCGATTTCACTGGGTCGATGACCGCAAAGGGATCCGCTATCGGTGAAGGTCTGGTCCAGTTCGAGTAGCACCGGCGGCACCGCTAATCGTTCCCCGACAGGGGCACCGGATCGCTCAATACGGTCAAGGGAGCAGCGAGGGGAGAATGGCTTTCACGACTCGATTGACAAGCCTTGCGACCTTCTTGTCATCAGCGTCGGCTTCTTCGCCTGCACCATTAAATCGAGCCAGGAATGCATGGTGCATACACGCCCCGACGAGTGCGCCAGCTGCGCCCTCGAGTGGGGCAGAGGGCCTGACTCTCCCGCCGGCTTGTTCTGCACGCAGGTAAGCCGCGACACGGTCGATGATGATCTCGGGGCCGGCACCTCGCTCGTGCACCGCCTTGCGTTGGCGAGCCAGCAGGTTGACGTCGGAGAAAACCGACATTGCAATCGGAAGGGACGTCTCGTAGAAGCGTTCGATCTCGATGCCCATCGTGCGGAGGTTCTCGGCAACGCTGCCCTTCGCCACGAGGTGGGAGATGCCGTCGCTCACCACGCTGACACGCGGTAGCCGTTCTCCGAGAACACACAAGAAGAGGTCGACCTTGTCGGCAAAGAACTTGTACAAAGTCGGCTCGGAGAACCCAGCCGCGCGAGCGATCTCTTTGGTGGTGGTCCTGGCCAGCCCTCTAGTACGCATCACCTCCAGCGCACCGTCGAGGATCGCATCGCGGGTTGTCACGGCCTCCTCCCTTGCAGGTTAGTGAACACTAATCTAGTGTTAGTGGACACTAACCACGCTACTCGAATGGCGTCTAAGCGGGAGGCACAAGATGAAACTGGTCGTCTTCGGACCAACGGGAGGGACCGGTCAACAGCTGATCCAACAGGCTCTCGATGCAGGACACCTGGTAACCGCGGTGGCACGCCGCCCCGAAGCAATCTCCCCGGCGCATCCTCACTTGGAGGTACGCCAAGGAGACGTACTCGATCCGGCATGGACAGGCGCGGGGTTTCAGGGGGCTGACGCTGTGCTCTCGGCGCTCGGCAGTCGGGAACTCGGAAAGCCCACCACGGTCTACTCGGCAGGAGCCACGGCAATCCTCTCGGCGATGGCCGGCACCGACGTGACTCGCTTCATCGGGGTTTCTGCGACTCCAGTCGGGCCCCGTGAACAGGAATCCCTACCCGAGCGGCGCCTCGTGTATCCGCTCCTACGTCGATTCTTTGGTCCGGGCTACGACGACATGCATCGGATGGAAGCGATCCTCGCGGCCAGTCAGAGTGAATGGACCGTGTACCGTCCTCCTCGACTCACGACCGGGCCGTTGACCGGCAACAGCCGCACCGCGATCGATCGTCGCCTACCTCGCGCCTGGAACCTCTCCCGCGCCGACCTCGCTGCCGCAATGATTGGCGCAATCGGCGATCCAGCCACGGTTCGAAAGGCCATAATGATCGCGAATTGATGAAACGTCGCCGACGTTTCGAACACGGCCAGGTGGCTCGCTTCACTTCGCAGCGGGATACACGCCCGAAATCTACGGTGGCACTGAAGCGCCGACGTTCCTGGACGATACGCCAGACCTCCGGATCGCAGTCGCATCGTCGAAAGTTGAGTGCCCGCACGGGGGAACCCTCTGCGGGAGTGGCCCAGCCCAGAAGGGATGGCCGTGAAAGGTCTGACCATGAGCCGCCCGTGAGAGTGCCCGGTGATGGGGGGGCTACGTGGAGATGCTCGTCCAAGGTCTCAAAGACCGAAGGCGCTCACCATGCTCGAAGCATTCTTTGACTGGCCCAGAGGGGGCAGGCCAAGGAGGTCCTCGGTCGTCCGCAACAGCGAGTAGTGAGTGAACGAGGCCTTCGCCTTGGTGCCGGTACGAACCGTGGGGGCGGCCACGACCAACGGGACGTGATTGTCGCCCACGCCCTCGTCCCAGACCACGAACACCGCAGTCTGCCCCGCTCGATAGGTGGTGCTCGAGAAGACGCCCGTCAGGAAGGTCGACAGCCATGCGTCGCTGACGCGCACGGAGCAGTCGTGCCCGTCGTCGCATACGTTCGGCGTGACGAAGGCGAAGTTGGGCAGCGTGCCCGCCTGGAGGTCCTTGGCCAGCGTGCCCGTCACCGGTGCTCCCATGCGAACGTCCGACCGTTGGCAGGCCGGGCGCAACGGCACGTAGTAGACGGCCGGATTGTGCCTCGGCGCGTAGAGGCCGGATCCTTGTGTGTCGCACGACGTCGGCATCGACTCGTTGTACGCACGCCAGGTGAGGCCGGCTGCGTCGACCTGGCTGAAGATCGAGGGGGCGTTGATGGGATGAGCGGAAGGGTCACCGTCATCGGTGATGCCGAAGGTCGAACCGCCGGTGGCGGCTATGTAGTTCGGGAGCGATGGGTGCGAGATGGCCTGGTAATTGGTAGCCACTCCGCACTGGGCGGCGAGCGAGTTCAGATATGGCGCTTGGGAGGATCCGATGACCGACGTATAGCTCTCGTTTTCCATCCAGACCCAGATGACGTGACGATAAACCGGGGCGGATGTCGGCTGCCCGCATGGTCGTATCCCGACTGATCGTTTCGCCACCAGGCTAGGAGAAGGCGTGTGGGAATGGTCGCTCGCCACCGCCGGTGAGGCGGCAGCGAGCGCCCCTATCGCCATTCCCACGGTCAGGGCGGCGCCCCCCGCACGCCGACCCGACCGAACCTTGTGCTGGTGTGCACGATCACGCCTCACGGTTGAGGCGCCAGCGGGGCGGCATCGGCCGGGCGCCCCAAGGCGCGGCCCCGCCGGAACCACCGCCAGAGCTTGGTCCGATACCACTCGTCTCTCCCTTTGCTGGCCGCCCCCACTCCGTGCAGCCACGATCGCACGTCTTCCCGGGTGGCGTCGGGCCTGACGATGATCCGAGCCAGCGAGAACGGATTGTCGTGAGCGGAGCTGAACGGCGTCCCGGACTCCGCAGGCCGACCGGTAGCCGGCCTCGACGACCAGGCGTCGGAGCCGGGGCCCCGAATAGCCATGGGGATAGGCGAAGCTGTGCACCGGGTGACCCAGGACCCCCTCCAGGATCTCCTTGGGCTGCACCACTTCGTCTCTGGCCCGCGGCGCGGTGAGCGTGTCGAGCTCGGGATGGGTGTGGGAGTGGCCGCCGATCTCGGTTCCCATCGCCTCGAGCTCGGCCAGCTCGGAGCCATTGCAGCATGGGGGCAGGTTGCAACCGGAGCTGCTCGGTGCCGATGCGCGGCAGGAGGGCTCCGGTCGTCACGTAGAGGGTGTTGGCGATGGAGCGCTCGGCCATGACCGGTGCGGCCTCGGTCCAGAAGTCGGCGAACCCGTCGTCGAACGTCACGCCCACGGGTCGCTCGGGAAGGCAACTCCCGGTGGAGAGCCGCTGAACCAGGTCTGAGATGGTCAACGGGGTGGCGCCCGAGTCGACCAGCTCGTCCATGTGAACGCGGAACCGGTCGGGCGAGACGGTCCAGGGGCCGGCCCATGGCACCGGGTCGCTCGAGACCGAGTGGTACAACAACAGCGGAATGGGTGCGTCGATCACGGTGCCCACGGCTCAGCTGATCGATTCCGCGTTGTCCAATTGAGCGGTATCGGGCCGTTGCGGCTCCAGCTCCGCCAGGCGGGCGCGCTCCTGGGACCCTTCAGCGCGGCGGCGACGGTGGTGATTCCGGCCAGGGCGACGAGGGCGGCGAGCCCGGTCAACCGACCGAGCAAGGCCATCCCCTCGGCCAGCACGGTGGCGAGCGACATGCTCACCATCAAGGCCAGGACGAAGTGTTCCAGGGGCCGACTGTGCCGCAGCAGCCCGATGATCGGGATCCCCGGACCGACGAGGACGAACGTGAACACCACGAGGACCCGCATCGGAACGGGCACATGCGGCGTGGCGGTGATCACCACAGCCAGCCACGCGTAGAGCACGACCACCCAGTACTGGCCGAGCGGTCCCGTCGGTTCGAGAAGCCGAGCCGAGGGGTGGGCCCGCCGCAGTCCTGTCCTGAACGCGAGCCACCGTTGGCCGAGCGCGGGCACCAATTTGTGGCCGGGGTTGGATGTCTGTGTGCTCCGTGTGCTCCATTTGCTCCATTTGTGCCTCCTTGTGCTCGGCGGTCTGCCGCACGGCTGGCCCAGGACCGGCCTAGGTGGGTGCGTGGCGAACCAGGGTGAGAATGGTGATGTGCGATGTCCGCATGGCGACTCGGAACTGACCTGACGCCAAGACCTCCTGCTCGAGGTGAGGCAGGGCGCCGCGAGGCATGAGACCGGTCATCTCGACTTCGGCGGCATCAGTGGAACTGAAGATCAGGTAGGCGTGCTGGTACCGAGCCATCTCCCGGGCGAAGTTGGTGACGGGGTGGGCGATGATGCGACGGATCGTGGCCGGGTCGTTGGCGGTGTACCAGTCGTAGGTGTAGGCGTTGTAGTGCTCGAAGGCCCACGGCAGGTTGCTGGTGGCCCCCAAGAGCAGCGAACCGGGCGGCGCCGTCCGGTAGAGCTGGGTCATCGTGGTGACCTCGTCGGGAGGGAAGTAGTTCATGCGCTCTTTGCCGTAGTACGCGAACAGAAAGCCCACCAGCAGGACCCCGGCCAGCAGTGGCCGAATCGAGCTCGAGGACCTTTCCCCGTATTCGGTTGGTCCTCGGCTCGATTGCCGTGGCCGCGAACAGGGCGATGAAGGGCAGGGCGAACAGGTACACCCGGAAGCCGATCTCCCCTCCGTAATTGTTGCCGGCCGCCGCCGCCAGCGGGGCGGCCATGAGCAACAGCGCCGGTCGCCACCTCCGCCGACCGCCCGGTTGGCGTCGGCTCCGCCACCAGCCGAGGATGGCCAGCAGGATCAAGGCAACGGTGAGGAGCCGGTCGACCTTGGCGATGACCAACTGTCCGGCGCTGGCTTGTTGCAGGTTGACCAGCGTCGAGGTGGTGTTACCGAGCGGGTGCCCGATGCTCTTGATGATCGACCCCAGGTTCTGGGACAAGAACGTCTCGGCCGCGAACACGATCCAGCCCACGGCCAGCACCACGGCCACGAAGGGCAGGGAACGGTAGCGAAGGTGGCGGCCCAGCAACAAGAGGATCAACGCGCTGACCAGGATGAACGGCGTGAGCTGGTGGCTCGAGGCGATGGCCCCGATGGCCAGGGCGACCACGACGTAGAGGACCCACGTCTCCCGGCGGCTCAACCAGCTGCCGACTCGTTGGTCGAGGCGCCCGAGCGTTGACGATGGTCGCGGGCTCGGCGGGCCGGCCAGTGCCCCCGAGGGGCCCAGCGGGATCGGGACCGGAGCCTGACCCGGCCGTGTTGCTGCCCACCGACGAGAGAACCGGCTCAGGCAGACGGCGATGATGGCCAGGTAGAGGAAGTAGGCAAAGGCCTGGGGTGAGTAGTAGTCCTGACCGACCCAGTTCCCCAGGTAGAACAGCCACACGGCCGTCCACACCACACGGCGGTTCTGGGTGAAACGCCTGAAGATGAGCACGAGGGGCCCGAGTGACAACAACTGGCTCGCCGCCGGGCCCCACGAGGCGTAGCTGAGCGGCGAGAACAGCTTGGCCGCCGAGCTCAACAAGGCGTTGAAGGCGAAGAACCCGGGCCAGTCCTGATAGGCCACCAGCTCCGGATTGCTTTTCAGATGGAGGTTTATCTGGTGGTGGGCGATGATGTACTGGGTGATCCCGATGTGCTTCCATGCCCACGAATACCGGAGGGTTCCGTACAGGAGGGCCGGCGTGGCGTGGAATATGAGGACCAAGAGGACGACATGGCCGACGATGAGCAGGCGGCTGGCCTCGGCTCGACGGACCAACCAAAAGAAGCTGGCCGTCAACAGGCCGAGGGCGACCCAGAACGTGGCCGGCAGCACCGAGAGCAACCCATAGTCCGTCATGGTGTCGAGGGGCTTGGTCGAGCGAAGGGCCAGCACCCAGACCACGACGACCAGGGCCAGCATGGCCACGCCGATCCGGTTGGTTGTGGACCTGGGCGGCGGGGTTACCTGATCGGCGGTATCGAATTCGACGTCTGCGCCCGGGCGCGGACCACGGCGACCCGGAAGCCGGAGCATCCTCGGCCACGGTTGGGCCCGGATGTACCCGAACGAGGTCGATGCCACCCCGCCGATGGCGGTGGCCGCACGCAACAGACCGGCAGGGTCGCCGGCGATCACCGCCCATAGCGATCGGGCGATTCCTTTCGGCACGGTCGACCGCAGGTAGGTCCGCTCGTCCTCGAGGCCGCGTTGGTGCCCGGCCAATGTGGCCACGACGGCCTTGGACCGCCCCTCGGCGTAGCACCGTCGGAGGAAGTACCGACACGTGGTCCGACCCGGAGGTACGTAATGGTCGACGCGGGCTTCGGGTACGTACACCAGCCGCCCGCCGGGCTTCCAGTCGGCGGCGCGGATGCAAAGCTCGGTCTCCTCGCAGCCGGCGGCGTTGGCACCCACCCGCCCCAAGGACTGGGAGAAACCGCCCAGGTCGACGAGGGCTTCGCGCCGGAAGGACATGTTGGCGCCCACGAAGTTTCGGACGGGTCGGGCGAAGCTGGGCATGCCGGCGTGGCTGCAGCCGATCACCCAGTCGAATTCGGGCGGGAACCATCCGGGCCGATCGGTGGAGAAGTCCGGCTCGACATGGCCCCCGACGCCGATGACGTCCTCGTCCTGGTAGGACTGCGTGAGGTGGTCGAGCCAGTCCGGTTCGGCCGCGGCATCGTCGTCGATGAATGCGACGACGTCTCCCGTGGCCGTCTGCAGCCCAACGTTTCGGGCGCCGGACAGGCCCTGCGCGCTGGTGTTCTCGGTGACGACGACGTCGGTGAACTCGCTCCGGGCGCGTGCGGCCAACGGCGGGCAGTGATCGATGACCAGCACCACTTCTTCGGCCGGACAGGTCTGGGCCCGCACCGATTCGATGGCGGCGACGAGCCGGGACCACCGGTCCTCGGTATAGGCACAGATGACGACCGACACGCGGCACCTGACGGTTGGCGGGGCGATGGTCATGCGGCGAGCACTCGCAAGACCGGCTCGACGTTCTCCGCCCACCACCACGGGTTCCGGTGGTAGCGCTCGGATTTGTCCAGGTTCCCGGTCACGTGCAGGAGCCAACACCACAAGACCAGCTCGTGGTGGCCGATTCCGGAGGGCTCCATCGTCGTCCGGGAGACCTGGAGCAATGAGTCCTCCGGCCATGTCGGGGTGGCGAGGATCTGGCACACGAGCCGACCGATGCCCCATCCCCGAACCTGGCATTCGAGTGCGGTCAACCAGAGCACGACGTCCAGGTCGGGGAGGCGGTCAGGCGCGGCCTGGCCCCAGTCCAAGATCCCGTGCACCCGGCTGGCGTCCGGAGCCACCATGACGTTTCCCGGTGTGAAGTCGCCGTGGACCCAGCCGACATCCAAACGTCTTCCGTCGATGGCCCGTCGAAGGAGATCCTTGAGATGATCGGTCGCGTTGGCCTGTGGTGTCGGGACGTGGCCGGACGGATGGGTCTGGCGCAGGGTGGCGATGGCCGGACCGAACCAACGATCGGCCATTGCGTCGTCGACGGTAACCGAGTGCGCCGTTCGCCGGTGGAGCTCGTCGATGGCCCCGACACCGAGGGTCAACACGTCGGGGAGCAGAGGCGGCGCCGTCCTGACCAGGCCGGCGGCGTCGGTCCCCGGGATCAGTCGTTCCAGGGCGATGCACCCGGTCTCGGTAAAGGTCAGGTGCACCTCGGGAAGCATCGACCGCCACGGGCCCAAGCGGGCATCGCTGGCCAGGAGGTCCAGCACGTTTCGTTCGGCGCAGAACTCGAGGACGGCTCGTTCGCTCCTGGGCACCTTCACCACGCCGCCGGGGACCCCGTTGTGTTCTCGGAACGAGGCGACCACACGGTCCGATCCACTGGGCAGGATCGTGAGGTGGTCGCGCATTCGACGAGAGGACCCGGTAGTTATCGCGGGGACGGCCTCGACGTCGGCCATGGCGGCCAGGATCAGCTTGCGAGCGTGGGGCTCGGACAGGCGAGCTCGTAGCCGACCGACCCGGCCCACGATGCCCGCGGGCAGGGTACGCCGACTGGCGCCGACGATGATCCGCATGGCCAGACTGCCGGCGACGGCTGGTTGAGGGCTCCTGTCGGCCGCGCCCTGTCGGTGCTCGATGACCACCAGGACGACGGCGACCGTGCTCTGCGCCACGACCCACGCCACGCCGACTCCGGCGATGCCCATCGTCGGCAACAACACCACCGAGAGCACGGCCACCATGGTGAACACGGCGGCGTTGATGATGGCGACCGGTCGCGTGTCCCGGCGCGTCCGGTAGGCGCTGATGGCCGTGGCCGTGAAGATGAACGGGATGGCGGAGATGGCCAGCAGGCGCAGCACGGTGGCGCCTTCGGCCACGTAGGCACTCCCCATCAGCCGAAGCAGCACCGGGGCGCCGATGACGACGACGGCGACGCACGGCCCGAGGACCTTGAGGAGGTGGATCCGGACCCGGCGGCACGCCTGGTGGAGGGTGGCCGGGTCGGTGCTGGTCTCCGCGACCAGGGACGAGCCCAGGTTGATGCTCACCAGGTACAAGGAGTAGGCGATGATCCAGGCCAGCGAGAAGGTGGCACTGGTGCTGGCCCCGACCCGGGCGATGACGACGAGTGGCAACAGGGAGGTCGCCGCCAACCAACAGAGGGACCCGACGTAGTCGTAGGGGACGAAGCGACGGAGCTCGTCGAAGGTCACCGTCGTGCCCGGTTGTGCTTGGCGAACGTGGCGGGGAATGGCTCGGCCGAAGAGGAGCAAGTTCGTCGGGATCACGGTGCAGATCGCCGCCACCGTCCACGAGACCACGATCCCGGCTCCGGACACGACGGCCAGCGGTATGACCAGGACCACCTTCAGGATCGAGAATCCCGCATTTTCCACCGGTACCCACGGTGTCCGACGGAGCCCGGTCAGGGCCCCGTCTTCCAGAACGAAGACCGCCCATACGGCCGACGACAGGACGAACCACACCGCGAGCCACCGGTTGGCAACGAGAAAGTTCAGTTCGGGAACGACAGAGGGGACCAGAAGCAGAAAGCCGGTGGCGAGCACGACGGCCACGGCCGCGCTCACGGCGTAGGTACTGGCCACCAGCCCGCTGGCCTTTCGGCCCGCCCCGGGCAAGAAACGGACCAGTGCGCTGGCCAGGTTCAGCTGGGCGGCCCCGCCGATGAACATGAGGACCAGAACGGCAACCGAGTTCCGCCCGACCTCGGCCATCGAGTAGTGGTGGGCGGCCAGAACCCAGAACCCGAGGCCGATGGCGGACGCGATCAACGCGCTGGCGTTCAGGGCGTGGCCGTTTCGGAACAGCGGCTCCCGGCACTGGCCGACGATCCCCGGCGTTGCCGATGGTGATCCCGACGCGGATCCCAATGGCGGCATGGTCGGAGCGCTCACCGGAGGGCGCGGGCCAGGAAGGCCCTGGCGGCGATGGATGTCAGGCGGAGCGGGGCGCCGCGCCGGCCGTTCTCCTGGACGGAGAGCAGAGCCAGCAGGTCCCGCGCCGGTTGGGGTAGCTCCGGGGCCCGACAGATCGGGCACGAGCCGGGGCGGTGCCCCAGCACTCGGGCTACGGCCTGACCCAGGCCGGATTGATAGGAGGCAGAGAGGATCTCGACGCCGCGAAGCTCGAGTCCGGCGTCGGCGTTGGCTGGCGCGAAGGCCCGGTCGGACTCTCCGAGGAACGAGGCATCGGTCAGGGCGTCGCCGATGGCCAGGGTCACCCGGTTGGTTGAAGCCTTCGTCGGGCGACTGGCGCCGGGCGCCCCGTCGCCGCGTTGGTGGCCGATGGGGTCCCCCAGCTGGTCGAGGAGGGTACGGAGGCCCCGGCCCTTGTCGGCGCCGGTAGGGATGAAGTCCGTTTGCATCTCGCCGAAGACGGGGTTCACGCGGTGGTCTTGTCCCCACAGCGCCGGCCGCGTCGACCAGCGAGCGGGCGACGTCGGGATCGAGCCCACGCCGGCCGGCCGTTCCCCGCTCGAAGATGCGGACGATGCGCTGGTAGTCCTCGTCGACCTCGGCCCTGGCCAGCGTGGCCGCACGCGCCCGAATCTGCTCGGTGGCCGCAATGTCCTCGGCGGCGACGAGGTCGGTCACCGAACCGCGGGCATGGTCGTAGATGACGGCTCCGTACTCGGCCACGCCCCCGACCGCGCCATAGCTGTCGCATCGCTCGATGACTTCCGACAGGCTCCGGCCGGTCACCAGCAGCAGGCGCACGCCGTGGGCCCGGAGGGCCCGGAGGGCCAGCGCTCCGCTCATGGTGGTGGCCGGGAATCCGAGGGGCGACGTCTCGAGGACGCCATCGAGGTCGAGAGCGGCAAATGGGCCGGTCGTGGGGGAGCGGAGGTCGTCGAGGAAGCGTTCGGCGAAATAGGACTGGACGATCTGGGATCCGAGCCGGTCGGCCACAGCCGGCGTGGTTCCGCCCAGCCGCTTGCCATTCCATACGTGGACCAACCGGTGGAGCATCCACCGTTCGGGATCGATGGGCGTGCCGGTCCGGGACTCGTACGCGGCCCGCAGGGAGGCGGTGAGGCGCGGGCTCTTCGAGCTCACTGCCGCGCCGGCCAGGTCGAAGACGGCATCGTAGGTGGCCAGGTCCACGTGGCTGAACGGGCCTTCGGCGAAGTCGACCTTTCGGGTGCCCCCGTCGCTGTCCACGAACCAGCGATCGACGGCCGTGGTCCCATCCACGATGGATGGCTCGGCTGGCTGCAAGAGGTGGCGGGTCAGGGGGTCGACGACCGGGAAGCGCAAGGGCAGGGCCAGCGGGCCCAGGCTCCGGCTGACGATCCGCGATGCCACTTCCCAGGCCGGTTGGCGCCCGCCGAGGACCAGGCTTCGGTCCATGGGCACCTGGAGAGCGCGTTGGCGCTCGGCCACGTAACCGGCGATGACCGACGTGAGCGGCGGCGTGACCCGTTGATGCTCGTCGCCGAGGGGGGTGGGCTCCGACCGGTCGGGTAGCCACTGCCGGTACAGCAGCCCGTCGTCGAATCCCAAAACGTCGGGCACCAGCCCAGGGATGGCCTGAGCCACGGCGACGGCGTGACGCCCCAGGTACCCGAGGCCGGCGCCTTCGACGGCGATGGTGGCGGTGATCAGGTCCCCAGAGGATGCGTCGACCAGCTCCAGTCGGTACCGGGCCTGGATGTGTCCGCGTTCGGGGCGGGTGGGTGATCCGACCCGCTGTGCCCGCCGAACCGACAGGTCCGGGGCCAACAGGCTGGTCACGGCCTCGGCGATCCTGTCCTCGGTCAGCTGTCGGTGCACGGTCCACTGCTCCCAGGCCAGCGAGACCACGGGCGCGCCGCCGAGCGCGCCGGGACCCAGGTCACTGTCGGGGCTGAGGGCCACCAGGACCACGACTCGGTCGTCGGTGATCCGGCCCGCGGCACGGAGCTGGCCGACCACGGCGGCGATGGATGCCCCGGTGGCCGGCGGGTCGTCGATGACCAGGACCATGCCGCCGGCCCTCGAGCGTTGGAGGATGTCGGCCTGCGCCTGCGTCGACAGCGGCCAGCCCGGTCGGACGGTCGCCGTTGTGACATCCGAGTAGCCGAGGTGTTCGAGCGCGACCGTCGCCACCGGGGCCAGGTAGCTCCCCGATGTCCGGGCCCCGACAACCGTGAGCGGGCACCGCCGATCCGGCCATCGCGCCGCGAACGAGGAGGCCAGTTGGACTACGTCCTCGAGCCGTTGATCGAAGCTCCGGAAGCACGACGGCAGTCGCACCACGTCGTTGCCGTCGCCGAGGCCACTACCGAGGGAATGACGCAGCGAACGGGCTGCGTCGTACAGCGCCGACGGTTCGGGGTCGGCTCCGAGGTGGAGGGCAGCCCGGCCGAGCTCGTGGACGAGCCAGGTCAACTGGCGGGCCTGCTCTCGCCGGCGGGGCCCGCCGGGACAGCGCGACCGCGCCCACAGATCGTAACGGTCGACGCGGGAGGCCACCGTGCCGACAAGCCGGGCCCCGCTCCCTTCCATCTGAGCCAGGATGCCCCCGGCCCGCCGGAGGCCCAGGCGGTCGTGCTGCCAACGGTCCTCGGCGATCTGGTGGACGCCGGCGGCGAGCAAGAAGGCATCGAGCCAGTGCTGCTCGGCGATCTGGTCACAGAGATGGGACGCGAGCACCTCGCCGTCGTTGAAGAGATCGACGAGCAGCAACGGCGTCTCGGAGGTCGCAGGCAGGCGCCGAGCGCGGCGCCATCGTCGGTGATGTCGGTTGCGTCGGTGCCGCCGGCCAGCAGCCGGTCGGCCACGAGCGTCATGTCGGGCCGCCTGCGTGGGCGACTCGCGCCGCCTTCCCGCTCCATACTGCCGGCCGGAGTTCGGCGGCCCCCGAGCCTCGCCGGCCCGAATCGCGGCCTCCATCCTGCAGGCCGGATTATGGCCTCCATACTGCAGGCCGGAGTTGTTGCCTCCATAGTGACGGCCCGAGTAGCGGCTGGCCAGGTAGGCGAACGGGCCGAAGAAAAGGCCCCTTCGTTGCAGGCGGCCAAGCTCGGCGGGGACGCCGTCGGGAGCGTCAGGACCCGAGTCGACCGTCGGAGGGGCACCGCGCCACGCCCGGACGATGCCGGCGCGTAGCCGGGGAATGAGCCACAGGGCCGTGTGAGGCTGGCGCAAGACTGCGCTGGCCAGAAAAGCACCCTGGCCCACTCCGTAGCCAAACGCCTGCCGTTTGACTGCGGAAAGGTCGCGCCGATGGTGATGCCAAACCAGGGCGCCCGGTTGATAGGCCAGGGTGTGACCGTCGGCGATGAGCCGGAACAGTGCGGCCAGATCATCTCCGCCCCGGGCCGGTGAGCCGGTGCCCAGGGCTGAGTCGAAGCCGCCGATTGACCGCAGGTAAGACGTGTCGAAGGCCATGTTCGCACCCGAGCCCAGTCGCCCGGCGCTGAACGGGAACAGCGGGTCGGTCGACCGCGACCGCTGGAGATCGAAGAGGGTGGGGGTGAAGCCCTTGGCGAACCGTCCGTGGAGCTCGAGCATGAACTGAGCGGCGGTCTCGAGCTCGGCGGGCAGGATGAGGCCGGTGGTGCCCATCACCGTCGGGTCGATGACGAACGGGATCGCCAGCTCGCTGAGCCAGTGCTCATCGATGACGACGTCGTCATCGGTAAAGGCGACGATGTCGCCGGTGATCTCGGGAAGGGCGCGGTTGCGGCTGGCTCCCAGACCGTGGCGTCGTCGCGGAGATAGCGAACCGGAGCGGTGCGCCCCATTGACTCGACGAGGCGTCGCGTCTCGTCCGATTCGGAGTCGTTGTCCACCACCAGCACGTCGAAGTTCGGGTAGTCGACGGCCAGGAGCGACCGGAGGCAGACGGCGAGTTGGGCCGGCCGCTCTCGGGTGGCGATCACCACGGTGACCGAGGGGGCATCGGCGATGACGGCCGTGCGCGTGGCCAGGCAAGGGGGGTTGGGATCGGCCCAGCCATCCCACAGTGATCGAGTAGACGGAACCGGTCTGCCGTCGGCGCGTACGTGGGCGTCGAGGGCCGGACCCATCGCCCCTCGAACCGCTCGGGCCCACTGACGGGGGCGATCACCGGCGTCGATGTCCAACCGCACGAGCCCGATCGGATGCGTGTGCAGCCGCACCAAGGTCAGCAGCGAAGTTGCGCTGGGGCGCAATGCCGAGCAGTCGATACTCTTCAGCCCCGATTGCAGATCCACTTCGGTGACGGCGATGGGGCGGAAGCGGTCAGGCTGACTCGGCCAGCCGAGCGCGGCCAGGGGTGTCGTCGGCCCGGCGAGCGCGATGGTCATATCGTTGCGCCGAGGGCCGGCTCCGGTACCAGTGTCGGAACGTCGATCTCGTCGACTACCGGATCCGGGTTGCCCAGGCGGCGGCCCCGAATGAGGGTCTGGAGGACCCGAAACCCGTCGTGAAAGGTACGAAGGCTGGTCTGGCCGCTCCACCGGGGCAGCTCCATGCTCGGGACCTCGGCGATCCGCAGTCCGGCGTTGAGCGCCCGGACCGTGAGCTCGGTCTCGATCTCGAAGCCGGCGGAGCAGAGCCCGAGGTGGCCGAGGTACTGGCGCCGGAAGGCGAAGAAGCCGTAGCACAGGTCGGTCAGCTGGGTGCGGAAGAGGGTGTTGGCCACGAGGAGGAGACCCTTGTTCCCCAATCGGCGGAGCGTGGTGATGTCGAGGGACCCGCCTCCTCCATGAACCGAGAACCCTTCACGAAGTCGAAGCCGTGCTCGAGGAAGTACAAGTACTGCGGTATCTCCTCGGGAGACATGCTCCCGTCGGCGTCGAGGGCGACGATGATGTCGTGTTGGGCGGCGGCAAACCCGGCCCGGAGGGCGTGGCCCTTCCCGGACTGCGGGTCGGTGATGATCCGGATGTCCGGACGACAGGTGCGAGCCATGAGCCGGGTGATATCCGACGAACGACCGTCGACCAGGATGACTTCGTCGATGCAGTCGGGCAGGCGTTCGAGGACATGGGCCAGGTTTCGAGCCTCGTTCTTCGCCGGGATCACCAGCTCGCTCGCGCGGACCTGAACCTCGTCGCGTCGGAACTGAAACGAGCGGTGATACAGCTCGCGATTGCGATCGCCTTGATCATGTTTGCGGCTGTGTGCCCGCGGCCATTTCGGCGTGATCGAGGCGTTGGGGGCGCTGCCATCCCCACATCAACATCCTCGGCAGCGAGTGGGCGCGGTGGGCGGCGCTGGGCGGGATCTTCCTGATTCTCGCGGTTGTGCTCATCTACTTCGGCCAGTCGCGTGCGAGAAAGGCGATCAAACGGGGGCGGAAGAACGTGCAGGAAACCTTGAAGGAGGATGCCGAGTGGCTCCGGGAACTGACGAAGCGCAGCGTCAGCGGGAGCTGACCAAGGCGGCGCTCGCGCAGAGCGCGAGCCGGCTGGAGGAGAAGGTGCGAGCCCAGCTCGACTGGAAAGCGCGCCTGCGCCGGGATGGACCGCGCTATGCGGCCATCGCGGGTGGAGCGATCGTGCTCATCGGAACGATTGTGATAGTCCGCTCGCGCTTACGCGGCGACAAGGAGGAGCAGGAGGCGGATCCGGTGACGCTGGAGGAACTCGTCGCCGAGCTCCACGAGCTGCGCAAGGACATCAAGAAGGGCGGCGACAAGACGCCGATCTGGCAGAAGATCGTGCTGCGGGGCGTGAGTGCGGCCGCGTCGGCCGGAGGCGCCGCTGCCGCAAAGCGGCTCGTCGATCGCCAGGAGGCTAGGGCCGGGGCCTGACCGCGATGGTCACCCGGCCGATGGCGCACGTCTTGCACCGCCCCCTGGAACATCGCGAGCGATTGATCATGGACGGTTTGCGCAGCTGGGAGTAATCACCAGAATTCTGCGAGTACCCGCCGCACATGATCCGCAGCAAGCCGACAAGGCGGCCTTGCCATGGAGTGCCCGACCAGATTGAAGGTGTCCCGCCCTCGATGATC
>CAVQVK010000057.1:0-75060 GCA_963717035.1 uncultured Acidimicrobiaceae bacterium | reverse complement strand
TTCGCTCCGGCTAGAGGCGCCCAGTCGGGGCGCCACTTCCTTGTCGAAGCACTGCAGGTGGTCGATCCGCTCCTCGATGGAGTTGGTGGTGGGCGGCAACGAGTGACTGCCAATCAGAACCCTCGCCGCATCGAATCGAACGTTGAGTTCATGAAGAACCTAGGGCGAGTGCGGAACGGAATCCGGTCCTGCAGGGGGGTGTATTACTCCCCTCGGAGGGAGGTGGCGCGGAACTGCCCGCAGAGATCAGGACCAGATGTCGATGAGCTCCTGGACGCTGCTTATCCGGGCCAGGAGGAGAGCGAGTTCTGCAGGACCATCTCGCCGTACTCGGGGGGCACGCCCACAGTGGCGTCCCTCGGGATGACCACGTTGTAGGACCGGCTGGCCGCTTCGATGACCAGACCCATGACTCCCAGATTGAGCGAGACACCGGCGGCGACCACCGTGGTGATCCCCATGTTCCGCAGCACGATGTCGAGTCCGGTATCGGTCATGGGGGCCATCGAGTGCAAGCGGCTCATCACCAGATCGCCAGGCTCCACGCCGATCTCCGGGACCACCTCAGCGAACTCGGCCAGCTCGACGGGGTCCCGGGGATTGGTCTGGGCCGCTTTCTTGGCCTTGGCCCCGAACACGGAGTTGCCCATTGAGCCCTTCATGTCCACCCGGGAGGTGGCGACGCAGTGCACGATCTCGACACCGGCGGCCCGCCCCGCCCGTACCAGCCGGGAGACGTCGGTGATCATGGGGGCGGCCGCCTCCACCAGCATGGGTATGGACGACCGGTCACCCACCGTTCCCCGCTGGATCTCGTTCATCACGATGGCGGTGTGAGACGGATCGACAACGGCGGGATCGAGCGGCATGCCGGCATCGTAGGCCCGCCGGGCGCGAACCTGCCCGTTGCCGGACGGTACGTGACCCGTCTGGCCGCTGACGAGCCGCAGGCGCGATAGTCATTGCCGGGCGGGTGGACCGGGACAAGACCAAGGGGGAATTTGCGGTGATGAAGTTCGACGTCGGCGTACCCAGCGGGGCGATCAAGCACTTCGAGACCTGGGTGGGGAAGGGCGACCTCAACGAGTTCGCGGTAGCGGCCGAAGAGGCCGGTCTCGACGCCGTGAACGTGACCGATCACCCCTTTCCCGAAGACTCGTGGCTGGCCAACGGGGGTCATCACGCCTTCGACCCGTTCGTCGCGCTCAGCTCCATGTCGGCGGTCACGTCAACCATCGGACTGCGGACCAACTTGTTGGTGGCCGGCTATCGCAATCCGTACATGGCCGCACGTTCCATCGCCAGCCTCGACGTCCTGTCCGGCGGGCGGGTCCTCGTCGGGATGGGCGCCGGCTACCTGCGGGCCGAGTTCGAGGTGCTGGGCGCCGATTTCTCCACGCGGGGGAAGCGCTTCGACGAGGCCATCGAGGCCATGTCGGCCGCGTGGAGCGGGACGTCGGTGGATCGCGAGGGCACCTTCTATCCAGCTCACGGCCATTCGATGGTCCCGGTACCAATCCAGCGACCCCGGCCCCCCATCTGGGTGGGCGGGAACAGCACAGCGGCCATGCGTCGAGCCGCGCTCCTGGCCGATGGGTGGCTGCCCTTCCCCCAGCCCGCGGTCATGGCCGCCATCACCGGGAGCCCCGCCCTCACCTCCCTCGACGACCTGAAGGCGGGGATCGACGAGGTCCATCGCCTGCGGAGCGAGGCCGGCCTTGATGGGAACTTCGACATTGCCTTTGCGTCGTTCGATCGCCCTGATCCTGTAGGGGACCCGAGCGGTGAGCGGTTCCGCGAACGGCTGGCCGATTACGAGGCGGTCGGGGTCACCTGGCTCACGCTCGGGTGTCACGGCCGAACCCTCGCCGCGTGCAAAGAGGAGCTGGCCTGGCTGGCCGAGGCGATCGTCGGCCCGTACCACCGGGCCGCGAGAATGAGCAGTCGGCCCGTCACACCGAGCCTGGCTGGCCAAGGCAGCAGTCGGCCCGGACCACCGGGCCGCAGAATGACCGATTCGTTGGTCAATGGGACAGGGGGGACATGCAAGCGACCGGAGTGATCTGCGCAGTGCTCGATTGCGACGCCGACAGCATCGTGGCGTTCAACCGCTGGTACGACCTGGAGCACGTGCCCCCCAACGTCTCGTCTGACCGGCGTGATGGCCGGCCATCGCTACGCGGCCCCACCCGACCTCCATGCCCTGAGGGTCACCGATCCGTCCTCGCCGCTCGCCGGCGACCGGGGCAGCTTTGTCACCCTCTACACGTTGTGCCTGCCCCCGGCCGACGTGGTGGCGTCGATGGCCGAGCTCCGAGACGTGCTCTACGCCACCGATCGTATGAAGTTCCCGGCCGAAAAGAAGGTGGTCCGGGACGGCGGGGCGTTCGAGATCGTCTCGGCCGTGTCCTCGCCCGATCTGGCCCTTCCCGACATCGACGTGCCCTTCGTCGGGCACAACGGGATTCTCATGGTGCGCCGCCGGGGGAGTGACGAGGTGGCCTCGTGGTACCACCGGGACTGGTCGAGCCGGGTCGCCGGGGTCGAGGGTGTCCTCGGGGTGATGAGCCTCCAGGCCGCCGGCGATCACGGGGACCAGCTCGACCTGGTGTTCCTGGAAGGCGATGTGGCCGAGCGAACCGCCGCTATCCGGGCCGCCGCCCCTCACCACTCAGAGGTCACCTTGCTGGTCGACGCCCCCTTCGTGCACATCGATCCTCTGCGTTATCCGTGGGTCGACGCCATAGCCGACTCGGACTTGCCGAAGACGGTCGGCTGAGTCGCGCCTACGCCCCGGGCACGGAGTTGAAGGTGTAGGTGAACGGGGCGTACGTGGGGATCGTGGTGAAAACGCGCTTTCCTTTCACGCTCACGTTGATCGAAACCTCCGCGGCACCCACGTTCACGCTCAGGGACCCAGTGGCTGGATAGGACTTTGTGACGTTGGCCACCTGGATGTCCTCGAAGATCGGGGTGACCGACGCCGGGCTGGTGACCTCGACGTAACACGGAGCCGTGGTGACGAGGATGACGTCGAAGTGGGCGGCGCTGACGGTGTAGGTGGCCGTGGTCGAGTTGTCGGTGCTGGCCAGCTTCACCGCGACAGGGGCGACATGGTGGGGAGCAGTGGTCGCGGTCGTTACCGCGGTTGGTACAGCGCTCCGTTTGCTGGAGCGATGTGCCACTCGACCAAGAGCGCAGGCCGCCAGTGCCGGATGCCCACGCCGGCCAGCGCCACCAGCAGGGCCACGAGGACCAGCCACGTGGCCACACGGAGCAACACCGGCGCCTGCCAGGTCCGCCGGACTTTTCGCTGGATCTTCCTCGTCTCTTTGATCTGCTCGTGGGGGATCACCGTCATTGTCCCCGTGGGCGGACCGGCAGCCCCGAACGGGGGACCGTTGAACCCGTTGTTGGATCCCCCCACACGGGGGACGGGACCGGTCTGGGTGAAGGCCCGCAGGTGGTCAGGCCCGGACTCCACCACCGTCACCATGCCGGTCGGAGCCTCCGCCGCCCCCCGCCGCCCCGAGGAAGCGGGAGCCGCCAGCACGGACAAGCTCTCCATGAACAGGAGGGCCAGCGCATCGCCATCGAGGGCCAAAAAACCGGCGTAGCGCCGAAGGGTGGAGAGGGCCAATGCCTGATTGGGAAGCCGGCTCAGGTCACCGGCCTCGAGCGCCTCTAGCTGGGTGATGGGCCGACCCAGGCGGTCATGGACGGTCAACAGGTCGAGCCCGAGCGCCTCGCGCTTGTTCTCGGAGGACCCGGCCGATGTCGGCGGGCGTTGGGGTTGGCTCGTCATGCTGGTCGCCAGGGGTGTCCCGGTCAGCGCCTCGATGACGCATCATTCGCTCAACTTCGGACGATGCTCGGCACGGCGCGTGGCTACCAGGGGGTGCCGTCCTCGCCATTTTCGAAAGGCGTCGCCCGGTTCCACGTCCCCACCATTATCCGATGGACGCGCGGATAGCGTCGATCAGGGCCGTGGTCCGTTCGTCCCCGGCCACGCCCAGCCGCATCTGGTTCATGACATAGCCGAAGGCAATCCCCGACTCGGGGTGGGCGAAGCCCAGCGAGCCGCCCGCGCCGAAATGACCGAATCCCCCGGTCCCGAGGAAGGGAGTGAACGGGGAGTCGCACATCATCCCCAAGCCGAATTTCGATTGGCCTCCGAGGACCAGATCGGTCCCGCTGGTACGGGACCGGGCCATCTGGTCGACGGTGTCCGGCTTCAGGATGCGTACCCCGTCGACCTCTCCGGCGAGGCCGGCATAGAACCGGGCCAGCGAACGAGCCGTGGTGATCCCGTTGGCCGCGGGCACCTCGGCGGCATGGAGGTCGGGGCGATTGAACGGTCCCCCGGCTCCCCCGAAGTCGCCGAACGCCCCATTGAGGAACAGCGCTCGGGTCCCGAGCCCGTCCGGCCCGAAATTGGCGGCCATGGTGGCCAGCTGTTCGGGGTTCATGTCGGCGACGTGATCGAGGGTCATGGCCAGCGGGGCCACCCGGTGCTCCTCGGTGGGAGGAAGGCCGATCCAAAACTCCAAGTCGAGAGGACCGGCCATCTCGCGGGCGAAGAACGCCCCGATGCTCGTGCCGCTCACCCGGCGGACCAGCTCGCCCACCAGCCACCCGAAGGTGAGGGCGTGGTACCCGTGCGCCGTCCCGGGCTCCCACAATGGCCTCTGCGCGGCCAGCGCTGTCGACGATGGGGTCCCAGGCCAGTGCCTCGGCCAGGGTCAAGGTGGCGTCGATGGCGGCCAGGCCGCTCTTGTGGGTCAGCACCCACTCGACGGTGATCGCACCCTTCCCGGCGGCGGCGAACTCCGGCCAGTACTCGGCCACCGGTGCCGAGGGATCGAGCAGGCCCCGCTCGATCAACAGGTTGGCGCAGACCGCCGTGGCCCCTTTGGTGGTGGAGAAGACCAACTGCAATGTGTCCTCGGCGTAGGGCTGGTCCGAGGGAGGATCGGCGAGCCCGCCCCAGAGGTCGACCACCGGGACCCCGTTGCGGTAGACGCACACCGCAGCACCCTGATCGTCACGCTCGGCGAAGTTGGCGACAAATGCCTCCCGGACCGCCTCGAGTCCCGGGGCCGTCCTTCCCTCGATGGTCGCTCGCTCGGCGATGCTCATTGGTCCCCCGGTAGTCCCGGTCGTCGGTACGCTGACGTCGTATTTTACGTTCGACGCTACCGGTTCGGGTTGATCGGGCGCCCGTTGGAGGCACCATCCTCAGGCACCCGGCATTCTCCCCGACACCGAACGGCCGATCATGGAACGGGTTCTCGATGTCGACGGGACGGCAGTCGGCACTTTCGCAATCACGATCAACCCAGTTGCCGCTCTGACGTCGCCGACCCAGACGAATCCGCCCTCCCCATTGGCGGCCCAATCAATACCGTCTACTCCATCGACGCCGTCAACCCCATCGACACCGGCTAGCTCATCGACCACGGGTTCGAATCCGGCGGCCCTGGCGTTTACCGGCCTCAGCGTTCTTCAGCTGCTCGGGCTTGCGGGCACTCTCATCATCGGCGGCGCCTTGATTGCGAGCGTTTCCGGGCGCCGACGTCGCAGGACGTCGGAGTAGGACGGCTCCTGACACCTAAGAGCGATCGCTCCCAGGGGTCTGGATGCGGCAAAGCCCACCTGAGGCCCGCACCGTCCGGTCTGGGAATGTTGCGCGTGCAACTAATGTTGCAATTGCCGTCGGGCGGAGAGAGAGTCGCTGGAATGGTGGCCATCCCGACGTGAGGGACCCGAGGAGAGTGCCATGCCTGCCGTAACCGTTGCCGATGTCAGTTCGCTTCCCACGATCGTGGAGCCTGAAGGCGCCGCCGCGACCAGCCGGCCGGTGCTCGGGGTGACCACCGCGCCCAATGGGCTCGAGGGGGAGGGCTTTCCCGTCCGCCGGGCCTTTGCCGGCGTCGATCGCCGCTTTCTCGACCCCTTCGTGCACATGGACCAGATGGGCGAGGTGGAGTATGCCCCCGGTGAGCCCAAGGGCACGCCGTGGCATCCCCACCGCGGTTTCGAGACCGTCACGTACATGATCGACGGCACGTTCCGGCACCGTGACTCCATTGGCGGCGGCGGGCTCATCACCAACGGGGACACCCAGTGGATGACCGCCGGGTCGGGCATCTTGCACATCGAGGCGCCACCCGAGGAACTGGTGACCAGTGGCGGGCTGTTCCACGGGATACAGCTCTGGGTGAACCTGCCCAAGGCGCAGAAGTGGGTCGACCCTCGGTACCAGGACATCGGCGCGGACAACGTGGCCCTCCTGTCCTCGGCCGACGGGGGCTCCCTGGTCCGGCTCATCGCCGGCGACGTGGGCGACCATGCCGGCCCCGGTTCGACCTATTCGCCCATGACCATGTTGCACGCCACCGTGCAACCGGGTTCCCGACTGGTCCTCCCCTGGCGCCGCGACTTCAACGCCCTGGTCTACGTCCTGGCCGGACAGGGGACAGTGGGCGAGGAGCGTCGACCGATCCATACCGGCCAGCTGGCCGTTCTCGGCGACGGAGCAACGATCACCGTGACCGCCGATGCCGCCCAGGAGTCCCGGTCGCCGCAGCTCGACGTGCTCGTCCTCGGGGGTCGACCGATCGGCGAGCCCGTCTACGCCTACGGGCCGTTCGTGATGAACACCAAGGACGAGGTGGCCCAAGCCTTCGAGGACTACCAGGCCGGTCGGCTGGGAACGATCCCGGCTGACCGCGCCGCCTCGACTGACCGACCGGCGTCGGCCCGGCCCCTCAGGCCGTGCAGGCGGTCACGAAGGCCGCGGCTCCAGCCGCCCACGTGCGGTCGAGGTCGGAGTCGGGAAGAAAACGGTTGTCGAGCTCCAAGATGACCATCCCGTGGGCGAACGCCCACAGAGCCTGGGCCAGGTATGGTCACCGGTGGCCAGGTAGAAGGGCTCGCCGGCCCAGTCCTCGAGGCCGGCGGTCATGTCCTGGCGCCGGAGCGGGGCGCCGGTGGCCAAACGGTACAAGTTGGGATGGGCGAGGGCGTGGGACCGGTAGGCGACCAGGAGTGCGGCCACCGCGTCGCCGGTCCCGGCGCCGGCGACGGCCGTGTGCAACGCCGTTCCCAGCTCGACCAGTGCGTCCTCGATCATGGCCAGCTCCACGGCCGGCTTGCCGGGAAAGTGCTTGTAGATGGAGGGCGCCCGGATGCCGAGCTCGTCTCCCAATCGGCGCATGGTCAGCGCGTCCGGGCCCTCGGACTCGAGGAGCCGTCGGGCGGCTCCGACCACCTCGGTCGCCCGGGGCGACCGCACTGTCGCCGGTGGCGCCGCTGGGTAGCTGGAATTGCTCACGCGGCGGGGGTGAGCACGAAGACCGGGTGCTTGCCGGCGATCGACCTGATCTCCTCGTCGGAGGAGTTGGCGTCGATCCCGTCGAAGAAGACGCCCGACCTCGGCCTTCCAGCGGCGGAGGTAGGCCCGGAGGACGTCGACCTTGGCATCGTCGGGTAACTCGGTGGCCACCCAGGCCTGGCGGCGGCGACCGACCAGGAGGTCCAGGCGACCGCCGGCGGCCCTGACGTTGCGGACCCACTGGCCGTTGCCGCGGGCCGAGACGAGGTACTGGCGGCCGTCCAGATCCAGAAGGTTGACCGGGGTCCGGTGGGGCTGGCCGGTGGTGCGGCCCTTGACCTCCAGGACCCGGCTACCCCAGACGCTGATGCCGGCGCGGGTGAGCCCGGCCACCACCCGGTTGAACACGTGCTGGGTGAACCATCCGGGCTTGCGGTAGTGCGGGACCGGCGCCTCGGCTGAATCCTGGTTCGAGGGTGTTGACGACATGGCGACCTCCTGGGCTAACGCTGTTAGCTTCAGAGTAGCTAACAGCGTTAGCCTTGTCAAGAGGCAGCCTTGTCAAGAGGCAGCCTTGTCAAGAGGCAGCCTTGTCAAGAGGCCAGCTTGTCAAGAGGCAGCCTTGTCAAGAGGCCAGGAGCCGGACTTGGCGCTCCACCCGCCGCTCAGGCCGGGACGGCGATGGGTTCGGCGACGGCTTCAGTCGGGGCGACGTCATGCCGACCCGCCTTGACCAGGATGAAGGCCGCCACTGCGGCCACGGCCAGGATGATCCCGCCCACCATGGCTCCCACCGAATAGCCGTGCACCTGCCCGGCGGCGACGGTGGCCGCCCCCGGGACGTGCGAACCCACGTAGGCCAGGGTGGCCGAGGCGGCCAGGGTGTTCAACAGCGCCGTGCCGAGGGACCCGCCCACTTGTTGGGTGGTGTTCACCATGGCACTGGCCACCCCGGCGTCGTGATCGCCGACCCCGTGGAGGGCCGTACTGCTCAAGGCCACGAAGGCCAGCCCCATGCCCAGGCTGATGAGGAGCTCGGCCGGCAGGACGTGAGCGGCGAACGACGTGTGCACGCCGATCTGGGTGAGCCAGAACATCCCCAACGAGGCGACGCCGAGACCGACGGTCATGATCCAGCGCGGGCCGACCTTGGGCAGGATCCTGCTGGCCACACCGGCGGCCACGATGATCCCGGCCGAGAAGGGCAGGAAAGCGAACCCCGATTTGAGAGCCGAGTAGTGCAGGCTGCCCTGGAAGTAGTAGGTGAGGAACAGGAACATCCCCATCAGGCCCGCCCCGGTCAGGAACGACGCCAGGTAGGACCCGCCACGAGTGCGCTCCAGGATGATCCGCATGGGGAGGAGAGGGTTCTTGCTCCTCAGCTCGATGACCACGAAGGCAACCAACAGGGCCACGGCGATGAGCAGGAAGGTCACCGTCGTAGACGAGGCCCACCCGTCTTGCTCGGCCTTGCTGAAGCCGTAGACCAACGAGACCAGCCCGAGGGTGATGGTCAGGGCGCCGGGAATGTCGTAGCTGGTGTTGCCGTGCGCCCTGCTCTCCCGCACCACCGGTATGGCCGCCAGCGCGGTGACGATGGCGATGGGCACGTTGACCAGGAGGCACCAGCGCCAAGAGGCGAATTCGGTGAGCACGCCGCCCAGGATCAGTCCGATGGCGGCACCGCCCCCCGAGATGGCCCCGTAGACGCCGAACGCGGTGGCCCGCTCCTTCACCTCGGTGAAGGTCACGGTGATGAGCGAGAGGGCGGCAGGAGCCAGGAGGGCGGCGAAGGCTCCCTGCAGGGCGCGGGCCCCGAACAGCATGCCCGAGCTGACGGCGACGCCGCCCAGGGCCGAAGCCGCGGCAAAGCCGATCAGTCCGATGATGAACGCCCGCTTGCGGCCGATGTAGTCGGCGATTCGGCCGCCGAGCAGCAACAGTCCACCGAAGGCCAAGGTGTACGCGGTGATGACCCATTGGCGGTTCCCAGTGGAGATATGGAGCGAGTGTTGGGCCGAGGGGAGGGCGATAGTCACGATGGAGGCATCGAGCACCACCATGAGCTGGGCGATGGCCACGATGCCCAGCGCCAGCCACCGTTTGGGGTCGGGCCCGTCGAGGTCGGACCGCGAAGATCGGCGCGTCGAATAAAGATGTCATCGGTGCTCCTTGGGGTCGGGGAGGTCGGTTCAGTGCTGCAGTAGCGGGGTGAGGATGTCGTCCACCAGATGGGCGGCGAACTCCTCGGTCAGTTCCTCGCCGTTGAACACCAGGCGGGTCATGACCAATGCCGGTAGTACCTCGTAGAGGACATCGCCGTCTGCCGTCGGTGGCAGCTCCCCCCGGCGATGGCCCGGTCCACGAGTTGCAGACAATTGCTGCGTTTGTTCTCGACCACCTGTGTCCGCATCAGGTTGGCCAGGATGGGATCGGTTCGCATGGCGCAGAGCACGCCGGAGATCAGGGCGGCGTCCTCGGTTGAAACGGAGGCATTGATGCTCTCGATGGTGGCCAACAGATCGCCTCGGAACGAGCCGGTGTCGACCACCGGCAGTTCCTCCGCGAACTGGCGTTGACGGACGGCTTCGGCCACGACCTCGGCCTTGCCTGACCAATGACGGTAGATAGTGGCCTTGCCGGCATGGGCCCGCTCGGCCAGAGCGTCCATGCTCAGGCGGTCGTACCCTACCTCCATGACCAGCTCCAGCGCCGCGTCCAGGATGGCCTGCTCGCGGGCCTCGGCCCGGGCACCGGTAGGTCGGTGGTCCTGTTCTGAGGTTCCAGTGGCGGGGGGTGCGGTCATGATGTGTCCTGAGATTTGAAACGGAACGGTTCCGTCTCTCAACTGTACGGTGGATCGCACCAGAACGCAACCGTTCCGTTCTGATTTTCTGACCTTCCAAGCGTTATGCCAGTTCAGACCGCTAATGATGGCGTGAAGATTTTCTCGCCGCGTGCTCGGGTTGGGACCGGCCAGCCCGGGTCAGCCCCGGCCAGCCCCGGCCGGGAAGCTGGACCGAGGCGTCACCGGAGGGGGGGCCCAAGGGATCGTGTGCCTCGGTGGACGGCGTCGGTGTGGAACGATTTGTGGGTGGGCGAGGTCATCAGAGTGATCGGCATGGATCACGTCGTTCTCAACGTGGACGACGTGGAGCGTGCCCTGGCCTTCTACTGCGGCGAACTGGGTCTTGCCCCGGTACGCGTCGACGAGTGGCGCCGCCACGAGGCACCCTTCCCGTCAGTGCGGGTGGACTCGGCCACCATCGTCGATCTGCTGGACGCCCCCCGCACCGGGGAGAACGCCGACCACGTATGCCTGGTGGTGGAGCCGGTCGACTTCGACGCAATCACGGCCAGTAGTCGGTTCGTGGTCGTCGACGGACCTGCTCGGCGCTACGGCGCCCACGGTGAGGGGACGTCGCTGTACATCCGGGATCCGGACGGAAACATGATCGAACTGCGGTACTACGACCCGAACTGAAACCGGTCCGACCCGACGTGAAACCGGCCCGCTTCCTTCATCCTGAGAAAGCGTTCAGAGCCACTAGCGACGCGGCGACCGAGAGCGGAACGAGGACCAGGCCCACCTTGGTATAGGTCCGGGCCGACGGCGTGGCCCGTTCCGAACGAGCCACTCGCATCCAGAAGATGGCCGACAGCGATCCGGTGATCACCAGGTTGGGCCCGAGATCGAGCCCGATGAGCAGGGCTCGAGGATGGGCTGGTGGACGAGCGGAGAGCAGGACGGCGGCGGGGAGATTGTTGATGAGCGACGCCGTCCCCACCCCCACCCAGGCGGTGGCCCACGACCCGAGCGATGCCATGAGCCGGCCTGGCCCGTCCCACAGTCGGGCCACCGTTCCGAGCGCGGTGGCCAGCACGAACAGACCGGCAAGGACGGGGACGTTCACCGCCCGGGCCGTCGACGGCAGTGTGAGCTTGCCCCGGGCCACCTGGGCTGCGGCCACGACGACCCCGACCACGACGACGGGGATGGCCGGATTGGGCAGGACCACGACGAGCACCAGGGCGGCGACCAGCCCGACCAGCCCGAATCCCAGGCGAACGGACGGGCGCTCGCCAATGCCTCCGGTGGCGTGCTGGCGCCAGTCCCGGTGACGCCAGACCACGACCACGAGGGCGGTGACGAGCACGGCGGCCACCCAGGCCGGCAGCATCTGGGCGGCGAACGCTCCCCCGCTGGTGTGGGTGCCGGCCAGGACGAGAAGGTTGGTGAGGTTCGAGCCCGGGAGGAGCAGCGAGGCCGAATTGGACATGAAGACGGCGCCGTAGAGAAAGGCGGTCTCGTCGATCCTCCGGTGCCGGGCGGCGTGGATGAGGATCGGCGTGAGGAACACCACCGAGGTGTCGAGGTTCAACACGACAGTGACCGCGGCCACCAGCGCCATCATCGAGCCGAAGAGCACCAGCCCCCCACCGGGCAAGCGCGGCAATAGCGGCTCCGGCCGCTTCGAACAGCCCGTCGGAGGCGGCGACCGTTCCGATGAGCAACAACCCAGCAATGAGCACGAACGGCGGCCAGGTCTGGCTGAGCGAGTGAACGAGGTCGGGGCCCACGGTGCCTCTGGGCATAGCACGCTGCCGCGACCGAACTATGGCCGGCGACAAGCTGGTTCAGGCGGCCCCGCTACGAGAGCGGGGTGGGTGCTCCCGCCGTGGGCCGTCGCCCGTCATCCCGGACATCCGAGGCGGCGCTGGCGGCCGAGGCGGCGCTGGCGGCCGAGGCGGCGCTGGCGGCCGGCAGTTGGCCATCGACGGCGTGGAGCACCAGATCGCCCCGGCGGACCCGCAAGGTGTCGAGCCAGTACCGCACCGTCCAGCTCGGCCAGTTGTTGGTGACCCGACCCGTCGCCGTCTTGTACCAGCTGCGACAGCTCCCGGCCCACGCCGTCGTGCTCATGAGTCGTTGGGTTCGTTGGCTGTCGCGGCGGAACGCCCCCGGCTCGACGTCCACCGACACGCGGGATCGAGAAGACCGGCCCGCCTCGGTGGTGAGGGCCAGGGCCTGGAGCACGTAGCTCACCTGCCGTTCGACCATGAACAGGATCGAGTTGTGGCCCAGGTTGGTGTTGGGGCCGTACAGCAGAAAGCAGTTGGGGAAACCAGAAACGGTGATGCCGAGGTAGGCCTCGGCGCCGGCCCGCCACTCGTCGGCCAGCTTCCGACCATGGACCCCGGTGATAGCAATGTGGGAGAGGAAGTCCGTGGTGTGAAAGCCGGTTGCGTAGATCAACACGTCGGCGAGGTGGCGGCGACCGTCGGCGGTGACCACGGCATCGGCTTCGATGTGATCGATGGGATCGGCGACCACCTCGACATTGGGCCGGTGCAGCGTCGGGTACCAGTCGTTGGAGATGAGGATGCGCTTGCAACCCAAGGGGTAGTCGGGGACGACCGATTGTTCGGGCAGGCGATCGGAGACCACCTGGGTGCGGATGCCCTTGTCGAAGGTCTGCGCCAAGCGCCGACCCGGCCATCCGTCGCGACGGAAGAGCAGCCAACGGGCTTCGAAGGACCAGTAGATCTTCCAGCGGTAGGCGAGCTCATAGGGGCGTATGTGCTCGAGGCACCAGCGCTCGAGGGCGCCATAGGGGCGATCCCGCTTGGGCCCGACGTAGTTGGTGCTGCGCTGGAAGATGGTGAGCGAGGCCGCCCGGCGGGCCACCGGGGGTACGAACTGAATGGCGCTGGCCCCGTTGCCCACCACGGCCACCCGGCGGCCATCGAGCTCGCAGTGGTGGTCCCACTGGGCCGAGTGGAAGCTCGTCCCTTCGAAGCTCTCGGCCCCGGGCAGGTCGGCGAACGCCGGGCGGTTGAGCTGCCCGCAGGCGAAGACGACAACATCGGTTACGACTTCTCGGGTCGTGCCCCCTCGGGGAGTGATCGAGAGGCGCCACTGGCCGAGGTCCTCGTCGAAGTGGGCTTCATCCACCGTGGTCGTGAATTGGATGTGGGGGGCCAGGTCGAACCGGGTCACGCACGCCTGGGCGTAGCCCAGGATCTCTGGTTGCTCGGCGAAGCGCCGGGACCAGTCGGTCTTGGGGGCGAAGGAGAACGAGTAGAGGTGGGAGGGAACGTCGCACCCGCTGCCCGGGTAGGTGTTGTCCCGCCAGGTCCCGCCCACGCCGTCGGACTGCTCATAGATGGTGAAGTCGGTTACGCCCGATCGCCGCAGCTGCATGGCCATGGCCAGGCCCGACAGCCCCGCTCCGACGATCGAGACCGACGGCGCTCGGGCACCCGGGTCCCGGAGCGTCCGGCGCATGAGGCGACGTCCTAGATCCAGTGCCATCGAGCTCCCGAGGTGCTATCCGTGCGTGGGGTGTGTTCGCGAACTTATCGGAATCCCGTTAACGAAGAGTTCGCCTGGGCGAAGCCGTTCTTTGAGGGTCCGTTCATCATCGATAGCTAGCTTTGAGCGGTTATCGATGGTGAACGGCGCGGGTCGTGCGGGGCGCCTTCCCCCAGAGCTGGTCGAAGGAGGAGCGAACGTTGTCGTGGAATCACCACGCTGAAGGACGCCTTCGGCGACGCGCTGAACGACGCCCTCGGCGACGCGGTCAACGACGCTCTCGGCGACCGGAAGGGTCCGGCATCCCTCGACCAGGCCGTCGCCGCGGTGCTGCGACCACGCTGGCTGTGCTGATGGCCACGGTGGCTGCAGCGACAGCGACAGCGATTGCGTTCGAGCAGACGGGAGCGGGAGCGGCTGCGTCCGGTACGTCAACGCTCGGGGCACTGCGTCCGGTCCCGTGCAAGCCGATGCCGTCGGATCCGCCGCTCGAGGCCCCCCTCTACGCCCAGAACGCAGGGGCCCGCGGCGGCAACGACGGGTGGTGGTGCCAGCTACCCCACGCCAGCCAGATACCGGGCAGCTTCGTGGCCGTCCAACGAGTGGTGGTACCGCTTCCGAATCTGTACGGGCTCTACGCCACCACGTACGCGCCAGCGGCCGCGACCACCGAAACGGCGAGCCAGTTGGCCAGCCGAGCCAGCATTGTCGTGGCCCCTCGGGTGAACGGTGCCGTGAATCCCGGGACGATAGAGCGTCTGCCGGCGCCGTCGGGCGGGAGAACAGTGACATTGGCAAAGGGGGTGACGGCCACGGTCGTGGCCAAGGGGAGATCGGTAGTCGTGACCTGGCCCTACCCCAGTTCCAAGACGCCCCCGTACCTCAGAGCCGTTGCCTCGGTCACGGTTACCGGGACGGGCGTGCCCGAGTCCGTGGTGGTGGCCGTGGCCCGACATGTCGAGCCCGACTGAGCCCATGTTCTCTTGGATTTCTCAAGATCATGGGACCCGTCCCGTCCTCTGGCACCGTTGGCCGATGGTCATTGCCGCCGCGGTGATGGGCCTGACCGCGGTACTGGGCACCTCGCCGGCATGGGCGACCACCACTGCAGTTGACACCGCCACGGCCATGACGTCCACGACGACGGCGCTGACGCTCACTCAATGGAAGCAGCGCTACGAGCGGGTCATCGGACAGCTCGCCGACGATGCCCTGGCTGTGGTCAAGAGCGGGACGGCCAAGAGCAGCGCCAACCAGTCGAAGCGCACGGCTCAGGTACGCCAGACCATTGCCGCCTGCACCCGGTGGCAGAACGACTCCGCCGGCGCCGGACAGAAAGCCCCGCCAATCCCCTCGGTCCCGGTGCAGGCGACCTGGCGGCAACTCATTGCGGCATCGGCTCGGGCCGCCTCCGATTGCTCATTGGCCCTTCAGACGGGAACCACGTCGTACGCAACTGACTTTCGCACCCAGCTGGCGTTGGTCAACAAGGACGAGAGCCGCTTGGTGTCCGAGTTGCAGAACGTGCGGTGACCGTCAGTTCGACACGAACGAGCGGCCGAAGCGCGTTCGGAACGGCACTGGCCGAGGACGGGCTTGTCACATCCCCGTCACACAAAGAGAAATAAGAGACAAAAAGTTAACCCGTTTTAACCCTAATGAAGACAAAGATTTAACCCGTTTTAACCTTGTAGGACGGAGCCGAAGGCATGAGGATGTCGATGTTGCTTGATTCGGTCCGCCGGACAACGGGGCAGCATCCACATCCAATCAGCGTAGGAGGCTGAGATCTATGGGAATCAATAAGTACCTACGGCGAGGCGCGCTCGCTGCCGCCGCACTAGCGGTGAGCGGAGGCGGTCTCGTCCTCGGAGGAGCTGGCAGCGCCTGGGCCAGCAACACCCAGGTCTCCACGGTGGGGTCGTTCACCACCTTCCAGGTGATGCACGACCTGTTTCCGACGTCGCTGAACAACCTCAACCCTAACGCTCTGTCCGCCGGCCAGACCGAGACGGTCGTGCCCGACACGCAGAGCTGTACCGCCGGCGTTACCTATACGCCGACGAGTCAGCCGCCGAACGGATCGGGCCAAGGCAAGGCGGCCCTGTTCGCGGAGGAGGGTGCAGTCGCCACCGCCCAGGGCTGCGTCGATCTCTCCCGGTCGTCGTCACCTCCTGCGCCCCATTCCGAGACCCTCCCCAGCGGGGGTACGGAGAGCGGTGACCCGGCCGCCTCGAATCTCGACTACTACGCCTACGCCCTCGATGGTGTGGACACGCTCGTCGGAGCCAACGCCATGCCCAGTGGCAACAACGCATCGGCGAACCTCGAGAGCCCCGTTGTCCTGACCCTCCAGCAGATCAAGAACATCTACAGCTGCTGGAACCCGACCACGTCGACGGCCGTCACCACGTGGGCCCAGGCCGGAGTGGGTACCAACACCGACACCATCGTCCGGTACTGGCCCCAAGCCGGTTCGGGGACCCGGGCGGTGTACCAGGACGTGTTGGGCTTCGACCCGACAGACCTGACCAAAACGGTGAACCACTGCCTAACCGGGCCAATCGTCTCGTTCACCGCTGGCAGCCTGACCGCTCCCAACGAGGAGAACTCCCAGGATGGCATCGTCTACGCCAACTCGCTGACCGGAGCGGGCCACAAGCCCATGGCTGATGCCATCTACGTCTACTCGGCCGGCAAGTACGTACAGGCGTTCAACGACAAGGTTGACTTCAACGCGACGGCCAACAACGTCGTCGCTCAGGAGCTGACCGGATCCACGAACACCGTCGGCAACTTCAGTCCGACCTTGGTGCTGGCGCAGGTGAAGAACACAACTACCAATCTGCCGGCGCCCTACGTGACCTACACGGCGCAGGCGGGCTTCTTCAACCCGAATACGAACAGGGGCACTGAGTCCATCAACCCGGCAACCGTGAACGAGGCCAACGAGTGGTACTCGCATCTGCCGTCGACGACGGGGTCCAATCCGTCGGACTCGAACGCGCCGGTACCGGGCATTCGGTACGTGTACAACGTCACCGACACCAAGCTACCGGGCTACAACGGAGCAAAGGCCCTCGTCGGATTCGACAACCAGGCCAACGGCACGCCGAGCTCCCTCTGCCGCGGTGACGACTCTGCCACCATCGTGAGCGACGGTTTCGTGCCGCTGGGGAATAATGCCACCGCTCCTGCTGGGAGTGACAAGGCGAACGTCAGCTGCCGAGAGTTCGCGGGCCTCAACTACCCGGGTCAAGGCGCATCGATCCAGTGGACCACCGGCACCTGGCCTAATCCATAGCGGCACCAAAGCACCGAGGTCGTGAGCCCGGGACCGTCCTGTCCCGGGCTCACGACGCGATTGGTTTTGAGGAGACGCGTGTTCGAACGATTTGTCACAAAGAGTTCGCCTTGCCGAAGCCTTGTGTTGAGAGTGGGTTCACCTGTTGTTGTTATCTTCCGAGCGTCATGAACGACGAGACAGGTATTGGCGATCGGCGGCGGGCATACCTCCAAGCCAGACCGGCACCCTTGCCGTCCTCGAAGTCAGAGCCATGTGTCGAGTCCACGGGTCTTCGGGCGTGACCGACCTCGCTGCACCCCGATTCACCCAAACGCTTCCTCAACCCCGAAATGGATGCGACCTATGAAGCTACATAAGTCCATGAGGACGGCGAATACTGCCTCCCGCGGGAACGGCACTGCACCACCTACCAATACCGGATCGTTGACCAACAGAGCCCAGGAGGACGCCGTGAGCGCCCATGACTACGCAGTGACGACGCAGCCGGTGAGTGCGTCGGCGTCCGGTTCGAATCGAGGCCGGGAACCCGGCTCGTTCCGTCGTTGGATCGCCACCGGGCTGGCCGCTCTCGTTGCCGGAGCCATGGTGCTCGTTGCCGCGCCGGCCGGTGCCGCGCCCCCTGCGCCCAGATCAGCCTGATCACCGGCTTCCAAGGATCAGCCACGGTCTCGGTTGGTCACCCGAAGCTGGCGGCGTCGGCTCAAATCAGCCCGACCTACGTCGCCTTCAATCCGACTACCGGGGACCAGGTAGTGGCGTCGACGGCTAACGGAGCGTCATTCGTCTATTTGATCGCCGGAGCCAACGCCACTGCCGGCGAGTACGGGATCACCGGCGCCCTCACCCCTGGATTCGCCTACCTGGTGGCCGGCAACGGGACGGCCGGTCTGGTGTCGGACCCGGGTGGCTCGGCCACTCCGGTAGCCACGGACAACCCTGTATCCCCGACATCGGTGGCCATCGACAGTAGTGGGAACATCGTGATCGGCGGTTCCTTTGGTACGGGAGGAGGGGCCGTATCGGCGACCCAAGTCGTGGCCAAGAGCACAGGCACATTCTACGGCGCCTCCATGACCTCGGGGGATCTCTACACAGTCGCCGGCGTGGGCTTTTTGAACCCCATGCCGTCGTATGCCATCGCTTATCCGGTCGGCATTGGGGCCTACGGGGTGGCCGTGGACGCTCAAGGAAACATCGTCCTGGGGTCGGCGGGTGAGGTCTACCTGATCAACGAGCAGTCCACACCGGTCACGCGTCACGGGACCACGGTGCCGGCCAAAACGGCTCAGCTGGTCGCCGGGAGTGCCGGCAGTACCACCGTGTGCACCCCGCCGAACAGCCTTCCCGCTCAGGGCGGCGAAGCAGCTACCTCCAGGTTCCGAACCCGACCGTTGACGCCAGCGGGAATATCTATCTCGGGGACAACCAGGCATACAACCCGAACGGCGAAGGTTACGGCTGTGTCTGGGTCGTGCCGGCGCAGAGTGGCACCGTCTTTGGCCAGAGCGTGACGGCCGGCAACATCTACCCGGTGGCTGGCGACGGTCATACGGTGGCAACCACCAACAGCGGGATCTCCGCCATCACGGCCAACGTCTCGACCACCAACGCTGTAACCCTGGACGCGGCGGGCAACCTCGTCCTCGCCTCGCACGGCGCAGCCACTACCGGCACGGTTCCGGCGCTCCAGGTGGTTGCCGGTACCAACGGCAACTACTACAACCAGGCAATGGTCGCCGGCGATATCTACACCATCTCCGGTGGTGCGGCCACGGGGACCACGATCCCCGGCGACGCCTCGGCATACGGACTGACCGGACCGACCTCCCTCGCCTCCGACGGTCTCGGCAACCTGTTCATGACCGACGGTACGGTAACTACGTCCAACCTCTATGAGGTCACCGGCGGTCCGACCGGACCCGCCATCCAGCCACCCACGGTCACCTCGATCAACCCGAGCTCGGGCCCACAGGCTGGGGGGCACCTCGGTGACCATCACCGGCACCAACCTGACCGGGGCCACCGGCGTCAGCTTCGGGGGTACCGCGGCCACCGGCGTGGTGGTCAATAGCGCCAGTTCGGTCACCGCCATCTCTCCAGCGGGATCGGGGACGGTCAATGTCACCGTGACCACGCCCGTCGGGACCTCGACCGGAACCGCCGGCCAGTTCACCTACGTCGCCCCCAATACACCCACGGTGACCTCGATCGCTCCGACCTCGGGTTCATCGCTCGGCGGCACCTCGGTCACCATCACCGGCACTAAGCTGACCGGGGCCACCGCCGTGCACTTCGGGGGTACCGCGGCCACCGGCGTGGTGGTCAATAGCGCCACCTCGGTCACCGCCATCTCCCCGTCTGGAACGGGGACGGTCAACGTCACCGTGACCACCCCCAACGGCACCTCCACCGGCAATGCCGGCCAGTTCACCTACGTAGTGCCGGCACCCACTGTGACCTCGATCGCTCCGACCTCGGGTTCATCGCTCGGAGCCACTTCGGTGGCCATCACCGGCACCAACCTGACCGGGGCCACCGCCGTGCACTTCGGGGGCAACGCTGGCCACCGGCGTGGTCGTCAATAGCGCCACCTCGGTCACCGCCATCTCCCCGGCGGGAACGGGGACGGTCAACGTCACCGTGACCACGCCCGGCGGCACCTCAACCGGTAACGCCGGCCAGTTCACCTACGTGGTGCCGGCACCCACTGTGGCCTCGATCAGCCCGACCTCGGGCCCCCAGGCCGGCGGCACCTCGGTGACCATCACCGGCACCAACCTGACCGGGGCCGCCGCCGTGCACTTCGGCGGCAACTTGGCCACCGGCGTGGTCGTCAATAGCGCCACCTCGGTCACCGCCATCTCCCCGGCGGGAACGGGGACGGTCAACGTCACCGTGACCACGCCCGGCGGCACCTCGCCCGGAACTGCCGGCCAGTTCACCTACGTGGCCCCAACGGCCCCCGCCGCGCCGACCAGCGTGACCGCCGCTCCTGGGAACGGGCAGGCCACCGTTAGCTGGACTGCTCCGGCCGACGGAGGTAGCCCCATTACCGGCTACACCGTGACCGGGACGCCTGGCGGCACCTGCACCACGACGGGCGCGACCAGTTGCACGGTTACCGGCCTCACGAACGGCACCGCCTATACCTTCAACGTGGTCGCCACCAACACTGTGGGACACGGCCCGGCCTCGAGCCCGTCCAACTCCGTGACCCCGTCCGTTCCGACAGCCCAGGGCTACTGGCAGGTCGCGGGTGACGGCGGGATCTTCACCTTCGGTACTGCCGGCTTCTTCCAGTCGGAGGGGGGCAAGCCCCTGAACGCTCCGATCGTCGGCATGGCCGCCATGCCCGACGGCCAGGGCTACTGGGAGGTCGCCGCCGACGGTGGTGTCTTCTCCTTCGGTGATGCCGGTTTCTACCTGTCCATGGGAGGCCAGCCCCTGAACGCCCCGATTGTCGGCATGGCCGCCACGCCCGATGGCAAGGGTTACTGGCTCGTCGCCGCCGACGGTGGGGTCTTCAGCTTTGGTGACGCCACCTTCTACCATTCCATGGGAGGCAAGGCCCTGAACGCCCCTGTGGTGGGCATGGCCGCCACGCCCAGCGGCCATGGCTATTGGCTGGTTGGCGCAGACGGTGGGATCTTTACCTTCGGTGACGCGGGGTTCTACCAGTCCATGGGAGGCGAGGCCCTGAACGCCCCTGTGGTGGGCATGGCCGCTACTCCCGACGGCAATGGCTACTGGATGGTCGCCGCAGACGGTGGGATCTTCACCTTCGGTGACGCCGGCTTCTTCCAGTCCAAGGGTGGCCAGCACCTGAGCGCCCCCGTGGTGGGCATGGTCGCCTCCCCTAACGGTGGCGGTTACTGGGAGGTTGCCTCCGACGGCAGCATCTTCAACTACGGAAATGCCACCTTCCAGGGTCCGCAGAGCGCCGAGCCTTGAACGCACCGGTGGTGGGGATCGCCGGGACTCCACCGTCACCAGGTGTAGCTGTGCTCCACACTCGTTCCGCTCTGGGCGATCCCGACGGAACGAGCGTGGATAGGCACTGTGGTCAAGAGGACCAATCGGTCAACCTCACACGGCGAGGTTTTCCGATTGGTCTTCATGAATTCGGTGTGACCAGTTGTTCGCGAAATGTTCGTCTGACGAGTCCTTATTTTGAGGGTGAGTTCACCAGTTGGTTGTTAGCGTTTGGGACGTCATGAGCATCACGGGGTCAGGCGAGCCGGTGCGACACACCCGCCCGAGCGCTGTCCTTGAGGACGTCGCCGCGGGCCCGGATGGCGCAGCAGTGTCAGAGGCGTCCGCGGGTCCTCGGACATGAGCGATATCGCCCTGCGGCCATCGGCCCCCTCTGGCGGGGCTGGTGGGAGCAGGGGTAGCGATCGGTCCAAGCGGATCATGCACGATCGGCCCGGTCGGATCGACCGCCTCTTCGATCGGATAACCCTTTCCGCTGGGCTGCTGGTCCTGGTGATCTTGGCATTGGTCGGCATCTTTTTGCTGTTCCAAGCCCGTCACGCCCTGGCCGAGTCCGGGTGGTCGTTCTTCACTCGGACGGTGTGGCGTACTGACCTGCACCCGGCCCAGATCGGGGTGCTGGGGCTCCTCTTCGGCACGGTAGTGGTGAGCATCGTCGCCGTGGTCATTGCCGTGCCCGTCGGTGTGACCACCGCTCTCTATATCGCCGAGTACGCGCCGCTCAAAGCCCGGAAGCTCCTGCAGGGCCTCATGGACCTGCTGGCCGCTATCCCGAGCCTGCTGTTCGGCATCTGGGGATTCTTGTTCCTCCAGGGGCAGATAGTTCCGCTGTCGCGGTGGCTCACCACCTACCTCGGGTGGATCCCCATCTTCCACACCGAGGCAAATGCCAGTCCTGACCAATTCGATCTTCATCGCCGGCATCGTGGTCTCTCTGATGGTCATTCCCATCGTGGCGTCTATCACCCGAGCGGTGTTCGCCCAGACCCCGCCGGGTGAAAAGGAAGCCGCCTTGGCACTGGGGAGCACCCACTGGGGCATGGTCCGTACCGTCGTCATCCCCTATGGCCGGGCCGGCATCGTGGGGGGCTCGATGCTCGGCCTCGGAAGGGCACTGGGCGAGACCATTGCCGTCACTCTGCTCCTGCCCCAGGTGCCATTGATCTCCTCCCATATTCTGCAGTTCGGAGGAGCCACCATCGCCGGGTTCATTGCCCAACGGGCCGGCGCCGATCCGTTCACCGTCTCGGGGCTCATGGCGGCTGGCCTGGTTCTCTTCCTCATCACCCTCGGCACCAATCTGATCGCCTCGACGGTCGTTTCCCGTAGCCGCTCGGGCGCGGGGGTTGACGCCTGATGGCGACGCTCACCCGGGATCCCCGAAGCATCCGGACGGACGAGGACTCGCAACAGTCCGCGTCCAGCTCTGGCGGGCTTCCGCCCGAGCCTCCCACCCCGGCCCGTTCCCGCCCTCACAGTCCCCGGACCCCGAGGCGACCCCAGAACCTCACCGCCATGGACCTGGCCACTGCGGCGGCCGCCGCGGTCAGCTCGATCTCGTTGTGCTGGCTCATCTTCTCGGTGCTGACCGACGGCATCGGCTGGTTCGGGTTCTGGTTGGTCGCCTACGTGTTCTTCCTGGCTATCTTCTACCTGGCCACCTACGACCGTTTGGGCCGGTTGGTGGCCACGGACCGTACGGCGACGATGATCGTCTCCACGGTGATGGTCATCGTGCTGATTCCGTTGACCTGGCTGGTGGTCTACATCGTGGTCAAGGGGATCCCCGCCCTCCGTCTCGGGTTCTTCACCCACACCCAGCGGGGCATCACTGCGTCGATGCCGGCGACCGCGGGTGGGGGGTTGCACGCGATTGTCGGAACCCTCGAGCAGGTCGGCCTGGCCCTCCTCTGGTCCATGCCTCTCGGCATGATGGCGGCGATCTTCTTGAACGAGACGCGGTCACGCCTACGTCGCCCGGTTCGCATCTTCGTCGACGCGATGAGCGGCATGCCGTCGATCGTTTCCGGCCTCTTCATCTATGCAACCCTCATCATCCCCCTGGCCAAGGACAACGCCCTCTTCGGCTTCAACGGGTTCATGGCTTCCCTGGCCCTGTCGATGACGATGATGCCGACCATTTGCCGGGCGGTCGAGGTCGTGCTGCGTCTGGTCCCGGCCGGATTGCGAGAGTCCGGACTCGCCCTCGGGGCGTCCCGGGCGAGAGTGGTGTTCTCGATCGTGCTGCCCACCGCGTCGTCGGGCGTCGCCACCGCCGCCATCCTCGGCATCGCTCGGGAAGCGGGAGAGACGGCTCCCCTGCTCTTCACTGCGTTCGGGTACAACCTATTCAACGCCAATCCGTTCAACGGGCCCCAAGAGAGCCTGCCGCTGTTCGTCTATCGGTTCATCAGAGAGCCAAGCGTGGCCGATATCCAACGTGGGTTCGCCGGTGCCTTAGTGCTCATGGTGGTCATCCTTGGGCTCTTCGTCCTGGCCCGGATCATCGGCCGAGATCGAACGAGGACGAGGAAGAAGCACCGGTCGGTCCTGGATCGGGTCACCGCTGCTACGTCAACCTTCGATCCGAACCGCGGCGCTCGTCGTGCGGACAGCCTCCTCCAATCCGAACCCACCGCTTGTCGGGGAGCAGCCCTCATGACCAACGTCGCCAAATCTCCGACCAACCAGTCACTCAGTAGTACCGGGGCCACATCCAATGTGGCCGATCCCGTCGACCCCACGCGGGACACCCAAGAAGTGGTGATGGTCGAGCCCCAACGTCAGGCCCGGCTCGTGGGTGGTCCGCCCCCGGGAGCGGCCAGCTTGGAGACGAGGGATGCATGCGCTTGGTTCGGCGATCACCTGGTGTTGGAGGGTGTGTCCCTTCTTATGCCGGCTGGCGAGGTGACTGCCCTCATCGGACCCTCGGGATGTGGCAAGTCCACGTATCTCCGCCTGTTGAACCGCATGCATGAGCTGGTTCCCGGGGCCGCCCTCGATGGCGAGGTATTGCTCGACGGTGATGACATCTATGCCGCCGCCATGCGGGCCCAACAGGTGCGTACCCGCATCGGGATGGTCTTCCAGAAGCCCAATCCCTTTCCGGCCATGAGCGTCCGCGACAACGTGTTGGCCGGCCTGAAGCTCACCCGCATTCGTTGCAGCGACAAGGACGCGCTGGTGGAACAGTCCCTTCAGCGGGCCAGCCTCTGGAAAGAGGTGCGTGACCGTCTCGACCAACCGGGCGGGGCGCTCTCCGGTGGCCAACAACAGCGCTTGTGCATCGCCCGGTCGCTGGCTGTCGCCCCCAACGTATTGCTCATGGACGAGCCGTGCTCGGCTCTCGATCCGACCTCGACCCGACGCATCGAAGAGACGATCGCCGAGTTGCGCGACGTGGTCACCGTCGTCATTGTCACGCACAACATGCAGCAGGCCCACCGGGTGTCCGACCGTTGTGCGTTCTTCCTCGCCGCGGAGAACGAGCCCGGCTATGTGGTGGAGGAGGGGCCGACGGCCAAGATGTTCGAGAGTCCCGACGACCCCCGCACCCTCGACTACGTGGAAGGTCGCTTCGGATGACCCGGTCCCGTGGTGCCACACCCCGCAAGCTTCCGCTCCGGTTGTTCAGCATTGTCATTGCTCCAGCGGTGTTGATGATGACGCTGGTCACCACCCTGCTTGCCGGGCAAGCCGGGGCCGTTACTCTCTCCCGCGCCAACGGCCAGGGCTCCACCTACGCGGCACTCGCCTTCCAACAGTGGACTTCCGATACCGCAAACCAGGGCCTCAACGTCAACTACACCGCCACCAATTCCCCAGCCGGCCTCCAGTCCTACGCCAACAACACCGCCGACTTCGCCGGCACCGAGGCCGAATACTCGGAGCTCATCGGTGGGAACAACCCTCCACGCGGCTTCGAGTACACGCCTGACGTGGCCGGGGCCACCGCCATCATGTACAACGTCCAGGACACCGCTGGGAGGCCCGTCAACTATCTCCACCTCTCCCGGCTCACCGTGGCCAAGATCTTCCTGGGGATCATCAACAATTGGAACGACCCCGCTATCAGTGCCGACAACAAGGGTCTCGTCCTTCCCGACCATCCCATCACCCTCAACGGGCGTGCAGGCCAGTCGGGGACGACCGCTCTGTTTTATGACTTCGTACAGCAGACCGACCCGAGCGACTACGCCGCCTGGGCGGCGCGGAACGGGTTCAACGGCGGATCCCGCATTCTCGAGATCGATTCGGTCGGTGGGTCGTGGCAATTCTATAGCGGCTCGGATCAACAGGCCCAGAGCATCGCCAGCCCGGGCGGTTTGTGGTCCATCGGCTACGACGAGTTCGGCTACGCCAAGGTCTACAACGACAATGTTGCCTGGATACAGAACGCGTCTGGGAACTGGGTACAGCCTTACGCCGCGAACATCTCCGCCGCCCTGGCATCGGCTGTGCTCGCCCCGGACACCTCACAGAACCTCAATGGGGTCTACACCAGCCCGAATCCGCTGGCCTATCCGATCTCTGCGTACTCCTACATTCTCGTCCAATGCGGCCCGTCCGATCGACCCACGTGCGTGACCCCTTATGCAGATCCCGGGATCATGAACACCATGGCTCAGTTCATGCGATACGTCGCCTGTGCGGGGCAGGTCAAGATGCCCGACATTGGCTATGCGTCGATTCCACCCCAGCTGAGCCAGTTCCTGGCCGACGCCATCGGTCGCATGACCGGCCAGCCGGTCGAGCAGCTCAGCCAGGCCAATTGCGCCAATCCTCAGTTCAACCCCAACTACGTAGCCCCTGGTTCGCCTACCGACCCCGAGGCGAAAGTCGCATCGCTGGGGACCGGTGCAGGCGGTGGTGGCGGTCCAGGAGCAGTGACTAGCACCACGAGCGGTGCCGGCAGTACCGCTGCCGCCAAGACTGGCACCGGGACCGCTGCGGTCGGGAGGGCCGGGTCGGGTACCCAGTCTGCTGGTGGAGGCTCGAGCAATTGGCGGTCCCCGGCGCCGAAGCCATTCTTCGGTGAAGCCGTCTCGGCAAGCTCGCCCCTCCCTCTGATCGGGCTGTTCCTCGTGATCGTTATCCCACTCGTCTTGTTCACGATCTCCGTCCGGCGGCGCCCCGAGGTCATGGCTTCGGCAACTGACGAGAAGGAGATCCCATGATGGCCAGCTCGTCGATGAACACCCACCACTCCCATCGACCTCGGCGGCTCGGGGTCCTTCTTGCCGTAGTCGCACTCGTGGCCATGGCTGCCCCAGTACTCACCGGATTGCCCGGTCACGAGACTGCCGCCCATGCCGACAGCGGGTCCGCTATGAGCTCGGATGCGTACTTCACCCTCAGCCTGTCCACCCCGACGCAGAATCTTGTTAATGGTCAGTCCATGCAGTTCACGGTGAACCGGACGGCGGCCGGCACCGCGGCGGGCTGAGATCTTCGGGGTCGTCACCGGGTGGTGCCAACCCAGCGTCCCACTCCCCGTTTCGGAACCGAACGGGACTGCAGGACAGTTCTCGACTTTGTTCGGCTCGGGTGCATTTCCGCTGGTGGTTGGACCCGCCGGGCAGAACGAGCCCTGTGTCGGCAACGTGAACACCGACGCCCCGGTCGCCCAAGTGGCCATTAGCCCCCAGCGCAACACCGTGCCAAACGTCGATGGCGTACCAGGTGAATACCCCACGGTCACCAGCACCGTGCTGGCCGAGACCGGCACGACGACCTATACCGATCCGACGCTAGCGGTCACCGATCCGAAACATTCGACAACCCCAGTCACGTGCGACAGCAACGACCCCTGTACCTTCGCCGTGGCCGTGTACACCTCGGCCGCCAGCAACCCTGGTCCTGGGAACGCGACCATGACCGACACCCATGTACTTGGTGTTCCCGTGACCTTCCTGCCCGATTCGCTCAGCGCGTCGTGTGGGGGTGCAGCACCGGGCGAGTTCCAGACCGCCGGCAGTGATCGGCTCAGCTCGGCCATCACCGCCTGGACGCTCGGGGCGTGTGGCGCGGCAGCCGGCGGTGGAAAGGAGCTGACGACCAACACATCCTCACAACAGAGCGACGCCAGTGCCCTCTGCTCCTTCGCTTCGGGCAAAAGCGCCCTGGCCTATAGCGGCGTCGGCTACGACGCCACCAAAGCGACCGGCTACGGCGCGACCTCGACCTTTGAGCCGGCGAACTGTTCAGGTGCCAGTGGGCCCGCTCCAGATAGACCCTATGTAGCCGTCCCCATCGGCATCAACGCAGTGGTGTTTGCCCATACCCAGACCCAGCAGGTGTTCACGGTGGCCAACCAGACTTTCGTAGAGCCGTATTCCGACCAGTTCAAGATCACGATTGGCCAGGCAGCCACCTTGTTGAGCAACGGGAGCAACCTGAGTGGCAGCAATGCCGGCGTGTGGAACAGCGTGTTCGGCCAGGCGCTTATCGCGGAAAACCCTGGTTTGACGAACGACATCGATTATTTCGGCGGGAGCAGTTCAGTTCTCGGTGCGCCCATCGAGGCCACGTCTGGAACGGATGCGACGACGCTCTTCGCCACCGGCTTCTTCCGTGCCCTGGCCCCGAGCGACATGACGAGCAATCCGAACGGGCCGGGACAGACGCGTGGCGGAACCTCCCAACCACTCGGCGTCTCGTCCAATTTCGGTTTGGCCGACCCGGCGCTGTACAACGTGCACACCTTTACCGGTTCCCAGGCCATGAACAAAGACCTCACTCCTCCCAACTCGAGTTGGCTGCTGACCAACGCGGCCAGCGCCGCCGCGACGTGGGGTGGACAGTCCGTCTTCGCTCTCCAGACCCCTGATTCGATTGGCTCCGCCACCCCGGCCTACGTGGTCGCCAACAAGCAGACGATGGACGCAGCCGTCTCCGAGATGACAGCACAACCCGACGGAACCCTGATGCCCAACCCGAACACCACCCCGGTCAACGGGGTGGAGCCGTACCCGCTCACCTACGTCGAGTACGCAATCGCCCCGACCCAGCCACTGCTCAATCCCGATTGCTCGCCCAACACCCAGGCCCAGCAGGCCCTCGCGGCATGGCTCAACTACGTCACTGGGGTCGGCCAGTCGGAAATGCCCGCCGGTCTCCAGTCGCTCACCCCCGCCCTCCAGGGCCAAGCCGCAGCGGCCATTGCCAAGGTGGGCCAGGCCGCCCCGGCGTGTACTCCGACCGCGCCGACAGCGCCCGCGACAACAACACCGGCGACGACTAGCAACAATGCCGGCGCCGGTTCCGGCTTCGGTGCTGGCTCTCTCGGCCCCAGCAGCGGCCTCGCGCTGCCCTCCTTGAACGCCGATTCCGTCCTCGGTGGTTCGCCCGCTGGGTCCCCGGTGTCGACCACCAACGGCTCGGCACCCGGCAAAGGGTCCAAGCAGCCGGCCCTGGAGCTCACCCGGTTCACGGCCCACCCGAGCGCCTCGTGGATCGGGCCGCTCGTGGGGTTGCTGGCCCTGGCTATCTTGTTGCCGGCGTTCGTCCTGGCTGTCTCTGGCGCTTCGTTGAGCGAGGCGCTGGCCGGACTGGGCGGCTGGACATGGATCCGTCGGCGAGTGGGACGACGACCGCCGGGCACCGGCTGATGGTTCTGACCCAGGTGGGGTCCCCCGAAGCCAGCGAGCGTCCGAGAACGGCAGCGGGCCCGGGCGCGGACGGACCGGATCGGACGACAGGGCCGTCGGGTCAGAACGATGCCCCCACCTCCTCGCTGCCCAGGCGCCGAGGCGAAACCCGGCCGGTCACGCCCAGGCGGGTTATCACCTGGATCATCGCCACCGTGATCGTCGTGATTGTGAGCGTGGCCGCTGTCATCTACGGGCTGGGGCCGCTCACCCACCAACGGGACCAGCGCACGACCCTGCAGGCTTATAAGCTCGCTATCAATAATGCAGCCGCCGAGACCAACGGGCTGGGGGGCGTGTCAGTGCCCACTCAACCCCCGGTGAACGGCGACACGGTCGGGATCGTGCAAATCCCCGTGCTCGGGCTTCAACAGACAGTCACCGAGGGGGTCGGCCCGGCCCAGACCGTGTCGGGCCCCGGCCACGTCCCGGGTACGGCGGGGTTGGGCCAACCGGGCAACTCGGCTGTCGTGGGCCGCAGAGCCGGCTTCGGCGCACCTTTCGCCAATCTTGGCCAGTTGAGACGAGGAGACCAAATCGTGGTGGCGACGACCGAGGGACGCTCCCTCTACCTGGTCCGTACGGTCCGAACGGTAACGATGACCAGCGGCTCATCGAGCACGAGCACGGCGAGCACCAGTCCGGCCTCCCTAGCTCCGAGCACGAGAGGAGCGACCCATATCGCCACGAGGCGAGGAACGACGAACACGCGTCCGACCGCTACCGCTCCGTCGACCGTCAGCGTCAACAAGCTGTACGGGCCCACCCCGAATGACCAGCTGACCCTCGTTACCTCGGCCTCGTCGGCACCGTGGAATACCGACCAGGCCACCGTGGTCACCGCCCGGATGCACGGCCAGCCTTTTGCCCCGACCCCCCAGCAGTCCAGAAGCCCGAGCCAGGTGGGCAACGTCGGGGACTCGAGCTCGCTGCCCCTGTTGATCCTGGCTCTGCTCGCCCTGTGCGCCACCATTGTCGGCGCCGCCGCCCTCTATCGCCGAGCGTCGCTACGATCCGCGTACCTGCTGACCACTGCCCCCCTGATCGTGTTCACCATCCTCGGCGCAGAAGCGGCCAGCCGACTGTTCCCGGCATGGTTGTGATCCCCCGCTCGAACCGGGCCACGAGGTGGCTTGGGACCCAAGGTCGCCGGGTGAATCGACTACCCGTCGTCATCCGCGTGTCCGCTGCCGTCCTGTTGCTCGCCGTCTCCTCGCTGGCCGGGCTGGCCATCGCGGGGTCCCCCAGCCCGAGCGCCGCCGACAACAGCTCGAGTGCCCTGGTCTCCAACCGGCTGGGCAACGTCGGGCTCCCTCGGTTCTTCGGTCCCAAAGGCACGAAGCCGCTGGCACCAGCCACGAACCGACCGGCACCGGCTCCGCCGTCAGTGGCCAATGCCGCCCCACTCGGCTCCCACGAGGTGTTCGGTTTCGCCCCGTACTGGATGCTTGGGTCGAGCTGGGGTTCGACGTGAACGGCCTGACCACCCTGGCCTACTTCTCCATCGATGCCAACGGCAACGGCAGCCTGAACGAAACGGGTGCGGGATGGAACGGTTACCAGAGCCAGGCTCTCAGCGACCTTGTGACCCGGAGCCACGCGGCCGGGGATCGGGTCGTGCTCACCGTCACCCAGTTCGACCAGCACACCCTCGACCAGCTGACCTCTGACCCGACCGCACCGGCGAGATTGTCGGCTGCGCTGATCAGCGCCATCGAGGCGAAGAACCTCGATGGGGTGAACATCGACTTCGAAGGGGAGGGGAGCGCCGACCAGGTGGGGCTCACCAACCTAATCACCCAGGTCTCGGCCAGCCTCCACCAGGTGAATCCCCACTGGCAGGTGACCATGGATACCTATGCGAGCTCGGCCGGTGATCCCGCAGGTTTCTACAACATCGCCGCCCTCGCCCCCGCGGTCGACGGTTTCTTTGTCATGGCCTACCAGCTGAACCTCAATGCCACCCCCGGACCCACGTCCCCGCTCACCAGCTCGATGTTCAGCGACCTCACCACGGCACAGCAGTACGCCGCGGCCGTGCCCGCGGCCAAGGTGATCCTCGGGGTCCCCTACTACGGGCAGGACTGGACGACGACCGACGGCTCCCTGACCGCCCAGGCCAGCGGGGGTGATCCCACGACCCCAACCTATGGACAGGTCAAAGCGAGCGGCCATCCTATGTACTGGGACTCCGTCACCAACACGGGCTGGACCTCGTACCAGGTGGGTGCCCAGTGGCACGAGACCTTCTTCGAGGACCCGACCTCCCTCTACATGATCGCCCAGATGGCCCAGTCTTACCACCTCGGAGGCCTCGGAATCTGGACACTGGGCATGGACGGCAACGATCCGGCCATGCTCGCCGCATTGGACGGCAACGCCCCTCCAACCAAGGACCAGCTGTCCGGTCCGGTCAGCACCAGCCCGTCTCCGCCCTCCGCCCCTGCGGGCACCACTCCGGCGACGACGCCTGCGGGCGGCGCCCCGGGAACGCCTCCGGCAACAGCCACCACGCCGACCCCGTCCTCGCCGACGACCACCACGACCACGCCGGCCGGCGGAACCACCCCGCCACCCCCTCCGGCCTACACCTACGGGGGGACCTGGCAAAAGCAGCCGGTCGTGCTCAAGACGGCACCGCCGGTCGACCCCACCGTCCTGACCGGTCCCAATGCTCATCAGGTGAGTGCCCTGACTGGCTTCATCACCACCGATCCGGCCTTTGCCTGTCTGGAGTCCGAGACGAGCCTGGCCGTGTGGCAGTTGCCTCCGAGGACGACGCCACCCACAACGACGACTACGACCACGGTGACTCCGGTGACCGAGTACACGGTGGTACTCACCCAGCCCACCGACTGCGTGCCCGGGTCGTTCACCTTTACCGTTCCTGTGGGATCGACGGCAGCGACGGCGGTTCAGCCCCAGACTGCGTCCTCGACGGCCGCCACCGGGTCAGGGGGCGCGTCAGCCCCAGGCTCCGTCGGATCTCCCTCGTCGGAAGGGGCCAACGGGAACAAGCCATGACGGGCTCCACCGAGGAGGTGGATGCCACCGTCAACGGCCACGGCCCGGGTCAAGCCTGATGGCCGACGGCTCGCCCGCGGCACCGGCTCGGGTTCTGATCATCGGAGGTCAGCACGGCGAGTGGCAAGAGTTCAGGGACGGTCTGCGCAACGTCGGCTATGAGGTCGACACCGTTGATTACTGGGAGTCCGCTCGGCCGAAGCTGCGCGCACGCCCACCGAACATGGTCGTCCTTGACGTCACGGGTCCCGAACCCTTCGGGGTCACCCTCGTTCGCGAGGTCCGAGCCGCCGTTGCCGTACCGCTCGTGATCGTTTCGTCGCCGGAAGCGGGAGTCGATGTCGCCGACGGGCTCGAGATGGGAGCCACCGACGTCGTGATCACACCGATTCGCACCAGGGAGGTCATTGCCCGGATTGGTGCCGTACTGCGTCGGGTGGCCGCGAATGCTGAGGCGACGAGCGAGTCCTTCTTGTACGCCGGCCCACTGGTGATCGACCGCAACCACCGAATGGCGATCATCGGTGAGCGGTCCGTCTATCTCCGACCCATCGAGTACAAGCTGTTGTTGCTGTTGGCCAGCACACCGGGTCGGGTCCGTACCCGAGACGAGCTCACCGATCGTCTCTGGGGTGACAGGAGCCCTCGTTCCAACCAGAACCTGCATGCCCAGATGCACAACCTGCGAGTGAAAGTGGAGCGAGACCCCAGCGCTCCCGAGCTGATCAAGACGATCAAGGGGGTCGGGTTCAAGCTGGACGTCGGAATTTCAAATGATTTCTGCTCTGGAAATCCACGAAAAGTGGGCTGATACATCGTATTGCCCGCATCCGCACCTGCCTCCCAAAACTAAAAGCGAGTTCTTTGTCACACGTGGTTTGAACTTTGTAGCGCTGGGGAACTCATGTCCTGGCTTGCAGTGATTCGACCGAACGAGGAGGGCGTAAGGGCTTATGGTTGTACTTCTTGCATTGCTATTGGTACTGGTTTTCTTTGGCTTGGGCTTCGCGTTACACGCTCTATGGATTGCCGCCGTGGTGCTCTTCGTGGCCTGGCTGATTGGTCTTGCCCTCGGTCGAGGTGAGAACGCAGGGAGGCACAAGTTCTACCGGTGGTAGCTGATCCGACGACGTCACCTTCATGCTGATCGTCTGCGGGCCAACCGTGGGCATCGGGCATGAAAAGAGAGGACACCCCGAACGTCCGGCACGGATCCCGGCCGTGATGGCCGGGATCGACGACCTGCGACTTGGTTCTGACCTTCAGGTCGTCGCGCCCTACCGCGGACCGGGCACAACTGACGCGGGTGCACGATGCCGGCTATCTCGATGAGCTGGCCGCCTTGAGCCGGGCCGGTGGTGGCAACCTTGACCCGGACCCTATGCCACCGCTGACTCCTGGGCGATAGCCGGCCAAGGCGCCGGGGCCGGGCTGGCCGCAGTCGATGCCCTACAACGGGCGGACTCCGGCGTGGCCTTCGTTGTCGTCCGTCCGCCCGGCCACCACGCCTTGCGCGATCGGGCAATGGGTTTCTGTCTCCTCAACAACATCGCCGTGGCCGCCGCGGCGCTGACTGCGGTGGGGGAGCGGGTACTCATCGTCGACTGGGACGTCCACCACGGCAACGGCACCCAGGCGATCTTCTGGGACGACCCCGACGTGCTCTACGTCTCCACCCATCAGTGGCCCCTCTTCCCCGGAAGCGGTTCGGCAACCGAGATCGGTGGACCACATGCTCGGGGCCTGACGGTGAACATCCCTCTGCCTCCGGGGACAACCGGCGATGTCGTGCGCCGGGCAATCGACGAAGTAGCGCTGCCCGTGGTCGAGGAATTCGCCCCGACCTGGGTGCTGGTCTCTGCCGGGTTCGACGCCCATCGAGCCGATCCGCTGGCTGAGTTGGCCCTGTCGAGCGGCGATTTCGCCGAATTAGCCACCACCGTCGCCTCGTTGGCTCCCCGACCGGGGCGCCTGGTGCTGTTCCTCGAAGGGGGCTACGACCTGGAGGCGTTGCGAGTATCCGTGGCCGCCACGGTCAGTGCACTCCTCGGGGGTTCCTACCAGCCCGAGGTCCCTACGTTCGGGGGCCCGGGGGAAGAGACCGTGCGCTGTGCACTGGACGATCGAATCGAGGCGCTCCGCCGAGTGGAGTAGCCCTTTGTTTCACCTTCTCTCTGATCGTGACCGGGACGAGCGGAAGTCATACTTCCCGTCCCCTGAAATTCCCTCAGGGTGTTAGTCGTTGTCAGACTGCGATCGAGCCAGCTAGAGATCAGCCACTGCACAGCGTCTGTTCAGGAGAAATAGAAGTCAAACCACCAATTTCTCGAGCAACGAGGTGGGTTTCGCGAACCCTCCGACGACCTTGCGCGACTTCCCGTGGTGGGCGAGGGGGGACTTGAACCCCCACATCCTTTCGGACACAGGAACCTGAATCCTGCGCGTCTGCCAATTCCGCCACTCGCCCGAGCGACTGGAGAAGATTACCTGACCGTACCTACCCCCTGTACCGGTCGCCCCCCCGGTAGGCTGGCGGCGCAGCATGGGACTGCAGAAGTTTGAGGGGCGCCTGGAGCGCCTGGTAGACGGCACCTTCTCAAAGGCCTTTCGCGGGGAGCTCCATCCCGTTGAGATAGGCCGCCGCCTTACCCGAGAGATGGACCTCCAACGTCGTTTGGGGGTCCATGGCCTCATCGCGCCCAATGCCTTCGGCGTGCGCCTGGCCACGGATGACTTCGAGCGGTTCGAGAGCTTCCTCGAGGCCCTCATCCGCGAGCTGGAGGAAGCGGCCCGGGAGCATGCCCGCAACGAGAGCTATTCGTTCGTGGGCCCGGTCACCGTGACCGTCTATGAGGATCGCCGCCTGCGCCGTGGCCGGTTCAACGTGGTCTCCGATTTCAAAGAGGGTCCCTCCGGCTTGGCCACGGCATCGCTGGTCCTAGCCGAGGGAGGACGCATCGTCATCGGGGCCGAGACCGTGACGCTGGGGCGCCTCCCCGAGAGCACCGTGGTTGTCTCGGATCCGAACGCCAGCCGTCGCCACGCCGAGATCCGGCGCATCGGCAACGACCTAGTTGTGGTGGATCTCAACTCCACCAATGGGACCCGGGTGAACGGGACGCCTATCCGGGAGCGAAAGCTCATGGATGGCGACGAGATCAGGATTGGGACGACCTCCGTCCGGTTCGAGACCTCGTAACGGGCATCGCCTGAACCTACATGCACAACTTCCTGGTAACGGTCCCGAACCCGGTGAACAACACCCCGGTTCTGCGCGCCCTCGAGTACGTGATCATCATCTTGCTGTGGCTGTTCTTCATGTGGGTGGTTCGGGCCGTGTGGGTGGAGGTCAGGCCCCTCCAGCGGCGCCGTCAACGGCGCGCCGAGAAACAGGAGGCCGCCGATCCGGGAAGACCACGGCGGGGCAAGCGCCTCCGCCTCCACGTGGTGCGCCCCGAGGACCGGGTGGGGCGTGCCTACGAGCTCGATGACGAGGTGACCGTGGGTCGGGCCGCTGGTTGTGGCGTGTCGATCGACTACGACACCTATGCCTCGAATCTCCATGCCCGCCTGTTCCGCCAGAACGGCGATCTGTGGGTGGAGGACCTCGGCTCCACCAACGGGACCTGGGTCAATACCCAGCGCATCGGCGAGCGGACCCAACTGGACAAGGGCGACCTCCTGCAGGTGGGCGGCACCGTGTTCGAGATCGGCAAGTGACGTGACCGTCCTGCGCTCGGGCGCAGCCACCGATACCGGTCTGGTCCGCTCCTCCAACCAGGACCTCGGCATCGCCACCGCGAGCCTCTTCGCCGTGGCTGACGGCATGGGCGGCCACGCCGGTGGCGAAGTGGCCTCCCAGGTGGCCATCGAGGCGCTGCAGCAGGCCTTCGGGCAACACCCGTCGGGGCCAGGACTGGCCGAGGCGGTCTGTCGGCCAACACCGCCGTGTGGGTCGCCAGCCAAGAGCGCGCCGACCTGCGGGGGATGGGGACCACGCTCACCGCAGTGGCGCTGGTCAACGAAAATGGCCGTGACGTCCTGGCCCTGGTGAACGTGGGTGACTCCCGGTCGTACCGGTTCCACGACGGCAAGCTGAGCCAGATCACCACCGACCACAGCTTGGCCGAGGAGATGGTCCGCAACGGCGAGATCACCCCGGCCGAGGCCATGGTCCATCCTCACCGGCACATTCTGACCCGGGCCCTGGGTGTCTCTCCCGAGGTCAATGCTGACCTCTGGCGTATCCGACCCGAACAAGGCGATCGGTACCTGCTCTGCAGTGACGGGCTCACCAACGAGCTGAGCGATGACGAGATCACCGAGGTTCTGTCGGCGACCCACAATCCCCAAGAAGCGGTGGAGGCGCTCGTTCAGGCTGCTCGCGACCACGGGGGAAGCGACAACATCACCGCCGTCCTGGTCGACGTCATCATTGGTGAGGCCGACGACGGGTCGACCCCAGCGGTAGCGGCGGTCGAGCCCGGTGCCTTCGGCGACGACCCCACCATTGCCACCGCCGGCGATGGCACTGAGCGAGGGGCAGTGACGGCGGCCCAGGCGGCGGAGCCCTCTAGCGACGGCGCCTTTCGCGAGTCCGACACGCTCAAGGGTCGGGAACGTCGACGAGCACGTCGCCGGGAGCGACGCCGAAAAGGGGCACGCCGGCTACTCACGTTCCGGGCACTGCTTGTCGTGGTGATCCTGGCCGCGGTGATCTACGGCGCCTTCTATGCCGTGCGCTGGTACAACAACAACTCCTACTACGTGAAGGCCCACAACAACGAGCTCGTCATCTATCAGGGACGAATCGGCGGGTTCCTCTGGTACAACCCGGTTGTCGTGCAGAACACCGGGGTCCTCACCGGCGACGTCCCCGCGCCGTATCTGCCGTCGATCAAGGCCGGTGTTCAGGAATCGTCGCTGGCCAGCGCCCGCACCTACGTGAACAACCTGAAGGCGGCGCAGAAGAGCACCCAGACCACCACCCCACCGCCGGTCGCAACCACAACGGTGCCACCACCACGGTGCCTCCGCCGGCCCCCGTGACCACGGCACCTGGAGGCGCCTGATGGAGAAGCGGATCCGCCGGCTGGGCATCTTCATGGTGCTCTGCTTTGTCGCCCTGTTCATCCAGCTCAACAACATCCAGGTGGTGAAGGCCCACTCGCTGGCCACCAATCCGAAGAACCCCGCCGTCATCCAGGCCGAGCAGACCCAACCCCGAGGAGAGATCCTGGCTTCCGACGGCACCGTCCTGGCCCAATCCGTTCTTGCCCCCGCCGGTGATTACTACAAGTACCAGCGGGTGTACCCGGCGGCCACCGCTGGCCTCTTCGCCAACATCGTCGGCTGGGACTCCCTCAATTACGGGCAAGTTGGGAGTGGAGGCCTCCTACAACCAGTACCTGGTGGCTCATAACCGAACCCCGAAGACGCTGAAGGACCTGCTCACCAATTCCACGGTCACCGACAACGTCACGCTCACCGTCGAGCCGAAAACTTCAACCGGCGATGGCCACGGCGTTGAACGACATCCCTGCAGACCCCGGGTCTCCACACCCGGCGTCTGCCGTGGCGCTCGACCCACCACCGGGGCCATCCTGGCCATGTACTCGACGCCGACCTACGACCCGAACCCTCTTGTCTCCCAGGACCCCAAGACGGAGACGGCGGCGTACCGGCCGACATCCATGCTCCGGGAAACCCCATCCTGGCCAAGGCGTACGAGGACACCAATGCTCCCGGGTCCACGTACAAGGTGGTGACGTCGAGCGCCGTCTACGACCACCAGCCGGCGTTGGCCAACGTGAACTACCCGGTGACCGGCTGCATCACCTGCCGCAATCGCCGCTGCAGCTGTGCAACTACGGTCACGGGGCCGAAGCATTGTGGCGGAACCCTCCAAACGACCTTGCCGCAGTCGTGCGACACGGCCTTCGCCCAGCTCGGGATGGGCCTGGGCGCGGTCTCGGAGAACGCCGAAGCCCAGGCGTTCGGGTTCAATCAGGTTCCCCCGCTCGACCTCCCCGGTGCCGTGGCCTCGCAGTTCCCGTCGGTCGCCGCCCTGACCAATAACGCCCCGTCACAGGCGTACTCGGCCTTCGGGCAGCAGAACGTGACCGCGTCGGCGCTGCAGATGGCCCTGGTGGCGGCGGGGATCGCCAACGGTGGCGTGATCATGACGCCACACGTGATGGCCCAGATCCGCGACTCCCAGGGCAACCTGGTCACCTCGTACACACCCGAAGCCGTGGCTCAAGGCAACCTCGTCGGCCACGGCCCAGCAGGTCACCTCGCTCATGCAGGGGGTGGTGACCAACGGGACCGCGTCAGCCCGCCGTGTTCCCGGCTGACGAGAACGTGGCGGCCAAGACGGGAACCGCCGAAGTCGGCAGCCAGGCCCAGTACACCAGCGACTGGATGATCGCTTTCGCCCCGCCAATCACCCGAAGGTGGTCGTGGCCGTCGTCGCCCCCTTCCAGCCGTCCGCCTGACGGGCGCTCAGACGTCGGGCCGCCGGCCTGCGCCATTCTCCAGGCCGCTCTGAACCCAATTCCACCGAAGCGTGCCCGGGTTCGGATGACGTTCCCGACGGCAACCACCACGAAATCGACCGCGCTCGCTGAGAGCGGCCTTATGAGAACCCCAGTACCCGACAACCACGGACGTAGGCTCTGATCCACATGAACGAGATGCCCGAGAACCCCGGACCACGCGTATTCAGCGGCCGCTACGAGCTCAACCACCTCATCGCCCGGGGCGGCATGGCCGAGGTGTACCGGGCCCATGACCGGCGGCTCGACCGCCCCGTGGCCCTGAAAGTGCTCTTCCCGGAGCTCTCCATCGACCGCTCGTTCGTTGAGCGGTTTCGGCGGGAAGCACAGGCTGCCGCCAACCTTTCCCACCCCAACATCGTGCCGGTGTTCGACTGGGGCGAGGACAGTGGCACCTACTTCATCGTGATGGAGTTCGTGGATGGCCGGCCCCTCTCGTCGATCCTAAGACGGCCGGACCGCTGGCCGCAGACCGGACGGCGGAGATCGCCGCCCCGGTGGCCGCCGCCCTCGGTTACGCCCACAAGCACGGCGTGGTCCACCGCGATGTCAAGCCGGGCAACGTGCTGATCACCGACGACGGCCAGGTCAAGGTGACCGACTTCGGGATCGCCCGGGCCGTGAACACCGAGGAGAGCCTGACCCAGACCGGCGCGGTGATGGGTACGGCCGACCTACTTCTCGCCCGAGCAGGCCGAGGGCATGGGCGTGGACTCCCGCACCGACATCTACTCCCTCGGCGTCGTGCTCTTCGAGATGGTTACCGGCCGACCTCCGTTCCTGGGCGACACGCCGGTGGCGGTGGCGTCCAAGCACGTGCGCGACCATCCGCCCGCTCCTCGGGAGCTCAACCCCTCGATCCCGCCGACGTTCGAGGCGATCATCCTCAAGGCGATGGACAAGAACCCCGACTTCCGGTACGCCACGTCCGAGGAGCTGCGGGCCGACCTGCTGCGGTTCAACGAGGGCCGTGACGTCCTGGCTGCCCATGAGGACCACACCCAGACGGTCGCCGCTCTCGGAGCCACCGGCGTCATGGGGGGCATGGCGGCCACCCAAGCGGTCGGTGCGGTGAGCGGGACCCAGTCGGTACCGGCCCAATCGGCGAGTACGCCGATGAGGAACCCAGACGCAGCCGCACCAAGACCTACGCCATCATTCTGGCCATCCTGCTGATCCTGCTGATCGTGGTCGGGGTATTGCTGGCCCGGTCCCTCGGGTACCTGGGCGGGGGCAGTTCGTCGTTCTCTATGCCCTTCGTGGTCGGTCAGCCGGCGAGCCAGGCCCAGACGACGCTCAAGAACGAAGGCCTGGCCGTGGTGATCAAGGACCAGAACGCAGTGGCGCCGACTGTCAACAACACGGTGCTGAGCCAGGCCCCGAAGAAGAACACGCTGGTGAAAAAGGGCGACACGGTCACGTTGACCGTGGCCAAGATAACGGCCGTGCAGATGGAGACGGTCCCGTCGCTTGCCGGGCAGACCCAGTCTCAGGCTCAAAATACCCTGAAACAGAGCCACCTCGTCCTCGGCACCTCCCCCACGCAGGCCACCTCCACTACGTACCAGGCCGGTTTTGTCATCTCCTCTGTGCCACCGCCCGGAACGCAACTACCCCGCAATTCCGCGGTCAACCTCGTGGTATCGATCGGGCCTCCACCTACGACCACGACCACGACGTCGCCGCCCACGACAACGACGCCACCACGACGCCGCCGCCGACCACGACGCCGACGACAGCGCCACCCCCGACAACGACGCCAACGACAGCGCCACCCCCGACCACGACGCCGACGACGACTGGCCCATAGCGAACGGCGCCGGTCTCTGGGTTGGGTGTCAGACCGGGTTAGCGCCCGGTCGAGGCCAGGAAGTTGGCGAGCAGCGTCGGGCCCGACGGGGTGAGAACGGACTCCGGATGGAACTGGACGCCCTCGACGGGGAGCTCCCGGTGGCGAAAGCCCATGATGACCCCGTCGTCGGTGCTCGCCGTCACCTCGAGCACGTCGGGCAAGGTAGCCGGCTCCACCACCAAGGAGTGGTACCGGGTGGCGACAAAGGGCTCGGGAAGCCCGGCGAAGACCCCCACGCCGGTGTGATGGATGGCGGACGTCTTCCCGTGCATGAGGGTGGGAGCCGACACCACCTCACCGCCGTAGGCCTGCCCGATCGATTGGTGTCCGAGGCACACACCCAAGATGGGATAGTCGGCACCCAGCTGCTCGATGACCTCGAGACTGATCCCGGCGCCGTCGGGTCGTCCCGGACCCGGTGAGATGAGGATGGCGTCGGGGGCTGCAGCCCGGATCCCGTCCATGTCGATGGCGTCGTTCCGGTGGACCACCGGCTCGGCGCCCAGCTCGCCCAGTTCTTGGACGAGGTTGTAGACGAACGAGTCGTAGTTGTCGATCACCAGCACCCGGGGCCCCATGGACCAATCGAGCGTACCGGTCGCCGCCGGCATCCCTTGCCGCCCACTGGCTATCCTTCGCCCATGGCAACCAAGGCCAAGTCCGGCCCCGGCAGCGCTCAGAAGAAGGGTCGTTCCGCCGAGGGGCGGACGACCGCGCATCATCCCGGCCAGAGCCACCGCTACACCCCACCGGTCTCCAGGAGTGTCAAGGAAAGCCCCAGGTGGATGGGGATCCTGATCATCGGCCTGTTCGTACTCGGGGTGCTGATCGTGATCTTGAACTACGCCAACGTGCTCCCGGGCAGGGGTGAACAACTGGTGGCTGGTGGGCGCCATCGGTTCGATCTTCGCCGGCTTGATGGTGGCCACCCGCTACCACTGACTCGCAGCCCGAACGCGAACAAACCGGCCCCGGGGGGCCGGCCTGTTCAAGAAGAGCGTGTGCTGTCTCGAAACTCCGAGAGTCAGCCCAGCCGCTCGATGATGGTGGCGTTGGCCATGCCGCCGCCTTCGCACATGGTCAGAAGCCCGTAGCGGCCACCGGTGCGCTCCAGCTCGTTGAGCAGGGTCGCGGCCAGCTTGCCTCCTGATGCTCCGAGCGGGTGGCCGAGAGCGATGGCCCCACCGTTCACGTTGACCTTGTCCAGGTCGACGCCGAGCTCTTTTTGCCAGGCGAGGACCACGGAGGCGAAGGCCTCGTTGATCTCCACCAGGTCGATGTCGTCGAGGGTCAGCTTGGCCCGCTCGAGCACCATCCTGGTGGCGGGGATCGGGCCGGTCAGCATGGTGATCGGATCGGCGCCCGACCACGGCGAAGGTATGGAACCGAGCCCGGGGAGTGAGGCCCAACGCAACGGCCTTCTCCTCGCTCATGATCAGTACGGCGGAGGCCCCGTCGGTGATCTGCGAGGAGTTGCCCGCAGTGACCTTGCCGTTCTCGGCCCGGAAGGCGGGCTTCAGGTTGCCCAGCACCTCGACCGAGGAGTCGGGGCGGATTCCCTCGTCCGTACGCACCAGCTCATCGGTGTCCTGGCCCTCGTCGTCCTTGACCGCGACAGGGATGATCTCGCGGTCGTAGCGGCCCTCGGCCGTGGCCTGGGCCGCCAGCTTGTGGGAACGGACCGAGTAGGTGTCGAGGTCTTCACGGCTCAGGTCCCACTGCTCGGCGATCAGCTCGGCCCCCTCACCCTGGCTGACCAACCCGCCGCGCTCGGCGTAGCGGTTCATCATGCGGGGGCCGAACGGAAACCCGAGATCACGGACCACCGACGAGCCCATCGGGGTCCGGGTCATGACCTCGATGCCCCCGGCGATCACGATGTCGTAGGCGCCAGCGATGACTCCCTGGGCGCCGAAGTGGAGAGCCTGTTGCGACGAGCCGCACTGGCGGTCGATGGTGGTCGCCGGTACTGACTCGGGGAACCCTGCGGCCAGTACGGCGTTGCGGCCGATGTTCAGCGATTGCTCACCGACCTGCATGACGCAGCCCATGATGACGTCGTCCACCATCCCGGGGTCGAGGTTGTTGCGCTCGACCAGCGCCATCAGCGGCTCTGAGGCCAGATCGGCGGAGTGCCAATTGCGCAACTTCCCGTTCCGTTTTCCTCCGGCGGTCCGTACCGCGTCGACGATGACGGCATTGGTCATGGTGGCCTCCTTGTCTGGCCGGCGGAGCCTTCGCATCCCGGCCATCTCACTGTCGTGGACGGTGTGTCTGCCTGTCAAGGCACAAACTTGACTAACTGGTCAAGAGCTTAGCGACCGGGGTCGGGCTCCCCCGCGGCCGCCGCCTCGGTGAGCGATCCGAAGAAGCGAGACACCTCCCCGATAGGGTGCCTGTTCGTGAGCGGACGCATCAAAGACATGGATCGTTGGTTGGGCAACGGCGGGATGGAGCTCATCGGCCAGGTCGGGGCGTCGTTCGACACCTACGGGGTCGACGGCGAGGACCTCGGTTGGGTGGAGGGCAGCTTCACGCCGAATCCGTTGGCCGCCAATCCCCACGGCATCGTGCAGGCCGGTGTCCATGCCCTGCTTCTAGACGCGGCCATGAACTTTGCCATCAATGCCTCGCTGGCCGGCCGGGACCGGACCAGAGCGACACTGGAACTGAAGACGGAGACGATGCGGCCGGCCGTGGTGGCAGAGACCTACCGACTGCGCGGCGAAGTGGTGCGTCTAGCTCGCCAGGTTGCCTACGGGGAGGCGACCATCCGCGATGCGGACGGCCAGATGATCAGTCGTTCGACGGGGACCTTCCTGGTGCACCGGGACGAATCGTCGGGGCCGAAGCCCCCAGGCTGAACCCAGCGCTGAAGTTCGCGGCATCGGAGTGTCCCGGTGCCGCCGGAAAACGACGGCCGCCGCCCGACTGGCCGTTCGAGAACCGAGGTCCGGCCATGGGTCGTGTCGACCGTTGTAGAGAACCATCCCCATCTGGCGGTGGTCCGCCCGTCGGGGCCTCCTCGAAGTTCGGGGTGTGCCGGTTCTGCCACGGTCCGACCCAACCTGGCTATGGGAGGTGCTATTGCTGTGCCACAGTGGCCGCCCACCTCGGGATGCCCCTCGTGCCGGTGGTGGCCGTCACCACCTACCGACTGGGTGACGAGATGCACCAGTTGTTGCGTCAGTACAAGGACGCCCCGGTCGCCGAGACCCGTCGTCGTTCCGTCGGTCACTGCACGCTATTGCTGGCGGCGTTCGTCGACCAACACCGAGAGGACCTCCAGATGTTCTCGGGCGGTCCATGGGACACGGTGGTGACCGTGCCGTCGTCGAGGAGGCCCGGTGGCTCGCCGGTGGACGCAGTGGTGTCCGAGGTCTCCTCCTTGGCCGTCGATCACCGTCGGCTGTTGGTCAGAGGACCCGGCCGCCTGGATCACCTCCAGCCGTCACGATCGGGCTTCGTCGTCGACTCGTCGGTCGGCTCCTCATCCGGGGTCCGGCGTCGGGTGCTGGTGGTCGACGACAGCTACACAACGGGGGCGAGGGCCCAGAGCGCGGCCACGGCACTGAGGCTGGCCGGCATGCAGGTCGGGGCGATCCTGGTTCTCGGTCGAGTGGTTGCCCCCCGGTCGTGCCCCTGGCACGCCGCCTTTTGGGCGGCGCATCTCGGCGATCAGGTCTCCGGCCATAGCGTCGGTTGCAAAGCACCCGGGTGAGAGAGGGCGTGGTAGCCGGGGAGGTCGGCCATCGGGGTATCCAGGTACACCTTGGCCTCGGGGGGCTGGGCGAACCGGCCGTGGCTCCAACGGATCTCGACGTGCCCGGCCAGGGTATTGGTCACCGCTGATCGACGGCGCCGGAATGTGCCGGCCCACTCCACCCGGGGCTGGCCGGCCTGTCCCGGGTGGATGGTGAAGTCGACCAGTTCGAACTCATCTCGCCAGTCCCACGGGGAAGCGATCCGGTACTGCACGGGCTGGGCCGTGCGGCGGTCGATCCCGAGTAGGAAGTACGGCGCGCTGCCGATGCGCAAGAGGCGCCACACCATGAGCTCAGTGGTGGTGCCCCCCTTGTCCAGTGCCTCGTTCCACTGTCCAGCCGAAGCCTCGCTGACCGTCGCGCAGAGAGCGGCGTAGGCCTCGCGGCTGGCCTGATCGGGATAAGCCCGCCCTGACAACGCCTTCCTCAGGCGATCGTGCTGGTCTCGGGTGCACAACTCGGGCGATGTGGGCAGATCGGTGAGGCCGGTGGCCTCGAGGCAGGCCTGATAGAGGAGTCGGTGCTGGCCCGGAGCCACGGTTGCGTACCAGTCGCTCCGGTCCCATACGCCGGTGGTGGCCAGCAGCCCGTGGAACAACCGGGCCGGCGAGGTATTGGCCAGGATGTCCGAGTCGTACTTGCAACTGACCAGGTAGACGTGATCGATGCGCAGATCGATGGGGGCTACCTCGTCGCCCGGCGCCCGCCGCCCGCCGGTCCACTCGATGATCCGCGGAGCCCGGCCACGCAGCCCGTCGTCCGCATGGGCCAGGGCGCGTCCGTTGGCGAAGGCCAGGTCGAACTGCTGGGCCAGATGCCCGGACTCATGGAGCTCGGCCAGGCGCTGCCAGACTGCCGGCTCGATCCGGACCTCGCTCGGCCGCCTGCTCAGTGATGTGCTCAGATCGGCGGGGAGGGTTCCGAGAGCCGTGGCCAACTCCGTGACCATGGTGCGGTCATCGGGCATCGTCGGCGCTCAGTGCCACTGTCGACCATCGTGAGCGAAGCCGCGCAGGCGCACCAGTCCCTCTCGGTCCAGGAGCTCGATGACGTCATGGACGGGACCGGTGTGATCGTCGGGCCCGACCGCCCGGAGCACCCGGCCCCCCGCACTCCGGGCCGGTGGGGCATCGGTGGTCAACAGCACGAGGGGTCCGAGGTCGTCACGGTCGGGATCGCGCCGGCGGGCTTCGTGGAGCACGCTGGCTTTGCCCAGCGTCTTCCACAGCACGTCCATGCGCTTCAGACCCGGGCGCGTGCTCGAGAAGGCACCCGAGACGTCGAACAACCAGATGGCGCCCTTGGCGTCGGTGGCCCGGAAGCTCACCTGGACGCCGAGATCGCCAAAGGTCACGTCGGTGGTGATGGCGCTGAACCCGCACGTGGCCAGCGCTTGGCGGGCCAACTCTTTGGCCTTCTCACCGCGACGCACGGCCCGCACCTGGAAGTCGCCCAGCTCGTCGGTGTCGGCCGCGGGTCGGACAGGAGGCACGACGATCCGGCGGGATCCATCGGCAAGGCCGCGCTCGATCGCCGCTTCCTGGTGGGCGGCAGCGATTCGCTCGTCGGCTCGAGCCACATAGGCGGGATCGGTGTCGAATCCCACGTAGTGGCGCTCGGTCCGTACGGCGGCGACGGCTGTCGAACCCGACCCCATGAACGGGTCGAGGATGAGGTCGCCGCGGTAGGTGTACAGCTCGATGAGCCGGCGTGGGAGCTCGACGGGAAACGGGGCCGGGTGACCGACTCGGGTGGCGGACTCGGCCGGGATGTCCCACAGGTCGGTGGTGGCATCGATGAAGTCGTCCATGGACATCGAACCCTCGTTGGGCAGGGAACGGCCGAGGCGGTCCTCGGGCGACAGGGCCCGATCGAAGCGACCCTTGGAGGCCACGACGATCCGTTCGGTGATGTCGCGGAGCACCGGATTCCCCGGCCGTTGGTATGTTCCCCAGGCGCACGATCCACCGGCGGCATGGCTCTTCTGCCAGATGATCTCGCCGCGCAGCAGGTAGCCCAGGCTTTCCAGGATGTCGATGACATCGCGAGACAAGGACCGGTAGGGCCGCCGACCCAGGTTGGCCACATTCACCGCGATCCGGCCGCCGGGCTCGAGCTTGGCGAAGCACTGTTCGAAGACGCCGTGCAGCATCTGCAGGTAGGCGTTGTAGTCGGCAGGGATGTGGCCCTCGCCCATGGCCGCCTCGTACTCCTTGCCGGCGAAATACGGTGGGGAGGTGACCACCAAGGCCACGGAGCCGTCGGCGATGTCGCCGTAACAGTCCATGTCCCGGGCGTCACCCACCCAGATGGCGTCGCGCTCTCGATGGGCCCCGATCCCCGAGTCCGAGGAGATGGTCGGCTCGGTGAAACGACCGTAGAAGGCCGAGGCATCGTGGCTCTCGCGTCGCCCCACACCGAACGATGACGTCGCCGTGGACCGGCGGCGACCGGCTGGTCGGACCGGTTGCACCGCGGTCATGAGAACGGCCGCCGAGACCGCTGAGCCGGACCGGCTCCCGGAACTGCCCTGAGCTCCTGAACCGCGCTGAGCTCCCGAACTGCTTTATGTTCGAACACGCGTTCGAGCTTAGCGACAGGGTGTTGGCACGCAACGGTGGTCGAGGCCGTGGCCGGGGCGCGACCGTGGAGTGGCCTGGCTCACCATGAGTGGACCCTATCGGCGCGCCCGGCTCTATCGGTGGATCGGACGCATCGCCTCCGACGTGCCTCAGTCGCTGTGCAATGCGGAGCGGATCTCGTCGGCCGTGTCCACCGGCGGGGCGCCCGGTGTCTCGATCCGCAACGAGTACAGGGTCCCGGTCCATCGGGCCGGCGGTTGGTAGCGCTCGGTCACCGGGAACCCGATGTCGAAGCCCAGGCGGAGACCGGCTCCGCCGTGTTGGACCGCGAACGGGATCATGCCGGAGAACGAGGTCGATCCCACCGGGGTGTCGCCGTGGAGCACGGTGAAGATCCCGCTGTGGTTCTCGCCGACAACGTACGACACCCCGAGGGCCTGTCTGCCCGCGGGCACCGGAGTCTCGGCGACGACCTCGAGCAGCTCGCCGGCCCGGGAGAAGCTGAAGGTCAGGAGCCCTTCGGTGACCGACAGGGCGAATCCGCCGTTCCAGTCACCCAGCGCTCCGAGTACCCCGTCGCCCCCGCCTTCGGGCACGTCTACGTCGGCGGTCATCCGGAACCCTCCGAACATCACCGGGAGTGACTCGTCGGCGATCGGGCTCCCGCCGGGGAGGAAGGTCCGGTCGGTGCCCGCCGGGTAGGTGGGCGTCAGCATCGCCCCGATCCGGTTGAGGAAGGTGCCGTCGATGGGGAGCACCTGGTTCCTCCCGGCCTCGACCAGCCAGAGATCCTGGAGCTTCCGCACCACGTCGGGATGGTCGGAGGACACGTCGTTCGATTCGGAGAAGTCGGTGGTGAGATCGAACAGGGCCCAGTGATCGGTGGCGAAGTCCCGGCTGCCCGTGGCCAGCTCCTCCTCGTCGAGCACGCCGGTCGAGATGTAGTCGGTCGTCGCCTTCCAGCCCTGGTGGACGATGGAGCGCGACCCCGAGCATCTCGAAGTACTGGGTGTCCCGGGGATCCGCTGCGGCGGCGTCGTCGAAGGTGGGGCGCAGGCTGGCACCGTCGATCGCCTGCTGGGTGATGCCGTCGACCGTGGCCGGTGCGGCGATGCCGGCGACATCGAGCACGGTGGGGAGGAGATCGACGGCGTGGGCGAACTGGGAACGGATCTCCCCCCGGCTTTCGATGCCCTGGGGCCAGTGCACGATCAGTGGCGTGCGTGTGCCGCCCAGCCAGGTGTACCGCTTCCACAGCCGCAAGGGGGAATTGCCGGCCGCAGCCCAGGCCCAGCTGTAGTGGTTGTAGGTCTTGAACCCTCCCCAGTCGTCGTAGGCCGCCAGGTTGTCCTCCATGGACTCGCGGACCCGAGCCGTGAACCGATGCTCGTTCACGCTCCCTGACTTCCCGCCCTCGGCGCTCGCCCCGTTGTCCGAGAAGAGCAGGACGATCGTGTTGTCGAGCTGGCCGATCTCCTCCAGCCGGTCGAGGACGCGGCCGATCTGGGCGTCAGTATGGGTCAGGAAAGCGGCGAACACCTCCTGTTCGCGGGCATGCATGCGGCGCTCGTCGGCTGACAGCTCGTCCCAACCCTGCACCCACGAGGGCCGGGGCGTGAGCACGGTGCCTTCGGGGACCACACCGGTGGCCAGCTGGCGGGCGAACACCTCTTCACGCCAGAAGTCCCAGCCATTGTCGAACCGGCCACGGTAGGGATCGACCCAGGACTGGGCTACGTGGTGGGGGGAGTGCATGGCGCCGAGGGCGAAGTACAAGAAGAAGGGTTTGTCCGGAGCGGCCTGGTGCTGGTCGAGCACGTAGCGGGAGGCTCGGTCGGCCAGGTCCTCGCTCAGGTGGTACCCGTCCTCCGGCCGGGACGGAGGATCCACGTAGTGGTTGTCACAGACCAAGTTGGGCGTCCAGTGGTTGGCGTCCCCCTGCAGAAAGCCGTAGTAGCGCTCGAAGCCCAACCCGAGCGGCCAGGTGTCGAACGGCCCGGCCGAGGAGCGTTGCCATCGGGGCGTCAGGTGCCATTTTCCCACGGCCATCGTGTTGTACCCGGCGTCCTTCAAGATTCTCGGGAGGGCCGCCGCCGTCTTGGGTATCCGTGCCGTGTACCCCGGGAAGCCGAGCGGGATGTCGGCCAGAAAGCCCATGCCCACGGCGTGATGGTTCCTCCCGGTGAGGAACGAGGCCCGGGTGGGGGAGCACAGGGACGTCACATGGAACCGGTTGTAGCGGAGGCCGCCCTCGGCCAGGCGATCCATGTTCGGCGTGGCGATACCGGACCCGAAACTTCCGAGGTGGGCAAAGCCGGTGTCGTCGAGCACGATGGCCACGACGTTGGGTGCGCCTCGTGGGGGCCGGGTCTCGGGGGGACGAACCACCGTGGCCTCGGAAACAGTCAGGCCACCGACGGTCGGCTGGCCGGGGCTCATCGGGCGTCCGGGTGGGAGGTCGGGACAACGATTGATCTCATACCAAACGTTCTACGCGAACGGGTACGTGTTGCAGCGGATGCTCAGAGGAACCGGTCCTCGATGTAGCCCTGGGCCAGCTCCGCCTCGATCTCGGCCAGCTCTTCGGGGGTTCCCTGCACCTTGGGACCGGTGAACCACTTGCGGGCCGAGATCAGCCACCACAGGGTGACCAAGACCATGACCCCGACGAACAGGGGCCCGGCCCAGTTGAAGTCGGCCGCCGTGTTCCACGGCCAAAAGGCGGGAGCGAAGAACAAGATGGTGATGATCACCACCCACAGCACGGCGATCCAGCCGATGGGCGTGCTCCAGCGGCCGAGGTTCCACGGGCCGACCTGAAAAGTGCTCCCGGCCCGGAGTCGGAGGAAGACGGGGATGATGTAAGCGACGTAGAGGCCGACGGTCCCGATCGACACGATGGCGAAGAAGGCCACCGAATAGCCACCGCGCTGGTAGAGCGAGGGCAGGCCGAGGAGAAAGGCGACCACGGCCGCCAACCAGACGGCGTTGACCGGGGTGCGGGTTCGTAGATTGAGACGGTGCCACCGCTTGTGGCCCGGGATGGCGCCGTCCCGAGAGAAGGCGTAGATCATGCGGGAGTTCGCGGTGACCGACGCCAGCCCGCAGAAGAACATGGCGATGGTGGCGACGATCACCAACAGCTTCCCGCCGGCCCCGCTCACCGCGTCGATGAACAGCTGGCCGCCGGCGACCGAGCCGTTGGCGGCCAGGGCGGCGTACTCCTTGTCGCCGCCTTGGATGGCCAAGGTCATGGCCAGGTTCAAGACGAAGCCGGCGATGATCGAAACGTAGATGGCTCGGACGATCGACCGGGGCCCGTTCACACTGGCTTGCGCCGTCTCTTCGGTCATGTGCGCTGAGGCGTCGTAACCGGTCAGCGTGTACTGAGCCAAGAGCATCCCGATGGCGAAGGCGTAGAAACCGGCGAACGGACCCGACCAGCCGGTCAGGTTCTTCGAGTGGACCAAGAACCCGATGCTCTGGTGATGGGAGGGAATGGCAAAGAGGACCGCCACGATGAGCGCCGTGCCGGCCACGTGCCACCAGACGCTGACCGTGGCCAGGAGTCCGACCAGCTTGACCCGGAACGTGTTCAACAGGCCGTGGGCGCCGAGGACGATGGCATAGATGAGCAGCACCCAACCAGCGGTGGAGTGGAAGCTCCCCGAATAGAGGCTGATGATGAAGGCCACGTAGGTGGCCAGGCCGTAGTCGATCGATGCGGTGATGGCCACCTGGCCAACCAGGTTGAACCAGCCCGTGTACCACGACCAGGCCGCCTTGTTCCGTTTGGCCAGCTTGGCTGACCAGTAGTACAGGCCGCCTGCGGTGGGATAGGCCGAGCAGATCTCGCCCATGGACGTGCCCACGAACAGGACGAACACTCCGACGATGATCCAGCCGAAGGTGATGGCGCGCGGACCGCCGGCGTCCATGCCGAGGTAGTAGGTGGTGATGCCACCGGTGAGGATGGAGATGATGCTGAAGGAGACGGCGAAGTTGGAAAACGCCGCCCATGCCTCGCCGCAGCTCCTGGGAGTAACCCAGGCTGTGCAGCTCTTGGGTGTCCAGGTCGACCGTGCTGGTCGGGGACGTGTCCGTAGACATCACCGAAAGATAATCCAACCGCGAGCCGCGTACAACGGGAAATGTCCGTCGTTATGGTGGACGTGAGAAGCAGCGTTGCCGTTCCACGATGGAAGGAGAGCCATGACCACGCTCGTGTTGCTGGGACCGCCACTCGATCACGACCAGCTCCTGGTCGCCCAGGCGGAGACGCTGGCCACCCCCCGTCGCCGCTACGGACTGGCGGCGCGGGCCCTCTTCGCCATGATGGACCTGGTCTACGGGAAGACTCGGACGCTGTCGAAGTTCAAGGTGCTCGAGCTCATCGCCCGGGTCCCGTACCAGACATGGGAGCAGGTGGCCTATATCGCCGTGACCCACATGCACGCCCGGGTGAAGCTGGTGCACCGGATACAGGACCGGGTCCATGAGGCCCGGGCCCAACAGGACAACGAACAGTGGCACCTCCTGGTGCTCGAGGAACTGATCGCCAACTCGGAGGTCGATGAGGGCACGATTCGCTACGGGATCATCCCCCAGATCGTGGCCTTCGCCTACTACCAGCTCTCGTTGGCGCTCTACGTCGTGCGTCCCGCCTGGAGCTATGCGCTCAACGCTGATTTCGAGGATCACGCCGAGCACGAGTACATGAACTACGTCGTCGAGCACCCCGAGCTCGAGAAAGCCCTTCGAGCCGGAGATCGCCGCCGGGTATGGGACGTTCATCTCGCAGGCTGACCTGTACCGCCAGATCGCCCACGATGAGCGGGTGCACAAAGAGGAGAGCCTGGCCAGCATGGAGGAACCACGATTTCGTTGACCGGCACCCGGGGCCTACACCACTCCGCTGGACATTGACCCCGGCGGAACGGAGAGCCGTATCTTTTTCGTCACCCGCTAGTCGGAGAGCGCGGCGGTGTCGTCGTCGACGCTGGAGCCGATGCGCTGGAGTCGGGACGGACGGCGGTGCCGGAGGATCAGGTAGGCCACGACGATGCCCGCGGTGATGGCCAGGAACGCGCCGACAACGATGCTGTCGGGCAACGGCGGCCAGGGAACGAGGCTCCGGTACATGACGTAGGCCATCGATCCGGCACCGAGGACGGCAATGACGACAAAGGCCGAGTACCGGTGGCCGTGTCGCCATTGATAGACGATGGCCGCCACGCATATGAGCCCGTAGACCAGCAGGAGCGGATAGCCGGACAGGTCGCCGGCCAGCTCGCCGAAGGTGGCGAGCGGCGTCGACGACGTGACGGCCATGAGCACGACGAGGACGAGCCAGACGGCACCGGCAATGCTCAGGGCCCGGGAGGGGGTGTGGTACCGGGGATGGATGCGCTTCCACGACGCCGGTGCGATCCCCTCCCGGCTCATGGTCAGCATCATCCTGGCCACCCAGCTGAACGCGGCAATGAGTGACGCCCCGATGGTGAAGGCCAGGGCGATGTCAACCACGTAGCGGTAGGAGCCGATACCGGCGATCTGCGCCAGCGTGCCCAGGGGAGCAGACGATTTGGCCAGGGACTGAGTCGAGTCCTGAAACCGAGGAAGAGCATGTAGCTCGACAGCATCCAGACGATCCCGGCGATGGCCACGCTGATCACCATGGCGACGGGGATGACCCGCCTCGGCCGGGTCGCCTCCTGCCCGTAGACGGCGGCGCTCTCGAACCCGCCGAAGCCGCCCACCCCCAGCACCACCGCGGTGAGCACGACCGACAGCGAGACATTCTGCAAATGGATCTGGCGGGTATCGATGATCGGCCCTCGATGGTTGACGATGAGGGCGACGAATACGACGAACATGGCCAGCGTGGCCACGATCTCGGTGACGAACATGGCCCAGGCGGCGAGCCGAGCACCCACCCGGGAGAGAAACCAGCAGATAACCAAAGCGGAGACCGATGTGACCAGCAGCGTCGGCCGTCCGTAGGAGACGTGGGCGAGGGTGAGGAACTGGCTGAAGTACACCCCGAAGCTCAAGACCGAGGCCGAGGCGGCCACGCCGATCAGCGCCACCATGAGCCAACCGGTCAAGAGACCCCCGAGTGGGCCGAGTGCTTTGGCGGCGAGACCGTACAGGCTGCCGTCGTGGCGAACCGACGGGCCAACACCGAGATGGACAAGGCCACCAACATTATGATGACGGCGGCAATGGCCCACGTAAGCCAGCCTCCGGCTCCAGCCAGGATGGCCACCACCGGCACGGAGGTGCCGATGACTCCACTGAGGCCCATGGCGCTGAGCGACTGACCGGTGACTCCGGCCAGCCCGACCGAGTTGCGTCGGAGCTGACTGACGCCCGAGTCGTCCGGCCGAGGAGAGCCCGGCATCAGTGCCGCCTCCGGGATTGCCGCTCCCACGACAGATGCCGCCACGTCCAATTCCCACGCCCGAAACATTTACATACGGCGAGCTCGCGGGGGCTGGGAATGGGCCAGCATTCCCTGCCTCCTGACAGTTATATATCTATAGAGGCATACTAACTGGGTGCTGACGGCGTTCGAAGTACTGGCTGAGCCGCACCGCCGACAGATCCTCGATCTGCTCCGCGACCGGGAACGACCGGTCGGCGAGCTGGTGAAGGCCTTGACTGTGAGCCAGCCGGCCGTGTCCAAGCACCTTCGGGTCCTGCGTGACATCGGGCTCGTCGAAGCACGGGTCGCCGCCCAACAACGCCTCTACCGGTTGCGACCTCAGCCGCTCCAGGAGATCGATGACTGGATCGCCCCCTACCGAGCGATGTGGACGTCGAGCCTCGATGCGCTCGGACGGCATCTCGACGAGATGGACGTTCCGCCCGCTGCTACCCCCAAGCGAGCAAGGAGGCGAACAGCATGAACGGCGAGCTCGAACAGAAAGACAATCGTTGGAGGCTGCGCTTTGATGTTCAGCTGGCCCATCCTCCAGAGAAGGTGTGGCGCGCCATCACCGAAGCCGACCATCTGGCAGCGTGGTTCCCGCAACGCATCGTGGGTGAGTGGGTCGTCGGTACGCGCCTCCGCTTCGAGTCCCGCGGTGACGAGTTCCCTCCTTTCGACGGTGAGGTGCTCGTGTTCGATCCCGAGTCAGCGCTCGAGTTCCGATGGGGTACCGACACCATCCGATTGGAGATCGCGCCGAGCGGCGCAGGATGCCTCCTCACCCTGCTCGACACCATCGACGACCTGGGCAAGGCGGCGCGGGACAGCGCGGGTTGGCACGTCTGCCTCGAGGCGCTCGAGTACGACCTGGCCGGTACCGATCCGCCAGAGACCGTGCGTGACCGGTGGAGCGAGGTCCATGCCGGCTATGTCGAGAAGTTCGGGCCCGAAGCGTCGATCATCGGACCCCCGGCGGGGATGTAGCGACGGCGAACAGGGCAACCTCGCCGTGGGCACGAGGCAACTGGCTCGTAAGGTCCGCGACCTGCGACTGATTTCCTGGCCCGAACGGGCCGATTGGGGAACGTGACGCGATTGGAAGAGGTCGCCTCGGAGAGGCAAGCTAGAAGCATGCCTCTCGATGGTGAATACGAGCCGAGCCCCGCAGAATGGGTGCGAAACCAGGTAGATGAGTACGAGGGCTCGGGTGGTACCCGCGGGACAACCTTGCGGGGGATGCCGGTCATCGTCCTCACCTCACGGGGGGCCAAGTCCGGGAAGATCCGCAAGTCTCCATTGATGCGGGTCGAGCACGACGGCAGCTATGCCATCGTCGCCTCCAAGGGCGGCGCCCCCGAGAACCCGGTCTGGTACTACAACGTGGTCGGCGATCTCAATGTCGAGCTCCAGGACGGTCCGGTCAAGCAAGACATGACCGCTCGGGAAGTCACCGGAGCAGAGAAAGCCGAGTGGTGGGACCGGGCGGTGGCCGCCTATCCCGACTACGCCGACTACCAGAAGAAGACCGATCGGCAGATCCCCGTGTTCGTCGTGGAGCCAATCGCCTCCTAACGAGCTACTCGGGTTCCGCAACCTGTTTGGCGTGCCGGCGTATTCTGGCCGTCGTGAAGCCTCGCTCAGTCGGTCATTGGTCCGGCATGAAGCCGTGGGCTAAAGAGCCTTGCCTTGACTCTGAGAATGGCGAAACCCGGCGCGGTAAGCGATATCGGACGTAGCTGAGGTGCACGGGGGTGGCGGGCGGCGAGGGATCGGGCAGCTCCCCGTGTCTATTGGAGCAAAGCGGAGTAACGGCACGCCTGTGGCAATGAGCACGCTCATTTCGGTTCTCGCGTCAACAAGGACCGCTCCAGTACCGATCTGATGGAGAAGCGCATCCGCCGGTTGGGCATCTTCATGGCGCTCTGCTTCGCCGCGCTCTTTGTGCAACTCAACTACATCCAGGTCTTGCGGTCGCATTCTTTGGCCACAGCCCCGAACAATCCACGTGTCCTGGCCGCCGCCCGTAGTCAGACCCGGGGCAGCATCCTGTCTTCCGACGGCGTGACCCTGGCATCATCGACCCTGGCGCCGAAGGGCAGTTCCTACAAGTACCAGCGGGTCTACAACCCGTCGACCGCCACCCTCTTTTCCCAGATCGTCGGATTCGATTCCCCGACCTTCGGCAACAACTACGGCGTTGAAGCCGAATACACCAACTACCTCAACCAGCACACCAAGCCGGCCAAGACCTTGAAGGATCTGCTTACCTCTCGGACCGGGGTAGACAACGTCACCCTGACCACCAACGCCAAATTGCAAGCCCAGGTGGCCGACGCGTTGAACAGTGCCGCGCCGGGCGTGGTCGGAGCAGCGGCAGTTGTGCTCAATCCCACTACCGGCGGGGTCGAAGCCATGTACTCGGATCCCACCTTCGACCCGAATCCCCTGGTCTCCCAGAACGCGACCACGAGGGCCAACGCCATGAAGGCCCTGGACGCACAACCAGGGGGTCCGTTGGTCTCGGGATCCTTCGGCCAGCGTTATGCACCGGGATCGAGCTTCAAGGTGGTGACTACCTCCGCGGTGCTGGAGACGAGTCCCAAGCTGGCGGCCATGACCTATCCAATGACACCGACGTTTATCGATCTCCCCGACACCGGCAATCCTCCACAGGTGCTGACCAACTACCACAACGAGCCGTGTGGGGGGACCCTCGAACAGATGGTGATCCACTCCTGTGACGCCAACTTCGCGTTCATCGGTCAACAGCTGGGCGCATCGGCCCTGGTGAACCAAGCTCAGCTGTACGGGTTCAATCAGAAGGTACCGCTCGACGTGCCCACCGACACGGTGGCGACATCGAACTTCGGGACGGTGGCCTCGTTCGCCACTGACCTACCCGGCCTGATGAAGTCCGCCATCGGACAACAGAACGTCACGGCGTCGGCTCTCCAGATGGCCATGGTGGCCGCCACCGTCGCCAATGGCGGGGTCGAGATGACCCCTCACCTGATGGCCAACATCCGTGACGCCCAGGGAGACCTCGTCGCGAAGTACACGCCCAAGGCATGGATAAGCTCCATCTCGCCTCAGACGGCGGCCACCCTCACCACCTTCATGCTGGGAGTGGCAACTTCCGGGACGGCTGCCAATATCTTTCCCGCCAGCTGGAACGTGGCCGCCAAGACCGGTACGGCCGAGACTGGGTCGCTTGGGCCCTTCCCCCAGTTCACCACCGACTGGCTGATCGCCTTCGCCCCGACGAGCCATGGCAAGGTGGCGGTGGCGGTCGTGCTCCCCAATCAACCGGCCGGTGTGACGGGGGCAGAGGTATCCGGCCCTATCGTCAAGCAGATCCTCGGGGATGTGTTGGCCGACCAGTGACGCCCGGTGGGGGGGCGAGGCGGTCGTATTGCTCGCGGTCGAGCCCACTCGACCGCCGGTGGATCACTGACCGCTATCGGCGCCTTCCCACGTCCAGATGGGCACCTCTCGAATCGGATGCAGCTCCTCATCGCTTGTCGCGTTGGAGTTCTGCATCGCCACCCGCGATCCGAACTCCAGGTGTGAGAGGACAGCTTCGCGAAAGGGCGCGTCCTCCGGCATGCCAACGGCATCGAGAGCCGCCATGTAGAGCTCCACGAACCGGAGACGCTGCTCCTCGGTGATCCGCAATCCGCGATGCACCTCGATCAGGTGTTCGAACCCGAGTTCCGCGGTGAAACGGTCTGGCCCTCCGAACGACTCGGCCGTGAACGCGGTGAGGTGGTCCACGTGTTGGGGCTGACCGCTACCAAACAGTGGCTGCAGCAATGGATCGGCGAGAACAGTGGTGTAGAAGTAATCCTCCAGCCGGTGCAGAGCCTCTTCGCCCCCAGCGTGTTCGTACAGAGTGGGCACGAAATCAACGGTACCGGATGACAATGCGGGACGGCTGTGTTGCCTGTGCCGCCCTGGCGGATCTAGTGAACGAAACGCGCCTATCGCGATCGAGTGACCAAGTCATGATTGAGACTTACGCCCTCGTTACTGGCCCCCCTACAGGTCATTGGCCATTTGCAAAAGGAACCTGGATTGGTCTGGCCCCCCCTTTTTGCAGTTGATTTGGAGGAAGTCATGTCGGTTGCCGTCTCGAGTCCTCCTGGGCAGGAGCGTGCAACGCCCTCGGGAATGAGCGATAGGCACTGGGCTTCTGTTTTGTCTGTGGTTTGTCGAGGAAATCCCGCGCCTTGCCGATTCCGACTACGGCCTCAAAATTGACCCTGAACTGGGAATCCATCGAGCGAGTGGAGATGATGGGACTCGAACCCACGACCCCCTGCTTGCAAAGCGCAACGAAGGTGGGTTGGGTCAGGCCCTATTTCAGAGAAAGTCCTTGTCACGTCATATATGTGTTTCCCGATATGACCGCAACGCACCGCAGTATTCCGAGCATTTGTGGTCTGTTTGTGGTCTGTAGCCTCCATCCTGGGTGGGTCATCGAATGCCGGCACGCAGATCACGCCGCCTGGAGTGGGTGCCGATGATGTGCTTGCCCCATTTGACGTCCCGGTCCCGGAATCCTCATCGGGCGGGTCATACGAAGATCCTCTACATCGCTTTACTCATGGGAGCCGTGCTGTGCCGCCTGGTCTTCGGTCGCCAGTTCGGTAACTGAGACAGCCGGCCGGCATGATGGTGCTGTCCGGCACCGTTTGCGCACGATGCTGGCTGGCGTGTTTGAAGGGTTCAGTGACGATGCCAAGGGCGCCATCTATGCCGCCCATGCGGAATCCCGCCGCCTCGGCGCATTCGCCACCGGCGCAGAACACCTCCTGCTCGGCATCGTGACGACCGCCCCGGCCCGGCGACGATTTTCGCCGATGCTGGCGTAACCCCAGCTGAGGTCAAACGGTTGATCCGCGAACGTCGGACCGGCGCTTCCCGAGCGTCCGGATCTGTGGAGTGTGAGTGGGACACGGGTGTTGGAAATGGCCCTTCGGGAGCGACTGGCACTCGGGGATCGCCTCACCGAAGTCGAACATGTTCGCGTTGGCCGTCACGAACGTGGATGCTGAGGGATCGTTCCAAATCATGCGACAACTCGGGTCGTCGCTGGCCGAGCTGCCGCGCTGGACTGCTCCGCAGCTTGGGCGCCGGAACCGAGTTGGCGCCACCATGGCCGGGATCGGTGGCCGACCGTCGCGAGTCCGCCAAGTATGCAGTCGGACTCGCCACCCCGGAAGAGGTTGCCGTTGCCGGCTTCGCTCCTGACGCCCATGCTGAAGTCATCGACGTGAGCTATGGGTCGCCTAACCATGCTGTTGTCCAGGTTGGCTTCCCCGACAAGAGTGCCTACTACTGGCTCAACATCTTCCGGCACCGTGACGGCGGCTGGCGGACGGAGCGACCCTGAAGCCACGACGCATGAGACACCGTGCGGCACATCGTCGAGGTCGGTTGGTTGAACGGAGCATCAACCCGAACCTCGCGGTTACCCTTCCAAAGGTGACACAGTGGTGTGGGACACATGGGGATGATCAGATGACCACCAGTCGGAGTGAGGTAGCGGACCAGTTCAAGGGTCAGATGTTCGGAGACATGACGATCGTTGATGCCGAAGCCTCCGAAGGTACTTCCGATGACGGAAGGCAGAACATCTACCTTGATCTGGTATTCAACGATCTCCCTGGTGATCGGTGGCAGCCTGAGGCCATACGTTTGCTCCGTGAACGCATTACTGCGCTGTCAAAGTCGTTAGGCGTCACAGTGTCATTGGTTGTCTCCCATGAAAGTGCACCGAAGTACAGGGACGGCTCTCCGATCTATCGCCCCTAGCGGATCCCCCGCGGGCACTGACGGGCGCCGTCCGAGCAGGCCGCCGAGCCGTCCCTTGGAGGTTCGACTTGTGAGACGATCGGCACCGTCGTCGCAGGGCGGAACGGACGCCGCGGCGCGCTTCGCGGGCATTTTGGCACTCGCGTGCTAAACCAACATCACTATGGTCAACTCAGACCGATCACTGCGTCTCAAGCAGCTTCGGCCGTTCTTGCTGATTCTTGCCCCTCTTCTCTTGGGTTTCAGTTTCGGCGGCATCGTTGATGGCGACGTAATTCCGGCTGCTATCTGGGCGGTCATTGTATTGATCGCAGTTGGTTGGCTGCTAGGGCATCGTTCTCCGCGTAAGACCCGCCAATCAGGCTCTGGTTAGTGATTCGGTGTCGGAAAGCTGAGTGCTGACTGCTGGGCAGGGCAAATCCGGCGATCGGAGTAGGTGTGCTACCGCTCGGCGTCGTCCACACGGCGGTGAGTCCGATGACGGATCCCTTGCGGGCACCGACAGGCACCGTCCGAGCAGTCCGCAACCGTCCGCTGCGGGTTCCGCTTACGCGCACCGAGAGCAAAGGCCAATGCCTCCGACCCGTCCGTTACTCGTTCTTCTTCTCGATGGCGGTGGTAACCATCCGCCCTTCAGGGTTGTATCAGGTGAAGGAACGCGAGCGGGAGCCGAGCGATCGACACTCCAGACGATGAGTTCAGCATGTTCGCGAAAGTCCGAGCCGACGCTTACGCAGGCCGTCCGCCGCCGTAGGTACGGCTCGGATCGTGGCCCTTGGTACGCATCGGAGCAGTGGGAGCGACTCCGTGCAACACAGAACTTAACGGGCTATCTGTACCGAGTGGGCCGAACCCGAACACGCCGAATGGGGGGAGAACCCGTCCTCCTCGCTCGCACCGACCATCAAGATCCTTGGCACGACTACCTTCCACGCCGCTCGTTACCCAGCCTGGAACGAGAACATGCCAACCACCGGGGCGTTCAGCTGCTCTCCGGTGAGCCCCGGATCGTGGACGGTCGGGAGCGTGCCCAAGACGGACACCTGTCCGGTGCCGGTGACCACCAAGTTGGCGCTGAAGCCGACAGCTGGTCCGTCGAGAGCGATGGCTTCGGTCGAGTTGGAGCCGGGTTGGGCGGCACTCTCTCCATAGGTCGCCACGACGTAGTACCCGGGTGTTACGGGAGGAGCGCCGAAGTTCAATGCGAGCCCGACCACGAAGACGGGGAACCCGTTGCTTTCCCAGTTCTGATCGAGGAACGAGCCATAGAAGATGGCGTCCCCGAAGGTGAAGACGCCACCGTCCTGCCCGGCCAGGTAATACCCGTTGCCGTCAGTCGTGCGGGCGATGCTGACCACCGGTGCGTTGGGCTGCACCCCGATGCTCGGCAACGATCCGTAGTAGGTGGCATCGCCGAAGGCGAACACCCCACCGTCGGAACCTACCAACCAGTAGCCCTTGTCGTCAGGGGTGGCCGCCATGCCGACGACCGGTTGGTTGAGCGGCATCCCGCCCATCGAGCCGTAGAAGCCGACGTTGCCGAATGTGAAGACGCCCCCGTCTGCTCCGACGAGCCAGTAGCCAGCATCACCCACGCCGGGAGCCATGCCGACGATGGGCGCGTTCAGCGGCTTCCCGCCCATCGAGCCGTAGAAGCCCGCACTGCCAAAGGAGAAGACGCCACCGTCGGCGGCCACCAACCAGTAGCTCTGACTGGTAACGGCCGGCTGAGGCGTCGCCGCTCCGCTGCTCGCGGGGACCATTCCGATCAAACAAAGGGTAAGCCCAGCAACTCCGGCCAACACCAACCGAACGATCCGGTGTCCCATTACGCCTCCTTCTTTGCACGATCCCATGTCGACGCCGAGGTTGTGCCGTACATGTGTGCGCCGCTTAGTACTGTGCGGTGCATGGTAGTGAGCGCCGCTCATTGGCGCAAATACGTCACGGTGCCATCGTCGAGCGGTTGATCCAAGGTCCGGCCTCACTGAAGGAGCTGGCGCAGCCCCTCACCATGTCCGTCCCGGCGGTGATGCAGCATCTGGAGGTGCTCGAGGGGTGCGGCCTGGTCCACTCCGAAAGGTTGGCCGAGTGCGGACCTGCCACATCGGGCCCAACGAGCTCAGGGCCGCCGAGGACTGGCTGAGCCGGTAACGAACCCGCCTGGGAGCACCGTCTCGACCTCCTCGGCGAACTTATCGCCGAGGACCACCACGCCGCCACTGAACGCGTGCGGTCCGCCGATTTGTAGAGCGGCGGAGTTGGAAAGAGGCCAATCGGAGAGAGGCCCGCAGAATCCTGCCCGGCGAGGGCGTCTCTGAGACCCGAGCCATTCACCACCGGGCAGTACCAATGTCCGGGGTGGCGCCTTGTGTGCGGGCCTTCGTAAATTGTCGGCATCGACTGCGACCCCTCGAATCGGCTAAGCATTGTGGTGCGCATCTGTGCGCCGCTTGGTACTATGCGGCGCATGGTAGCCAGCAGTGCTCAATTGGCCCAGATGCGTCGCGGCGCCATCGAGTACTGCGTCCTGGCTCTCCTCAGAGAACGCGAGCGCTATGGCTTCGAGCTCGTACGTGAACTATCAGCGGCCGATGGTTTGGTCACCAGCGAGGGCACCGTTTACCCCCTCCTTACCAGGCTTCACGGCGAGGCACTGGTAGAGACAACCTGGCAGGAATCAAATCAGGGGCCGCCTCGCCGTTACTACTCGATCACGGAAGAAGGAAACCAAGCGCTCGAGTCATTCGTGGATCAATGGACCCGGTTCCGTTCGGCAGTCGACCTCATGCTCGAGGCGGGAGGGGTGACGTGAATTTTCGCGAACAGCCCGGCATGGAAAGAGTACTCCGCACCTATTTCCAGAAGTTGGACGCCGCTCTCGCCAGCCTGCCCCGGACACGACGCCAGCAGCTCGTTGGCGAGATACGGCAACACGTCGACGACGCGGTGGGCGAACAGAGGCCGGATTCAGAGCCGGAACTTCGCGACTTACTGGCAAGGGTTGGCGCACCCGAAGCTATCGCCGCGGCCGCATTGGAAGAAGACCCTCCCACGCCGAAAGGCCGGATACATGATGGGTTGGTCATCGCCATCGTGGTCCTTCTACTCATAGGCGGCCTCACTATCGGGCTCGTTCTCGGGTTTGTCGTTCCACCCCCATCCGCCCAATCGCGGTCGAACGCCGCCAAGACGCATCCCAAACCCCTCCCAACAACTACCACGACTCCACAATCCACAACGACAGCGCCACCTCCACCGACGACAACGACAACCACAACCACTCCAACGGAACCTCCGCCAACTGCGACGACTGTTACCCCCGCGGCACCACCGGTGGTTCCAAGTGGCGTCTATGACAGCGGTGTCGCCGGTACTCCGCACTACTTCATGGTGCTGACCAATGGCTCGGCCGGGGGCCTAACGGGGTCTGTGGACTTCGAATATCAGGACGGCCAAACCACAGTTATTTTCACCTTTGAGGGAACCGTTCAAGGTGCAGAGGCGACACTGACCCCCGTCAGTGTCCCGCAGAACGGTGGTAGCGCTCAACAAGACCCCTCGACCATCCCATCAACCATGCCGTTCACCATGGGTGGCCCCTTCTCCAGGGGTTACGTCGTCACGCTCGGCGGGTGCATGAACTACCTCCGTTTCGTCCAATCGGCGAGTCAGTGCGACTTCGTCTATTCACCTACTGGATCGCCGTGATGACGTATGCCTAAGGCGAATTCCTCCGGCGAACGGTTTCGACGCGGCGACCAGCAGATCTACCTACCCGTTGTGCGCAACGGTTCTGGTAGTCCGGACGTCGAACCTGTTGTAGTCGCCGCGGTCTCTCACGAGTACCTTGCTCCGGCCTTGAGAGTCAGCGAGCCCGATCTTGGCGCGCCGTCACCCTGGCCTGAACCTCATCGTTCTTCCCACGGGCGGCCGAAACGAGAGCGTTTGCTCGCCCTCCACCTTGTGGCTGCCGTTTCGGCCTTCGCAGCCATCTCTGCCTCGTCAGTCGGCATCATGAAGTTGATCCGTCAGCAAGGAGCTCGGTTGACTGGCGACGAGCCCCACTACTTGGTGGCCGCCGAAGCCCTTGGCCGATTCCATACCATTCGCGTCAGTAGCGCCTATCAATTTGCGGTGTCGACTCGAAGGTTCTTTCCCTGGTCTAACCCGCCGGTTGAACAGACCTTCTCGAGCCACGGAGCCGCATTTGCGTTCCACAATTTGGGGTTGCCGGCCCTGCTCGCCCTTCCGACTTGGATAGCAGACCAACACGGCGCTGAAGCCGGCCTCCTCATAGTCGTTGCGGCACTGACGGTATGGCTCGCATATCTAGTCGGGATGATGAGCCAGGTGAAGTCGCCTTGGCGGGTCTGCATCGCTGGGCTCTTCCTGTCGCCCGCATACCTGCTTGCCTCAACGCAGGTCTACCCGGATCTCATCAGCGGGCTCCTCATTGCCGTCCTGATCGTGCTCGTCGCCAGGATAGAAGCGTCTAGGAAATGTTCTTGGAGTCAGCTGGCATGTTGCGGGCTCCTCCTCGGCTACCTACCGTGGATGCACACACAAAACGCCCTGTTCGCTGCGGTCATCGCCTCGGCCCTCATTGTGGTTTATCGACGGACAGGACTGCGAGCTAGGGCGCTCATCGTCGGTCTAGGGACCGCCGGCCTTCTCTGGCTGCTCTTGGCCTTGTACAACCTGTACGTATTTGGACGGCTGGGAGGTCCACCGGGCGAATCATTTTCATGGGGTACCACCGCGTGGACTCGTGTTCTGGCCCTTCTCATCGGTCGGCAACAAGGAATGTTCATACAATTTCCGGTCGTCCTGTTGGGTCTAGCCGCTCTTTTGACCTTCCGTCGTCGAATACCGGTGTCGGCGATCACAACGAGTGTTGTTGTCTTGGCCGTGATCGTCACCAGTGGTGCCTTTGACAACAGCTTCGGTGGCACGAGCTTCGTTGGGCGATTCCAATGGTCGGCCAGTCCGGTCCTATTGGCGTTCGCCGGCCTGTACTTGCTCAGCCTCTTCCAGCGCCGTCGCGTCATCGCCACGGTAGTGGCAGTCGGGATCACGGCGATGTATCTCGGTCAGCTGGTTCCTATCCTGATGAACGATCACGAGTATTACTCGTATGTTGGAGTTGGGCCGCAACCGCCCGGGAGCGGATGGTTGGGAGCGCTAGATCGAATTCATCCCTAGCTTCAACGAGCTCACCCAGTCCTGGACTAGTGCGAGAGCTTTCTGGGGAGTGCTCTTCCTAGTCGCTCTCTGTGGACTCATCGTTGTGGGCCTCGTCGGGCTACTTTCCCAGGCACGGCGCTTCGGGCTTGTTGTCGCGGCGACCTTGCTGGTAGCCGGCACCGTGACCGGCGGTCTTACTAGGGCATCAGCGGCGCAAGTAATGGTGCCACAGACGTTTTCGGCGAAGGCCCTTCCATCACTGGTCGGTCATGTCGTCGGAGATAGTCGGACGGTGAGCGGGGAACAGGCGCACGGCGCGTTGTTCTTCGGGCCAGGCTGGGCTTTTCCTGCCGGCTCGTATCGGGCAACCATTCATTACCGCTTGGTTGACACCGATTTCCGTGCTGCGCCCGTCGACGCAATTTTGGCGGCAACGCCAACGTTCCCGAGGCAAGTCACCTTGACCAAGACCTTCTTGTCTTTCCGTGGGAGAACTGTGAACTTGTCGTTTTCGGTTCCGAAGAATCGACAGTTGTTTGTGCGCGTTTTTTGGCAAGGAGCCGGGACTCTGACAGTGTCCGCACTGCAAATTGTGCAGACGTCCAACTAGCGGTGGACGACTATCGGCTCGATTGGCCGGATGGATTCAACTGACCGCCCACAGTCACGACCGATCCGCGCATTCGTTCCTACGAAATATGCACCGACCGGTAAGTAGGCGCAGTCACCAGTTCTTGTTGGGGCCTTGAATCGGATCGTGCTACCCGTTGATACACAGCGTCGACCTTGGCTCGACGTCGCACACGGCTTGCCACATTTCGATAACCGGACTGTTCGAGACGAAAATCTGTCCCGAGTTAGTGAAAACATTTCCGTCAGGCATAGAGCCGGCGGCAACCTCCGCAGGCGTTGGAGCTTCGACTTCAGTCGCAACGTTCCCCATGGCGGATAGCAACATCCCCTGATTCTCACAGCCGTATGCAATGCCCTGGGCCTGAGAAATCGAGAAGGCATTCTGCCAAAACATCGGAGGGCTAAAGGTATCGCTAAGCGCTGAAGTGCACGTTCCAACTGTTGGTCCGGCAAGGGGTACGGCGGCGGTCGTAGTGGTCGGGGGGGTGGTCGTATTCGTGGTTGGCGGGGTCGTGGTTGGCGGGGTTGTAGTCGTAATCGCTGGCGGGGTGGTCGTCGTTGTGGTCGGGGGGGTCGTGGTCGTGGTCGACACGATCTTCGGATGTGGCTTGATGGCCACTGTGCTCGAGAGCTGCCCAGAAGGTGGGGGAACGACGAAGGCGAAGATGAGTCCGACGGCCAGCCCGCCCATGAGGAAGAGGGTCACGATGGCGATGAGCAACTTGTCACCCGGCCGCCCGATCGGTGCGGGCAGGTCTTCTTCATCCACTGCCGCCGCAGCGATGTCCTCGGGAGTGCCGACTCTGTCTAGGAGGTGGCGAAGCTCAGCCTCCGAAGCAGGTGATTGCTCAGCGACTGCGTCCTCGACGTGTTCACGGATCTCGGCGACAAGCTGCTCTCGCCGCGAATGGGGCAGGCCGGTGAGGGCGGCGTCCAACTTCTGGAAATAGGACTGGAGAACCTTGCCCATCCCTGGTTGGGAGTGGAAGCTCACGTCACGCCGCCCGCCTCGAGCATGCGGTCGACTGCCGAGCGGAACCGGGTCCATTGATCCACGAATGACTCGAGCGCCTGGTTTCCTTGCTCCGTGATCGAGTAGTAACGGCGAGGGGGCCCCTGATTTGACTCCTGCCAGGACGTCTCGACCAACCCCTCTCCGCGAAGCCTGGTGAGGAGGGGGTAGACCGTGCCCTCGCTGGTGACCAAACCATCGGCCGCTGATAGTTCACGCACGAGTTCGAAGCCATAGCGCTCGCGTTCTCTGAGGAGAGCCAGGACGCAGTACTCGATGGCGCCGCGACGCATCTGTGCCAATTTGGCATCGCTCGCTACCATGCATTACATAGTACCAAGCCGTGGAACGCCCTGTCCCTTTCTACCTGGCACAGGGACCGTCTCCAATACGTCAGGATTCCCGATCGTGGCTTTGGCCGAAATGACCGGGCGACCAGAACTAACCGTCGGGTGGCATTGGGCTTCACCAGCGCAGATTCGACCTTTCGCCGAGATCGTCCGTACCGATCAAACCGCTGATGTGACGGTGGAAGCCGTGGTGGATCTGGCGGAGGGTTGAGGCAACAACCGGGTCGCAATCAGCGAAAGTTCCCATGAATGGGGCTTTGTCGCCAACCGCATCCTGCAACCCTGCCAGGACGGACCACCGTCCGGCCATGCACGCATGGCAACTGGGGCCGAACTTGCTGCCGTGCCGGGAGGCGAGGGCGAAGCCGCAGTCCGACTTGAATGCCAGTGTCAGCATGACCAGCTCCGGAGACGATTCGCGAGCCCGTACTTGACTACCAGCTTGTGCGGAATGACGTCTGCTGGTCGGTGTTTGATGCTGAGCGCACGTCGAGCGCCAGCGTCGCCCGCAAGCGCAACGTGCTGCGGGTCAATCGTGCCGGTATAGGCCCCACTTTCTGATCACCGTATGCCGATCGGCTAACGGGGAACCAGCTTCATTGCCGTGTTCGTCAGGCTCTTCCGATTGGCCGCCAACTAACACCGTGCCGATTCGACCCCATCACGGCCCTAGTAATCGGCTGCCGATAGGTCTATTGTGACTAGTACCATGCTTTCTGTATGCATCGACCGGTCCGAAGCCGCTCGCCCTCCATGACCAGGTGGCGGCCGAGATCCGCCGGGCGATCGCGGACGGAGAAGCAGGGCCAGGGGAACGGCTCCCGTTGGTAAAGGACGTCGCAGGTGTGCTGGGCGTGAACAAGAACACGGTGCTACGAGCGATGCACCTTCTTCGTGACGAAGGGCTGCTCGAGTTTCGTCGCGGTCGAGGCATCACCGTGACCGGCACGCCTCAGCAGAGACGCGGTGCTCGAACAGGTTCGAGCCGTCGTCGAGTTCGCCCAGCACCAGGGCTACCAGCGCGGGGAGGTCATCAAGATGATCGAGACCATGCCGTGAGAGCGTCCCTCCTTCATGCACCGAGAGCGAGATGACCCAGCTCCTCGAGACCCCGACCGAACCAGCCCGTCAGGAACCCGAAGTCCTCTTCAAAGAAGCGAGACAGCGTCGACGACGGAGATGGCTGTTCGGAGGAATAGCCTTGGTCGTCTTGACTGCTGGGTTGGTCGGCGCAGTCGTGATACCCAGCGCTAAGACGCCGGTGCGACCACCGGCAAACAAGGCTCCGACGGCAACGACGTCACCAACCCCTGTGGTCCCCGGTACGGCCGTCGTCCCCCAAGTCGCCTGGGTGGACCAAGCCGGCCAGCTTCACCTCGGTGACCTCTCCCGGTTTACCCAACGGGTTGTGGCCCGGGCCGATGCCGATCCAACTGCGCCGCTTGTGACGGCGGGCGGCAGGATCTTTTGGGTTCGATCGCAGCTGACAGACCCGAATGGATCGCAAGTGACAAGCCCGAACGGATCTGCATTAGCGAATCCGAACCCCGAGGTGTTCGAATTCAATATGGCGACGGGACAAGTGGAGCCGATTGCGCCAGGCAGTCAGGTCATGGCTTCAGCCGACCGAACCTTCATCTACGTCGCGACCGACTACAGGCACCTCAGCGAGTACTGGCTCGACGGAACTCCGAAGGGCCGAGTCCTTCCACTCCCTAACGGGTGGTTTCTGCTAAATCCCGATCTCAATACCGACCCGACGCCGGTGGTTGCCAACGGCATTGTGGTGGCGTCGTGGCCAGAGACCGAACTGAACAGAACGCTCGGCATTTGGAATCCGTCTACCGGACGGGTGCGGACCTTGGGCAAGGTCTGGCAGGTGACGGCCACCTACACGGCCCCAGGTGCACGGAGCAGCCTGGTCGCTTGGAATCCGGCCAGCTGTGAGACTTCGGAGGGCTGCACGCTGAAGATCACCAACACGGCAAATTACTCGTCACGGACCGTCTCTAGCCCGATCGGCGGCTTCCTCTGGGGCGGTGGTTTCTCCCCCGATGGACGCCAACTCGCCGTGTTTGCCGATTCCGGGGACATCCATGGAGACCCGACGGCCCAAATGGCCATCGTCAACACGCGTTCCGGATCGGTCAGGTTGGTAAACGGCGTCCATGTCTACGTTGGAGAGTCGGTCGGTTGGGCACAGTGGTTACCCGATGGCCGCCACTTGATCACTGGCGGACTAACGCCGTTCGGATCAACTGTCCCCGCAGTTGATGTCCTCGTCGACTCCCGGACCGATCGAGCGAGTCCTTTCCGATTCGTAGCGGATAGAAATCAGGACCTCGCCATGTCAACAGTCGTCGTGCCATAGGCACGATCCCTCCCGGGGGTCCACCGCCAGCATGATTGAATCTCCGCTCTTCGTTATTGGAATATTGGTTTCAACGGCCGGCGACACGGGGCAGTCTGTTGGTGTGGTTTGCAAAGCAGACCGAGCCATTGTGATCAAGAGGCAGTGCTGCGTTCAGGAATCACCTACGGTTACCGAGTGTGAGGTGAAGGCAGCAAGGGTGGGTCCCCGGGGATGGCGTTGCGCTCAGTGCGGCCGCCTACTAGGACGAACCAGATGCACTTGCTTGACGGGAGTGCATCATCCCGAGGCAGCGAGCTTGGTTGTGCGAAAAATGTGGAGAATATTGCGTCACACTTTGGCCAGACGCCCGTTAGTCAGTGTAGGAACGATTCCTAGGCGTTCCGCCCGGTGACAACTGATCCACGGAAGGGTGCGGATGCCTGTCGACAGCTCGGGGGAGGGCGGGCCCGAGCAACAGCTTCCCGATCCTCGATTGCTCGCAAGAGCACGTTCGGGAGAGCGTGATGCCCTAGAAGAACTATGCCGGAACTCGTGGAAACCGATTTACCGATTCGTCCTTCATCGCTGCGACAACACTGCCGAAGCGGAAGACCTGACACAATCAGTGTTTCTGCGAGCACTCTCCGCCCTTCCAGGGTTCGAAGATCGTGGAATTCCGTTTGATGCCTACCTCTTTCGAACAGCCCGGAACTTGCTCGTCGATCGGTGGAGATCTGCTGCGGTGAGACCGAGCTCAATCGTCGGTATCTCCGACGAACTGGTTGCAGATCACCCGTCTAACCGCTTTGACGATTCCGTGGACGAGCGGAACGAACTCCTCGACGTATTTGACCGACTATCTCCTGCGCATCGAGAAGTACTTCGCCTACGACTGATCGAAGGTCACACTTCGGCGGGAAGTCGCATCACTCCTTGGGAGAACGCCTGCTGCCATTCGGCAGATGCAAGTCCGAGCAGTGGCGGCAATGCGATCGGCCATGGCGAATCAGGACTCTCATACTTCGGGATACGAGTTGAGCGATCGAAAGGACGCCACCCCATGAGTACGGAGCAGTGGAGTGACGAGCTTGACGAACTTCTTGACAAGGTTGGAAACGAGCTCGGTCAGATGTCGACTCAAGGATTGGGGCCCCGCGCCGACCTTGGTGTTGCACTGGGGTGCATGAAATACGCGGCTCTCAAGTGCCGACGGGACTGACGAGATGGAGTATGAAGACGTAACTTTTGCCCGGCTAGTTGTTCGCCTTGAACGGGATCTGGGAGCGTCGCCCAATGCGACAACGACACCCACATCGGACTCGTCCATCACGTCAGGGATCTCACTGTCATCCCGAGCTGCACGCTCGTCAGGTTGGTTCAATTTCTCAGGAAGGGGTATCCGAGTGGGTCTGGTGGCGGCAGTTGTGGCTGTCGTGGCCGGGGTCTCACTCCTTATTGGCGTGACTGGCGGCGGTTCGCAGTCTGGTGGAGCAACCTGGCGGTTGGTATCTTCAGCGAGTTCACCGTTCCGGTCGCTCTCTGGCGCAGCCGTCTCACAGTCATTCAATCAAGGCTCACTGCAGTCGCAGTGTGTATCTAACCGCGTTTGCTACACCCCTGGCGCCAGTGGATCGTTAGGCCTCTACGTGACAAAAGACGGTGGCCACACGTGGAAAATGACTGCTCCTATTCCCTTGGATCAGAATCAAGGCAACCTCGACCCGGTTTGTTCAACAGCCACGACGTGCGTCGTCCTCGGGACCCAGGTCCAGGCAAGTGGCTCCCAAGTGCCGTCCATTGCAGTCACAACCGATAGCGGTCAGCAGTGGCACACTCTGCGGTCCCCTCCCTGCACGGGATGACGGATCCCCACGTAGGGCCACTTGCGTGCGTCGATGGGCTCAAATGCCTCATCGAGGTTTACACCGGGAGGACGCCGGCCACGTTGAATGCCGCCTTCTTGTCGACTCTCGATGGAGGCTTGCACTGGGCACAGGGGTCGATCCTGCACGGCGCATCGGCGATATTGATAGGGCAGCCGACCTGCTCGTCAACTGGCAGTTGCATTGCGTTGACTGAATCAGGCCTGCCTGCAGATGCCAATATCTCCACCATCCGCACCAGCAATTGGGGGGCAACTGGGAAGTCGAGCCGCCCCTTGCGCTATCGAGGGGTCTGCGGTTGGTCTCGTGTGGCAACCCATCTCACTGCCTGATAGTCGTTGGAGGAAGCAAATCCTTTCAAATAGCCACGACATCTGACGGCGGCCAGACCTGGATCTCATCCGGGCCGCCACCGGGTTGGCGCAATTTCCCCACTGCGGTTGACTGCGCAACTGGCTCAGACTGTTGGATCGCCATGTCGGAGTACGGCAAAGCAGGTTACGGCGACCCAAACATCGAAGTGACCCACGATGGCGGACGGACATGGTCGCCGTTGATTCTTCCGACTCATCAACCCGCACTCGCCGATGTGGTGACATTGAGCTGCCCACCCTCGGGAGATGGCTGCCTCGGTGTGAGTGTCCTGGCCGACCACTTTAGAAGGCCAACATCAATGGAGCGCTTGTCAGATCCGCTGGCCTGTATTGGATCTTGCCACCTTGACAGTTCATTCTGGCTCGAACTGACATCAGGTGCCCGGGGCGGCCATGCGTCGGTCAGCCAAGTAGTTACTCTACGGCTCGCTTGCGACCGTGCCTGCGCCCCCTTTGCGTCGTAAGCTTTGTATATTCGTGGCTCGGTACTCGGCTAGTGCTTCACGAATCCAGCCGCAGCTCACGCATGCAATACGGGCTAGGAGTGCTGTCGAGTGCGCCCGGTCCCTAGATGTCTCGGATCTGAGGTCTCGGATCTGCGGTCTGGGGTCTGGGGTGGGGTCGCTGTGAGGCGTGGGTGTCGCGTTCAGTCCCGGAATGTCACGTGACGACTGTCGGCAACGGCTGAAGACTGACCCCCTATCACCGCCCGAAAATTGACCCCCCTTCCCGGTGGTCCACCACTGAACGTGTTGGATCGCAAACCCTGGCTGCTGAGCGCGCCAGGGAGGAAGGACATGATTAACGTGGACGACTGGGCTGAGATCCGTCGCCTGTACTTCGCCGAGGACTTGAAGATCAAGACCATCGCTCGGCAACTCGGGGTAGCCCGCAACACCGTTCGAACGGCGATTCGAGGTGATTCCCCACCGCGCTATGAGCGCCAGTACCAGGGGTCGCTGGTCGACTCGGTGGAACCGGACATCAAGGACCTGCTGCGAACGTGCCCGACTATGCCGGCAACAGTGATCGCCGAGCGCATCGGCTGGGAGTACGGGATGACCATCCTTCGTGACCGGGTGGCTGAGCTGCGCCCGATCTTTGTGCCCCCGGACCCATGTCAGCGGACCCACTACACCCCAGGTGAGCTGGTTCAGTTCGATCTCTGGCAGCCGGACTACTCGATCCCTTTCGGGTTCAACCAGGCAGAGAAGCTCTGGGTAGTAACCGCAGTCAGCGCGTTCTCTCGCTTTATGGCCGCCTGGATGGTGGCTTCGAGGGCCGGCTACGACGTCTTGGGCGGCATGCTGCGCTGTTTCGACCAGATCGGGGCCATCCCCCGCACCGTCGTGTGGGATGGCGAAGGGTGCATCGGGCAGTGGCGTCAGGGTCGGCAGGCCTTCACCGAGGAGTTCCAGCGGTTCCGAGGCACCCTGGGGATGGGGGCTCGGCTGTGCAAGCCCAACGACCCAGAGGCAAAGGGCGTCAACGAGCGGGCCAACGGCTACTACGAGACATCCTTCCTTCCCGGTCGCACCTTCGTCGACGTCGCCGACTTCAATGACCAGATCACCGGATGGCTGAAGCGGGCCAACCGCCGGGTGCACGCCACAACCCGACAAGTGCCCGGCGAGCTCATCTATGAGGACCGGGGGGCAATGCGCCCCTTCCCGCCGGTGTTGCCCGATCCCTCCTTTCGCTACACCACTCGCCTCGCTCGAGACCACTACGTCAGGGTCGACACCAACGACTACTCGGTCAATCCCCGCTTCGTCGGCCGGCGCATTGAGGTCCGGTGCGACCTCGACTGGGTGGTGGCAACGTGTGATGGCATCGAGGTGGCCCGCCATCGGCGCTGTCTGGCCCGGCACCAGAGTCTCTTGGACGCCAGCCATGCGATCACCCTGCGGAAGATGCGGGCCGAAGCGACCACCGTGCCGGTCCTCGAGTCGGTGGTCGAAGAGCGGGACCTGTCTGACTATGACAAGGCCCTGGGGATGGCGTGATGGCGACCAGAAAGCCCCCGACCGCCGATCTCGCCTACCTGTGCCGCGCCCTCAAGGCACCCTCGTTGGCCCAGGTGATCGAACGTTTGGCCGAACGGGCCCGCAGCGAGAACTGGACCCATGAGGAGTACCTCGCCGCCTGTTTGGAACGGGAGGTGGCCGCCCGACAGTCCAACGGCGGGGAGCTCCGCATCCGGGCTGCCCGGTTCCCGGCCCGAAAGACCCTGGAGGAGTTCGACTTCGACCACCAGCGCAGCCTGAAGCGGGACGTCATCGCCCATCTCGGCGCCCTCGACTTCGTCGAAGCCAAGGAGAACGTCGTCTTCCTAGGCCCACCCGGATGTGGTTGACACTACGCATTCCTTTCAGTCAGATGTATCGAATAGTCCAGGGCTGGCCACGTTTACGTTGATACGCAGGCCCTTTCTCCGTCCCCGGTTGACGTGCACGGCTTCGAGTTCCCCGCGTTGGACTTTGTGTAACACCGTCTGACGAGCCAGCCCGAGAGCCTTGGCCGCCTGGTCCAGGGCGACCCAGCCCTCGGGGACCTCAGGTGCGATGCGGCTACGCAGCTCGTTCGTGATCCGGATGTGCCAGGGGCCCCCGGGAGTGAGTTGCTCACCCTCGATGAAACCGTCGTTCAGCCAGCGATACAAGGTGACGCGGGACACCCCGAGGATCTGGACGGCTTGGGCTAACGAGACCACGAGCTCATCTTCGTCTGTAGGTGTGACGGCGTCTGGTGGCTGATAGGCCGGGATGCCGCGTGACGCCCGGAGAGCTGCCACCCTCGCCTTCGTGAAGGCCAGGCCAGTGCCGGTCCGTCGCTTCTGTTTCGACAAGACGGCGGCAATCGTCTTGTCGTCATAGCGTTCGGCCAGCCGGCGAACCAGGTCGACGGTGTCTTCGTTCGTGGCCCGGAAGTGGCTGCCGGTCTTGGTGAGCTCGAAGACGAAACTGGTCTTCGCCCCGCCCTCCCAGATGATGTCGACGTCGGCTTGGTGGTCAGCGTTTCGCACGGTGACGACGACCTCGCCGATGATGGCCCGCAGGAGCTGTTTGCGCTCGCGCCAGGTGGTGGTTGGCGCGTGGAAGATGGCGCGGACGTCCGCGCCGGCACGGCCCAGCCAGGCGACTTCCTCTTCGGTGAGCCGGGTGGGTCGACGGACCCGTTGGGCGGCGAGATCGGCCTCGGCTTGACGTTGGGCGACGAGGGCGTCCTCCAAGGACCGCTCCAGGGTCCGAGCCACGAGTCGGTTCTCCGGCTCGACGGCATCGAACTGGCGCCGCGCCCGATCGGCTTCGAAGCGGGCTCGTTCGACGGCCAGCTCGAAGACAGCAACTCGCTGGCGGTGGTTGGCCTCTGCCTCTCCCAGTGCCTTGGCCGTGGCGACCAGGCTGGCCGGCTCCAACACGGCGAAGACCTCATCGAGGACCCGGCTCTCGAGTTTCCGGCCACCGAGGCTCTGGCATGCCCGTTCGCCGCCATAGAGCTGCCGGTTGCGCCCGCAGAGATAGCGCGGGCAGTTGCCCTTGGTGCCGGAATAGCCCACCTGCATCATGCGCCCGCACCGCCCGCAGCGGATCCTGCCTTGGAGAAGCGCCGTTCCCTCGCGCACGGGCCCGCCCCCATGACCTCGTGGCGGCCGCCAGTTGGCCCGCAGCTCGTCTTGGGTGCGCTCATAGCGTTCCCAGGAGATAAAGCCGGGGTGGTGGTCCGGGATCAGGACCGGCCACTCCTCTCGGGGAAGCATCCGAGTCCGGGTCACGAGCCGGCCCGCCGAGTCCAAGCGCTTCTCGGTGCGGGTGCGGCCGAAGACGAACGCGCCCGCATATGCGGGGTTGGTGAGGAAGTCGTGGATCGCCGGATAGCTCGCCGGTGCCCAAGTAATCCGCCTTGCCCCGGTCGGACGGCGTGGGATAGCCAGGTTGTCCTCCAACAGGGAGAGCATGACCTGTCGCGCCGACCCCAGCTCATCAAAACGTCGGAACACTGTGGTGATCGACTCGACCACGGCCTCGTCTGGGTCGAGGATCACGCGGTCCTCCATGTCATAGACGAACCCGACCGGCAACCCCTGGCGCAACTCACCCTTGGCGGCCTTGTGGCGAAGCCCGGCGGTGAGCCGGTGGCGAATCAAGTGCAGTTCTGCCTCTGACATGGTGCCCTTCAGCCCCAGCACCAGCCGGTCGTTGAAGTCGCCAGGATGATAGAGCCCGTCACCGTCGGCGATCAGTGTGTCGGTCAGGGCACACAGATCAAGCAACTGATACCAGTCGGCATTGTTCCGGGCCAGGCGGGAGACCTCGATGCCCAAGACGATCCCGACCTTGCCGAGCCCCACGTCGGCGACCAGGTTCTTGAATCCTTCTCTGGCGGTTGCCTCGGCGCCGGAGCGACCGAGGTCGTCATCGACCACGACCACCTGTCGGGGTGGCCAGCCGAGTAGTTGTGCTCGGGACGCCAACTCGTATTGGCGCTCGAGGCTCTCGGTGTGCTGATGCACCTGGGTGAGTGTCGATTGACGCACGTAGACGTACGCATCGCGCTCCAGATGCGAAGCGGTCACCTTCGAGGCGAGCTCAGCGGTCATCGTCATCGACAACCACCTCCTCGGCCGCCACGATGACG
>CAVQVK010000056.1:0-79848 GCA_963717035.1 uncultured Acidimicrobiaceae bacterium | reverse complement strand
AACGCGGCCCTCGATATCAGCTCCTGGCCGCTGTTCCTTCGCTTCAAGCGGTGGCACATCGCCGCGGCATTCGGTGTCGTCCTGTTCGGGCTCACGTATGCCTTCGTGGTGGCCTCGAACTTTCTCACCAACCTCGAGGCCTTTGTCACCATCATGATCGTCACGGCGACGCCCTGGATGGTGGTCGTCGGCATCGAGTTCTTCCTGGGGCGCAGGGACCTGGCCCCCCTGGACCTCCACGCTTTCGCCATCCCTGGTGCTCGCGGCAAATACTGGTATTCGGCCGGCGTCAACGTTCGTGCCGTCGTCGCCTGGGCCTCCGCGGTTGCGCTCGGCCTGATGTTCTCGACGACCTCTCTGTTCACCGGACCGCTCGAGAGCTCCGTGAACGGTGTGGACATTTCCTGGCTGGTCGCCGCCATCGTGGGTGCAGCCGTGTACCTAGCGCTGCGGGCCGTGCCCAGTAGCGCCGGCGCTTCGGCGCCGCTCAGTATGGCGGTGGCCGACGGCTCGCTTTCGGTTCCGCCTCTTGCCGAGGTTCAGGGTCTGGGCGCCAGTCAGCTGGACGTGTCCTGACCGTGGCCGCAGTTTCTTCGATCTTCTTCCGCTCAGGGAACCTGCGCCTGCACGCGGCTCACCATGCCCAGCCTGACATCGGCACCGGCAGTAGGACACCGATGATCGTCGTTCCCGGAATCACCACGCCGGCCGGTGCGTTCGCGTTCGCCTCCGGGCGCCTGGCTGCGGGCGGGCGCGACGTCTACGTCCTTGACATGCGGGGTCGCGGGCTGTCCGAGCGCTCTCCTTACGGTACGCACCGGGCCGAGGACTATGCGGACGACGTGTTGGCGCTGATCGAACACCTCGGTCTGGAGCAACCGATTCTGGTTGGTCACTCGCTGGGCGCTCGAGTGGTCGCCGCGGCGCGCGCCAAGGTACCGGGGTGTGCCAGTGCCGTGGTGGCCATCGACCCGCCGATGTCGGGCCCGGGCCGCCGCCCGTATCCGATCGCCGTAAGCCAATTCATAAGCGGCATCCTCGGTGCTCGAGCTGGCCGCGGCGAGATCGAGGCCCGCGAGCACTATCCGACCTGGACCGACGAGCAGATTGCAGCCCGGGCCCGATGGCTGGCGTCGTGCGACGAGGTCGCGGTGGTCGAGAGCTACTCGTGGTTCCACCTCGAGGCGTTCGATCCGGTGTGGCGAGAGGTGGAGCCGCCCGCCCTCCTTATCTACGGTGACGAGAGTCCGGTGGTCACCAAGGCGGATGTGGTCGAGCTCGAGCAGGTGAACCCGCGCGCCGACACCGCATCGATAGCTCACAGCGGCCACATGATTCCTTGGGACAATGTCGATGGGATGGTCGAGGCGATCGAGGAGTTCACAACCAAATTCGACAGCGCCGGGCTATAAGGTCAGAACCACCCGGAGGCTCGAGGTCGGCCCGCGACCACACAATCGACGACCACTACAGAAACCGATGAACAGAACCCATCAGGAGGCCAGCAGCGTGACCACGACCATCGAAGAGGCACCGGGTGCCGCTGTCGACACGGAGATCGAACAGCGAGCCATGGAGTGGATCGCGCCGTATAGCCAGGCGTGGCACCTGGAGCGGGCCCGCGACTGGCTCGTGCATCTGGATGGAGCCTGCTCGCTCGAGATGCGCCTCGCGGTGATGACCCACGACATCGAGCGGATGTTTCCTGGCGGGCCGTCCTTCGACAAGCGCAACGGTCGCTGGGACGACCCGGGCTACCTGTATGCCCATGCCTCGCGCTCCTCGGAGGTCGTCGGTGTCTGGTTGCACGGCGAGGGACCAGTGGGCCAGAGCGTCCATTTGCCCGAGGTTCGGCGCTTGATCACGCTGCACGAGTTCGGTGGCCTCGACGGGGCCGATTTGGTGCAGGCGGCTGACTCCCTCTCGTTCCTCGAGACGCTCCAGGACATCGTGATCAGCTGGGTCACCAAGGGCGAGTGCGGGGTGGACCAGGCGCGAGCCAAGCACCAGTACATGGCCGACCGGATCCGGATCGAAGAGGCCCGCCGGCTGGCCGTGCCGCTGCTCGAGAGCGCCTTGGCGTCACTCGACGGGATCGACTGAGCGACGGCCAAGAGCAAATCGCTTATCCTGGATCCTCTCCACATGTCTTCGATTGGCCGTCATGGTCGGTGTTGGCGTCCGGACGCCGCTGACCGGCGATCTGGTCCGGGCATTGGAGTACGGACTCGCCCATGCGTTCCAGAAATCACGCAAATGCTGAGCCAGTAGCCGCTGCGGTGACGTCAGTGACTTGACTTCGCGGGCCTTTCTCTCTCGATTAGGAAATTAACACCCCAACCTCGGGCATTCGATTCCCGGCCCACTGGGCGACGAGCTTGACTATGGAAGCGTGGTTTAGGGCCGACGGCGAGCGGGCATTCGGGACAAGGCGAGAAGTTCTCACAAGATTGGGGTGCCTGATCCGATGGTTATCGTGCTCACGGACAGTTTTCCGGTGCTGCGTTCCCTTGTTGCGCCATCTTGTAGGTACACGCGAGTCGGTCAGCGTGCACTCGTTGGGACGATCGAAGAGGCAGTGAGAGGATGAGCGACGTCGTCGAGCTGACCTTGCCGGCCGGCTCCGATCTCATCGTCTTGGCCCGGTTCACCGCCGTTACCCTCGGGTCCCGAGCGGGATTCGATATCGAGGAGATCGAGGATCTTCGATTGGCGGTCGACGAATTGTACTTTCGGTCTTGGCCGGGGCAGGAACCGGCGTACTGCGGGTGGAATTCGTGCGCGAGGACAGCTCGATCACCATCACCTGCGCCCGGGAGGGAGGCGAGCTCGAATACGCCGACGTACGAGCAGCCGACGTCGAGGATCTGTCGACCCGGCTGATCATGTCCTTAGCGGACGAACACGAACGCCAACTCAAAAACGGCCGGCGGACCGCTTGGCTGTCCAAGCGCGGGAGCAGGGTGTTGCATTGATGTTCGACGAGGACCGACGTCCGCCAGTGACCCGGCAGCGTTGGGCCGAATTCGCCCTGTCGCGGGACGAACGCCTTCGAGACGAACTGGTGAACGCCCATCTCGGCCTCGTGCGCCGCCTTGCTCACCGCTTCACCAACGCGGGGATCCCTACGACGACCTGGTCCAAGTCGGATCGCTGGCCCTGTTGAAGGCTGTGGACCGTTTCGATCCGGATCGGGAGGTGGAGTTCACCACCTACGCAACCGCCACCATTGTCGGTGAGCTCAAGCGTCATTTTCGTGACAAGGGTTGGGCTGTACGTGCCCCTCGGCGGATACAGGAGCTCTACTTGGAGATCGGGAAAGCCACCGATTCCCTGTGCCAGGAGCTCGGTCATCCTCCGACGGTCGCGGAGCTGGCCTCGTGCGTGGGTACTTCCGAAGAGTCCATCTTGGAGGCGATCGAAGCGGGCCAGGGATATCGACCCTCGTCGCTCAACGCCCCAGGCCTGCGGAACGAGTCCCTGGAAGACAAAATCGGTGTGGAGGACCCGTACCTCGCGATAGTCGACGATCGTTCACTGCTAGCGCCAGTGCTGGCCACGCTCCCGCCCCGCGAGCAAAAGGTGGTCATGCTCCGGTTCGTCGAAGGATTGACTCAGTCTGAGATCGCGAGCCGAGTCGGGATCAGCCAGATGCACGTCTCCCGCTTGCTAGCCCAGAGTTTGTCCCACATTCGAGAACAACTGATCACAGATGCATGACCCCTCGAGCTCCGAGTCATGCTCCATATTCCTCCTCATCGCTGTGCCCCCGACAGCGTCCTCCTATTGGCAGTCCACAGCTCTGACGGGTTCTGCTGAGCAAGGCGCCGACCATCCCTCTCGTCCCGGGTGCTCGTTGTGTCGGCAATTGTCACTAACGCAGCCTTGATGGCCATTGCCATTGTTGGGGCCGAGGCCACGCGGTTGAGGGGAACAGCCGGCACGGTCGTAGTATCGATTAGCCTCGTTGTCCTGCTCGTTGGTCTCACCGTAGCCACCCGTAAGTACTTCTGTATCGCGTCCTGAGCTTCTGACTGGGGGGTGCTCGCCGTCGGGTGGATCATCTGGATTCGTTTGCGAAAAACAAAACCGCCGCCAACATCGGTGGCCTCTGAGTCGCCCAGGCACTGGAGCCCATGGCCGGCACCACATGCCACGGTTCTCATGAGCCACGCCTCACGAGGTTTCGGTTTGGCACCTGAGAGGGAGAGGGCATAAGAAGCACCGTGCCACGCCTGCGTCGCTCTGATACCAGCGGGGTCGGGATCAACCGTCGGCGCCGTGGGCGCGGATTCTCCTATGCATGGTCAACGGGCCAACGGATCACGGATCCCGAAGTGATCGAGCGCATCAAACGACTGGCTATACCGCCGGCCTGGCGTGACGTCTGGATCTGCCCCTGGCCCAACGGACACATTCAGGCACTCGGTACCGACGCGGCGGGACGGCGCCAGTACCGCTACCACGATGACTGGCGGAAGCTTCGAGACACCGAGAAGTACGAACGGGCATTGGAGTTCGGCCGAGCCTTGCCGTCACTCAGGAAGGCGGTCGTCAATGACTTGGCTGAACCCGGGCTCGGGAGACGGCGGGTCGTGGCCACCGGTGTGCGTCTACTCGACATCGGGTGCTTCCGGGTCGGCTCCGAGGAGTACGCCCACGAGCATGAGACGTACGGTGTAGCCACCGTCCTCAAAGAACACGTAAGCCTGCACGGAGACGAGTTCGTCTTCGAGTATCCAGCCAAAGGGTCGATACCCCGCAAGCTCATCGTCGGCGACCCGGAAGTTCGTGAAGTTTTGTGCGCCCTTCGGCGACGGCGTGGCGTAAGTGACGAACTGCTGGCCTGGAAGGACAAGCGAGCCTGGGTGGATGTCCGAGCCGCAGATCTCAACCTCTACATCAAGGAGGAGGCGGGAGAGCAATTCAGCGCCAAGGATTTCCGTACCTGGTCAGCCACTGTGTTCGCCGCCGTGGTGTTGGGTCGCGATGCCGAGATGGCCCGGTCCAAGACAGCCAACCAACGCGTGGTTACCGCCGCCATCAAGGAAGTAGCGGACTACATGGGCAACACACCGGCTGTCTGCCGATCCTCCTACATCGACCCCAGGATCGTCGATCGGTTTCGTGCAGGCGAAACGGTCGCGGGCGCAATCCAGGATCTGGAGCATGCGACTGAGAATTGGCCTGAGCAGCAGTCTCGGGTGGAATCAGCCGTCCTCGACCTTCTTGCCGACGCTGTGAGCCGAGCTGCATAACTGAGTGTGAGCAAATCGGTCATGCGGGCGGGTCCACTTCCCTGTTGATCGCCGCCTTCGCGTTGCCGGTGCGAACGCCTCCCATCGAATCGGAACTCGAAGCCGGCTCGCCTACACGTGCGCCCGATTCGGAGTCGTCATTCTGATCCTTGTCGGACGGCGCTTCTGCGTTGGGAGAATTGCTTCCATGTGTATGGGCGCTCATGACGGTAGACCCTTCCCACGCTTAATGAATATCAAACGGTCAATCTCGGATAGCCCTGAAATGCACTCGACGGCGCCAGCGCCGGCATTGGTCGGCTACCAGCGCATGCCAGCTCTACCAGGCTGTACCTGGCTGTACCTGGCCTCGATCCCTACTCTTCGAGGGCCCGTTTCAGCTCGTCTTTTGACATGCTCGAACGACCTTCTATCCCGGCCTCACGAGCTTCCGAATACAGTTCTTTTTTGGTAACCCCGTCTCCCGATTCAACAAGATCAGGGTGGGCAACCTCGCGAGATGTCGGTACTCTCGGGTCCATTGCATCCGAGACCCCAGTCACTACCTCGTCCTTCACGTCCCTGACCTCGGCGACCACGGCCTTCATGGTTTCCGATGCGTCGCTACTTCCTCGCAAGCGACCAAGCTCTGAGACTAGCAATCCCCACAACAAAGCTATGAAGACAATCGCGACGACCCAAAACGTATGGACGACGAAGCCCAGCAAACCGAACAGAATTGCGAGAGACACAACACAAATATCTCTCGACCGCCTCCTGATCGTTCGCCGCTCCTGGAGCGTCCGTCGCTGATTGGTAGGCTGGTTTGTCCTCTTATCCATCGTTTCATGCCCTTCGGTGTCACTGCCCTGTAATAACCGGACCATTGAACAGATACCCCGAGATCAGGCTGGGTAATCGGAGCACGGTCATAACGCCAGCCGTGGCCGCAGTTCCGTGCGGAAAAAGTCACAGAAGCCGGTCTGGTTATCACCGATCTGGTTGACATACACCTCGTTAAAGCCAGCTTCCAGGTATGCCACGATGGCTGCGATGTGCCGCTCCGGATCCGGACCGCAGGTCACCTTCTCTGCCACCATCTCTTCGGTCACAAGTGAGGCCGCCTCCTGGAAGTGCTTGGGCATTGGTAGTTCCTGGTTGAGCTGGCCTGGTAGCAGCTCGGTTGCCCAGAGCTCGTGGGCGACCTTGCGGGCACGGGCCTCATCGCTGTCCCAGCACACCTTGAGTGCACCTATGATTGGTCCCTTTCCGCCCTGCTCTCGATAGCTGTGCACCATGTCGCCATCTGGTTGAGTGGTGACGAAGCCATCGCCGATCCGTGCCGCCAGATCGAGCGAGTCGGGACCAAACGCCGAGACAGCAACGGGGAGCTGCGAGTCGGGAGCGGAATAGAGACGGGCGTTCTCGACCGTGTAGTACCGTCCGTGATGGGTAACTACCTTTCCCGTCCACAGCTCACGCATGACCTCGACGGCCTCGTCGAGCATTTCGAGCCGGGTGGAAACGGGTGGCCACCGGTTGCCGAGAACGTGCTCGTTCAGAGCCTCGCCCGAGCCCACGCCGAGTACAAAGCGGCCTTCGAGCATGATGTGGGACGTCGCTGCGGCTTGGGCGATGATTGCAGGATGGATCCGGAAGGTCGGGCAGGTCACCCCTGTCGTGATCTTCAGCCTGGTTGTCGTTGCGATCCCTCCGATAACGCTCCATACAAACGGGCTTTCTCCCTGGCTGTTGACCCAGGGGTGGAAGTGGTCTGAAATGAACAATGAGGCGAATCCGGCCTCTTCGCCGACCCGGGCATGGTTGACAAGGTCTCGCGGACCGTGCTCCTCACTCGATAGAAATAGCCCCACTTCAGACATTTCAGACCTCCTCCGCTGGCAACCTTGGAAGAGCCGTACCCGCTTCTTCGGGACCTGAAGCATTGCGACTCCCCACCCGAGCATCTAAAACGGGTGCAACTAGGACCTCATTGAGGTAGGTGACCCAGCCACCAGCTGCGATGGTCTGGGTGGCCCAGAGTGCATTTGGCTCTCCCCGACCCAGCCGCGCAGTAATGGGACAGGTTCAGTGGTTCGTCGGATTTGAACGGAGATAGGCATCCCCTGGCACGTAGCAGCACCAGATCGCCGCCGCCCGGCATAGCTCAACAACGGACGTACGGAGGCGGTCAGCAACTCCTCATTGTCTACGAAGTCGAAGCCGAGCGGTCCCCGGACGCAACAAGGGTCGTTGCGTCCGGGGACGTCTCCCTCTAGTCCTCGGCCATCAGCTTTTGAGCTTTTGCTGTCCGGATCGGGTACTGACTTCGATTCGCCGCGGCTTGGCCTGCTCCGCAACCGGAATAGCCAGCGTCACAACGCCCGCTTCGTAATCCGCATGGATGTTGTCGGTGTCCAAGTTGGTGCCGAGGAATACCTGGCGGGTGAAGGTACCGAAGGGACGTTCAGTAATCACCGATTCGACCTCATCGGACTTAGGAGGAGCTGGGCGCTCAGCCTTGATGGTCAGGACGTTCTCCTCAACCGTCAGGTCAATCGAGTCGGCTTCGACGCCAGGAAGGTCCAAGCGAATTAAGAAGGAGTCGTCCTTCCGGTAGGCATCCATGGGCATCGCCATCTGTCTGGCACCGTTACCGCTGCCGACTTGGTTCGCCCAGAGTTGCTGGAACAGTCGATCGACATCACGGAACGGATCACTTCGAACAAGTGCCATGACAACCACCTCCTTGCTTTATAGGTTTATACGCTTCCTTTCTTGCCACCCCCTTTCGGGTGCTAAACGTAATTTTATCGGCCTCGCCCCGCGAGTGCTAGCCATCATTTCGGCGAGCAGAGGCCGTGGGTTTCAGTCAGAGCCAGAGACGAGTAGTTCGAGCACCGCCCCCGATTCACGGCATTAGGTGGGGGAGCGATGAAGGCCCTTGACCTCCCAACCCGGGGGCTTGTCGCGGCCCGCTGGGACGGCGATCTACCGTCGAATGTGGGGTTCGTCAGTACGGTTTGGCTGTTCTAGCTGCCGGGTAATGCTGTCGGCGCCAAATGAAAGAGAGCCTTCTGGTCTGAACTCGAAGGAGGTGCCGGCATATGTCCCGCCTACGGAGGATTGCTCAGCTCGTAGTGGCGTTCTTCTCGATAGCCCTCTTCCTTACCGCGCTCGTCTGGGGTAGCTCCTACAACCCCACGCCTACCAACAACAGCGGCGGCGGTCCCGGAAGCAGTTACCCCGGATGGCACCATTCAGCTTCCTACTCGCACCCGCTGTTCACGAACGGTCCTGACGGGAGCTAACACCGTCCATGGGTGACAGAACCAAGTGTCACTTCATCGAAGAGAGCAGGGTTCCGAAGCCATGATCTGCTCGAGGGTCACGACGGGCCGATGTAACGACCGGTAATCCGCCGGCTCGAGCGATCCGGGAGCCGCTCCGGGTCAAGGCCATGACCAAAGCGTGATCTTCGGCCACTGCCAAAGCGGAGAACCCACCAACGTGGCAATATGCCGTGGCAGAGAGCCCCAGATTCGCACCATGCACATGAGAGTGCCCATCGTGGGACGATCCATAGTGCTGAGCGAATCGCCTTCGCGTCTCTTGTGGATGCTCCGACCAATCTTCGATCACAACAGTGCCCACGACGGCATCCCAGCCGTCTGATCGCCATTGGAGCTGTCGCTCAAGCCAAAATGGCGGCACTCGGCTGTCGGCGTCCGTCGTGGCCAGCCATAGCTCATGCATTGGGACCGCAGAGGTACGGGTGAGCCAGTCGAATCCAGCGGCGCGGGCTGCGCCGGCATTGCGGACTCGCAGCGAGAGTGTCTCCGCTCCCGCCGCCGCTGCCACGAGCCCGGTATCGTCGGTGCTGTCATCAACCACCACGATGATTCGGACGGGGGGCGTCCCGGGGCGGCATGCCGACGTCCTGATGGCCGACAGGCACGCCGGGAGGCGCTTCGCTTCGTTGCGTGCCGGTACAACGACACCGATCGATCGGATCAGCACAGCCCACCCTGACCCGCGACAGAAACCTGGTGGGCCGTCTCTCCCAAGAGAGGACGAACGTAGACGGCTAGGTCGAAGTCGGCTTCGACATGATGGACGGTCTGGATCAGCACGTCTCGGGCCGCCTGCTCGACCGCCGTTTGTACAACATCGCCCGCTTGGGGGTAGTCGGGGACGTCGTGTCGCCAGTGGACCGACAGCAGGGTGCCGCGGGGAGCGACCGAGCCGACGGCCTTGCCTATCGTCTCGTGCAGGTCGGCTGTGTCGAGGTAATACAGGATCTCGGAGAGCACAACGAGGTCGAACTCTTGGTCTGGCCAATCTGCGGGCAACCGGATGTGCCTGAGCTGCACGTGCGGTTCGTCAGAGAGACGGTCGACCGCCTGTTTCAATGCTGAATCGGAGATGTCGCCAGCCAGGATGAAGTCACAACGGCGAGCGAGATCCGATGTGAACATGCCGATCGAACACCCTGGCTCGAAGGCCGTCCGGTAATGGGGGTCCGGCAGGGAGGCCAGAGTGACGGCGCGTTGCGCACCTCGTACCACCGGTCGACGAAGCCCCATGGGTCGTCAGCGCGCTCGTACATTCGATTGAAGTAGGACGGGGGCAGGGTCAAACGATCACCATCTCGAAAGAACGATGGAAGTGGGCCAGATCATTGGGCGAGAGAATGGCAGGGTCGGTCGGGCTCAACGGTCGGATCTGGCTACGGAAGCAGTCGACCGCCAGCGCCTTTCGCCTCATGGCTTGAGGCGAGAGCGGAATGCGACGAGCTCGCGACCACGGCAACTGGGCATCGGCGGGGGTGGCCCAATGCCACATCCAGATGGGATAGCTCACGAGGCGAGCTCCGACACGGTTACAGGCCACGCGGGTCGAACGAGCTACAGCTTCGTGGTCGGGATGGCCGTCCCGTTCCCACGTGGCGAAGCACCAGTCTCCCGGCCTCAGGAGTTGACTGACGTGCTCGGCGAGAACTTGCTCGAAGCGGGACAGTTCGCCATCGGGGAGGGCCAGCCGGACGACCTCAGGCGGCTTCCCAGCGCCCAGTGTGGAGAGCGCAGCGCGGGCTTCCGCTGGGCGTCGACGGCGAAGGATCTCTCGTATGACTAGGGAACTACGGGGATGAGAAGCTTCTCCGTCCGTGGCGGCGATGACCGTTACGGGAACTTCGGCCATGACCAGAGAGGAGATCAGCCCGCCGATGCCGAGGGTCTCGTCATCGGGGTGTGGTGAGAGGACGACCGCCCTTGTGCAGGGCCTCACGTCCAGGGGGGTCAGGGTGCCTAGGGCGGCCGCCGCTTCCCACTCGGACTCGGGTGTGCCTCCGCCGACGATAATTCGGCTGCTGAGACCGCTCGGCGGGAGAGCTACCACGACGCCCCGCGCCCCATAACGAGGGTGCCGAGTCGCTCCAGGTCTGCTTCTCCATGGCTCTGCCGGAGGTAGACGGGCAAATCGGCGGCGAGAGCGGCGAACGCGGGTCCTGTCCGAACGGTCCTGCTCCAAGCGCACGGCCGAGGCGCTCGAGCACGTCCGAGGCGACCTGCTCAGTCGTTGCCCGCAATCGGGCCGCACGAAGCTCTCCGCACTGGTCTCGGTCCAAGGGGTCGGCATCGATCTGTCCTGCAGCCTCATCGAAGCTGCAGGACAGTCCGCTCAACGAGGCGTCGATAGCTCCGAGATGGGCGAGGGCGTGGGGCCCGAGCTTGGTGCGAGGGACTACGAGTTTGCGAGCGAGGCCCACCGCACCGCCATACCAGCAGGCGGCCACTGAGATGGCCCCGTGCCAGAATCCAGGCCGGTCGAGGTAACCGCCGGGATCCCCAACAGGTACCGCTGGCGAATCAACGAAGTCCACGGCGAGGCTGTCGCTTCCCGCCATGCCAACCGCGGTGAAAGTACCTGGGCGCGGACTGGTCTCGGCGCCCAGCTCCACGGCGAACATTCGGTAACCATCTGGCGCATCGGCAGTTACCAATGCGTGAGTACAGATCCGGGCGCCCGAGCACCACGGCTTGGTTCCGCTGAGAATCCAGGTATCGCCGTGTGGCCGAGCCGCGAGCGCTGGCTTCGAAGGATGGGAAGCCCAAACTCCCCAGCGTGAGCCCCTCGCTGGTACCGGTCCCTTCAGCTCGGACAGGATAGCGAGGGCGTCAACGTGTGCTTCGGCCAGCCGGGCAACGCACAGGTCCCGTTCGGCTATACGGGCAAGCGATGACCAGCGCGCTCGAGTCTGCCCATGGCCGGGTAGGGGTAGGTCGAGCTCGCCGTTCTGCACAGCCTTTGTGAGGGCCTGGTATGTGGCCAGCACACGTTGGTTCGGATCGGTGTCCCTCTGCGCTCCACTTACGGATGATGTCATAGCCCCAGTGCGTTGGTCGTTCGAGTTCGGTCCATGGATTAGGTCTCCTTTCCGCCCAGCTGGTCGTTTCAGCCCTACAGGCGCCAGCCGTCAGGTTGGCCTCGTGGTTGTCTTCATGGTCTCAGGAGGACCTTGACGGAACCATCGCGCTTCTTTTGGAACATGTCGTAGGCGTCGGGTGCCTGACTCAGCGGGAGGTGATGGGTGGCGAAGGAATCCACGCCGAGCGGATCGTCGTCAGTCAACAGGGGCATGATGTGCTCGACCCAGCGCTTCACATTGGCCTGACCCATCCGAAGCTGGATCTGCTTGTCGAAGAGGGTCAGCATGGGCATTGGATCGGTCATCCCTCCGTAGACCCCGCTGAGGGAGATGGTGCCGCCCCGCCTGACCAGGTCTATGGCGAGGTAGATAGCGGCCAGGCGATCGACGCCGACTCGTTCCATCAACTTTGCGGCCACGCTGTCAGGCAGCAACCCTGCCATTTGTTGGGCGACTTTGCCCGCGGGCGAGCCGTGCGCCTCCATGCCCACTGCGTCGATCACCGCATCCGGACCCCGGCCTTCTGTCAGGTCCCGGATGTTGGCAACGAGGTCCCCGCCGTTCGTCAAGTTGAGGACCTCTACGCCGTGGGTCATCGCCCGTTCGAGCCGCTCGGGGACGAGGTCCACCCCGAATACCTTTCCCGCTCCTCGGTGTTGCGCGATACGGGTCGCCATGTCCCCGATCGGGCCCAAGCCAAGAACAACCACGCTGCCACCGTCAGGGATGTCCGCGTACTCAACCGCCTGCCAAGCGGTGGGCAGTACGTCGGACAGGTAGACGAACCGGTCGTCGGGCGGACCTTCGGGCACCTTGATGGGTCCGAACTGGGCCTGGGGCACCCGGAGGTACTCGGCTTGGCCGCCAGGTACTTGACCGTAGAGCTTCGTGTATCCGAAGAGTGCAGCACCCGATCCGAACTCGGTGACCTGGGTCGTCTCGCACTGGGAGTACAGGCCGTCGACACACATGAAGCAGTGCCCGCAGGCGATGGTGAACGGGATGACCACCCGATCACCGGCCTTCAGGTTCGTCACTTCGGAGCCGACCTCTTCGACAATGCCCATGGGCTCGTGGCCCAGGATGTCGCCAGGGGTCATGAATGGGCCCAGAACCTCATAGAGATGGAGGTCTGAGCCGCAAATTCCACTCGAAGTGACCTTGATGATGGCGTCATTCGCTTCTTTCATGCTCGGGTCGGCCATCGTGTCCACTCGGACATCGCGTTTGCCGTGCCAGGTCACTGCCTTCATGGGGACAACCTCCGTTCGACTTGTTGGATGTTCGAGCCGGCCCCGAACGGTTTCACCCCAATACCCCGGCAGTTGCCGACCAAACAGCTGGCAGCCGTGAGCGGGACGGAGCTGTGGGATGTGAAGCGTGGAAGCTGTGGGCATAGTCCCACCGTCAACCTGGCGTTGGGGTTGGCGCCGCTGGTGTCCAGGTGCAGTAGTTGGGACTGCTGAGGGTCTTGAGGTCTGGGCCCCTGCATAGTCGTGGACGTGAGCGGGTAGGTGCAGAAGCACCGCTCGACTTGACCGGCGACATGAGAGGAGGCCGTAATGCCACGACAAGCCTGGAGCAACAAGCGGGAACGACAGTACGAGCACATTAAGGAGGGGTTGGAAGATCGAGGAGACTCCGAGAACGAGGCCGCAGAGATCGCCGCTCGGACTGTGAACAAGGAGCGCGCCCGGTCGGGGGAGGCCCGATCGAGTTCCCGAACGTCCACAGAGGACATCTCATCAGGGAGGCGCGGTGGGCTCCGGTCACATCGAGGCTCGGGGGGGCGGACCCGGGACCAGCTGTACGAGGAGGCGCGGCGCAAAGGGGTCAAGGGCCGTTCAAGGATGAACAAGGACCAGCTCGAGGACGCGGTCAATCGGTAGGACACAGAGAAATCGATTGGAGCTTCGCCGCTATGGGATATCTGCACCTCGTGGCGTGATTCCGATGCCCGCTGTTCCAACAACCATTCCGGCTCGCACGTTTGTAGAGTCAAGCGGCAACGAACCGCGACACCTAAGGCATCAAGTTCACCGACAAGCTATCCGCACGCGGCAGACCTCGCGCCGAGGAAATTCACCGACGGGAGTGTCGGGCGTCGTCATCCGGTGCTCGGGCGCGAGAGACGCCAGGCCGCCCCGCTGGAGCATCAGGCCGGCGACAACGGCCCCGGCCACGAAGATCAAGGCCGACCATAGGAACGCCGTCGTGTAACTGTGTAGCGCCGCTGCCTCGAGGTTGGCCGGGTTCACCGCCCGACCCACCAAGTAGGCGGTGGCCGCTCCGGCGGCCAGCGTGTTGAGCAGCGACGTGCCGATTGAGCCCCCAACTTGTTGGGCCGTGTTGAGGGTGGCCGATCCGACGCCCGCGTCCTGGGGGGTCAGGCCGAGGGTGCCGGTGCTGAACGAGGGGGCGACGCTCAGGCCGAACCCAACACCCAACAGGATGAGATAAGGAAGCACGTGGCTGACGTACGAAGAGTGCAACCCGACTAGATGGAGTCCGAATAACGCTGCCGCAGCCATGACCAAGCCAATGGGAACGATCGGCTTGGGCCCGAATCTCGACAGGAGGACGCGGTTGGACACCTGGGCCACGGTGGCCAACGCGGCCACCATGGGGAGGAACGCGACGCCGGTCTTCACCGGGCTGAACCTCAAAATGTCCTGCAGGTAGTAGGTGAGAAACAAGAACACACCGAAGAGCCCGACGCTGGCGAACAGCATGGCCAGGATGGACCCGCCCCTGGTTCGGTTGAGTATGACCCGGGGCGGCAGCAGCGGGTACTTGGCCCTGGTTTCGAGACGGGCGAATACAGCCAAAAGGACCACCCCAAGGACCAGGAACCCGATGGTGTAGGGATTACTCCACGCGGTGGTCTCGGCGTGAGAGAAGCCGAATACGAGGCAGAACAGCCCCACGGCTACTAGGAAGAGGCCGGGCAAATCCAATGGGTCGTGGTCGGCGCCCTTGTCATTCTTCAACCAGAGCAGGCCGCCGGTGGTGGCGCTGGCGGCGAACACGAGGTTGACGAAGAGCGTCCACCTCCATGACGCGTAGGAGGTGAGGATTCCGCCGAGGAGGAGACCCGACCGCGCCACCGGCACCGGCGATGGCGCCGTAGATCCCGAAGGCTTTCCCACGTTCTCCCGGATCGCTGAACGTGGTGGTCAATAGGGCCAGCACCGAGGGCGCGAGAAGGGCCCCGAACGCGCCCTGCACGGTCCGGGCGATGACCAGCATCGAGAAGTTGATCGAGGCCCCACCGATGGCTGAGGCGACGGCGAAGCCGACCAGTCCCATGATGAGGGCTCGCTTGCGCCCGACGATGTCGCCGATCCGACCGCCGAGAAGAAGGAGGCTGCCGAAGGCAAGCGAATAAGCGGTCACGATCCACTGTCGATCGGCGTTGGAGAAGTGCAGAGCCTGCTGAGCAGTGGGTAGGGCGATATTTACGATGGTGCTGTCAAGGATGACCATCAACTGGGCGATCCCCAGCACAGCGAGGATCCACCACCGCCTGGGGTCGGCCCCGTCAGTTTCGGCGTCAACGTCTCCGCCCGACCGTTCCACCGTCATCAGTGTGGTCATGAGATCCTCCGCCCATGAACAGGAGAAGAGACGAGTTGCACCACCACTTTACCGTTCGTGTCAACCTCCAGTGGGTCTTCGGGCAGTCTTCGGAGGATTAACTACGTGCCCGCGGCCTCATCGTCGTCTGGCAGTGAGACACCCTTTGTCAACCTCAAACACACGTTCGATGTCAAGCGGCTCTGACGAATCGGTTTCGGTTGGCAACGTGTACTGCCTCGTCGTAGGCAATGTCGCGGGTGAGACAGTGCCAGAGGACCTCGAGCCAGCGATTGCCCAGGGCTCGCAGGGCGGCATGGTGGCCTTTGCCTTTGTCTCGGTGGTTGTCGTAGTACTCGCTGGCCACCCGGATCGTGTGAGGCTTGTAAACGCCCACTGCTGCACGGCGTCGCGGAGATGTCCGTTACACGCGAGTCGGTTCGAGACGACGAGCACGCTCTTGCCCGACCGTCGGGTGACTGGCGCCTTTCCGGCATAGCATTGCAGCGCGTTCGGCGTGTCGAACTGCTCGATGGTCGCCGATCTCACCGGCCACCCTGGCGGCGAGACGATCACCGAGCCCGGGAAGGCTCAGGTAGATCTCGCCGCCAGGGACACGCCTTCCCCGGGTCGGGCCGTCCTTGGGCTTGCGGTCACGACCCGGCCGAGGCCCTCCGAGCAGCAGCTCGCCCATCCGCCGCTCCCAGGCCCGGCGTTGCGCGCCGAGGACGAGGAGTTGGGAGGCGGTCAGGCGGATGGTGTCGGTCCTTGGCCCGCACCAGAGCCGTCCCGGAGCCACGAACGCGTTGCTGCGAGGAGCCGTCGGCCACCTGTCGGCGAAGCGCTCCGGCCAGCCATGCGCGCACGATCGAGCGAACGTCACGCCCTCCTCCCGCTCCACTCCCGCCAGGGTCCTTCCGCGCTCGGCCAGCTCTCCAGCAGCCCAAGGACGCTCGGCGCCCCGAGGTCCCCACCACCGATCCCGAGGCGGCCGGGAACCCGTCCCGATCAGATCGGCCCGCAGCCGGTTGACGATCCGGCGCTCGTCGTTTGCGGCGCGTTCGTCGTCTCGCGCGATCCACCGCAGCTCGGCGGCTTCGACCTCCCACGGGAATGAGCGGCTGCAGCCGCTCGAAGCGGTCGAGCGCGATCACACAGGCAGATGCGGGCGTCCTCGGCAGTCGTCTTTCTTCTTCGCCGGGCCGCTGTCGGTGTGCAACCAGATCAGGGTTGACTGGCACCACCGTGTAGCTGGCGTCTATCAGGCGCCTCGACGAGCATCCCGTAGCTGGTCTCGAGCACCACCCTTACCTCAGCGGGATCCGGCTCGATCTCGGCGATCCGCGCGATCAGTGCGTCGGATCGATCTCGGGATCGTGCTCGACCCGGGCGATGCTCGAACACCCCCTCGCCCGGTCCGGCCGAGAGCGACGGAGATGGAACTCCTCGGCCCAGTCGATGCCCTGAATTCCTCCAGACACCGTCCTCGTTTGTCGGGCACCAACTGCGAAGGCACAGCACCGTGCTGATGGACCAGTCCTCGTGGGACGACACCCTTGTTGGCGTCAGGCCTCCAAAGACCACCCGCCGGGGACGCGGTCTCACTTCAGTCCTCAAGGGACAAGCACTAAAAGCGTTCCCCGGCGGAGGCCTCTGCTATGGAAGGTAGACCCATCAGCACCACAGTGCGGCCGGTCGTCTGTGCTCGAGCGCCTCGAGCGCGGCGGGCACGTCGGCGAAGTCGATCTGCTGGCTGATCACCGGGTGGATGGTCCCGGCCCGGGTCAGGTGCAGGACGCGGTTCCATATCTCGACGCCCTGGGCGGTGGAGAGGAAGTTCATGCCGAACGGGCGGATGGTCCGTGGCGAGTCGACGAAGGCGAAGCAGACGCCGACCAGATCGAAGTTCCCGTAGATGCTCGGCTGGATCGACAGGGCGCGTTCCTCGGCTTTGATGTCGGAGGCATAGCCGACGATGAGGTGGCGGCCGTTGAATGCCATGACCCGGAACGTCTCGGTCGTGACCGCGCCCCCACGGTGTCGAAGGCCACGTCGACGCCCCGCCCGTTGGTGACGTCGTCGACGAAGGCGACGAAGTCCTCGGTGCGGTAGTTCACGCCGTAGTCGGCGCCCAGCGAGCGGCAGAAGCTCGACCTTCTCGTCGGTGCCCGCGGTGGCGATCACCGTCGCCCCGAACGCCTTGGCCAGCTGGACGGCGGCGGATCCGGCACCGCCGGCCGCGGCGTGGACGAGCACCACGTCTCCTGCGGCCACCCGTCCCCGGACGCGCAGCGCCAGGTAGCTCAGGAGGAAGGGGAAGTACATCGCCATCCCCTCGGCCGCGCTCGAGCCACGCGGGGAGCAGCTGGAGGTTGGCGCCCTCGAGCAGCGCCGCCGACGCGTACCCACCCTGCACCCCCGCGGTCGTGCCGACGACCCGCCGGCCGAGGAAGGCCTCGCACCCCGGTCCGACGGCCTCGACCGTGCCTGCGGCCGCCATGCCGATGACGAACGGCGGCTCGAACTTCAGCAACCCGTATCGACCTCGGATGGTGTCGATGTCGTTGAAGTCGAGGCAGAACGCCTCCACGTGCGATCCGCACCTGGTTGGCGCCGGGTTCGCCGACCTCCACGGTCTGGATCTCGAGGGCCTCGGTCGGTGCGGCCAGCCGGGTGACCATCCAAGCCTTCCGTTGTCGTCATCGGGAGCCTTCATAGCTGACGGGTAGGTGCTTGATGCCGTTGAGCCACGACGAGCGCAGGCGGCGGGGCGGACCTATCAACGTTGTACGTCGGCCAGCTCGTCGGCGATCACGTCGAACATCACCTTCAGCTCGAGTCGGGACAGATTGGCCCCGATGCAGAAGTGCGAGCCGCCGGCGCCGAAAGTGACGTGGGGATTCGGTGAGCGACCGATGTCGAACCGCCGAGGGTCGTCGAACACCTCTTCGTCGAAGTTGGCGGAGGCGAAGTACAGGCCCACCCGTTCACCCTTGCGCACCAACTGGCCGGCGACCTCGGTGTCCTCGTTGGCCGTGCGCTGGAGGACCACTGCGGGCGAGGCCCAGCGCAAGATCTCGTCGACCGCGGTCGTGGGGCGCTCGCACCGCCATCGTTCCCATTGGTCTGGATGTTGCAAGAAGGCCAACATGCCGTGGGTGATCGCCTGACGGCTGGTCTCGTTGCCGGCAACGGTGAGGATCATGAAGAAGAACGCAAACTCTTCGCTGTTCAGGCGTTGGCCATCGGCATCGGGTTGGACGAGTCGGCTGGTGACGTCCCCGAGATCATTGTCGACCCGCGCCTCGGCTGCCGCGTGGGCGTAGGCGAACATCTCGACGACCCCGGAGAGGTCGGGGTTGGCGTACTCGGGATCCTCGTTGCCGGCCATCTGGTCGCTCCAGCGGAAGAGTTGCTGGCGATGGTCGTCGGGTAGGCCCATGAGGCCGGCGATGGCCTGCAGGGGCAGATGACGGGCTACGTCGATCACGAAGTCGCCCGTGCCGCCATGCTTTGCAGCCCAGACGATGCGGTGGCTCGTTCGCGGAGGTCGTCCTCGAGGCCGGCCAAGGCGCGGGGGTGAAGCACCGGTTTCCCACCCTGCGAACACGGGTGTGCCGGGGCGGGTCCATGCAGAGCAGGAGGTTCTTGGTGGATTCGCCTGTTGGATCGGACTCATCCAGCCGGCGAACGAAGGCGGAGTTGGCCTCCACGGACCACCCGAGACTCCTGGTCACCGCGGTGACGTCGGCATGGCGGGTGAGCGCCCAAAATCCGGCGTCACCGTACGCCGCCATGGACGGTTGCGGATTCCACCGGATGGGTTGATTCCGACGCAACCAGGCGAATTCGTCCAAGGGCAGATGATCGACCAGCAAATCAGGATCACTCAGATCGAGGCGAGCGTCGACAGGCGTCGAGGGCACGACGGCGGACCTCCTTGCATTGACACCACTGGGTGTCAATGACCGTACGCTTTGATACTCCCCGGTGTCAACTAAGCTGGTTCCGAGATGGAGTACCAGGTGACGATGCCCTTCAAGGGGGTGAGCGCCGACGACCGGCGCGTCGATCGACGGAACCGGCTCGTGGGGGCCGCCTTCGAGATCGCCGGAACCGAGGGCGCGGGCGCGCTCGGCATCGGGCGCGTGTGTCTGGCCGCCAGGCTGACCAAGCGATATTTCTACGAGAGTTTCGCGTCGCTTGCCGAACTCCAGAGCGCCGTGGTCGACCATGCGATCGTCGCGATGACGGAGCGTGTCGATCCGTTCCGGCCCGCCGGGCCCGGTGGGCCGCCACAAGCGTGGCTCGAGGCGTTCGTTGGCGCATTGGTGGACGACGAGTGTCTCGCTCGGGTGCTGCTCGCCGAGACCCACGGCGGCGCGCTCAGCCCTTTTCGGCACCAGATCATCGACGTGGCCATCGCAGGTATGGCACCCCCTGGCTCGGACCCGCAGACGGACCTTCGTGCTCGCCTCGTCGCCTATGCACAGATTGGCACCTTAAGTGAGCTCTGCCTGGCATGGCACCAGGGGCAGTTAGCGATGGAGCGGGCGACACTTGTCGACGTTCTGGCTGATCTGTTTGTCCGTATCGACGGCGCTCGTTCATGAGCTCCTGGCGGGTCGAGCTGTTCAACCCAGCCGTAGGTCGTCGCACCGAAGCAGCACGTTGGACGTTTGCAGCTGAACGGGACATACACCGCTGGATGTTTCTCTGCATGACACATCTATCGCCGGAAAGCTGGCTATGGGCTGGGGAGCGATCGGGTAGCCCGAACCAGGGGAGCACGGTGTTCTCGAAGCGGGTCATGGCGCAGATCTGGTCGCCGGTGAGGCCGAGGACGAAGATGCCCACCCCGTGGCTGATGCCGTCAGCGGCGCGCACGTACGCTCCGAATGCCGGTTGACCGTTGGCTCGCGTCGGCACGAGGTCGAACCGCCGGCCCGAACCGAAGATGCTGGCGCAGAAGCCGGCCACGGCGTCTCGGCCCTCGTACTCGAAGGGCATCGGCGGCATCGACATAAAGACGTCGTCGGTCAGAAGGGCCACCAGCGCATCGAGATCGGCGGACTCCCACGCGCTGACGAACTTCCCCACGATGGCGTCCTCCGAGGGTGAGTCAGGGGCGGGAGGCGGTTCGAGGGCGGCGGACAGCGACTGGCGGCGCTGCAGGCCGGCGCGCGCCCGCTTGAGAGCGCTGTTGACCGATTCGACGGTCGAGTCCAGCATGGCCGCCACCTCGCTGGCCTGGAAACCGAGGACGTCGCGCAAGACCAGCACAGCGAGCTGGCGAGGCGGGAGGACCTGCAGGGCGGTCACGAAGGCCAACGAGATGGATTCGGTCTGCTCGTAGCGGGCCTCCGGGCCGAGCGGCACGTCGTTGGCACCCTCGAGGAGGGCGTCGGGATACGGCTCGAGCCAGAGGACTTCGCCGAGCCGGGTCGGCTCGGGGGGTTCAACGTTGGGCACGTCCCACTCCTTGGCCGGGCGTCGGCTGGCCGACCGGCGGGCATTGAGGCACCGGTTGGTGGCGATCTGGTAGAGCCAGGTACGGAGCGAGGCGCGTTCCTCGAACCCTCCGAAGCCCCGCCAGGCGGCCAGCAGCGTCTCTTGGAGGGCGTCCTCGGCATCCTGGATGGATCCGAGCATCCGGTAGCAATGCACCTGCAGCTCGCGGCGATGCGGATCGGTCAGCGCTCGGAACGCGTCGCCGTCCCCGGCCCGCGCCCTTGAGATCAGGTCGGCCGTTACCACTGTCGTATCACCCTCCTCCTGCACCTGGTCGCACCTCCATCCTGTATAGACACCGGCCGAAGGGCGAACTGGGCGGTCGGTGGGCGCCCAGTTCCCGATATCCCGGTGTCTGCACCACCGACGGCGAGCGATCAGGGCCGAGCCAGAATGTGGCCAGGAGTTAGCAAGTTAGTCCGGAGGGAATGATGCCCGCACTGCCGTGGGTTCAACGTCAGGCCATCGAACAGGACCGGGAGTACGTCGCTATGGCGTCACGGCTGCCGTTGCGGTCTGGCCGGTCTGTCCCGGGGTTCTTGCGGGACACGTTGGCGATCCGCCGGCAGCTGGCCCGGACTGACGGGTTGGTGGGCTATACCCTCGACGCGGAGCTGTTGCACAAGACCTTCTGGACGTTCTCGGTCTGGGTCGACCGGTCGAGCCTTGACGCTTTCGCCGCATCTGACCCGCACCGGCGGATCATCCGCCGGCTCGGCCCGCACATGAGTCCGAGCCGGTTTGAGTTCTTTCCGATCGCCGGATCGGCTCTTCCGATGAGTTGGGAAGCGATGAAGAAGCCGGTCCGTTGAGCTAGCTACTTGGCGGCGGTGATACCGCTCATGCGGGCGGCGCGATCGGCGGGCATGCCGGTCCCGGTCGCACTCGCACTTCCGCCGGGTTATGCACTTCGCCGCGCCGCTCTGGTGAGATGTGCTCGCTACCGCTGGTTTCCGGGCGACGCCTCAGCCCGCGACCGCGACGTCCAACGCCTCCCGCAGGTCGGCGATGAGATCTTCGACGTTCTCGAGGCCGACTGAGATCCGCAGCAACGCCGGGTCGACGGCGAGGCTCGACTCGGCCACCGACGCGTGGGTCATGCGATGGGGGTGCTCGATCAGGGACTCGACGGCACCGAGTGACTCGGCCAGGGTGAACAGTGAAGTCGATTCGGCTACGGCCAAGGCTTGGGGTTCCCCGCCCCGCATCGTGAACGACACCATCGCTCCGAACCGCCGCATCTGGGTGCGCGCCGTAGCGTGGCCGCCGTGGTCGGGAAGACCGGGGTAGTAGACATGGCTCACGGCCGGATGGGCAACCAGGGCCTCGACGACGCGGCTGGCGTTGTCGCACTGACGGTCCATACGCACCGCCAATGTCTTCAGACCCCGTAACACGAGGAAGCAGTCGAATGGACCGGGGACAGCACCGACCGCATTCTGCAAAAAGGCAATCCGTCCGGCGATCTTGGCGCTGGAGGTTGCAACGAAGCCGCCCACCACGTCGCTGTGACCGCCCAAGTACTTGGTTGTCGAATGGACGACGATATCTGCCCCGAGAGCCAGGGGTTGCTGAAGGTAGGGAGTGGCGAAGGTGTTGTCCACCACCAGGAGAGCCTGGCGGGCATGGGCCACCTCGGCCAGCGCCTGGATGTCGGCGATGCGCAGGAGCGGGTTCGACGGGGTCTCCGCCCATACCATTCGCGTCGTCGGTTGCCATGCCGCCAGTACGTCAGACGGGTTCTCCAGCGCCACCGGGCTGAAACTGAGACCAGTGGGTGCGTGTACCTGGGAGAGCAACCGGTAGGTGCCGCCGTACACATCGTTGCCGACCAGCACGTGGTCGCCGGGAGCGAGAAGCCGGAGTGTGGCGTCCTCGGCGGCCAAGCCGCTCGAGAAAGCACTCCCATGGCCTGCACCCTCGAGTGCGGCGAGACTTGCTTCGAGAGCCGTGCGGGTGGGATTGCCCGACCGGCTGTACTCATAGCCCTGGTGTTGGCCCACGCCGGATTGGGCGAAGGTGGATGTCTGGTAGATCGGCGTGACGATCGCCCCGGTGGTGGGATCGGGTTCTTGCCCGGCGTGGACGGCGAGTGTTTCGAAGCGGAGCTCCTGGCGGTCTTGGTTCATGCTTCGTCCAGACCTCCTCGGTGACCGGCGCCGCCAGAAATGCGAGACCCCATTAGGTCCGGTCCAGAAATGCCAGTAAGTCGGAGCGGGTGAGTATCCCGATCGGATGACCACCGTCGAGCACGAGCACGGCAGGGGAGGCCTGGAGGCGCTCGGCGACGCGGTCCACGCTCTCGCCCTGTCCAACCGTGGCCAGTGGCGGCTCCATCATCGAACTGACCTGCTGGTCGAAGATCTCGGGATGGTGCAGGCTTCGTTCGAGAATGAGTCGGTCGGTTATCGACCCGACCACCTCAGCGAGTGCGAGCGGTGGTTCGGCCTTCACCACTGGGACCTGCGAAACGCCGAACTCCTCGAGGATCTCCACCGCGGCGCGCACGCTCTCGTCCGGGTGGACGTGGACCAACGGGGGAAGTCGGTGACCCTTGATGGCGAGGACCGCTTCGGCTGTCTCTCCCCGGGACCGGACGAACCCATGGTCGGACATCCATCCGTCGTCATAGAGCTTGGAGAGGTATCCGCGGCCGAATCGGGAACGAGCACGAGGATGACGTCGTCGGGGCCGAGCTTCTTGCCGATTTCCAATGCGGCCCATACTGCCGTACCCGTGGATCCGCCGGCCAGGATGCCCTCTTCTCTGGTGATCCGATGGGCGGTCAGGAAGGAGTCGCGATCGGAGACGGTTATCACCTCGTCGGCGATCTGGCGATCGTAGGTAGTCGGCCAGAAGTCCTCGCCGATGCCCTCCACGAGATAGGGCCGACCTCCTCCGCCCGAGTAGATGGAGCCTTCGGGGTCAGCGGCGATCACCTGAATGGCCGGGTTCTGGTCCTTCAGGTAGTGCCCGACTCCACTGATCGTGCCGCCGGTGCCCACGCCGGCGACGAAGTGGGTAATCCGCCCCGCGGTCTGCTTCCAGATCTCGGGACCGGTAGAGAGCGCGTGAGCACGGGGATTGCCGGGATTGCCATATTGGTTGGGTTGGTAGGCGCCCGGCGTGGAGGCGGTGATCCGGTTGGCCACGGAATAGTAGGAATCAGGATGCTCCGGCGACACCGCCGTCGGGCAGATCACCACCTCGGCCCCGAACGCTCGCAATAGTTGTCGCTTCTCCACGGCGATCTTGTCGGGCATCGTGAAGATGCAGCGGTATCCGCGTTGGGCGGCCACCATGGCCAGTCCGACACCGGTGTTCCCCGAGGTCGGTTCGACGATCGTTCCACCCGGAGCGATCAATCCTTCTGCCTCGGCATCGTCGATCATCACCTTGGCGGGGCGGTCTTTGACGCTGCCGCCGGGGTTGAGATACTCGAGCTTGGCCAGCAGGTGGCAGGGGAGATCTCGCCCGATGCGGTCGAGGCGAACGAGTGGGGTATTGCCGATGAGGTCGAGCACGCTGTCTGCGACCTCCATGGGCGGCCCCGAGTCGGTGATGGGGAACACGTCCACACCGTGCGGCGCCACGACCGGGTCGTCGGTGAACAGCGTCGTCGGCAGCCCTGCCTGATGGACCTCAGTGGCGATGGTCAGAGCCGCATCGCCGATCACTCCTACCAGTCGCGGGATGGTTCCCCGCAGCTCGGCGATCACGGTTGGTGACACCTGCCCGCTGGGGACCTGAACCACCCGATTCGCACGCCTGAGGAGGATGGGAGGCGGTGGGGCCGATCCCCCCACGAGCAAGATGTCTACGCGGGGAGGTAACACCTTCAGTCTCCCGGCCGGGTTTCCGCTGGGCCGGGCCGTCATGCTCGGGCCAAATCGAGTGTGGCGCGGCCCGATATCCGGTCTCGGCATCCTGGCGGCAGCACCGACGTCATAGTCCCCGATGCTAGCGATGACGGGCAGTGGTCCTTCCTTCGTGTTCACCCGAGACACGGTCGGGCGGCATCAATGGGTAGCCTCGGCAACATGGAAACCTGGGACGCCATCCGCGCTCGCCGCGACGTTCGCTCGTACGATGATCGGGCGATCGCTCCAGAGCACCTCGATCGGATCCTCGAAGCGGGCTGGCGTTCGCCGTCGGCATCGAACCGCCAGAAGTGGGATTTCGTCCTGGTGACCGATCCGGACGAGCTCCAAGCGCTTTCGACGGTGTGGCAGGGTGCTGGTCATCTGGCCAGGGCGAAGGCCGCGATTGTCCTCGTCATCCCGGAGCCGGAGAGCGAGCGGTACCGGACGATCGACCAGTACGACCTGGGACAAGCGACCATGGCCATGATGCTGGCTGCCGCCGACCTGGGGATCGGGAGCGGCCATTCCGCCATTGGCGACCAGGAAGGGTGCCGGCGCATCATCGGCAGCCCGACGGACCACATCGGCGCGTACATGATCGCCTTGGGGTATCCGGCCGATCGGCCGCTGACGCCGATCGCCAAGCCCGATCGGCGGCCTTTCGACCAGGTGGTTCACCGCAATCGATGGTGAATGCTCCACCGCTGCCGCGAAATCGCGCCTTGACCCCCATCACCGACTGGAGCGCATGACTCCGGACATCTGTAGCCGTGTTCAGCCCTTGTTGGCGACCGCGAATCCGACGTCGCCGAACCCGGGGAGAATGGCCTCGATCGGATCGCGGAGGTCGTCGATGTAGCCAAGGGCGTACGCGCCACGGCTATAACCCATGACCCGCAGGAGCTCGATCGGCAACGTCTCTGCCAGCTCGCGTGGTGTGGCCAGGTATTGGTTCTCCTCCTGGCGCAGCCAGGCCAGGTTGTAGGTGATGTTGAGGCCGATACGGACTTGGTCGCTCTGATTGGCCCCGCCGCCATGGTTCACGCTGCCGGAGTAGAACAGGACCGAGCCCCGCTCCATTTCGGCCGGATCCGTGTCGTCTTTGGTAAAGGGCTGGGTGTCGTCGGCGGTATTGCTACCGAGAACGATCCTGGTGGCACCGTTCTCCTCGGTGAATTCCGTCAGGGCCCAGATCGTGTTGCACTGGACCTCGTAGCCGGTGGGGAAGGGGAAGAAGTCGAATGCCCACCGGTCCTTGTGGATGGGCTGGGCCGGTTGGCCCGGTCCGATGGCGATGGCCTGGGTCAGGTGCAGCTGAAAGTTGGTGGCATGAGCCAGGAGGTTGCTGGTCGTCCCCAGGGCCAGCGGGTGCATAACGAGTTGGCGTGCAGAGGGCGACCGGGCAATCAGGGACCCGGTACGCCGGGTGAGGACCCCGCTGAAATCGTCCGGCCCGAGGGGCGTGGCCTCGAGATGCGGTCTGAGCTCGGCTTCGATGCTGTCCAACAGGTCGGAGGACGCCACCCCATCGACTACGACGGCGCCTTCCTCTTTGACGATCTCGGCCACCACCTCGGGGGTGGTGTCGGCGGGAAGATGTTCGACGGGCATGGCTCTCCACCTCACTTGTTATTGCGTCTCACAGAAGGCTAAGCCCCCGAGAGACACCCTTCATATTGGGCAACCCTGGCCGCTCAAGACCCTTCGTCGACAATGGTGATCGCTGGAGCAACGCTCGTGCAACGTAACGAATGCCTCAATACGTGCCTGGTCAGCACCTCGAGAGCGCGGTGGGTGGCGGGAACCTCGCCTGCTCACGCGGTCTCAGGTTTCAGTGGGTTTCGGTTCTGCTGTCCCCGGCGAGGGCAGCGAGGGAACGCTTCGGGGCCAAGCCCGTAAAAAACAGAGCAACTACCGAAGATAGAGCAAGCACCCAAAGTGCCACTCGCAATCCGGCAAGCCGGGCCTTCTCGTTCTCATCGACGATGGCCTTCTGCGTCGCCGGCTCCAGGTCCGTCTTGGCCAGCTTGCTCGACAGCTCAGCGTCCGAGATGAAAGGGACACCGCTGCTCAATTCGACGGATGCCGATTGCGTCACGGATTTGGGAATCGTCGCGTTCTTCTCGACCCCGCTAATCAATGTGGTGCTCAGCACGCCGATCAGAATGGCACCGGCCAGCGCGGTCCCGAGCGAAGCCCCGAAGTTGGTAACTGTGTTTTGCAAGCCGCCGACTTCAGCACTGTCGGAGTCGGGGACCGACGAGACGGTGAGGGCTCCGAGTTGTGATGCCAATGCCCCGATGCCAAGGCCCATCAAGAGCATTGGAATCAGGACGATCTCAGCGCCTGAACCCAAGTCAATCTTTGTGACGAGAAGTATGATGCCAATCGCCATCAATCCAAATCCGGCGCGGAGGATCAACCGAGTCGAGATTCGAGGCAAGGCCTTCGGTATGCCGATCGCAGAGACGAGCAGCGCCAGTGAGAGCGGCAACAAGCGCGCACCGGTCTGGACAGCCGATAGTGCCAGTACCACGGACAGGTAGAGAGGGACCACAAAAAAGACACCCATCTGGACCACGAACTGGAAGAAGAAGAGTGACAATCCGCCGATGAGCTGCGAGTTGGCCAACATCGAGGGCCGGACGAGCGGATCACCACCACCTTTCTCCAAGTGTCCCTCGTAGACGACGAAGACCCATATCAAGACCAATCCGCCGAGTACGAGCCAGACAACCGGAGAGACGCCGAGCCAGGTCGGGGCCCCAGCCTTGGAAGAGACCACACCCCATTGTGAGGACCTCAAAACGCCAAAGACCGTGGATGCGAGGCCAACGATCGACAAGGCGGCGCCGACGAGGTCAAATCGACCGAACGTCCCTACTGGTTGATCGGCCACCTTGCGCAGCGCCAGCAGGATGACGAGAACGATCACCACTTCACCTACGAACACGTATCGCCACGATGCAAAGGTGGTTATGGCCCCGCCGATCAATGGGCCGGCAGCAATCGCAATGGCGCTGGCTGCGGCGATCAGGCCGTAAGCAGATGATCGACGTTCTACGGGAAAGTTGACTGCCACCAGAGCCACGATGGCGGGCAGAATCAGAGCGGCTCCTAAGCCTTCGAGCACTGACCACCCGAGCAACAGAAACCCGAGATTCGGAGCCGCGGCGGTTACGGCCGAGCCTGCTCCGTACACAACAAGACCAATGGCAAGAGTCCGACGACGACCGAGCCGTGCTCCGACCTTGCCTCCTGTGATCATGAATGACGCCATCACCAGTGTGTAGAGGGTGATGGCGGTCTGAATCCCGGTTACTGTCGTATTTAGGTCCCTGCCAACGTATTGGATGGACACGTTCATGACCGAACTGTCGAGAGTCATGAGGAACTGGGCTGAGGCCAGCACGAGAAGCACAAACCCCGCCTTTGGTGCTGATCTCGAGCCCGACTGGCGTTCCATCATCGTGGCGGAGTCTAGGTGGCAGACCTTCGAAGGGGCTTGACCGCCCGGATCGCAACGCCGCGCCACATTCGCACCTGAAGGAGTCATCACGATGACTGTGCGGATGCTCGATGTCGAGCTCTCGATGCGAACGACCATTGGGCGGGGACGGCCATTGGGGGCCGCCCGCACGGGTCAGGCCGGAGTGGTCGGATCCTTTTGGGCCAGCCAGCGCAGCCGGGCCGCCCGGGCATCCCACGAGTACACCACCGCCGTCTTGGCGAACCGGTCGTGCCAGGCATACCGCCGGCGGTTAGTGAGAATGCCCAGGAATCCCAGGCCGAGGACGATGATGCTGAGCGGCAGGGTCAGGGTCCGGATCACCGCCTGACGGGCTCCGATGGGCGACCCGTCGGTCTTGACCACCCGGATGCCGAGGACGGCCATCCCGATGGTCTTCCCGCTCGAGGGCCCACTGGTAGGCGAAGTAAAGGAACTCCCAGATCACAGCGGCGATCAGCGAGACGACCTGGTGGTTGCTGAGCGAGAATTTGGTGCCCGACGCCAGTTGGATGGTGAAGGCCAGAGCCGCCGCACCCAGGGTGAACAGAGCCCACGAGGCGCCGACGTCTGCCCCGAAGGCCACCAGCCGGCTGACGGCGCCGGCGTAGTGGCCCTGGCGACCCTCGACGGGCTCGACCACTGCGGTGGCCATCAGGCCGCCTCGGATGGCAGGTCGGTCAATGCCGGTCCCGCCTCGACGAGGGTCGGGGGTCCAAGCGGGAGGTCGGCCGGTGACCGGCGGAGGATGCGATTGGCCCAGCGGGCGAAGAAGTCGTCCAGTCCGACGCCCTGGGCCCGGATGACGTCGAGGACCTCGGAGGCCACGCCGGTTGTGGAGCGGGCGATGATGGTGCCCAGCTCGGTCTTCTCCATCAGGGAGTCGATGTCGACCCGGCTGATGATCTTGTCCACATCGACCCGGTCGATGATCTTCTCGACGTCGACCCGATCGATGATCTTGTCCACGTCCACCCGGTCGATGATCTTTTCGACGTCGACCCGATCGATGATCTTGTCCACGTCGACCCGATCGATGATCTTGTCCACGTCGACCCGATCGATGATCTTGTCCACGTCGACCCGATCGATGATCTTGTCCACGTCGACCCGATCGATGATCTTGTCCACGTCGACCCGGTCGATGATCTTTTTCCACGTCGACCCGATGATCTTGTCCACGTCCACCCGGGAGACCAGGGAGTCGACATCGATCCGCTCCAAGAGCGCGTCGATGTCGATGGCCTCCATCACGATGCTCACCACCCGCTCGGCCACCGCTTGAGCCAACTGTTCTGCGCGACCGAATCCGGGGAGCGGGCTCATACGGATCGGCACGGGCGGACGTCCATCAGAACAGCATCCCATCGGAGCGTACCTTGGGTGGGGACACTCCTGGCCGTCGTTCGCACCCGGGGCAACTGGCCAAACTCCACCGCCTCGTTACCGGCGACGGGACAATGAGAGTGAGGCGACAATCGTCGGTTGTCAGCGGGGTCGGGAGCTGCGCCGGTGCGCTCGCTCACGTGCCAGCTCTCCAACACGGCATGGACCCACAATCCTGAGTCCTCCCGCTCATTCCTTGACTTCAACTGAACTTGAAGAAATACAGTCCGCGTGAGACCAGAAGGAGGGCACATGCAGGAAAACCAAGCGCTCGACGACCCCTACATCCGCTATCTCGCCGATCACCACCAGGGCCGCTTGGCCACGGTGGCGCCTGATGGGACGCCCCAGAACAAGCCCGTTGGCTACCGCTACAACTCGGCGTTGGGCACGATCGACATCGGCGGGTTCAACATGGACACCTCGGCCAAGTACCGGAACATTGCCGTCAACCCGGAGGTGGCGTTCGTGGTCGACGACGCGATCGGTGAGGGAGCGGAGGGCATGCGCTTTGTCGAGGTCCGGGGCCGCGCCCAGCAGGCACAGGTCGATGTTCCAGCAAGCGAGGGCGTAGCCGGGCACATCATCCGCATCCATCCGCGCCGGGTCGTGAGCTGGAACGCCGACCCGGACCATCCGGGCTTCCAGACCCAAACCCTGGTGTCCAACACTGGACCAGAGGAACCGACCCCCGGCCGCCCGACGCTTGGGACCGATCCGGCGACCCCCGAAGCGGCCGAAGCGGTTGCCAGTCTGGTCGCTGAGTTGCAAGCCGGCATCGACGTCCACGACGCCGACGTCTACAACGGGCACTTCGCCGCCGACGTCATCTGGGGCAGCCCGTATGGCGCCATCGTGCAGGGCTACGACGAGTTGCACGCCATCCACACCCACCTGTTGGGACAGGGTTCGGCTGGTCCGGCATCGCGTTACGAAGTCGTCCAGGTCGTCGCCCCCACCCCCGACGTCGCCCTCGCCCACGTCCGCAGGGTCGCCCTCGACCCAACCGGGCGACCCCTACCCCCTGCTCCCGTCCCTGGCAGTGGGTTCTCGGAGATGGCGCTCTACGTGCTGGTGCGCCGGGGCCGCGACTGGTGGTTGGCCGCCGGCCAGAACACCCCCATCGCCTGACTCAGCCCACCGGGCGAAGGCCAATCCGGGCTGGGTCGTTCACCGGCATTCCCTCAAAAGGCTATGCTCAATCCGTCTAGTGTTCGGTAACCCAAGCGGAGGGCTCCTTTTTCCAATGAATCGCGCAAAGAGAGTCGCCGCGAACGTGGTTGTCGGGCTGGCCGTTCTGATCGGGGCGATCGGCGTCCTCCCCGGCGTTGCATCAGCCGGGGAATACAAGTTCCACGCCCATATGAATTTCTACGCCAAACCCGCTTGCAGTGGTTTTACTTGGAGCAACCCGGCCGGGCTTTGCGAGGGAAGGGGAGAGTATGTGAATGACTCGTCGGGTCAGTCCTTTCCCTTCCAGGGGGCGAACATTCCCATCACCGTAAGTTGGGCACCGGCCAATCAGCCCGAAAAATGCGGCCACAAGCCGATGCCTGCCGGCTATGACCGGTGGATGAAGGTTTCCACCTCGGATGGATACTGGTTGTGCGGGGCGGTGAAGTCTTGGGAAGCGCCAAATGGAGTCTTCGCGGTCGTTGGCGGAATCATCAACGGCGGCGCGGTCATACCGACCAGCTCCACCGGCGCCTCCGAGACGAGAGGTGGTCCCTTGTTCCTGTGGGTGGGCTACCACGGCCAAGACCCATGGGGCCATGGCTATGTCTTCGGGTTACGGGGATATCTCAACTACTGAGGTGCAGGCTCGGTCCACCTCGAGCAGTGAATCTGGGTAGAGAACGTTTCGGGGACTGAGCTACGACGGTTTACGGAGGCCGTCGAGGATCATGGACAGCAACCGCGTGCTCTGTTCCTCGGACAGGGTGCTGTTGGTGCACATCGGGCCGACGAGCTGCATCAGGTCCGGTCCGCTCACGTCGGTGCGGATGACGCCAGCGTCCTGGGCGCGCCCGATGACGAGCTGCATAGCCTGCTGGACGCGTTCCAACATGTCCAGGCGCAGATCGGGATTCTTGTCGAAGGCCTCGCGGAGCTCGTTGAGGAAGGTCCGCTTCCCCTGGGCGTACCGGACAAATGCTTCGAGGAAGGCCACGACTGCCGGCCACGGCTCGAGGTCAGTGACCACCTGTTCGGCCGTTTCGACCAGGGTGTCGACGTCGGTGCGGTAAACGGCCTCGACCAGGTCGATCCGCTTGGGGAAGTGGCGGTACAGCGTGCCCACGCCGACGCCGGCCTCCCGGGCGATGGCCTCCATGGAAGCCCCACCACCCTCGCGAGCGAAGACGTCCCGGGCTACCGACACCAAGCGTTCGTTGTTGCGGCGGGCGTCGGCTCGCATGGGACGGACCACGTCCTCCTGCTCCGGCTGGCCGCCGGTTCCTGGGCTCTCGATCACGCTGTGTTGCCTGGCCACGTTCGTCACGCCTCTGGCTGAGAGAAGAATGGGTTTGCTAAACGGAGGGACCCTCCGTATAATAAACGGAGGAAGCTTCCGCTTCTCAGCATACCAGCGGAAAGGTCTCAGTCAATGCCCTCCAACCTCCTTGTTCAGTCGCGTCCGCAAACGGCCACCGGCCCCCCTGGCGGACCACCGGGGACGCTCCGGCGCCACCTCAAAAACCCCTCTGTACTGCTCTTTGTCATCCTCACCGCCCAGCTCATGGTGGTGCTCGACACCACCATCGTGAATGTCGCCCTACCCCATATCCAACAGGGGCTGGGGTTCTCCGCCAGCGGGCTGTCGTGGGTGCTCAACGCCTACATCATCACCTTTGGTGGGCTGCTGCTCCTTGGCGCTCGGGCCGGTGATCTCCTCGGTCGGCGCCGGGTCTTCCTCACCGGGATCGCCCTATTTGCTGTGAGCTCACTGGTGGGAGGAGTGGCTGCTACCGGATGGATGCTCCTCGCGGCGCGAGCCGTACAGGGCATTGGCGCGGCGCTGGCGGCACCGTCGGCCCTGTCGCTCCTCACCACCGCATTCGACGAGGGGCCGGCGCGCGTGCGGGCCATCGGTCTCTACACCACCGTGTCCGCGGCGGGTGGCGCGACCGGGCTCGTGGCCGGGGGCCTGCTCACCGATCTCGTGTCCTGGCGTTGGGTCATGTTCGTGAACGTCCCCATCGGGGTCGTTGTCTGGCTGCTCGGGCGGATCGTCATCGTCGAGACCGAACGGCAACACGGCCGGTTCGATTTCACCGGCGCCATCGCCTCGACCCTGGGAATGACCGGGATCGTCTTCGGCCTGGTCGAAGCCGGGACCGACGGTTGGGGCAGCTCCATCACGATCGCCTCGCTGGTCGCCGGCGTTGCCTTGCTGGCACTGTTCGTACACCACGAGAGCCGTGTAGAGGAGCCGATTCTCCCCCTACGGTTGGTTGCCCATGCCACCCGCAGCGCGGCCAACATCGCCCGGGGCCTCCTCTACGCCGGGATGTACGGGATGTTCTTCTTCCTGTCGCAGTTCTTCCAGGACGTCCAGCGGTTCTCTCCACTGGTCGCCGGCGTGTCCTTCTTGCCCATGCCCGCCTCGGTATTCCTCTCGTCTCAGCTGACCGGCCGCGTCTTGGTGCGACGGCTGCCTCAGAAGATGGTGATGATGATGGGCGCCTCGATCGTCACCGTGGGGCTGCTGCTGGCCACCCGGATCCAGTCCTCGACGTCGTACGCCCAGATCGTGGTGTCCATGGTGTTGATCGGCGGCGGCATGGGGATCTCGTTCGTGAGCCTCACCTCGGCATCGTTGGCCGAGGTGGCGCCCGCAGATGCCGGGGCCGCCTCGGGGCTCGTCAATGTCTCCCAGCAGCTCGGCGGCGCTCTGGGACTCGCCGTCCTCGTCACCGCCTTCGACGCGGTCACCAATCACGCCCAGCTCGGCACCCGACACCTGAGCGGTGCGGGTTCCGTCGCCCATGCCAACGCCATCCTCGTTCACGGTCTGGACGATGTGTTTGCCCTAGGAGCGCTCTTCAGCGTGGCCGCGTTGGCCATGGTCGTGTTCGGGTTCGTGCCGCACGCCAGTCCGCACCGGTTGCGACTGTGGCCGTCGACGAACCCGACGAGGCCATCCCCTGGATGGAGCGAGAGGCGGGATAGATCGGCAAATGGCCTTGCCGCTATACCGCTAGTCGGCGGGTGTCTCCGAAGGAGGCGTGATTGGAGCTGGCTCGGTCGTCGTGCACGGAGATGGGCCACATGGCACTATCGGAAACACCGCCCGGCAGAGACGCCGGCCACGCACTTGTGGTCGACCTCCCAGGATTGTCAAAACGAATAGGACCAGTGCATGACCGAGATTCCTGATTCCCATCGCGACCTCCTGACCAGTGCCGTGGCAACGCTCGCCACCATCGGCCCCGACGGTCGCCCCCAGCTCTCCGAGGTCTGGTTCCTGGCCGACGACGGCTCGGTGTCGATCTCGCTCAACACCAGCAGGCAGAAGACGAAGAACCTGATGGCTCGTCCCCAATGCTGCCTGTTCATCCTCGATCTCTCCGTTCCTCAGCGCTACCTCGAGCTCCGGGGAGACGCTGAGGTCACGCCCGACGACGACTACTCCTTCGCCGACCTCGTCGGAAAGAAGTACGGATCCGACCTTCGAGACCATGACCGTCCCGGTGATCGCCGGGTTGTCGTCCGCATTCTTCCCCAGCGGGTGAATGCGATAGACATGCGCCCCTGAGGACTCCGGCTCCGGAGACCGATGAGTTCTTCTCCTCTCGTGCGTCAATCCATCATGGAGCCAAAGAACCTCGCCAACCTGTACGGGTTGCCCCTCCTCGAGTGGTCCCGTATCGAATCCCGTCTCGACCAGGGGGTCGCGCAGGCCCCGCACGCTGGTGGTCCGGACCGGCACACCTGTTGGCTGGCGACCATCAACGGTGACGGCAGTCCCCATGTCACCGGCGTCGGCGCCCTCTGGGTGGACGGTGCCTTCTGGTTCGAGACCGGGGAGCAAACCCGCAAGGGGAAGAATCTCGCTCGTGACCCGCGCTGCACGCTGAGCCTGGCCACCAGCGACTTCGACCTCGTCGTCGACGGCAAGGCTGACAAAGTCACCGACCCGGTGACAGTGGCCGCCATGGTGGCGCGATGGAACGATGCAGGGTGGCCCGCTCGCGTCGACGAGAGCGGTGTGGCCCTCACCGCTGACTTCAGCGCCCCGTCCGCCGGCCCCCCACCTTGGGCGGTCTACCGCCTCTCACCACGTCAGGCGACGGCGCTCGAGACGGTCGAACCGGGCGGGGCCACGCGTTGGTACTTCTCGGGACCGTAGGCGCTCGGGGCTACTTGCCCAGCTCCCTCACGACTGGCGAGGGCTTGCTGACTGGATGACCTGAGAATGCCGAATGACGGCGCGAACTGAAACGGTGATGGCAACACCCACCAACGCGACGAACACGAGCATCACATCGCGAGCTGATGCATACGTGGTGGCGATCCCAAGCCCGATGACCGGCACGGACAGCCCGATGTAGGCGCCGAGGAAGAACCCGGTCAGGACTTCCGCCCGGGAATCAGTCGGAGCGGAGCTCCCAGCTGCGACAAGTGCGCCTCGGAATACCAGACCTCCACCAGCTCCGGTCACGATGCCCCCGACGACAAACACGACCAAATTCGCAATCCACATCCCCGTCGCGAACAAGACCAGTCCGAACAGCAGGATCGGCACGCTCCATCGAAGCAACTGCACGTTCCCCAGCTTTCCTAACGCGATCTGAGCCACTGCCCCTGCGGCAAAGGCCGAAAAGGCGACCGCTCCGGCTGTGGCGTGGGAGTTCACGTGCAAGGTTCCGGCCAGAAAGCTCGGGACCAGCGAGTTGAAGACGCCGTAGACGGCGAAGGCAGCCATGGCCGCCCCCGTTGCGGCGTAGAACTGACGGCGGGCATGTCTCGGGACGGCCACCCGTTGGGGGTGCCAGGCAGGCCGGGGGTCGGGTGGGGTGGTGGTCTCTGGGGCCACCGCCACCAGCAGGGCCAACGCAGCTAACGCCCCGCCCACGACGATGTAAGGAAGGCGTAGCGGTGCCGGAGCAAACTGGGCCAGCAGTCCAGCCATCAGCGGGCCGACCCCGATGCCGCCCAGGTTTGCGGCGGTGGCAACGACTTGTGGCCGCTTCCCTGTGGCGTCGGGGCGGGCACCCAAGTGAAGCTCGGCCAAGTACGCCGTGGCCGTGGCTGTGGTGAGCCCCACCGAGATGCCGGAAACCACCCGAGCCACGATGAGCCCGGCGAGGCTGGGGAAGAAAATGAACAACAGTGCGCTCGCCACGTTCACGAGTAGGGCCCCGACCAGTACCCGTCGACGACCCACCCAATCGGAGATGTGCCCGGCGAGGAACAAGCTGGCGATCACGCCCACGGCGTAGACGGCATAGACGATCGTCACCATGATGTCGGAGAAGTGATCACGTTGCTGATAGAGGATGTACAGGGGAGTCGGCACCGCGGAAAAAGCCATGTTCAAGAGAAACGCCGCGGCCACCACCCAGAACGCCACACCATGTGGGGTCGACCACATGCGCTTGGCCGGGGGATCGACGAGCAGCTGCGCATCGCGGTCGCTCCAGGTTCTGTCGCCGACCCTGTCCCTGGTCGCCAGCTTTGTCTCGTGTTGCTCGACGGTGCTCATATCAGTCCCCTTTTGTCTCACCACCAGCTTGAGACATTGGTATTATCGTGTCCAACGAATTCTGTACATCTCTGATATCTGAGTGAGGAATAACCGTGGAGCTGCGCCACCTGGAGCATTTTGTCGCCGTGGCCGAGGAGCGCAGTTTCACCAGGGCTGCCTCCCGTGTGTATCTCGTTCAATCGGCGCTGTCGGTTTCCATCCAGTCACTCGAACGGGAGTTGGACACCCGCCTGTTCGAGCGGACCACGCATCAGGTCGCACTCACTGATGCCGGCCAGGCACTGTTACCTGAAGCTCGACGCACTCTGGACGCCGCCGCGGCCGCTCGCTCGGCGGTGACCGACGCCAATGAGGGAATGCGGGGCACCCTCCGGCTCGGATTGATGCAGTCCCTGACCCTGGTGGACGTGGCCGGGCTGATAGCTCGCTTCCACCGAGAGCGGCCCTTGGTGGTGATTCGGCCCCGTCCGGCGACGGGAGGGTCGGCATCGTTAGCCGACGAAGTAGGCCGAGGAACCCTCGATGCCGCCTTCATCGCCACCGGTGGACCGTCAGTTCGGAATGTGGCGGTTCGGGCATTGGCTGCCGAACCGCTCCTTCTCGTCTGCCCGACCGATCACCCGTTGGCCCATCGGAAGGTCGTCACTCCCGAGCTCATCCTAGACGAGACCTTCGTGGAGTTCGTTCCCGGCTGGGGCATACGCACAGCCGCCGATCAGCTCTTTGCCGGTACGAGGACTGAGCGCTCGATCGCGGTGGAAGTCCCAGATGTCTCGACGTGCTTGGCCCTGATCAAGGCCGGCCTCGGAGTGGGCTTTCTCACCAGTTCGATCCTTGGCTCCACGGAGGGGCTTGTCGGCATCAAGGTTCGTCCAGCCGCGTCGTTCGAAATCGGTCTTGCCGTCCCCAGTGTGGGGTCTTTGTCCCCGGTGACGCAGGCTTTCGTCGATCTGGTGGACGCGGACTGAGCTCGGTTGACGCTACACAAAAGCAAACTCTACGCAACAGTTCCGCGAACTTTGAATTCACACTCCCATCACAGGCGGTCCACAGGCACCTCACAAAAACGGCTGGCACTCTGACGGAGCAGCGTGAGAAAGAGGAGCGCCATCATGAACGACTACGAACCGACAAGCCCCGAGCAGGCCCGCCGCCCACGGGTACGGCGATTGCTGGCCAACAGAAGAAATAGATGGATCCTGGCCGCCGCGCTGACGGGTTCGGTGATCGGACCTTCCGTCGGTCTCGCCGCCTCTCCCTCGGCCATAGCCGCGACCCCCGCACCCGGCAGCGGCTTCGCTGGCGGTCACGGATCCGGCGGGGGATCTAACGCTCGGTCGGGACCGGCCGCCGGGGGAACCACCGGAACGGTGGGCACCGTGTCCTCGTCGAGCTTCACCGTGACGACATCAGCGGGTCAGAAGGTGACCATCGACGAGGCCTCCTCCACGAAGTACCAGAAGGGGACGAGCTCAACGTCGGCGAGTGCCATTACCACGGGCAAACGTGTCCTGGTCCTGGGGACGACCAACGGAACGACCATCACGGCCACGCAGGTCATCGTGCAACCGACGGTCGGCGGAACTGCGACTTCCTCGGCCAAGGTCGTCCCCTTCCAGCGCGGTGCATCCTCCACCTCGAAGCAGGTCGGTCAGATCCCGGCGAGCTACAAGCAGGGGTCGGGGACGATCGTCAGCGGAACAACTGCGAACAAGGCGACCGAAGCAGCGCTGGCCGCCTACCCGGGGGGCGTCGTCGACCGTGTTGTGCAGTTGAGCAACGGCGAGTACGAGGTCCACAACATTGGCGTCAACTGGCCGCACCACATCTTCGTGAACCAGAGCTTCAAGGTCGTCGGCGCCAACTAGGCGCCGCGTCCCGTGCTCAGAGGTGACGATGAGGTGTCCAAACTCATTATGGGCAGAGGATCGTCGCCGGTCGGCTTTGGAACCGGGTCGAGTAGCGTTTGTGACGTATCGACAGCCCCTAAGACGGAGTCGGGACGAGGCCGAACGGCGTGAGACGGAGGGCTGACCCAAGTGAGACATGCTGTCGTGGTACGCCAGAAACTCGACCCGAACGCTGACGTCGTTCACCGGCACGCGATTCTCAACGATGTCGTCATTCCCGATGTCAAGAAGTTGGCGGGCTTTCAGAAAGGCAAGTGGATGAACGACGGTGCCGGAACTGGCTTGTTCATCATCTTGTTCGATACCGATGAGAACGCTCGAGCGGCACTCCCCGTTCTGACGCCTCCCGGCGGTCCCGAGGTGATCAGCAGCGAAGTGTACGAGGTGGAGATAGAGCTGTAGGTCGCTCAGGGTCTCCGGCCAGAGCTGGCTAGCACGCCGGCCGTGCGGGATCTCAGCACCGCTCAGGACGAATTGGGCGTCGGGCAGCCCTTGGGGACCTCGTACTTGATGCCGAGCTGCTTGAGTCCCTTCTCGTACTGGGCACCACCGGGAAACGGCTCGGTGGTAGCCGACCAGATCACCGAGGAGCAGGTCGTGGTATCGCAGTTGCCGGCGAAGGTCAGGAAGTTGGTCGTGTTCATGTTCACGCACTGGCACAGGGCCTGGTCGGGATGGTCGGAATCCAGCTCGCAGACTACGTCGAGGCATTGCACCCAGAGGCCCTCGGCGCTACAGGTCATCACCCGGGTACTGCTGGTGACCCCCTGAAGCGAGAAGTTCGAGTGCAGCTGCTTGCCTTTCGGCGCTCGCTGGTCACACGACTCGAAGCCGACCGAATAGCCGCTCGCCACCTTGCATGTACAGACCGATACCTTGGGATTGGTCATCGACGGCACGCACGCCGCCTCGGTGCACAGCGCGTACTTCTGGTCGCACAGCCACGCCTTGTCGATCTCGAGCTGCTTCGGCCGCACCAAAGCCCCGACGCCCTTGGCCGTTCCGCATGCCGCGGCAATGACGGGGAGGACGGTGACGGCCACGATCCCCAGCGCCGCCCGTGACAGGAATACCCGGCGGCCCAACCCCACCTCCTCGCCGCGGGAAGAAGCCAGCTCGACCAGGCCGGCGATATCGTGGGCGCCGACCGCGGTGGTGGCAGCAATCCTCCCATCGGCGTCTACGAGGACCGCGGCTCGGGGTCGCCTTGATGCCGTAAGCGGTAGCGACGCTACGGTCGGTGTCGATAAGTATGCGTATTCCGTGCCGGCGTTCGCTGACAAGAAGGTCCTCAGACGAACCGGCGCTCACCAGGACGACCGTCAGCCGTTCGGAGTGCTGGTCCTGCCACGTCGCCACCCTCGGCAGCAACTGCTGACAGGCGCTACAGCTCGGATCGCTGAAGACGAGCAGCAGCGGGGTGCCTTCTGCGAGCAGCGAATCGAGCGTCCATGTCTGGCCCCGCTGATCGACTGGAGACAAGGCGGGGGCGGACGCGCCCGGCTTCAGCTTCAGGTGGTCTCGCAGCTCGATCGAGAGCCACGTGCTCCCGGCGATGACGCCAAGAAGGATGAACGGGAACATGAAGCGCCCGCCGGCGGCGACGAACCCGCCTACCGCCATCAACAGCGCATTTCGGGCCACGGTCGACCAGCCGACCTCGGTGGCGTGCAGCCGGCCAAAACAGTGACAGGTGGGGCGGCGCCCCTGGGCGACGTTCAGCGCGATGACGGTGCTGAACCCGATGAGCAATACCAGGGCCGCGTACCCGCCTCCTCGAGCCGAGGCGGGCACGGCAACCGCCACCGCTACGCCCAGCTCACAGGAGCCGAGCGACCACGCCAGCGGCGCCGCCAACCGGGTGGGCAGTCCGAAGTCGACGATCATTCGCCGGGTGCCGTGGCGATCCGCCAGCTTCGCCAGGGCCGCCATCCCGAACACCGCGGCGAGAAGAACCTTCGCGACTAGGAAGAGTGTCATGCGTGGGCATCCTTCGTAGGGGTTGGCGCTAGCCTCCTATATCTTCTCGACGCCCTGCACGTCTCAGAGTGACCGGTCTTGGTAGCGGCCCTGAATCTTGTCGAAGGAGAAACTCGTCGAGTCGTCCAGACCGACCGAGAGGATTGCCCACTCGCCGGTCCGGCCCGGCTCGACCGGGTCCGGGATCGCGTCGAGCTTCGAGGCGATCCCTTGGTCGGCGTCGACCAGGGTATCGGCGTGGCCGTGAAGCATGGCCCCCTTGATGTCGTAGTACGACGAGATCGTCGGCTTCGACTCGACGACGCAGCACACCCGATCGTCGCGTTGGATGTTGGCGAAGGTCTTCGAGTCGGTCGGGATTCGGAAGTAGACCCGGTCGTCCACGAACGTGTAGGCGGCGCCGTCGGCCCACGGGGCGTCGTCGGCGTCCAGGGTGGCGACGATCAACCGGTGGTCGGCGGCCAGGTAGGCCCGGAGCTCCTCGGGCGTCATCTTGATGCTGGCATGTTCTCTCGCCATGGGGTCAGCCCTCCTTCCGCACATCTTCGAGCCAGGCGACCTCGTCGGCTTCGATCTGCGAAGATCACCCGGACCCGGTCCCGGATCCGCTCGACCATGACCGCGGCCCGCTTCAACCAGTCCTCGGGGTCCTCGCCGACGAACTTGTCCGGCGCGTCCTCAACCTTCGTCACGCCCTCCATGTTGATGCCCCTGGCCTTCACGACCCCGGGGGGCGCGTCCTCGGCCAGCGTCTCCTCGGGTGAGAGCAGCCGGGCCCGGCCCCGGATGACCGCAGCGCGGAACTCGGGGTCGTCGGAGTTGGTCGTGGCCAAGAGGCAGATGCGCGAGTCCCTTTCGAGGTTCTTGAACTTGGCGCTCGACGCGTACATGTTCAGGTAGACCGTCTCGTCGGCGTAGAACTTGGCCATCGGGTGGCAGGTCACCGAGCCGTTCTTGCGGCGGGTCACCATGAACAATCGGTGCGTCGAGCCGATATGGGTGTCCATCTCCTCGTTGATCTCCACTCCGCCCTCGGCGGTGGATGTAGATCCTTCGTTATCGGGCATTGCCCTCCCCATTCGTTGTGCGGTTGGTGTCTGGTGCGGTTGGTGTCTGTGGCGGGTGGTCCCCTCAGGCGAACACCTCGTCCTCGCCCAGGGCGGCGATCTCCTCCTCGCTCAGGCCCAAGAGGGTGGTGAAGACCTCGTGGTTGTGCTCGCCCATGGCCGGCCCGGCCCGGTCCAGGCGGAGCGGCGACGCCGGGAGGATGCCGCCCAACCGGATCAGCGGGTGGTCGCCGCCCTCGCCCGGGACCTCGACGACGACGTTCCGGGCCACGACGTGGGGGTCGGTGAACAGCTCTGGCGCCCGGTAGCTGGGCATGGCGGCCACGCCGGCACCCTGGAGCAGCGAGGTGACCTCGATCGGGCTGCGCCCGATCGTCCACTCCCCGAGGAGGCGGTCGAGGGCGGCACGGTGCTCGTCGCGCCCGGCGACCGAGGCGAAGCGGTCCTCGTGGGCCCAAGCCGGCCCGCCGAGCGCCTCCACGAGGGCACCCCACTCCTCGTCGCCGCCTACGGCGATGCTGACCCACTGGTCCTCGCCTCGGCAGCGGTACGTGTTGTGGGGGGAGGACCCCGGCTCCTCGTTGCCCCGGCGCGTCGGCACCGGACCGCCGGCCGAGTACGCCAGGAACGCGTCGCCGATCAGGTTGGCCTGGGACTCGATGGACGACAGGTCGATGTGCGTCCCGCGGCCGGTGGCCAGATGGCCGAAGATCGCGGCCAGCAGCGCGAACCCGCCGTGCACACCGACGATGATGTCGCCGCCCACCCGGATCTGCGACGGCGGACCGTCGGGGTAGCCGGTCATCGCACCGAGGCCCGAGAGGGCCACGAACATCGGGGCGTACCCGGCGAACCGGGCGAACGGGCCCTCTTGGCCGGCCATCGAGCTCGACAGCATGATCACGTTCTCGTTGACCGACCGGAGCGACTCGAAGTCGAGGCCGAGGCTGCCCATGACCCCGGGCCGGAAGCTCTCGGCCACCACGTCGGACTGGGCCACGAGCGCCTTGGCCAGCTCCACCGCCTTGGGGTGGCGCAGGTTCAGGGTGATGGCCTTCTTCTGGCGGTTGGTGGTGGCGCTGGTCACCGTGGCCCGCCGCAGTACGTCGAGCCGGTGGCGCGTCTCGACCTTGATCACCTCCGCCCCGAGCGAGGCCAGGATCATGGTGGCCGTCGGGCCGGCCACGGCCCACGTGAAGTCGATGACCCGGAGACCCTGGAGGGGCCCGGGCCGCTCCGGGCCGTCGGACGGCGCGTCGCCGGCCCACTCCCCGGCGAGCGTCGTTCGCTCCGCCCGGGACGATGCGGGGACAGTCGCCGGCCGTGGTGCGGCGTCGAGCGCCGGCGCTGGCCCGGGTCGGGGGCCGACGCCCGAGAACCGCCAGGGCCCGGTGGCGTAGCGGTGAGCGCCGATCTCGGGATGGTCCACAGTCTGGAAGTAGCCGCGCTCTTCGAGCTGGTCCGAGGCCATGACCTCGTCGACCGTCTGGTAGGGGGCGACGGTCACACCCATCGCCTGGCCGGCCGTGACCACCTCCTCCCGGGTCCGGGTGGAGAGCCATTCGCTGAGCACGGCGTTGACGTGGTCGGCGTGGGACTCCCGGGAGACGATCGTGGCCGCCCACTCCTCCTCGGCCCACGCCGGGCTGCCGATGAGCTTGACCAGTGCCCGCCACTGGTGCTCCTCGTGAAAGGTGAACTGCAGGTAGCCGTCCTTGCAGGCCATGATGCCGCCGAGGGGCACGGCCAGTGATGCCCGGGTGGGCATCGTCCCGAAGCTGAGCCACGGCTGAAACTCGAAGAAGTTGAGGCCGATCAGCGTGTCGTGCTTGGACAGTTCGACGATCTGGCCCTCACCCGTGCGGCGGGCGTGGACCACCGCAGCGAGCGCCAGGGTGGCGGCGTAGGTCGCCAGCTTGTACTCGGCGGCGAACCGACCCTGCCGAAGGGGCGGGCGATCCACGACCTCGGGCATCAGATGCGAAGCGACGGGCGTGAGGTAGCCCTCGCCGGCGCCATGGAAGGTAGTGAGGGGAGCGTCCCGGTAGTCCCGGTAGGGCCCCGAGCTCCCGAACGGCGTGATCGAGAGGATGACGAGCCCAGGGTGGGCGGCCAGCAGCGCATCGAGGCCGAGACCGGCCGCGGCGAGGCGCTTCGGCGACCAATCGGTGATGACCAACTCGGACGACGCGGCGAGCGAGGTGAGCGCTGTCGCGTAGTCCGGGGCGTCGGGGTCGAGGCACACGCTGGTCTTCGAAGTGTTCAGGTTCAAGAAGAGCACGCTGCGGTCGGGGCCGACGACGCCGTCGACGAACGGGCCGATCCGGCGGGCCGGGTCACCGGTCGGCGGCTCGACCTTCACGACGTGGGCGCCGAGGTCGCCGAGCAGCTTGGCCGCGTAGGGGCCGGCGACCAACTCGGACAGCTCGAGGACCGATAGGCCGGCGAGCATCGGCACTGAGGTATCGGCCGTCATGCCGTGAGGTCGCCGGATACCGATCCCGCGACCCTCGGCCGACGGAGTATCAGAAATGTGGGCTTCGAAGAGACTCGACAGCTCGTCCATGACCGCGGCCATCTGCTCCCGCTGTGTGCCGCTCAGGTCCAGCGAGTCCTCCCAGGCGTGAAGGGCACGGTTCACCGAAGTGGCGACGGCAACGCCTTGCGGCGTCAGTTCAACGACAATCCTGCGGCGGTCAGTCCCGTCCTGGGAGCGCTGCAGCCATCCGGCGGCTTCGAGGCGATCGAGCGCGAGGCTCACACCTCCACTCGTTCTTCCCAGCCGCTTGGCGATCTGTACGGGAGCACTCCGATGATTGGGTGAACGCCGGATGATGGCCAGAACCAGATAATCGGCCATTGTCAGCCCAGCCGCTGACGTGATTCCTTCGAGGATCTGGGTCATGCGGACGTTGAGCTCGACCACCCGGACCATGAGGCCGACGTCACCGGTTTCGAAGGGTTCGTCGATGGAATGGAGCGATGACATCGTCCACGTCGTCCTTTCCACCGTCGAGACGGCAGTTCGAAAAGTCGCTTTCTGCTTACTTACTATGTACAAAGCTACTTTGCAACAAGCTTTCTCACCAGCCGAGTTCGACACGAGTGCTGTGTTCGCACCAACCGCCTCGGACGGGGCAATTGCCGAATCGACCAGGTACTGTTCGGGCCACATCCCGAGAGGGGGTCGTCATGACCGGTGAGACCACAGGCGGCAACGCTCCATCCCAAGATCCACCGGACCAGGCGGTGCCGGGCCCTTCGATGAAGGACCTCGACATCGCGGTCCCGATTGTGCTGGATGTCGGTTGGACGATGGCCGTCCTGTTCGGCTTCATTCGCGACAATCAGGACCAGGCGTTGAACCAGCTTCCGACTGAGCACGAGCTCATCGAGACTGAACGGGTAGCGGTTGAATGTTCCCGGCTGAACAGCCAACTCGACGCGCCTGGACGCGGCCCTTCCGGATCATGAGGGAATGTTTGACACAAGTGTCAGCGACCTGCAGGCCGCGTGGGCCAAGCCACCGGTTGGCATGACCTCGAAAGAAGCCATCCGAGCGGTGTTACGGCAGCGCAACCTGGCGATCCTCCAGACGCTGGCCGGAATCGACCACGACCTGAGTATTGCCTATCAACTCGGCCGCTCACTGCGGGACACGGCCAATCCACCGGTGAGGGGCGATCGGAACAATGCCAACATCCTGGCGGCTCTGGTGGCGCAGCTCGGCCGGGGCCGAATCGCCAAGCTGCAGGAGTGGCTCGCCACCCTTTCGCCACACTTGAGCGACGCCCCTGCCGCGGTCGTGTCCGCGTCGATCGGCCGATGGAGCGACTTTGCCGCAACCGTGTTCGACGACAGCGCTCCCGGGAAGTTGCGGCAGGGTACGGCCAACGACAAAGAGGCATTGGCCCCCACGGTCGCCGGTCACCTGCTCGACCAAGGGGATGTCTGGCGGAATCTTCTCGTCGGTGCCGAGTCAACGGCGGGCCTTCTGACTCCCGAGGCATACGTCGCGGCCGGCGAGGCCGCGTTGAGCCGCACGGTGCGGATCATCCGACGTGTGGTCCTCCACTATTGGGTGGCACTGGTAGTCCTGGCCGTGGCTACCGCCGCCGTCATGTACTTCGCTGCCCGCTATCTCGGCGGAGCCGCCAAGGTATGGACGGTGATCGCCACTCTCGCAAGCGCACTGGGTGTCACCGCCAAGGGGATTGGCACGTCGGTCGCCCATCTGTCGGAAGCAGCCGAGCGGCCGATCTATAAGCAAGAGGAGGTCGACGCCATGGCGTGGGCCATCACGACGCTTCCATCAGTACAGGTCACGAACAGCGGTGTCCGCGCCCTTCGACGGAGCGGTATCGAGCGATCAGCACCGCTTGGTCACGTGTGACGTTTCGATCTTACGGGTCGCTGTCCTGCGTTCTCCTGGCCGCATGTGGCCCGTTGGCCCTCACCGCCTGCAGCGGAACCAGCGCCGCGGGAGGACTCTGGTCGGGACCGACCATCGCGGCAGAGGGCGCAGCGCTCGTCGACGTGTCGTGTCCCACGACCTCGACGTGCACGGCGGTCGACGAGAAGGGCAGTTCGGTCAGCTTCATCCAAGGCGGGTGGTCACCTCCCGTGCCCATTGCCGGCGCTTCATCCGGGGCCTCGGGCAACCCTCCGATCGCCATCTCCTGCGGTGCGGCGGAGTCGTGTGCCGCGGCCCTTGGCAACGGTGGGTTGCCCCTGTACGACGGCACGACATGGGATGCGTCCGAAGTCGAGGACAGCGCGGGCGCGCCGACATCGCTGTCGTGCCCCACATCTCGGTTCTGCGTAGCCGTTGACGATGCCGGCCAGGTCCTGACCCGCAACGGAACGTGGACGGCACCAATCGTCGTTGACCGCGGCGGGGGCTTCGCCTCGATCTCCTGCACGTCTCAAACCTTCTGCCTGGCCGTGACCGGGGACACCCCCGCCACCGCCTACCGTTTCGACGGGAAACGGTGGTCGCCGGTCGCGGCACCCAACCCGTCCACCCCACAGGGCGGCTCCGAGCCCGACATCCTCTCCTCGGTCTCGTGTGCCACGCCCTCGTCCTGCGTCGCCCTCGACGACTTCGGTGAGGCCTTCACCTGGAACGGTCATGTGTGGTCGGGTGCGACCGCGTTCGACGACGTGCAAGACGGGTCGGACGCCGTCTCCTGTCCCACCAGTAGGTTCTGCATGATCGTCGACGGCAACGGTGTCGCCGTGTCACTCGTAGAAGGAGCGCTCGGGTCTCGGCACCAGCTGGATACGGGCGCGGCCGGCCTCAATTCGATCAGCTGCGCCACGGCGACACGGTGTGTCGCGGTGGGTGGCGGTGGCCGCGTCTACGCCTACTCGGGAGGACCGACCTCGTGACCCGACGATCGGCCCGGAATCACCCCGCTCCTTCGGCGGGGGACCTGGAGCGCGCCCTCCTCGATGACGTGCAACGGCTGCTCGACCGGTGGCGCATCGAGTTCGCCGGGCGTCCCCGGGCGGAGCGCCAACGCCTCCTCTTGCTGGCGCTCGAGCGCGAGCAGATCGTGGCTGTCGCCTACCGGGAGGAGGCGGTTGCCGGCCGGGTGGCCGCACTCGAGGTGGGCGACGATGCTCGCGCCCTGACCCGTCAGACCTTGGTGTGGATCTGGAAGGACGAGCAGCTGCACGCCGAGTACCTTCGCGGGGAGCTGCTACGGCCCCCGGGCTGTTGTCGACGGCCGTGGTGTACGGCCGCCAGCTCCAGGGTGCGCTCTCGGGATGGACGTCGGCCACCTCCAATCTCCGAGACGCCCGGTCGGCGCCGTTCCGAGCAGGGGCAGCAGGGATCCTGGTCGCCGTGGCCGGGTTCACCGGGCAGTTACCCCCGGTGCTCCGCCGCGAGCTCCGCTACCAGACCTTCCACCGGTACTGCCAGCTCAACGTGGCCCTCGAGGCCAGCGCCGAGTTGGCCTACCAGCGGTTGGTGGAGCTCTCGGACGATCCCGGCGAGCGGCGAACCATCGATCGCATCCGGGAAGACGAGGATCGGCACGCGGCGGCTTTTCGTGTGCTCGCCGATGTCCTCACCGAAGACGATCGACTCGTCGACCCCGCCGCCGTTGACGACCTGGTGGCCCGGCTGGCCGCCATCAGTGTCTGGTTCGTGCCCGCCCATCTCCGCCCGGCAGTGGCCGACTCCGCCGCGGAGCACGGGAGGCCACCGGTGACCGACCGCCGGCCACGCTCCTTCGGATCGCGACGCCCTGTGGCCGTCGGTCACGGACGGAGCGACGGTGAGAAGGCGGCCGTGCTCGAGGATTGCTTGGACCGGGCGGGCCTCGGTGAGATGGCGGCGGGAGCGTCGACCGCCGCCATTCGGGCGTCCTTCATGTTGGGCTACGACCGCAACGACCGCTCCAACGTCAACGACCCCGAGATGGTCGACATCGTGGCCCGATACCTCCGACGCCGGGGTGTTGGCGACGTTGCCGTCCTCGAGGCCCCGACGGTGTACGGCAACGACTACGCCAACCGGTCGGTGGCCGACGTCGCCTCCTACTTCGGTTTCGGTTCTCCGGCGTACCGCATCGTGGACATTAGGGAGGACCTGCAGCCGTACACCTACGAGCGGGGCTTCGTCCAGCACGCCATCAGCGGGTCGTGGCTGGACGCCGAGCTACGTATTGTGATGCCCAAGCTCCGCACGGCTCCCACCGACTTTGCCCATCTCAGCCTGTGCACGCTCGAGGGGAGCACGGGGCGGATCGACGACACCGTCTATGTCGGGCGCCAGGTCGACTACCGCTCCGCCACCATGATGCTCCTCGATGTGGCCCCGCCGGACTTCTCGGTCATCGACGGTTGGGCTCCGGTGGCCGACGGGCCCTTCGGGGTGATGGGCTGCCATCGACCCGCCCATGTCCGTCTGGTCTACGCCGGGGCCGACGCCCTGGCCGTCGACGAGGTGGTACTCGGCGACCTGGGGATCGATGATCCCCGCCGGGCTCCCATCGTCCGCCTGGCCTACCACTGGTTCGGCTTGGCCCCGGCGGCGGTTGATGTGGACGGCCAACGCCCCAACCTCGCTGACCGAGCTGCGCGGAGCCCATGCCTCCCGCCTGGTCCGGGGCCTCGGGATGATGTCGGACCCGGTGTACGTGTACCTGAGCAATGGGGGACAGGTCTTCGTCCCTGCGTTCGACCTCGTCTCCTTCCCACCGCTGCGTTCGACGGGTCCGGCCGTGCGGGCCGTACAGTGGGCGACCCAGCGAGCCTTCGGTCTTCGAGCACCGCAGTCCGGGAGGAAGACGTCATGATTCGTGAACGGGTATCCCGTTGGAGATCGGGATTCTCGGGGATGGTGGGCACGGCCCGACAGGGTCGGCTACCGGCCCGTGCTTTGGCCATCGCTGACAGCCGCAGCCTGGTCCGGACCCTCTTTCTTGCCTCGGCGGTGCGATCCGGGCTGCTCCCGTACCTTGGCACCGAGCGGACCATGGACGAGCTCGTCGACCGAACCGGGTGCCGACGCCGCGACCGTCTCGAGGCCTGGCTTGGCGTGGGTGTCGACCTGGGCGAGCTGCGCCGGCACGGCGACCGATACGGCGTCGCCGGCCTCCGGGCGCGCGCCCTGGCCTCCGGCGACAGGCTCCTCACCGCCCACTACCAGTCCATGCTCGACTACCAAGTGGGCCCCTATGCCGACCTCGATCGGCTGCTCCGCGACCCGCCCGGTGAGGGGCGAGATGATCTCGATCGCTACGCCGACGACATCGCACAGGTGTCCCTGGCCGCCGCGCCGTTCGTCACCTCCATGCTCCGCGACACGCTTGCAGACCTTCATCCCGCCCGCGTCCTCGATGTGGGCTGCGGCACCGGGGTGTACACGAAATTGACCCTGGAGTCGGACTCCCAGGTGCACGTGGACGGGGTCGACCTGGCCGAGGAGGTCATCCTGGCTGCCCGCCAGGAGCTCGCCGACGCCGGTCTCGGATCGCGGGCCCAGTTTCATGTGGGAGACGTACGTGATTGGTTGCGCCGCTCGGGAGCACGCTTCGACCTGGTGATGGTGCTCAACAACATCTACTACTTCGATCGGACGCGGCGACAGGAGCTATATCGGGAGCTGGGTACGGGTCTGGTCGACGGGGGCCAGCTGCTCGTGGTGTCGATGACGGCGCCGGGATCCGTTGCCGCCGCCCACCTCCACTTCATGCTGAGCTGCCAGGAGGGGTCGGCGTCTCTTCCCGGGCGCCCCGACCTGGTGGCCGACCTGGCCATGGCCGGCTACGAGATAGTCGAGGAGCGAAAGCTCGTGCCCACCGAGCCGTTCGTCGGTGTCCGAGCAAAGCTCGCTCCTTGACTCGTCAGCCCATGTGGGTGAGCCCGCCGTCGACGGCCAGGTCGATGCCGGTCACATAGCTGGCGTCGTCGGAGAGCAGGAACCTCACCACCCGGCCGATCTCCTCGGGCTCGGCCAAGCGTCCGAGTGGAGTGCGGTTCACAATGCGCTCTTCGACCCCTCGCTGCGCCAGCGCGGGAGCCAGCATCGGCGTCCACACGTACCCCGGGCAGACGGCATTGACCCGGATCCCCTCGGGGGCCAGGTGTTGCGCCATCGAACGCGTCGCCCCGAGCAAGCCCGCCTTCGAGGCACAGTAGGCCGGGATGGTCGGCTGGCCGAGAAGGGCCTCGATCGATGCGATGCCGACGATCGAACCACCGGGACCGGCCCGCCGGATCTCCGGCAGCAGGGCCTGGGTTACCAGCACATAGGCGCGGAGATTGACGTTCAGAACGCTGTCCCACTGCTCGATCGTGATCTCGTCAACCGACCCCAGCTGCACGATGGCTGCCGCATGGACCAGGCCGCCGATAGGACCGATGGCCTTACGACTGACGTTGACTGCTTCGGTCAACACGTCACCGACGCCGGTAACGTCCACGTTCACTCCGATGGCATCGACACCGTGGTCGCCGCTGATGCGGAGGGCGGCCGATGCTGCGGCAACACCTTCACGGTCCCACAGGGCGACCGGACGACCGACCGAGGCTAGGGCGTCGGCGATGGCCAAGCCGATGCCCGAGGCGCCACCCGTGACTACGACGCCGGTTGATGGTTCACTGCATGGCTGGGCCATTCGGCTCCTCAGGGTTCAAGTTGGGGCACGGAGCACTTCGTCTCGCCGGCCACGATGAAGGCAGCTGGTAGACACGCCAAGCTCCAGATGGACAACGCCTGCTCCCTTCGAGCGGTTTCCTTCGGGGCGGGATGGAACCGCCGCCCTCATGCAGGTGTCTCGAGGATCGGGAGTTCGGCACGTCGACCACCGTGAGAGTAACTAGGCCGCGCCGCGAAGCTTGCGATGTTTCTACCGAACGGTCGATTGTAAACGACGACGAATCGGATGCCTCGTTCGACGAGATCAGGACGGGTTTCCGAGGTCCAGTCCCAAGCACGTGGCGTTCTGTCCCATACGATGCGTGGATGCGGGATCGAGGCGAGCGCGGTGGGGCCGCACGATCTGTCTGGACCGTGCTCATCGGCAGGCCACTGCGGACGAGCGAGACGTCCAAAGAGCGGATCACTCCCGTTGAGGGGCTCTCGGCGCTCTCGCTCGATGCCCTGACCTCGGTCGCGTACGGTCCCGAGGCGATCATCGTCGTTCTGGCTCTGGCCGGAGCCGGGGCACTCCATCTGGTCCTTCCGATCACGGTGGCGATCGTGGTGCTGCTGGCCATCTTGGTCTCTTCCTACCGGCAGGTCATCGACGCCTACCCGGGAGGCGGCGGCGCATACGCCGTGTCCCGTGCCAACTTGGGCCCCAATGCCAGCCTCGTCGCCGGCGCGTCGCTGATCGTCGATTACACCCTGACCGTCGCCGTGTCCATCGCGGCTGGGGTGGGCGCTCTCACGTCGGCTTTTCCCAGCCTGACCTCGGCCACCGTTCCGATGTGTCTCGGGATCCTGGCCGTCATCACCCTCCTCAACCTCCGAGGTCTGGGCGAGACGGCCCGAGCGTTTCTGCTCCCAACGATGCTGTTCATCGTGGGCCTGTTGGCCATCATCGCCATCGGGCTGATTCACCCTCTCGCCCTCCATGCGCCCCAACCCGGTCAGTCTCTCCTGTCTACTCATGGACTCCAGACGGTCGGTGTGCTCCTCGTGCTCAAGGCCTTCTCCGCCGGTTGTAGTGCGCTCACCGGGGTGGAGGCGATCGCCAACGGCGTCCCCCTCTTCAAGGAGCCCAGGGTGGTCCGAGCGAAGCGAACCGAGCTGCTTCTCGGGGTGATCCTGGGCGCCATGCTGCTCGGTCTTGCCGTCCTCGCTCGTCGCTGGCACATCGGTCCTCGATCGAACCAGACAGTCCTCAGCCAGATCATGGCTACCGCCGTTGGTCGGCACTGGGCCTACTACGTCGTTTCCCTCACCATTACCGTCGTCCTGGCGTTGGCGGCCAACACCTCGTTCGGCGGCCTCCCGATCCTGGCCAGTCTGATGGCGAGGGACAACTACATGCCCCACCTCTTTTCCTTACGCGACGATCGGCAAGTTTTCGGGAATGGCATCTGGGTACTGACGGGTCTGTCGGCTGCGCTGCTGATCGCAGTGGGCGGGAACACCAACGAAATGATCCCGCTGTTCGCCATCGGGGTGTTCACCGGATTCACGCTCTCCCAAAGTGGTCTGGTTATCCACTGGTGGCGAACCCGGCCGCCTCGATGGCGCCGCCGTGCGACCATCAACGGCGTGGGCGCCGTCATCACGGCGCTGGCCACCGCCATATTCCTCATCTCGAAGTTCAGCCAAGGGGCGTGGGTCGTGGTCGTGGCCGTTCCAACGCTCGTATTGCTCTTCAAGCGAATCAACGCCTATTACAAACGGGCCGGGCTGGTGCTGGGCGTGGGTCACGTGCCGACAAAGCCGACGGGCAAGCGAACCCTGGTCATCGTTCCCGTCGCCAGTGTGTCGTTGCTGGCCCGGCACGCCATCGCCGAGGCGCTATCCCTCGGTCAGGAAGTGAACGCAGTGTCCGTGGTGATCGATTCTGGTGATGACAGCCAACGTCAGGAACAGGAACTGGAGCGAGAGTGGGCGGAATGGGACCCGGGCGTTCCCCTGCGGATCCTGCACACCGAGTTCGCCTCGGTGGTCCGGCCCATCATCGCATTTGTCGACGAAGCGCGAGCGCGCAGTGACCAGCAGATCGTGGTGTTGATTCCGGTAATCATTCCTGAGCACATTCGATACCGAATCCTTCACAACCAGATCGATCGCGTGCTGACCGCTGCGCTGCGGACCCGTACCGACGTGGTGGTGGCTCGTGTCTCGATGCCATTGCCGGCTCCGCCGACCGACGATGCACGGTCCGCTGGCGATGGGCAAGCAGCAACCACCAGGCCATATTCGTCTTTCTAGTGGGAGGGAGTCCATGACCGGTTACGAGGATGAACAGCGTCCGCAAGGTGCCCTTTCTGGCATTCGGGTATGTGATCTCAGCGGCCAGTTGGCCGGTGCCGGGGCGACCCGGTACCTGGCGGCGTTCGGGGCCGAGGTCATTCGCATCGAGGATCCGACGAACCGGGGCGGATGGGACATCGTGCGAGGGGCGCCGCCGTTCCGTGACGATCGGCGAGGCATCGAGTTCGGTGGAGGCTTCAACAATTACAACGTGGGCAAGTTGGGGGTGACGCTGAACCTGCGCACCGATCGAGGAAAGGACCTGCTGCGATCGCTCATCCGGGTCTCCGACGTGGTCACTGAGAACTTCGCGGCCGGAGTGTTCGCCCGAATGGGGTTCTCCTACGACGAGTTGCAAGAGTTGCGCGAAGACATCATCTACGTGTCGAACTGCGGATTCGGCCAGACCGGACCGTATCGATCGTTCAGGACATGGGGCCCGACCGTCCAGGCCTGCTCGGGTCTGTCGTTCACCTGTGCCCTGCATGGTCATGAGCCTGCCGGGTGGGGCTATTCGTACATGGACCATATGGGAGCCAACTACATGGCGCTTGGTCTGCTGGCCGCCATCGTCCACCGCAATCGAACCGGCGAAGGACAGTGGGTTGACATGTCTTGTACGGAGGCGGCGGCCACGCTCACCGGAACCGACATCCTCGACGCTGACGTGAACGATCGGCCCCCGCGCCGCCCCGGCACTGTCGATTCCAACCGAAGCGTGCATCCGGCCATGGCTCCCCATGGGATCTATCCCGCCGTGGGGGACGATGCCTGGATCGCCATCGCATGCCGGGATGACGCTGATTGGGAGGTTCTGTGCCGCTGCACCGGGGCAGGATGGGAGGATCGAGATGAGCTCAGAACCCTGACCGGTCGTCTCGCCCATCAGGATGAGCTGGATGCCATGGTGGGCGTGTGGACTGCGTCTCACGACCGGTTCAAGATCGCCGAAATGCTGAGGGTGGCCGGCATCCCATCGGCGCCGGTGGCGAAACCGGAAGATCGGATCGAGCACGATCAGGTGACCAGCGACTGGGGCTTGTGGCCGACTGTTCATCACCCGATGATCGGCACCGTGCGCGTCGACGGTCTACCCGTTCACCTGTCGCAGACGGACTGGGTCATCGATCGGCCGGCTCCCTGTCTGGGTCAGCACAATATGTACGTGTGGAACGGTTTGCTCGGTCTGACCGTTGACGAAGTCAACGATCTCTCCGCTCGCGGTGTGCTGTGACGAGCGAACTTGAGCACCTCGGATTCGGGGTCGCTCCGGTCGAGGGAGGACCCGGGCCACTCCATGGCATCCGGGTCGTCGAGCTGGCCAGTCAACACGCGGCCTTCGCCGGGAAGCTCTTCGCCGACCTGGGAGCCGACGTCGTCGTGGTCGAGCCGCCGGGTGGCCACTCGAGCCGGTCAATCGGTCCCTTCCTGGACGACCAACCGGGGCCACAACGGAGCCTGTGGTGGTGGCACTACAACACCTCCAAGAAGAGCATCGCGTTGGACTTCGGCCGCGCCCCCGATGGAAAGGTCCTGACGCAGCTGTTCGGTGGCGCAGACGTCGTTCTTGAGGCCGAACCCCCCGGTTCCCTGGAGGAACGAGGTATCGATCGGAACGAGATCATGGCTGAGCGACCCGAGTTGATCTGGGTCTCGGTGTCGCCTTTCGGTCAGCGTGGGCCCCGCGCCGGTGATCCCGTCACCGACCTGACGCTGATGGCCGGGTCCGGCCCCGTGTGGAACTGTGGCTACGACGACCATTCACTGCCTCCCGTCCGCGGTGGTGGCAACCAGGCGGCCCACGTCTCGAGCATTCACGCCGTGTTGAGTGCCTTGACCGCTCTCATCTACCGGGACTCCTCGGGAATGGGCCAGCACATCGACGTGAACATGCACGCCGCACTCAACGTGACGACCGAAGTGGCCACGAACGAGTGGCTGGTGGCCGGTCATACCGTCCAGCGTCAGACGGGCCGTCACGCTCAGGTGTCCCCGACGTCGGCCACGCAAGTGAGGGCGGCTGACGGGAGATATGTCGTTCTCGGCTTTCCCCCCCGTGCAGCCGAGGACTACCAGGTCATTGTGGACTGGTTGGAGGAACTCGAGCTCGGATCCGTGTTCCCGGACACGGTGCTGCTGCAGATGGGGGTCGACCGGGGCGGGGTCAAGATCGTGGAGCTCGGGCAGGATCCCATTGCCGACCAGATCTGGAACGCCGGCCGTGACGCCATGGTGGTGATTGCTTCGCACTTGGGGGCGTACGAGTGCTTCGAGGGCTTTCAGAAACGAGGCATTGTCTGTGGAATCCTCTATCCACCCGAGGAAATGCTCCACGACGAGCACTTCCGCGCTCGGGGATTCCCGGTTCCCGTTGTGCACGACGACATCAATCGGACCTTCGTGTACCCAGGTGCGCCAGTGGTGTTCAACCGCTCTCCCTGGCGCATCGCTTCGAGAGCCCCACAAGTCGACGAGCACCGTTCCGAGGTACTCGGGCCCCTGGCCGGCGACTAGCCGAGCATCGGGCGTTGTATGAGCACTCGTACCCAAGATGGCAATCGAGGTTGAGGAGATTAGATGTCGAGCGTGCTGCGCCAAGAGACACGAGACCGAGTTCGCATTCTCACCATGAATCGTCCCGAGGCGCGCAACTCGCTGAGCGGGGACTTGATATCGGCCTTGTACGACGCGCTTATCGAGGTGGATGTGGACGAGGGCGTCGATGTCGTGGTGTTGACCGGGGAGGACCCCGCCTTTTGTGCCGGCGTCGACCTCAAAGAGGCGGCGGCGGACGGTATGGCCTATTTCGGACTGTTCGATCAGAAGAACTGCATAGCCCAGGTGGCTCTGGTCAAGAAGCCGATCATCGGGGCGATCAATGGCGCCACCTTTACCGGTGGGTTGGAGATCGCTCTGGGCTGCGACTTTCTCATTGCGTCCGAACGAGCCTTCTTTGCCGATACCCACGTACGCGTTGGCGTGCTACCCGGGGGTGGGATGACAGCGCGATTGCCAACGGCGATCGGAATCCGGCGCGCTCGCGAGATGTCCATGACGGGCGACATCGTCGACGCCGCACGAGCAGAGCGCATCGGCCTGGTGAACGAAGTGGTTGGCCATGGGGTACTCATGGATCGGGCCCTTCGGGCCGCTCAGGCAATTTGCGAGACTGACTCGGAGATCATGCGGCAGCTCAAGCGGATGTACTCCACCGGTTCAATGATGACAACGGGCGACGCCCTCAACTTCGAGAGCCAGGTCGCCCATGAATGGTCGAATCGAGGCATGGACGTAGGCGCCCTTGCTGGTCGAAGCGAAGCGGTCATGAGTCGCAACCGGAACCAACGGAGATCGCGCTAGTTGCTTCGTCCCGGTCCGTCGGTGCGGAGGACGTGGGCAGCACCGGTCGCCAGGGTGACGATGCCCGTGAGGAACGGGATCACGAACAGTGCGGCGCGCAACGACGTCGAAGCGGCGATCGCACCCAGGAGAACCGGGCCTACGACAAAGCCGGCCCATCCGCACCCGGCGACGACGGCCACCGCTCGACCGGCATCGACATTGGCGACGTCGCCCGCTGCGCTGAGAATGGTCGGGACGACGCAGGCCAGTCCGGCGCCCAAGAACGCGAACCCGACGAGGACACTCGCCGGACGGTCGATGAGGAGACCGGCAGCGAAGCCAACCGTGGCGATCCCGGCGAGAAGGGGCAGCAGGCGATTGCGGGCGAACCGGGTGAGCAGTCGATTGCCGGAGAGGCGCACCGCGGTCATGGTTAGGGCGTACGCCGTATAGGCGAGACCGGCGATCACCGGCGCGGCGTGCAGCGATCCGTGCAGGTAGACCGCGGCCCAATCGGCAGCAGCGCCTTCGCAGAGCATGTCGGCGAGGACGATGGCTCCGAGGACGGTGACCGCCTTCTGCATGATGCCACCACGATCTGTCGACTGCCGGGGCGACGAGTTGGCCGCCTCGGGTTTTCGATCGGGAATCATCTTGGTGGTAAGCCAGCCGCCGAGAAAGAGGCATGGGGTGGCCAGCACGAGCAACTGCTCGCTCAGCGATATGCCGAGGCCGACGGCCAAGGCACCGATGGCGGCACCGGCGAGTGCGCCGACACTCCACGAGCCGTGGAAACCGGGCATGAGCACCCGGGCGGAGAACCGTTCGACAGAGATGGCCTGGGTGTTCATCGAGACATCGAGCGCACCCTGGAAGAATCCCCACAGAGCGAAGGCCAGCACGAACGTAGCCAACGAACCGGCGAGGCCGATGATGGGCCCCGAGGCGCAGTAGCCGAGCAATGCCAGTCGGACCATTCGCCTGCTTCCGAGCCTGGGTAGGAGGCGGGCGGCGACGGCAATGGCCAGTACCGAGCCGATCGGGGCCCCGAGGAGGGCGAAGCCGAGCGAACCGACACCCAGGCGGAGATGCTCCTTGACCTGGGGTATGTGCGCCGCCCAGGAGGCAAAGAGGAGGCCATGGACGAAGAACACCGCGATGACCGCGTATCGCGGCAATCGGTCCAGGGTGCGACTCCTCGACGATTGTCGCTGAGCCGGTGCGAGCGTCACACGCGCCGTACGTCGACTCCAGCCAGTAGCAGCTCGTCGACGACTTGTTCGTCAGCGGCGGCATCGGTGAGCACGATGTCGATGTCAGCGAGGTCGCACACGTGCCCGAATGCCACCCGGCCGAGTTTCGACGAATCGGCTACGACGATGACCCGCTGCGATGCCTTGGCCGCAGCGCGCTTCACGACCGTCTCAGCCAGGAGGTGGGTGGTGACACCGGCGGTGCCGTCGATGCCACAGGGGCTCATCACGCACGTGTCGAACCGCAGTTGCGCGAAGGCTCCCTCGGTCAGGCTGCCGGTCAAGGACAACTCGCCCGGCCGGACCTCGCCGCCCGGAAGCAGCAGCCTGATGTCGGGACACTCGTGAAGCTCGAAGACCGGGCGAAGGGCCAGGGGCATCACCGTCATGCGTCGGTTCCGGAGTGCGCGGGCTACCTCCATGGCCGTCGTGCCCCCGTCCAAGATCACCGTTTCGCCATCCGTCAGCAGACCGGCGGCGGCGGCACCGATCGCTGCCTTCGCTTCGGTGTTCTCCAAGGAGCGGATGCCATAGGGGGTCTCATCAGCACTCAGGAACACACCGACGGCACCACCGTGGACCCGCCGGAGTCCTCCGCTGCGCTCCAGCGATTCGAGATCGCGGCGCACGGTCATCTCGGAGCAGTCCAGTTCGTCGGCTAGCTCCCCAACCTGGACCCGACTTCGCTTCTGAAGGTTCTGCAGGATCAGCTGCTGACGTAACTGCACATCCATAGTGGTGATACTAACATCTGAAATGTGAATACGCACATTCCTAGGGAGCCTTCGATCGAAGCCGTGGTCTTCGATATCGGTGGAGTGCTGCTCGATTGGAACCCGCGCTATCTCTACCGCAAGCTCTTCGCCGACGAGAGTGCGATGGAGAAGTTCCTCGACCAGGTCTGTACGCCCGAATGGCACGCTCCTCACGATCGCGGCGTGCCCACTGGGGGGTCGTGCGTCGAGCTCGCGTCCCGCTTCCCCGACCATGCCGATCTCATCTGGGCGTGGTCGGAACGCAGTGAGGAGATGGTCGGCGGCGTCATCGCCGGAACGGTCGAGATCCTGCGGGATCTGAAAGCATCCGAGATGCCGTGCTACGCGCTAACCAATATGGAGGCGGAGACCTACCCGTTACGGCGGGCCCGGTTTCAATTTCTCGGTTGGTTCAACGGTGTGGTTGTCTCGGGGCAGGAGCGGGTGGCCAAGCCGGACCCGGAGATTTTCACACGCCTGCTCGATCGCTTCGGCCTCGTAGCCTCGACAACGCTGATGATCGATGACGCGCCCGAGAACGTGGCCGCGGCCGGTCGTTTGGGGATGCAGACGGTCCAGTTTCGCTCGTTCGAGCAGCTTCGGTGCCGCCTGGAGACCGTAGGAGTCTTGGCCTGAGGCCACTGAGGCACTACGGGCAGTGGGCGATCAGGAGGACTTCGGCATCCAAAACGGCCGATCGGCCTCGATCCTGGGCAACGGAGAGGCGACCCGGCCGAAGCGGCCCGAGTCGGTCGCCCAGTCCTTGTAGCCGGCTTCGACCTCGTCCCTCGTACGGGCCACGAAGTTCCACCACATGAGCAGCTTCTCGGGAAACGGGAGCCCCCCGAGCAGGAGCACCCGACTGGGCCTGACCGATCCCAGAGCCAGCTCGTCGCGGCCGGCCCCCAGATACACGAGATGGCCCGGGGTCGCGGTGTGGCCCTCGACCGAGACGGCGCCTTGCATCACCACCACGGCGTACTCGAACGTCGGCTCGAGGGGGACGGTGGTGGCGCCCCGGACTTCCAGGTCGACGCCGACGTGCTCCGTGTCTCGGCGCGCCTCTGACGTCGAACCACCCAGCTCTCCGACGAGCACCGTCGCCTCGCCGTTGTCCAGTTCGACCTTTGGCAGCTCTGCGTGGTGCTCAAAGGTCGGCGGTCCGAATCGGGTTGTCGCTGGTTGGGCAACCCAGAGCTGCACGCCGTGGAGCGTGCCCCGGTACCCACTTGTCGCCTCCTCGGCGTGCGCCACCCCGCTCCCAGCCGTCATGAGATTGAGCTGACCGGGACGGATGACTTGCTCGGAGCCCAGGCTGTCGCGGTGCACAAGCTCGCCCTCGAGCAGCCAGGTCACGGTCTGGCGACCCATATGCGGATGGGGCCCGATGTCGGGACGGTGCTCCTCGTCCGCCTCGACCGGTCCGAAGTGGTCGGCGAAGCACCAGGAGCCGACTGACCGGCGGCCTCGGTTCGGCAGGGCTCGGCGCACTAGCAACGAGCCGACACCGGCCAACCGGCTGTCGCTGATGACCACGACGGGTGTCGGTGTCCAACCCTGCGTCTCGGCCGTGTCCGAGACGTCCTTCACGTCGACGGGTCCGCTCATTTCAGTTTCTACTTCCATCTCGATGCTTCGATGCGGGTGAGAATACGGTCGGAGTACTCGCGGAGCCGAGCGACCTCGGCGGCATCGAACTCGTCGATCACGAGGGCGCGAACCGCTTCCACGTGCGCCGGCGCACTGGCGACGAGCTTGGCATAGCCGGTCTTCGTCAGGATCGCATTGGTAAAGCGCCCGTCAGCGGGGTCGGGTTCCCGGCGAACGAATCCCCAGCTCTCCAGTCGTTTTACCAGGTGGGACAGACGGGAGAGCGACGCGTTGGTCACGGCGGCCAGTTGGCTCATCCGCAGGGTGCGCCCAGGCTCCTCGGACAATCTGGCCAGAGCGTGGTACTCGGCAAAGCTCAGACCGGAATCGCCTTCGAGCTGGACCTCCAGGGCCCATGGCAGCTTGGTCAACACGGTCGCCAGAGAACGCCAGGCCACTTGCTGGTCGTCGTCCAGCCAGTTCACGTCCGTGGACTCCGGGTCAGTTCGTTTCCTCGTGGCCATTCGTACCATTCTACGAGCAGCACTTGACGCTTCAAGTCATAGGCTTTATGATGACTTGAACATTCAAGTGATAATTTTCTGACGCCGAGGAGGACGACATGCCCGCCGTCACCGTGGAGAATCCGCTCACCCTTCCCCGACTGGACCGACCCAGCTCGGAATCGAGCTCTGCTCGACCAGTCCTCCAGGTGGTGACGTCGCACCAGCAAAGCGAAGGCGCCGGCTTTCGGATCTGGCGACCGTTTCCCGGCGAGGTTCCCCTTCCCGCCGTCGACCCGTTTCTCCTTCTCGACCAGGCCGGACCGACGGTAAACGGTCCGAAGGAAGCGGTCGGCGCACCGTGGCATCCGCATCGTGGTATCGAGACGGTGAGCTACATCCTCGATGGCGAGGTCTCCCATCACGACTCCAACGGGGGTGGGGGCGTCATCCGCGAGGGCGATACCCAGTGGATGACCGCGGGAGCCGGGATCCTCCATGACGAGCTACCGACCGAGCATGCCTTTCGCCAAGGAGGCCCTGTTCACGCTGTGCAGTTGTGGGTCAACCTGCCGTCCCAGCTGAAGTTCAGTCAGCCCCGGTACCAGGCCATCACCAGCGGAGACCTGCGCCTCCTGACCAACCCCGACGGGGGTGCCTTGATCCGCCTCATCGCCGGTGACCTGGGTGGTTTCAGGGGACCGGGCGTGACCTTCACGCCCATCACCTACCTGCATGCCACCGTCGCTCCCGGCGCCGAGCTGGCGTTGCCCTGGAACCCGGCCTTCAGCGCGCTCGCCTACGTGCTCGCCGGTCGAGGCCATGTCGGGCCTGACCAGCGACCGGCCGCAGACCACCAGCTCGTCGTCTTCGGGCCGGGGGACCACATCGTTCTGCGCGCCGGTGAATCCCAATCGGGGGACGCATCCGCCATGGACGTGCTCGTCCTCGGCGGCCTCCCGATCCGAGAGCCCATCGTGTCCTACGGGCCCTTCGTCATGAACACCCGTGAAGAGATTGCCATGGCGATCGAGGATTTGAAGCAGGGCCGGCTGGGCACCATCCCTGCCGACCAGGTCGCCCCTCGCGACTTCTCCTGATCCCCGAGGAGGTCCAGATGTCCGAACCGCAGATCATCGTGCGTGGGCGGTGGAGCCCGTATCACGGAGGGGGGTACGTGGATGGACCTCAGCATGCAGGCGTCACTGCTAAACGTGAGTGATCTTGATCGGTCGATCGACTTCTACCGGGACGTGTTCGATTTTCGGGAGGCGACCCGCAGCGACGGCGTTGCCGCCCTCATGATCAACGAGTCGACAGCCGGCCAGCAAGTGTTGGTGCTCCGTGCGACATCCGGGCTCCGATCCCCGCACGCCGGAAGGGGAAGTATCGGAATGCGATCCCTGGCCCTCGAGGCCGGATCGCCTGAAGAGCTCGGAGTCATCGAGCAGAAGCTGGTTGCCCGGCGGGCACTCGTCGCCCGCGGACGGACGCAGACCTGGGAGGCGATCGTCGGTGTGGATCCCGACCACATCGAGTTCTCGATCTCGTCGAGCCTGACGGGGATGCCGATTCGAAATGAGGACTGGAACCACCTCGACGAGATGGTCTACACCGTCGCACCGTAACCGGAGGGCCGCGCCGGCTAGGCGGTTCCCAGGAGAAGACGCATCATGTTGGTAGCGTTCTGGCATGGGTCGGAAACCCGTCATGACGCGTGAGATCGGGCGGCGCAGTGCTTAGCCGTCAGCGCCTGTATGACGCGCTCAGTGCGCTGGGCGCACTGAGCGAGGCCTCAACGGTCGACGACCTGGAGCAGGCTGTGCTGTCGGCCACCGCGGCCACGGTGGCGGCGGACAGTGCCACGGTGACGGTGGTCGGCATGGGACCGCGTCCCGCCCGGTCGGAGCCGGGCGACTTCTTCTCGCTCGCTCAGCAGCGGCGTTTCGAGGAGCTCCACCAGGAACGGTCCTGGGAGCTGGCCAGCCACACCCGTGGCGGCTCGAGCACCCCGATGCGGATCTCCGACATCCTCTCCCAGGTGGGTTATCGCGGCTCTCCGATGTACCGGGAGCTCTTTCGGTCACTGGAGATCGAGCGTCAGGTGGCGTTCTCCCTGCCGGTTGACGGCACCCGGGAGATCTGCGTCGCCGTCAGCCGCCATGGCCGCGACTTCTCGGACGGCGAGGTGGACGAGCTCGATGCCCTGCGCCGACCGATGCTGGCGTTGTCACGACAGGCGATGCGGTGGCGTGGGTCCGAGGGTGCGACGCCACCCCCGGACCGAGGGTGGCGTGCGTCCGCCGGCTCCGCAGGGGAGTGGTTCGTGGTCGAGGCCCTCGAGGGTGGCCAAGGCCTCACGCCGCGGGAGCACGAGGTGCTGGCTCTCGTCGCCATCGGCCTGACCGACTACCAGGTGGCGCGACGGCTGGGCATCAGCCCGCGCACGGTGAACAAACATCTGCAGCACATCTATGCCAAATGGGCCACTAACAACCGCACCGAGGCGAGCTGGCAATTCGGGGCCAGGCGCTGAGGACTGGCAAGGCGAACTGGTACTTCCCGCGAGCCCTCGATCGCCGGCCGCGTCACCTGAGGCTCGACGACGACGTCGAGATCGAACATGGAGGAGGCGCGGGCACGACGAGGCCACTCGGGAGTCGAGCCTGGCCGGGGTCTAGTCGTCCCCTCGCCGCCCAATCGTCCCAGAACCCGGGAAAGGCCTGTGGTGCAGGACGTACGGGAGATCGAACCGACCCGTATGGGCCGGGCCGACGACTCCATATGCTCGGTGAAATACGCGGTCGAGTGAAGGTGAGCGCCTCACTCGGATTCGATGGAGGCACCGATGAGCACACCGACCGCGCTGAAGCGGCCAGCCCAAGGTCAGGTTTCAGACGAGGAGGCCAACCACAACCGGCGGTGGTGGATCCTCGCCGTGCTCGGCATTGCCCAGCTGATGGTGATCCTCGACAACACCATCGTCAACATCGCCCTCCCCACCGCCCAGCACGCCCTCCACTTCTCCAACGCCGACCGACAGTGGATCGTGACGGGCTACTCCCTCGCCTTCGGCAGTCTCTTGCTCCTCGGGGGCCGCATCGGAGATGCCATCGGTCGCAAGCGCGCCCTGATCATCGGGCTGATCGGCTTCGCCGGCGCCTCGGCGCTGGGGGGCGCATCGGTCAGCTTCCCCATGCTCGTCATCGCCCGGAGCGTCCAAGGCGCCTTCGGGGCGCTTCTGGCCCCCTCGGTGCTCGCCCTGCTGACCACCACCTTCACCAATCCGGCCGAACGAGGAAAGGCGTTTGGCATCTACGGCGGCATCGCCGGCGCCGGAGGAGCCCTCGGACTCCTACTCGGAGGCATCCTGACCTCGTACGCCTCGTGGCGGTGGACCCTGTTCGTCAACCTCGCCTTTGCCGCCATAGCCGCCGTCGGGGCCCTGCTGTGGCTGAAGAACGACAAGGCGTCGGATCGCGACCCGTTCGACATCCCGGGCTTGCTCCTGGTCACCGGAGGACTGTTCTGCCTGGTCTACGGGTTCTCCCATGCCGAGACCACTGCCTGGAGCAACCCCTACACCATCGGATTCCTTGTCTTCGGCGTTGTCCTGCTGTCCGTGTTCGCCTACGTCGAGACTCGGATGCCCTACCCGCTGCTGCCGCCCCGGGTGGTGCGCAACCGGACCCGTGGTGGCTCGATGCTGGCCATGTTGTTCGCCAGCATCGGGATCTTCGGCGTGTTCCTCTTCTTGACCTACTACATGCAGGGCACCCTGGGGTTCAGCCCGGTGAAGACCGGCATCGCCTTCTTGCCGATGGTCGCGGCTCTGGCCACGATGGCCCAGATATCCAACCGGGTGCTGCTGCCCAAGGTCGGCCCCAGGATCATCGTGCCCACCGGTCTGCTCGTCGGCGCTCTGGCCATGTACCTGCTCCACCTGGTCGGGCTGCACAGCTCGTATGCCACCCACGTGCTTCCGTACATCATCCTGTTGGGCCTCGGCTTCGGGCTCAGCCTCGCACCCTCGTTCAGCACGGGCACCCTCGGCCTGCGGCCTCATGACGCCGGCGTGGGGTCGGCCGCGCTGAATACCAGCCAGCAGGTCGGGGGCTCCATCGGCACCGCCCTGCTCAACACGTTGGCCGCCGGTGCGGCCGCCGCCTACCTGGTCGGGCGGGCGGCCAGCCCGGCCAGCCTGAAGGCCGCCGCGCTCCATAGCTACACGACGGCGTTCCTGTGGTCCGCTCTCATCTTCGTGGCCGGAGCGGTGGTTGCCGCCGTCGTCCTCGAGTGGGGAACCCTCAGCACCCTGGCCAACGCGCCCGAGGGCGCGCCGGCCCCATCACCTCACTCGGATGAGGTGGTCGAGCCGATCGGTTGAGGCGGTCTGGCGGCTGAAGGCGTAGTCCGGTCGGGGAAGGTGGCATCGAACCACCGCGCCGTCGCGGTGCGGGCGGTCAGCGAACGGCCCACCCGGGTGGCGGCGGAGGCGATCGTCCGGTGGTGGCCGAGCGGCGCGCCATCGAGCAACTCGTTCCAAAAGACGGCCCAGCCCCCTCCGACGACCGTGCTGCGGCCGGCGGTAGTCAGCAACCGGGCGACGGCGGCGACGGCCCGGGGCCGACCCATAAGGGCAGCCTGCGTGGCTGCGGCGATCCGATGGTAGGGGAGGTGCTCGGCTGCGAGGGTTGCGCAATAGCGCTCGGCCACGTGGCCCGGTCCACCGAGGATGGCCTCCCCGGCGGAACGACCGCTGCCCATGGCCTGTGCGATCCCCTCGCCTTGGAGGGGGTTGACCAGGCCGGCGGCGTCACCGGCGAGCAGTACTCGGCCGGCGGCCGGGGTCGTGCCGACCATCCCCATCTTGAGCCAGCCCCCGAGCCGCCGGGTCGGCGTGAGTGGCGGCGTCCCGTCGAGGAGGCCGAGGCTCCGAGCGTGCTCGAGAAAGGCGGGCAATTCCGCGAACGGCGTTCGCCCCCGCTTGACGGTCGGACAGCGTACCGACGCCGAGACCGAAATTGGCGCCGCCATCTGCTCCCGGAAAGACCCACCCGTATCCAGGAAATGCGTGCCATGGTGTCGGCTCCCACAGCACGATGGCGGGGAGGTCGACGCTGTGGGGTAGGTAGGTGCGCACGGCGAATCCCCAGAGGACCTTGTTCGCCTCGACGAGACCGGCTGCCGTGGCCACACCGCTGGTGGCCCCGTCGGCCCCGATTACGAAGTCGGCCCGCAGTTCCTCTCCCGTGCTCAACCGGAAACCGTCGAACCGGTCGTCCTCATCGAGTGGCTCGACGGCACGGCCGGCCACCGGTACGGCCCCGGCGTCGACGGCCGCTCCATGGAGGGTTGCGTCGAAGACCGTCCGGGTGACCGCCGTCCCGTGCCCGGGATAGGTGAGGCCATCGGCGGACGGTAGCCGAACCCGGCGACCGGTCGGTCCGACGACCAGCATGTCGCCGACGTCGCGACCGGTCGGCATCGGAAGTGCGAGGTCGGCCAGCACTTGCAGGCCACGGGGACCGACCACGTCGCCGCACGCCTTATCCCGCGGGAACGTCGCCTTGTCGATCAGGGCCACCCGGGCCCCGCCTCTCGCCAGCACCAATGCGGCGACACTGCCAGCCGGCCCACCACCGACCACGAGGACGTCAAAGCGCACCGGGCATGCAGAGCTCCTTCGTCGCGGACCGGACCTACAGTGTGATTCTCTCACCCGAGGAGGAGCCATCGTGGCGAATGCCGTCGGCGAACGGAACCGATTTGCTCAGGAACTGTTCACATCCCTGCCCCAGCGCTATGACCGGCTGGCCGAGGTCCTCTCCATGGGTCAGAACGGCCGGTGGCGACGGGCCATGGTCGACCACATTGTGCCCAGCTCGCCCGGCAGCGTGCTCGATGTCGCCTCGGGGACGGCCGGAGTGGCGCTGCAGCTGGCGTCGCGGACATCAGCCCACGTTGTCGGTGTCGACCTCACCGAGGGCATGCTGGCCCGGGGGAAGTCCAACGTCGCCGAAGCCGGCTTGAGCGATCGCATCCAATTGGTGGCCGGCCGAGCCGAGCAATTGCCGTTCCCCGACAATGCGTTCGACTCGCTGACCTTCACCTATCTGCTTCGCTATGTGGATGATCCACAAGCCACCCTCGTGGAGCTCGCGCGGGTGGTGAAGCCCGGCGGCACGGTGGCCAGCCTCGAGTTCCTCGCACCGCCGAGTCGCTTCTGGCGGATGTGGTGGTGGCTCTACACCCGACTGGTGCTGCCGGCCGGCGGGTGGGTGACCGGCGGACGTGAGTGGTTCATCGTGGGCCGCTTCCTCGGTCCCAACATCTCCCAGCACTACCGGAGATATCCGTTGTCGTGGACGGTGGACGCGTGGCGTCGGGCCGGGTTCGAAGACGTTGGTGTGCGGGTCATGAGCCTCGGTGGCGGTCTGGTGATGTGGGGAACCCGCGGCGGTGATTGACGAGCCCGACCCGGATGGCACGGGTGCGGACACGCCGGTCGAGCCTGTGTTGCCGGCCCCCATCGAATCCGGAGGCGAGCGTCGTCCGGCCTACTATGCCGCCCGCCGCGGCGGTTGGAGGGATTGGTGGACCTTGCTCCACCCTCCCTACACGGCGTGGCACCTGGCCTACGTGGTCATCGGCGCCTGCCTGGCGCCCCGTGTCGACCTGGCCCGCCTGGTGGCCACCGTGCTGGCGTTCCTGTTTGCCGTCGGGTTCGCCGCCCATGCCCTCGACGAGCTGCACGGACGGCCCTTGGGTACCGAGATTCCGACCCCGGCACTGGTTGCGTTGACCCTGCTGGGCCTGGCCGGCGCCATCACGTTGGGCGTCCTCGGGCTGTCCCGTGTCGGTTGGCCGTTGATCCCGTTCATGGTCCTGGGCCCGTTGTTGGTGGTCGCTTACAACTTGGAGCTGTTCGGCGGGTTGGTCCACACCGACGCCGGGTTTGCCCTGGCCTGGGGTTCATTTCCGGTACTGGTCGCCTATGTGGCCCAGACGGGGCGCCTGGCCCTGAGCCCGGTGCTCGCCGCGGTGGCCGCGTTTGCGTTGTCCTTGGCCCAACGTCGACTGAGCACCCCGGCTCGGCTGGTCCGGCGCCGGGCTACCGGGGTGGAGGGCCGAATCTCGCTGGGGGGTGGTGAGCTGATCCCTCTCGACGAGCGAACCCTGTTGGCTCCGCTCGAACAGGCACTCCGGGCCATGTCCTGGGGTGTCGTGGCGTTGGCCGCGTCACTGGCCGTAGCCCGACTGGGCTGATCGTCTGACCGATACGGCCTAACCCACAGCCACGCCGTCGGGGTGCCCGACGGATGGCGACCCATCGGATAGAGGCCCATCGGATCTCGGTCGTTGGTGTGGCTCCAGGACGATGAGGGGTATGTGTCGTCCGGACACCGCTCGGTAGAAATGTATCTGGGGGAAGCGTTCTTCGAATGCTGAGGTTACGTGACCCAGCTGGTCGCGGTCAGGCTCGTAGGCATGGACCACGCTCTTCACACCGGATCGTTCGATGACGGCGATGGGCTGGCTCTGAAGATTGAGCCACCACTCCGGGATCCGCTTGCTCCCTCCACACGACGCGGCCACAACCAGCGAGTCGTGGTGTCTCAGGTACGCGAGCGGCGTCGTCCGCTGGCGACCGGATCTGCGTCCTACCGTCGTGAGCAGAACCACGTTGCTTGCGAACAGGCGATGCCTGAGATTCCCCCCGCTGGCTCGGAGGAGGCGGAGATGGATCCTGGTCAACACCTTGACCGTTGGGCGGACCAACGCACGGTACCGGTTCTGGCCAAAGGACGTCTTCCGGTCCTTGACCTCCGGGCCACGAGCGGCGCGCTCGGGCGCGTCGGACCCACGGGAATGAGTGAGGTGAATGGTCATGGAGTGCCTCCGATCTAGTCCCTTGTGATACCGACATGAGTTACAAGGGGTCGATCAGAGGCGGTTGTAACCCGCACTCGTATTCTAAGGTGAGATGTTTCCTGCTCCTCGGCTATCCCGGCGAAATGCGAGCCCACAACCCGCCTCGGGCGACGGCGACGTCGCCTACCTACGAGTGGTGAGCGCTGACGCCTACGCCGACTGGGAGTCGGTCTACCGTGACAACGTCACCCGCCTGTATCGGTTGATGTATGCCAAGGTCGGAAACCGCCCAGATGCCGAGGACCTCACATCGGAGGTCTTTCGGACCGCTCTCGGCCCGCTGCGACTGGATTCATCGAAGGGTGAAGTTCGGTCGTACCTACTGGTTACGGCCCGAACCGTCCTCGCTTCGCATTGGCGTCGTCGCCTGGGTCTCTCTGTCACCTCGATCGACCCGGATGCAGATGCCGGTTACTTGGCCGAACCGTCGGGACATGACCAACCCAGCCAAGCTCCTCGCCGGGCCGGCAAGATTCTCGCTGCCCTTCCTGACCGGTATCGACGCATCCTCGAGCTCCGATTCCTCGAGGCGTGCTCGATCAAGGAGGCGGCGCACACGATGAACGTCAGCGTCAGCAACGCCAAGGTTCTCCAACATCGCGCCCTGCGTATGGCCGCGACGGTCGAAATGGAGATGGACCAGTGACCAGCCGACGGCTGTCCGCCTTTATCGATGCGCTCGCCGGCGGGCGACGTCCCGGGAAATTTGAAGCCGATCCCGAGGACGCGGCGATGGTGCGCACGGCCATCACCCTCAGGGCCGCCCGTCCCGGCGACGAGAACGCTGACGAACAGTTCGTATCCGACTTGTTCGAGAGTCTGGCTGATCAGGCGAGCACCGAGGTCGTGCCGATCACCCGTCCGGCCAAGGTGCACCGCAGGCGCGTCGCGCTAGCCGCTGTTGCCGCGGGCGCGGTGCTTGTCGGAGGAACCGTCGTCACCACCGAGGCATTCAATCAAGGGGCGGTGACGCCCGCGGCAGTGCAGGCTCCTCACGGGAGCGCCTTGCGAACAGGAACATTCGAGACCGCTGACGGTCGGGTCATGGGCCAGATCGTCGCCTCTCGTGGAGATCCCTCGTGGGTGTTCATGAACGTCGACGGCTCCAACTACAGCGGCTCGATCGTCTGCCAGCTCCAAGTAGAGAACGGTTCGATCGTGGCCGTCGGTGGCTTCGAGCTCCACCATGGGGTAGGTCAATTTTCCAGAAACATCCACGTGGACATCGGCCGGCTTCGGGGGGCGAAGCTGGTCACCTCGTCGGGCACGATCGTGGCCTCCGCCACCTTTGCTTGACCGTTTCCCTCCGCTTTGGTTGTAACCCGCCGCCGTATTACCCATCGACAACAACGCAAGCATCCGTTCCCAGCGAAAGGGACTTTCATGTCAGTGGGTACCAAAGACGTTTCTCTGATCCGGGCAGCAAGGTCTGACTTCGATCGTCGGGCCATAGGTGTGGCCGGCCATCTCCTGATGGCTGGGATCTGGCTGGAGCGCCAATTCAAGAATGCTCGACCCAGAAATGAGGAATCATGAGTTACTCCCGCATCACGCTCGTCACCATCGCCCTGTCTATCGCTGCGCTATCCGGTGGCGCCACCGTTGCCGCTACGGCAGGAGGGTCGATCGTCGCCGTTCCTCCCAGTTCGACCGGCGGCCAAACGCCTCGGTCCACCGCGTCGACCGTAAATCCCATTGTGGCCACGCTGACCACCCGCACCGGCAAAGCGGCCACCGTACAGACGGCGACAGCGACGGTGGCGGGAGCTTCCAAGACCATCCTCGTCAACGCTCAAGGTCTGCCGCTGTACTTCTACAAGCCCGACACCTCCAGCCAGTCGATGGTGTCCGGTGAGCTCGCCGCTCTGTGGCCACCCTTGCTTTCGAGCGCACCGACCGCAACCGGTGTCAAAGGCACCCTGAAGGTGGCGAAGACCTCTACCGGCCACCAGGTGACCTTCAACGGGCACTTCCTGTACACGTTCGTCGAGGACAGCCCGGGCCATGTGACCGGCCAAGGCGTGCAGAACTTCTTCGTGGTCACCCCGGGCATCTCCACACGCCACACGGTCACCTCCCCAGCCACCACCCCCGCTCCCGCCCGCTACGGCTACTGAGCCAGCGGACCGGAGGGACGTCGGAGTAGCGACCAGTGGCCACGACCACGACGGCACTCAGGGAGGGGATCACGCCGGGCCGGACTTCGGCGCCCACGGGTCAACCTGCACTCATCTACCAGATGGTCCACGAACTATCTGACCGCGATCGGGCCGAGGTTCTCCGAAACCTTCAGCTGTCTCCGGCAGACGAGACCATCCGGAGCAACCAGCAAGGCCGCGCTGGCCGACGCTGGGTGGTGCGGTTCCTCGCCCTTTGCTGTGTCGGCCTCATCCCCTGGACGATCGGCCTGGCGGTGACGTTGCCTCGGAACTACCTGGTCGCCAACTGGCCACTCGCGTGGATCGGCTTCGATGTGATCTTGCTCGGTTGCCTGTCGACCACCGCGTGGGCACTGTGGAAGCAACGCCAGGTCGCGGTGCCGGCGTCCATGATCACGAGCGTGTTGCTGCTGTGCGACGCGTGGTTCGACATTCTGACGGCGCACGGGGGCCGTTGCCTACTCCTGAGCATCGCCACTGCTGCGTTCGCCGAACTGCCCATCGCCGCGCTGTTGGGCCGGATCTCGGTCCGGCTGCTCCGGGCCAGTGTGGGCGCGGCCCGCGGGGCCGAGGCCGCCATGGCGCGCCAACCACTCTGGCGCACCTCCTTGATCGCCGGCGCGACGCAGCCCCCGACCGTGTAAGAGCAGAGGGGCTACGCCGCCCCCGCGTTGCTACGACGGCAAGCGGGGACGGTCATGAGCTACCCGACCCGACCCGAGGGCAAACTCGCTGAGATGTCCCTGAGAGCAGAGGGGACCTTCGGTCCTCGTCGCGTGTTGAATCCGTACTACGAAGACTGCATCGCCGCCAGTATCAGGTCGAGCACGGCCTGGTCGGGTGCCGGGGGGCACTCTGCCGTCGGGAGCCGCCTCGTCTTGGCCAGGGCCTCGGCGACGTTGCTGCCGGTGATGGCCGGGCTATGAGCCGATGTAATGGTCGAGATCGAGAAATCGGCCAGCCGTCCGACCTCGGCACCGAAGGCGTCCGGGTCGACAAGGGAGAGCCATGGTGCCAATGCATTGAATGCGAACATCGTCATTCCGTGGGTCCAGAACTCGTCGTCGAGCTCGGCGACGTCGTGCGCCAGACTGTCGGCACCCATGCCCCCGGGCACGGGCGTGGCAAACATGTCGACCGCCCAATAGACCCCGGTTTTCGAGTCCAGCAGGCCTCTGGTGGTCGGGGAGTCGTACAACGGAGGTCGTACGACCGTCATTTGGCGGTCGCCGGCATCGAAGGAGACGCCGTCGTCCATCCAGCGACAGCGTTCGAGGGGAAAATCAAACGCATTGGTGTGCCGCTCGGTCAGCGCCCAGCTCGACACCAGAGAGGCGTTCGGACAGATCTCCATCACTTCGTCCAGGTTGCCGACATGGTCGCCGTCCTCGTGGGAAATAAAGATCCAGCGGACATCGTCGGGGTCCACCAAGGCGGACATGTCTTCGAGCCACGCCCGTCGGTTGCGGCGAGATCCGGTGTCGATGAGCACTGGCTCTTCGGCCAAGATGACCGCGGAGTTGATGTAGACGGAGAGGGGCTGGCCCAAGGCGTGCTGCACCTCGTGGATGAGGTAGGTGTCTGACCCGACCTGGGTTGGAGTTTGCCGGCAGGTGGGCTCGGACAGCGTGACGGGCATCCGCCTCTTCTTTCACGAGATCGATGTTTTCGTCTGCTGACGCTATCCCCTGAATTCGGCGACCGCCACTATTTCTGACTGGACGGCCACGGAACGTGACCTTGCTTTACGACTCTCCGGTACCATCAACGACGGACACCCCTTCAGGAATTCACCCATGGCCAGTGCACCATCGTCCCCTCTTGGAGGTGCGGGTCAGCGACAAGGAGCCCGAATATGGAAACCCCCAGGAGCGAATGGACCCGTGATGCCGAGCCCATCAAGATCGGCTGGCTCGGATCCGCGTTGGACGGCCCCAACGGCGGCTACGACAAGATCCACCGGATGGCATTCGACGAGGCCATCGAGCAGGGCTACCTCGACCGTCCCGTTGAGTTCGTCATACGGGCGGAAAACGGACTGCCGAACGGCTCGGCCCGAAACGCGACGGACGGGTTCAAGTACCTGGTCGACCAGGGATGCATCGGCGTCGCCGGGGCGTACAGCTCCGACAACGCCATGGTTGTCGCCCCACTGGCCAACGACCTGAAGGTTCCCCTCATCAGCTGGGCCGGCACCGAACAGCTCAGCGGCGAGTACTGCTTCCGACTGGGAAACGGCGACTGCGGTGCCGACGCCGCGCTATGCGCATCGTGGCTGGCCGGGAAGGGCTACAAGCGGATCGCCGTGTTGAGCGAGGTCTCGCCCAACGGGGACGAGTACTTCCGGTTCTTCCGTCAGGAGTGCCGACGGCACGGCTTGAGCATCGTCGCCCTCGAGACCGTGAGCCAGCACCCGGCTCACCTTGCCGACAATCTCGACAACCTCCGTCAATCGAACCCCGACGCCCTTTGCTACATGGGATACGGGATGCTCGCCTTGCAGGGCCTGTTGCGCGAGGCGCTCGACCAGCTGGCCTGGGACCCGCCCCGGATCATGAGCACGGCATTCATGTTCTACCTGATGGGCTTCGAGAAGTTCGAGGGCTGGGTGGGCATCGATCAGTTCGATCCGAGCAATCCCCGGGTCGACGGATTTCACAGCCGGTTCGTCGCCCGCTACGGCGAGAGCCCACCGTTGTGGCCGAACGCCATCCCCATCCTGGCCTACGACACCGCACGCGTATTGGCCGAAGGATTGTTCCGGGCGCCGACGCTCACCGGCGTCGGCCTGAAGCAGGGGCTCGAGCGGATCCGCTTCATGTCGAGCACGACCGGCGGACCCCGTACGCACATTGCCTGCGCCCCGTACGAGCACGGCATGTTCCGCGGCGACTGGTTGCTCTACGGACGGGTCCGCAACGCCAAACTCGAATTCGAGGGCCTCTTCGAGCCCTGAGCCCGGGACCTTTGTCTCGCTAGGGGATCGGCCTGCCGGTGATCTGGCTCATCCGCTTACCGGTCTTCACGTTGACTGCCCCTCCGCACTGAAACGGACTGATCTGCTTGTAGCTGTTGCCAACCACCTTCAGCACTGTGCTGCAACCGGTGGTGATGCTCTCCGCCGCGGGGAAGTGCTCGGTGCCGATGCCCCCGGGGATGGGGTCGGTGTAGGTAAAGCCGCCGTTCACCGTCTTTCGCAAGGCCGGACCAGTGACCTTGTTGGGGTTCCCGCCGACAGCCTTCAGCGTGGCCCTCAGCATCTGCTCGAACACGATGGCCGACCAGTAGCCCTGAGAGATGCCCGCCGTCAGGTAGGGGGGTTGCCTCACGGAAATGAGGTCCTTCCTGGCCTGCCTCACCGCCGGCGTGTCGTTCTCGTCGGCCGGGAACTGGTCGACGACGTAGACGCCGTTCAGGGCGGCGGCCTCATTGGGCTGGCTGGCCAGCTGACCGGGCACGTAGCTCACGCCGTTCAGGATGTGACCCTTGTACCCGGCGGACTTCAGGGCCGCGGCCAGGCCGACCGAGTCGGCTTCATCCAGGACTTCAAAGACGAGATCGGGGTGGGAGCCGATAATGGCCTGGGCGTACGGCGCATAGTTGGTGGTACCGAGGACGGGGATGGGGGCCTCGTGGTAGACCACATTCGCTCCCGCGAACTTGAAGGCGCCGACCGCGCCATTCAGGGCGATGACGCCGGGGGCAACGTTCTCGGCGATGAGGGCCAACCGCATCTTCCTCAGCGTTGTGGTCCCGTTGGTGCCCAAAAAAAATGATCCGCCGCCCACTCCCTGCACATCGGGATTCCCCTGGCTTCCATTGATGCCAAATCCCCATGTGGGCTGGGTCAGGTAGGCGGAGTTCGTTGCCCACCCGATGAACGGGACCCTCGTCCCGGCCAGGAACGAGCTGGTGGCACCGTTGGCCACCGCCCCGACGAAGGGAACGATGGCCATGACGTGTTCATTCTCAACGAGCTGCTGCGCGTTGGTCAGATTGGTCTGGCCGCTGAAGCCATCGTCGAGGAACCCGGTGAATTTGATCGGCCGGCCGTCGAGACCGCCGGCCTGGTTGAATCGGTAGATCCCGGCCTCGAAGCCCGGGCCGATCCCCGGTGTGAGCGAGTCGCCGTCACCTCCGACGACGATCGGCTTGGATCCGGTTGCCGCTGATGCCGGGTTGCCTGCGGCCGCGATGCCAACACCGGCTGAAGCAATGACGACCGAAAGGGCCGTGACCATCGTGAACACCCGACGACGCAAACCTGCCCCCCTAGCAAGACCACCTCATAGCAATACTGTGTCGCTTATTGTACTGAACGAATAGCAGTCACTACGGGGCACAATCTTTGGTGAACAGGCTCGCCCGAGGACGTGACCGCGCCGATCCGGGTTGATCGTCGCGCCGAGTTGCATACAATAGTCAGCCTTGCCTCAGAAGAGAAGATGTCATTCGCTTCTCAGGGGGCCAGCACACATGGGTGTTTTTCCGAAATTGACAAACGGGGAGCTCGACTGATGGAACTCGCGGGAAATGTTGCTCTGGTCACGGGTGCGGCCTCCGGACTCGGAGAGGCCACGGCGCGCTACATCCACGCCCAGGGGGCCAAGGTGGTTCTGTTCGATCGTGACGCCGAGCGTGGCCCCTCGATAGCCGAGGAATTCGGAGCCGGCGCGGCATTCGCGGCCGGCGACGTCCTGTCCGACGAAGACACCAACGCCGCCATCGCCTCCGCCGCCGGACTGGGTGACCTGCGGATGGTGGTGGCGTGCGCCGGCGGCGCCCGGGGGGGAGGCCGTACCCTGAACCGGGACGGCACCCCGCACGACATGGCGCAGTTCACGGACACGATCAGCCTGAACGTGGGCGGCACGTTCAACACCCTTCGACTGGCGTCGGCCGCCATGGCCGAGCTCGAGCCGGTCAATGAGGACGGTGAACGGGGCGCGGTGGTCACCACCGCATCGATTGCCGGTTACGAAGGCCAGATCGGGCAGATCGCCTACGGCTCGGCCAAGGCGGGGCTCATCGGGATGACCCTCATCGCCGCCCGCGACCTGGCTGCCGTCGGCATCCGCGTCAACTGCATCGCCCCTGGCACCATCGCCACCCGGGCCTGGGACGCGGCTCCACCAGACATGCGAGCGGGATTCGAGTCCAAGGTTCCCTTCCCGAAGCGCTTCGGTCGACCGGATGAATTCGCCCGCTTGGTCGAGCACCTGATCACCAACTCCTACCTCAATGGCCACGTCGTCCGCCTGGACGGCGCTATCAGATTCGAGCCCAAATGACCGACGCCCTCATCCTGGCCACAGCCCGGACTCCCATTGGCCGCTCTCGCAAAGGGGCCATGGTCGATGTCGATGCCTTTGCCCTGGCCGAAGTGGCCGTAGCGGCTGCCATCGAACGCTCCGGGGTCCCCGTCGACGACATCGACGACGTGGTGCTGGCCGAGTCGCTTCAAGGTGGTGGGGTCATCGCTCGGCACACCGCGGTCCGCCTGGGCATGCCCGACGTTCCCGGGATGGCCAATAACCGTCACTGCGCCGGCGGTCTCTCGGCCATCCAGATTGCCGCCTCGAGCATTATGTCCGGCATGGACAGGGTCGTCGTGGCCGGAGGCACCGAAAGCCTGAGCTCCATGCCGCAGACGTTGAAGTCCATTCCGGCATCGGCCGGGAAGTTCGAGCCCTGGATGTCCGCCTCCCATCCGCCGACACCCGATGCCCCAGCATTCGACATGTCGGTCACCGTGGGCGAGAACACGGCACGGATCGCTGGGGTATCCCGCAGCGAGGCCGACGAGCAAGCCCTGCGGTCGCACCAGAACGCAGCTCGCTCCTCGGACAGCGGATGGTTCGATGCGGAGATCGCTCCCGTCACCCTGGCTGACGGGTCGGTGGTGTCCAAGGACGAGCAACCCCGCCGAGAGACGACGATGGACGTGCTGGCCGGTCTGAGGCTCCTCCATCCCGAGATCGACGGTGCCATCATCACCGCGGGCAATGCCGCGGGCCTGAACGACGCAGCGGCAGCACTGATGATCGCCAGCAGCGATTACGTTGCCGCCCATGGGGCCCGCCCCATCGGCCGCATTCGTTCCTGGGCGTCCGTGGGTGTGGAGCCGGCTCGCACGGGCATGGCACCGATCGACGCGATCCCCAAGGCGCTGGAGCGCGGCGGGTTCACGGTGAGCGACATCGACTTGTTCGAGATAAACGAGGCCTTCACCCCCGTGACCGTCGCTGCCGCCCGGGCATTGAAGCTGGATGATGACCAGGTCAATGTGAACGGCAGTGGCGCGGGACTGGGTCACCCCATATCCGCCACCGGTGCCCGCATGATCGTGACCATGCTCAACGAGCTCGAACGTCGCGGTGCCGCCCTCGGGTGTGTGTCCATGTGCGCGGGCGGAGGCATGGGCAGCGCCCTCGTGGTCGAGCGCCTCTATCCCCTGAGCGGGCCACAGGTGAGCCGTTACCGATCGACCACGAGCTTGGTGTAGCGACCGCCGATGAGCCATTCGGAGACGTAGAGGTTCCCGTCGGGATCCACAGCTACCGAGTGGGGCGAATTGAACCGATCGGGATCAGGCAGGTGAGCGGCGTGCACGTGCCCATTGCCGTCCAGTGCGTTGGGCCAGCCCGGCCGCTCGGGCCAACCCTGTCCCTCCTGCGGCCTTCGGGTCGGCACCAGATGTAGCCGATCAGGTTGTCGTGAGTGTCGAGCACGGCCAGCCGTGCGTACAGCTCGGCGACCACCAGCACGTCGCCCCATTGCACGAACCCGCTCGGGCTGCTGAGGAAGGTTTCGCCAAACGTCCGCAGATAGCGACCCTCGAGGTCGTATACCTGGACCTCGCTTGTTCTCACGGTCGGCTATGTAGAGCTTCGGAGACTTGTCGCCTCGACGGTCGATGAAGACGGCGTGGGGGCACAGGAACCGTCCGCCTCCCTCCCCTTCACCGGTCAGGGTGGTCCGGTGGGTGCCATGCTCATCGAAGCGATGGACCAAGCTGGATCCATACCCGTCCGCCACCCAGATGTCTCCGCTGCCGCCGAACCGCTCCTCGTCGACGGCAGAGCCGCACGGGCAATACTGACCCATCATCCCCGGTGCTAGGTCGGGGTCCATCGGGGGGATGGGCAGCTCGGAGAGGATCTCACCCTCGAGCGTCAGCTTGACGACACGGGGGTGCCGATCCTGGCGGCGGATGCCCTTTCCGAACAGCGGCGCCCAGAGCCTCGTCTCCTTCGTCGGCACCGGGTGTGAACACGAAGCCCGGATCGCAGATCGACAAGAACTCATCGTCCCCCTCCCGCACCAGGGTGATGCCATGGCCCTCGGTGAGCCCCGGCTTGACCAGGCGCCGCACGCCGCCGTCCTTGTCGAAGGCCACGAGTTGCCCGGCGTGGAACCCGATCAGCTCCCCGCTGGCCGTGAAGACCATCCCGTTGTGGGCCCAGGAGGATCCTGCCCGGGGACTGCGGCAAGGTCGGCCCAGTCGCCGGCGACGTCGAAGACGGGCATTCCCCCATGGTTCTCGGCACCTACCGGCACATCGCTTTCGTCCTTCAAACGGGAGCGTTTCGTCGTCGACAGTACCGCAATCGTAACTATCGTGAATGGATCATGACATGCTTACAGAGACGATCCTGACCAACACTTCATATCGGAGACGTGACCGATGAGGCTCGAGGACATCAATCTGCTCGATCGCGACGTATTCGCTGGGGGAGTGCCCCACGCCTGGTTCACCTTCCTTCGGCAGAACCATCCGATCTATCGCCATCCCGAGCCGCGGGGACCCGGGCTTCTGGGTGCTGTCGAAGCATGCCGACGTGCGGGCCATATCCCGGGATCCGGCCACCTACTCGTCGAACCCCGTCTCCCCGCTCGAGGAAATGGAGTCACCGGTAGCCGGTGATCCCGGCGCGCCGGTCCTGATCATCATGGACCCGCCCGAGCACACCAGGTACCGCAAGCTGGTCAATCGGGGATTTACCCCACGAACGATGAAGTTGCTCGAGCCGCACGTGCGCGAGTTGGCGGTGCGCATCCTCGACCAAGCCATCGCCAAGGGTACCTGCGACTTCGTGATCGATGTCGCCGCCGAGCTTCCCCTCGAGGTCATCGCCGAGCTACTCGGCGTACCCCGGGAGGACCGTCAGAAGCTCTTCGACTGGACGAATCAGGCCCTGGGGTCGGCCGACGCGGGCGAGGTAGACCCCGAGTACTTCGTGGCCGAGGACCAGATCGAACGATCGCAGATCGAGATGTTCACCTATGTACAGGACCTGTGCCAGCAGCGGAGAAAGGAGCCGGGCGACGACCTCATGAGCCAGTTGCTCGACGCCGAGCTGGAGGGGGACAAGCTCACCGACTTCGAGCTCAATGCGTTCTTCATGTTCCTCACCGCGGCGGGGAACGAGACGACTCGAAACGCGGCGACGCACGGTCTGATGGGGTTTCTGGAGTTTCCCGAGCAATGGGACAAGTTGGTCCAGGATCCCGACGGCCTGAGTGCCAGTGCGACCGAGGAGATTCTGCGATGGGCATCACCCGTGATGCACCTGAGGAGAAACGTCACCGAAGACACCGAACTGCGGGGCCACGTGTTGAAGGCCGGAGACAAGGTCAGCATCTGGTACATCTCGGCCAACAGGGACGAAGAAGTATTCGACGATCCCTTCCGGTTCGACATCGAGCGACAACCCAACGAGCACTTGGCCTTTGGGGGCGGAGGTCCGCACTTCTGCCTGGGTGCGAGCCTGGCCCGGATGGAGCTTCGAGTCCTGTTTGAAGAGCTCGCCCGACGTGTGCCCGTACTGCGATCGTTGGGCGCGCCTGCGCCGTTGCGCTCCAACGTCGTCGCCGGCATCAAGCACCTTCCCATGGACCTGAGGGCGAGCCCGGTCCATTCGAGTTGATCATCGGCGGGGTGTCGACCAACGGCCATTACAGAATCTAGGTGGCCGTTCGGATTGGCTCGATCAGGCGACCGCGCCCAAATAGCCGTTTGGATTGAGGACGAACTTCTCGGCCGCACCCGAATCGAAGTCCGTATATCCCCGAGGAGCTGCGTCCAGCGGTATCACCGTGGCGTTGACGGCGTCGGCAATTCGGACCTTGTTGTGCAGAATGCACATCATCAATGAACGGTTGTACTTCATGACCGGGCATTGCCCGGTGGCGAACGAATGTGACTTGGCCCATCCGAGGCCGAGCCGGAGCGACAGAGACCCAACTTTCGCTGCAGCGTCGATTCCGCCCGGGTCGTCGGTGACGTAGAGACCCGGGATGCCGAGGGCACCTCCTGCGGCGGTCAGGCTCATCAGCGAGTTCAAGACGGCGGCCGGGGCCTCCTGAGCTGACCCCTTCCCGTGACCGTGCGCTTCAAAGCCGACTGCGTCGACCGAGCAGTCGACTTCGGGCACGCCGAGAAGTCCCTCGACTTGATCTTCCGGATTTCCCTTAGACACGTCGATCGTCTCGCAACCGAAGGTGCGCGCCTGCTCGAGCCGCTGGGTATTCAGATCCCCCACGATGACCACGGCGGCGCCGAGGAGCTGTGCAGAATGTGCTGCAGCCAGGCCAACAGGACCGGCGCCAGCAATGTACACGGTGGACCCGGGCTTTACCCGGGCGGTGAGCGCACCATGGAAGCCGGTAGGGAAGA
>CAVQVK010000055.1:0-16816 GCA_963717035.1 uncultured Acidimicrobiaceae bacterium | reverse complement strand
TGACGGGCGATCAGGTAGTGGCGTGGCCCCGATGCCTTGGGCGCTCATGCTGCCGGCGCGGATGTGGCGGGCGACGTTGAAGGCGCGAGCCGTGGACGCGGACACCACCCCGCCCCCCAGCCGGTAAACCGATCGTTGGCCATTCGGACCCCGTCGTTGTCCTTACCCGAGTACGGGATCACTGTCAAGACCGGCCCGAAAATTTCCTCCTCCGCGATGCGCATGTCGTTGGTGCCGATCAGGACGTGGGCTCGTAGAAGAAGCCCCGTCGAAGTCCTCGGGGCGCCTCGCCCCGCACAGGACCTCAGCACCCTCGTCGATGCCTGACTGCACGAGGTCCTCGACCCGCAGACGCTGTTGCTCGCGGATCAGTGGGCCGAGTGTGGTGGTCGGGTCGCCGGGTCACCGATCTTCACACCGGCCAGCGCCACCTTTACTCGTCCTTGTAGGCGTCGAGGAGCTGCTCCGCAACAGCAGACGGGTCTGTAGTACGCAGCCCTGGCCGCAGTGGGTGAGCACGGCGCCGAACCCGATCGATCGGGCGTATCCTCGGTCAATCGTCGAGCACTACCTGGGCCGACTTGCCGCCGAGCTCAAGGTGCAACCTTTTCATAGTCGCCGCACTCGCCGCCATGATCCGTTTTCCTGTCGCCGTGGACCCGGTCATCGTGATCATGTCGACCATCGGGCTCTCGTGAGCTCCTCGCCCACCTCACCGTGGCCGACCACAACGTTGAATACGCCCGGCGGTAGCCCGGCCTCCTCTGCCGCCTGCGCTATCAGCAAGGCGTCGAGCGGGGTCCAGGGATGCGGCTTCAACACGACGGTGCACCCGGCGGCCAGGGCCGGTGCCGACTTTGTGGTGTTCAACATAAACGGGAAGTTGAACGGCGTGATCGCACCGACGACGCCTACGGGCTCACGGAACAGCGCGCTACCCCGACCCCCGTGGGCCCCGCGGAGGGTGCTTGGCCTCGACCCAGTTGAAAGAGTGCTCGGCAATGTCGGCGTTCGACTTCCACATGCCGATCGAACCACCCGCCTGGACGAAGTCGAGGATGAACCCGGCCGAGCCGGTCTGGGCGAGCATGAGATCGCGCAACTCGGCACCCTTGGCCGTTAGGATCTCGCCCATTCTCCGGACGTAGCCGGCCCGCTCGGCCGGCTTCATCCACGGCCATGGACCTTCGTCGAAGGCGCGCCGGGCTGCCTCGATGGCGCGCAACGTGTCCTTCTTGGAGGCCTCCGGCACGCTGCCGATGACCTCCTCGGTGGCTGGGTTGATTACCTCGATCGGCTCGCCCCCGGCCTCGCCCTTGTCCCACTTGCCGTCGATGAACAGATCGAAGTTCCACTGCTTGGTCACGACTGATCGCTTCCTTCCCCCAGGGGCCGAAGCCGGTGAATGCGCTAACGCATTTGACACGATAATGCCGAACGGACGACCCTTGTCAAGTTCTCCGAAGGAGGAAGAGTTATGGCCAACGCGTTGCACGGCAAGGTTGCTACCATCACGGGGGCAACGAGCGGGTCGGGCCGCGCCATCGCCCGTCGGTTCGCGGCAGAGGGCGCTCAGGTCGTGCTCCTCGCCCGGGGCAAGGAGCGGCTGGTCGTGGACGCCGAGCAGCTTGGCGCGAACGCCATCGGGATCGCCACCGACGTGGGTGACGTCGACAGCGTGCGGCAGGCCTTCGCTGAGATCGAGCAGCGCTTCGGCAAGCTCGACATCCTCGTCAACGACGCGGGCGTACACCGGCCCTGCCTCGTTGAGGAGCTCAGCGACTTCGACATCGAGCGCCAGGTGCGTACCAACTACCTCGGGCCCGTCTACACGTGCCGGGCCGCTATCCCGCTGTTGCGGGCGGCCGGCGGAGGCGACATCATCAACACGTCGAGCGAATCGACGCTCAATCCATTCCCGATGCTATCGATCTATGTGTCGAGCAAGGCCGCCCTCGAAGCATTCAGCCGCACGATGATGACCGAGGTCAACGACGACGACATTCGCATCACTGTGGTGATACAGGGCATAGCCCACGAGGGCGACGGCTCCACCGACTGGGCCCGGATCCCGAGAGGGCGGCCAAGGCCTTTGAACTCTGGACCGAGCGGGGCTATATCGCCCGCGTGGACCGCCTCGAGGACCTGATCGGACAGACGACCGACGAGGTGGCCGACGTGCACCTGTTCGTCGTCCACGCCGCGCGGCCAGAGGCTCGACACCATCCACGTGCGGTCGCGCTGAGACCCGGGGTATGGCGCCCAACGAGCCGCATCGATCACCCGTTTGGTCGCCATCTCCAGCGAATTCCCCCGGCCCTACGTATTGCAGAAGGGCCGCTGTCGAGTCTTCGACGGCCTCGCCCAATATGGTCAAACGAGCCTCAGAATCGGCACAGTAGCGGGGGATGAAGAAGTCCGGTAAGTACTCGGCGGCGTGCTCTGGTCAGGCGTGAGGCCAGAGCGGCAGTTGGGGAGACTCAGATGCCGCAAGCACGCATGGGCGTAACGCCCGCTGAGATAAGGATCTGACAGACCCTGGCCGCACTGGCCACGAAGGCCTGAACTGGGCGGTCATCAGACTCGCTGGCGCGGTCGCAGGTGCCCTGAGCTGGCTAGCCCGGCTTATGCTTCGTACAGCGTCGCGGATGCCGGCGATAGTGAAGGAGCAAAGATGATCGACTCGCGGTCCATTGGCTGCCCAGGGAAGGGCTGATGGCATCATCGTCTTCGCGCGGGGCACCACCAAGACGGCCGCGGAGTCCGGCGCTGCGCCTAGGGCGAAGGGGGTTGAGACCGAGAGCGGCGCAAGACCGAAGAAGTCGGTGAAGCGGCGGGTGTCGGAGGAATTCGATCAAAACTCGCACCATCGATCGCTGTTGCGTCAAGAGCGCTCCCGCAACACCAGGGAACGCCTGGTGCGAGCGGCGCTGAAGCTGTGGCGCACGCAGGGCTTCGAGGACACGACCGTCGATGAGATCGCGGCTGAGGCCAGGGTTGCATGGTCGACGTTCTACTATCACTTCGCGAACAAGGATGACCTCCTCCGTGAACTGGGTGGGCTGACGGCACAGGCGGTCGAAAAAGACCTTTCGTTCGAGCCAGGCGCGCGTATCCCGACCTCGAGTCCGCCCTCGATGCCTTCGTGGCAAGCATGGCGAGACACATGACGACGGTGCCTCGTGAGATCGTCCTCGCGTCAATCCGTCGGAACATGGCCGCCATCGGCAACATCGGCGATCGTGATTTTCCGGATGCCGTGAGCTTCACCAGGACCCTTGATCTCCTCTTCCTCCAAACCGGCGGTGACGATTACTGGGGAGCGGTCGATCACGCCGAGGTCGACCGCGGTGTTCACCGGAATGCTCATGGAGGGCATCCTGCGATGGGCGTCGGGAAATACGAATTCGAAGGATCTATACGACGTGTTGCACCTGCGCGCCTCCCTGCTGCTTACCGGCATCGGGAAGCCCGCGTAGAGCCGACCGGGTCCCTCGACTCAGCCCTCAACCCCGCAACCTGTCGGACTCCTCATCCCTGATGCTCGAGCGTCGGACCTTGCCCGCGTCATCACGCAACGAGTGGTCAACGAAATGGAAGGTGCGGGGCACTTTGTAACGAACCAGACGCTGGCTCACAAATTCCTTCAGCTCTTCCGAATCCAGCGGACCCGTGGTTTGGACTACGGCATGAACTGCTCGGCCGAGATCCTCGTGTGGGATGCCGACAACGACCGCTGTCTCGACGGCCGGGTGCTCGACAATCGCCGCTTCAATTTCAGCCGGGTACACGTTTGCGCCACCGGTCACAATCATGTCAGTGCGCCGGTCGCTGATGTAGAGGTAGCCGTCAGCGTCGATCCACCCGAGGTCGCCAAGCGACTCCCACTCGCCGCGGGCACGGGCCTCTGCCCCGACGTAGCGATACGTGGGGGGCGATCCCTGCGGCGGGCGCATGAAGATCTCCCCGACCTCCCCAGGTGGGAGCTGTTGGCCATCGGCGTCCAGAATCTGCATTTGCCCCTCGGTCGGCCTTCCGACCGAGCCTCTGTGCTCGAGCCATTCGGTACCCGTGATGATGGTCTGCGCGTGCCCTTCTGTACCACCGTACATCTCGAAGAGGTTCTCAGCGCCGACCAGATCGATCCAAGCCTGTTTCAACCAAGGCGGGCACGGGGCAGCCATGTGCCAAACGTTCCTGAGGCTGCTGATGTCGAACCGACCAGGGTTCTCCTGCAGGGCCCGCCACATTCGGAGCATCATGGTCGGCACCAACGTCATCTGGTCCACCCTGTATCGCTCGATCGCCTCCAGGGCCGCTACGGCGTTGAAACGGCGCAGAAGAACGACATGGCAGCCAGTGGCGACGGCGACCGCAAGCATGCCGAACGGTGCATTGTGGTAGAGCGGCCCCGCCACGAGCACCACCCCTCCTTTGCGCATACCGGTACGGCTGCCAGAATTGAGATCGAGCTCTGAGGATCGAGTCGCCACGATCAGCTTGGGACTGCCGGTGCTGCCGCCCGACATCAGCGCCTTCCACGAAGGCGACACCCGGTGTGGCAAGATCGGCGTATCGGCGAGGTCGGCCGGCGGTACGAAACCATCGGGCAGGCACACGCGTCCGTGGTACAGACCCTCTGGGACTCCGACCACGATGGCTGGGTTGGCCAAAGCGACAATGGCGTTCCGTTCTGTCTCGGTGAGAGCGGCCGAAATCGGGGCTGGAGTGGCCCCGAGCTTCCAAATGGCAAACAGCGATTCAGCGAACTCGATCCCGTTTGGCAAGGCGACGGTGACGAGATCGCCTTCCTTGACACCAAACGCGGCATACAGGCGAGCTTTGCGATTCGCGTTCGACTCGAGCTCTCCGGCTGTGACGCTATGACCCTCGCAGGTGATAGCAAGCTCTCCCCCAGCCCCCGCGGCGCGTTCTGAAAGGATCTGTCCCAGCGGCATCCTCGTCATCGCAGCCTCCAGTCGTCTTGGTTGCCAAGTGGTCGAGCATTTTTCCGCGGTCGCCCAACTCGCTCCCTTCGGCGGGAGCTGCCGGCCAGCGAAGAGCCGGAGGAGACAGCCATCTCGAGGGTTGATACCTGGAGGGGTCCCCTGGCTATTGCCACGGGTCGGTCATGGTGATTGCCTGACGTGGCGCTCGAGGGCCAGGGTGCGGGAAGTGCGATTGGGTCTTGAGATGCTTGTGAAGATCGCGTTTGGTAGTTGCTAGGGGCGACCGCGCAAGGTCCCGGGGCCAGATCTGATGAGCTTGCAGACATCGATGTCACTTGCACCTATACCGCGCCGGCGTTGGGCGTCGTTCCCATGTAGGCGGCTTCCAACAGAGTGGGATTGGCTTTCAATTCGAACGCTGGGCCCCGGACGGACACGTCGCCGTGGACCAGCACGACGGCCAAATCAGCGACCTCAAGTGCGAGCTGGACGTGCTGCTCCACCAAGACGACGACGGCGCCGGTCGTGTCAGCGATCTGGCGGACCGTCGGCAGGAGCGACTCGACGACGAGGGGGGCTAGCCCCATGCTCATCTCGTCGATGAGCAGCACCCGCGGTTTCTGAACCAGAGCCCGGGCCACGGCCAGCATCTGCTGCTCGCCGCCCGACAGTGCGCCGGCGGCGACGTTCCAGCGGTGCTCGAGGGCGGGGAAGGTGGCGGCCACATCCCGGGGCCGGGCGCCACCCTTGCGGAACGCGGCCTCGAGGTTCTCCTGCACCGAGAGGGTGGGGAAGAGAGCCCGGTCGTCGGCCACCAGGATCACTCCGGCCCGGTTGGCGTGGGCCGGGCGACCCGGGGTCAGGATGGAGCCGTCGACCGACACGTCACCCGAGATACTCGGGATCAGCCCGGCCAGGGTCGCCATGAGGGTCGTCTTACCCGCCCCGTTCGGTCCGAGCACGGCCACGACCGTTCCGGCGTCGACGGCCAGGTCGAACGAGCGGACCACAGCCACCGAGTTGTACCCGGCATGGAGGTCCCGGATCTCGAGGGCCCAGCTCATATAGTGTCCGCGGCCAGCTCGGCGTGGGTGCTTCCCAGGTAGGCCTCGGCGACGGACCGATCGACCCGGATGGCGGGCGGCGCCCCGGAGGCGATGACCAACCCGAAATCGAGCACGTGGATCCGGTCACACAGGCTGAGCACCAGACCCATGTCGTGGTCGATCAGAAATACAGTTACACCCGCGTTGCGGATGTCGCGCAGCCGGTCCGCCAGCCACAGGCTCTCGGAGCTGTCGAGGCCGCCGGCTGGCTCGTCGAGGAGCAGCACCTTCGGCTGGCCGATCAGAGCCCGAGCGATGGAGACCAGTTGGCGCTGGCCCTGCGAGAGCTCGCCGGTGGGCCGATCAGCGACGGCGTCCAGCCCCAGGACGTCGAGGACCCGACCAAGCGCGTCGACACTAGGTTCGGCGTGGTCGCGCCGGCCCGCCGAAGCGGCCAGGCCGACCACGATGTTCTCCTCGACGCTGAGGTCATTCCACAGCTCGATGCCCTGGAACGTCCGGCCCAGCCCGGCCCGAACCCGTTCATGGGGCTTGAGACCGTCGATCCGCCTCCCGTCGAGGGTCACGATCCCCTGCGACGGGGCAAAGCCGGTCATGGCGTCGATGAGGGTGGTCTTGCCGGCCCCGTTGGGCCCGATCAGACCGACGATCGACCCTTCTGGCACCTCGAGGGAGACGTCTACGACCGCCACCACTCCCCCGTAGGTTACGCCGACACCCTCGAGCGCAAGGAGGGCGGGGTTGGGCGGGCGGACCTCGACCGGCTTGAGGACCGGCGCGGCCGCAGCACCCGTGGCCGCCGGAGCGCGCGCAGCTGCCGCGGCGCTGGGCGGGCGGACCTCGACCGGCTTGAGGACCGGCTCGGCCGCAGCACCCGTGGCCGCCGGAGCGCGGGCAGCTGCCGCGGCGGCACCGGTCAGGGCGGTCCTGTCCGCCGCACCGTGGCGGCGGGAGGCCAGCTTCTCGTGTAACGGACCGACGATCCCCTCCGGATTGAGGACCACGGTGAGGATCAGGCCGACGCCGGTGACCACGGCGTACCATCCGCCGAGGTGCAGCCACCTCTCGGTGGCCAGGTAGACAATGCCGCCGGCGCCCAGGATGCCGGCCAGGATGCCGCCGGATACCGAGGTGATGCCGGCCACGTAGGCGGTGGCGAAGACGGCCAGGCCGAGAATGGTGTCGAAGGCGTCGGAGGTCACGTTGCCCTGCTTATATGCGAGCAGGGAGCCGCCGATGCCGGCAATGAATGCGGCCAGAGCGAAGGCAACCAGCTTGGTCCGGACCACGTTTATGCCCGCTGCGGCGGCGGAGCGCTCGTTGGCTCGCACCGCGAGCATCGCCGAGCCGAGCCGGCTGGTCCGCAGCTTGGCCACCCCCACCGCAACGAGAACCAGCGTCGTGAGGGCCATCAGGCAGAAACCGAGGCGCGGGTAGGCGGTCCCCGTGCCGATCCCAAGGTTGACGCCGAAGATGGTTGGTCCCTTGATGTTCAAGCCGGAGGCACTGATGAAGTCGGTGTTCGTAAACCAGATCGCCTCGATGGTGACGGCCAGAGCCAGGGTCACCACCGCGAAGGGGAGGCCTCTTACTCGCAGCGCCGGCAGCCCGACTAGGACGCCTATGCCGGTGGCCACCAGCGCGGCAAGTATCGGAGCGACGGGGAACGGGATGCCCCAGCTCTCGGTAAGCGGACTCAGGATGAAGCCGGCCACCCCGGCCAGGGTCAGCTGGGCGAACGAAACCTGACCGGCGTAGCCGGTGACCACAACGAGGGAGAGCGAGATCACCCCGAAGATCAGGCTGGTCAGAAGGGCGGCCCGCCAGGCTCCGCTGAGAGCCACGAGGGCCACCACCCCGGCCGCTGTCCAGGCCACGGCCGGGATGGTGATCGGACCGGGTCGGGGGGCACGGCCGAGGGTCTGCTGGATCACCGCCCCCCGCGAAGGCAGCGGCTTGGCCCGGATGACGAGCACGATGATGATCAGAAGTAGCGGGATCAACTCGGGCAGGCCCGACGACGGCAGCCATGAGTTCTGGGCCTGCACGTAGGTCATTTCAGACTGGATCATCCCGATAGCGAGGCCAGCCACAACTGCCCAGATCATGTACTGGAACCGGCCGATGATCGCGGCGGCCAGGGCCGGGATGATGAACAGCGTGTAGGCCGTCGGCACCAGCGGGACGATGGGGGCGATGAGGATGCCGGCCAGGCCGGCCACCGCCGAGCTGATCATCCAGTTCGAGGCGGCGATCCGGTTGGGTGAGATACCGCTCAGGAAGGCGCCCTTCTCCGACTCGGCCGCCGCCCTGGTGTGCAGCCCGAAGCGGGTGAACTTGTAGGCCAACGACAGCACCACCGCCACCGCCACCACCGTGACCGCGAACCACAGCCTGTCGCCCGAGACGTGCGCCGTCCCTATCGAGTATGTCCTTGTCGGGAAGATGGCCGAGACGTTGACCGCACTAGTCCCCAGGCGCTCGGCGATCAGCGCGGTCAGCGCGACCACCACACCAATCGACGCAACCGCCCGGGCCACCGGTGGAGCGGTGCGCAGCGGGCGGAAGATCAATACGTAGAGCAGGAGCCCCAAAAGGGCGCTCAAGGCCAACGCTGCTATCAGGGCCGCCGGGAACGGCCAGTTGCTGCCGACATTCAACGATACGGCCAGACCGGGGATCGGGTCGAAGAGTTGCCCCTGTCTCAGGAAGGCGTACTCATAGGCGCCGAAGAGGGCGATGGCGCCGGTCGCGAAGTTGATGACCCCGGAACTGCGGTAAGTGATGACCAGGCCGAGGGCCAACGACGCGAACACCGCGCCGTTGGCCAGGCCCAGGAGCAGGAAGACGAGAGCTTGCATGGCCGATCAGGCCCCCTCAGAGCTTGAGGATGGCCGAGAGGTTGAGCGGCTTGTACGTCGTTGGATTCCCGCTGCTGTTCAGGGTCGTCGAAAGGAATCCGGTCGAACATATTGCTGGAGCGAAGGACACCTGCTTTTGATTGCACTGGAATGTCAGACCTACGGCCAGCGGTATCGGCTTTGACTGCATCGCCACCGCCGTGCTCATGACGGTGGCCGGAGAAATGACACCGCTGATACCGGTCATGGCCCGGGCAAAGCTCATGACGACTGCGTAGCCGCCTTGGGTATTGCTGTTTTGCGAGGTGCTATGTGAATAAGCCGCCATCACCGCGTTGTAGAGCGCGACCTCATGCTTGGCCGGATCGGTAGAGTTGCTCGACAATAGTACGACTCCCTTGAGCTTGCTTCCGAGCGCCTTCTTGGTAGCACTGGTGAGGCAAGCCGCATTGATCACGATCTGCTTCGTGTATCCCAAGGTCTTAAGGGCATTGATTGCACTGATGCAGAAGGTGTCGTTGCCGATTATTGATACTTGGTCCGGATTCTTATTGAGTGCGGTTTGGATCTGTGGAGTCATGTCCGCGGTGCCGGGAGGAATCGGCACAGCGTTCATAGTGGCACCGACGTTCTTGTAGAACGCGGCGCCGAGCTGTTGCACTGGTCCAATAGCCTCCGGGAGGTTTATCTCCACCACAGCTGCGCTCTTCCCGTGGGACTGCTGAAGCAAGGCGGGGCCACCGGCCAGAGCCCCCAGTCCGTTGGTGATCACAAATGCAGTCTTCGACAGGATCGTGCTCTGGTCAATCGCGCCATATGCGAATAGGGGAATGTGGGCAGGCTGCAAGCCGTTGAATATGGTTTGTCCCTGACCGGAAACGTCGTACAAGACTGCATCTACGTGAGCCGCGATCATCTGGTTCACGCAGTCAGTAGTCCCCGATGGAGTCCCACCATCGGTGCATGTAGCAAGTTTAAGTGGGTGGCCCGAGATCCCGCCGAGATGGTTGTTGATGTAGCTGACCGCCGCCCCGGCGGCAGGGATCTCAGTGCTGGCGTCAATGCCCTGGCCCTGCCCATCGGAGATGAATCCGATTAGTACAGGTGAACCTGTAGCCCGATGGGTCGGGCCGAGAATACTCGCACTTCCCGTCCCAGCGCTGCTCGAGGATGCGGTGACGGCCAAGACCATCGCTACCGCCACCGGCACCGCAAGAAGCCGCAAGGCAGCCTGCTTGGAACGGCACCTATTCGCGAGCAAGTTCACTGCACCCTCCCCCCCCCCGGACTATATGTCCCAAATAGAGCAACTCGTCACAGCTCAACCCAGATCAACCACGCATGAGAGCGACGTTGTCGCAACGAAGGAAGTTACGGGCCAGGTGTTTTTAACTGCTCGTTAAGTTATATCACAGCGATTCAAATTCGTCAAGCCCTTGTGGCGTCAACGACATCCCATCGGTCGCCAGAGCCTTGGTGAAGTTGCGTTCGGGAATGTCGCAGAAGAATCGTTGACGTCGTTGCCCGCGGTTAGTGGCCACCAGGACCGCGCGACAACGACGGCATCGTCCCCCATCCATCCCCTTGACTCCAGTGGCATAACCCTGTCCCGGTGGGCGCTTCCTCCTCGTTGCTCGAGGTCGACGGAGTTCTTGGCCAGGTTCCAGAATACGCTCGCATGGCAGTAGCTGTGGAACTCAGGCCTTCTTAGTCCACGGAGGTTGTTGCGAGCACGAAGTGTCAGAAGGGAGCTGAAGGTGTCGCGGCACTTTGCGCGTAGCGCGACGTGTTGTCGGTCTCCTCGACGCGATCACGGTTTGGCCAAGGGGCTGCCTGACGAGCTCCGCTCTGGGGTGCCCGCAGCATCGCTCACGATCACGTGGAAGCGGTGATCGTCAAAACCCTGGCTTTATTCACGATCCCCAGCTGCGCCCTGTAGCGGTTTGGCGCTTGATACGTTCACATCGAAACGAGACGGCAACCCGAGACGGGGAGAGTTCACATGGCCGATCACCGCATGGCGCAGGACCCAAGGATCGACCCGAGAATCAAGGCGGTGTTCGGCGGGATCGAGTTTGGGTCCGCGCTCAGCGACGTCTCCGACCGCGACGTCCTCCTCGAGGAAGCATCCTCGGAGGAGGTCGTGGCCAGAATCGCCATGTTCAAGGGCTTTCTGGACCTGCTCGACTCCGAGGAGGTGGCGCCCTCCGCCGGCTTGGAGGTCACCGAGCACCGCATCACCTCCCACCCCGACGGCAACCAGATCAACCTCCGTCTCGTCCGGCCGGCCGGCCAAGAGAACCCAGCCTGCGTTTACTACATTCATGGCGGAGGCATGGCCACGCTGTCCTGCTACGACGGCAATTACCGGGCATGGGGCCGGATTATCGCCGCCCAGGAGGTGGCGGTGGCCATGATCGACTTCCGCAACTGTGTCAGCCCCTCATCGGTCCCCGAAGTGGCGCCCTACCCCGCCGGCCTCGATGACTGCCTGTCCGGTCTCGAATGGGTCGCCGCCAACGCCGAGAAGATGGGCGTCGACGGGTCGCGGATCGTCGTAGCCGGCGATAGCGGCGGCGGGAACCTCACCTTGGCGACCGGACTTCGGCTCAAAAGAGAAGGGAAGCTCGGCCTCATCAAGGGGCTGTTCTCCATCTGCCCTTACATCGCGGGATCCTGGCCGCGCGCAGAGCTTCCCTCGTCGATGGAGAACAATGGGATCCTCCTGGACCTCCACAACAACCGGGCGAGGATGGGCTACGGCATCGAGGAGTTCGAGGGCCGCAATCCGCTCGCTTGGCCGCTGTTCGCAACCGTCGAAGACGTGGACGGCCTGGTGCCGACCGTCATCAGCGTCAACGAGTGTGACCCTCTTCGCGACGAAGGCATCGAGTTCTACCGCCTGCTCCTCCGCGCCGGCGTGCCGGCCAGATGCCGAGAGGTTATGGGCACCATTCATGGCACCGAGATCTTCCCGAACGCCTGCCCCGACATCAGCCGGGACACCGCCGTCGCTATAGCATCCTTCGCCAATTGCTGACTCCACCTGTGCATCCACCTTGGTCTTGCGTATCCACAAGCCAGCATGATCTTCGATCGCAACGAAAGCATCTCCGCGCTCGACGGACGCCGGGCCCAACGGTCGAGCATGTCTCGCTCCTCGTCTTCGAGTATCAGAACAGCTTTCGATCCACCGGTTCGAGCTATGCGCATCTCCATGGTCGCCTTCTAGAAGAGGCTGCGACGGTAGATGAACCTCTCCCGACCGCCGTCGAGGTGGACAAGCTACGTGAAGAACTGGAAACCGCGGCAAGGCACGCCCTCCCACCGATCCGTAAGGTGTTGGCCCAAAGCTTTGTCAAGGAACTCAGGGTCGAAACACGCGAGCGCTGTGATTCCGACATTCAAAGTCATCGGCGCAGCACCAGACGAACCGGCGGCGGATCAACATGTCGATAGTCCTTCAAAGACTGTGGGTGTTCGCCCAATGTCCACATTTGGCAGAACGTGAAACCAACACATGTACCGTGAGGGAATCTCGTAGTTCGTCGGCTTCAAACACCGCTAATCCGACTCACCCTGGGATTCAATTCGTCGGTAGGCTAATTGTAGTTGGAGGTTGCATAGAAGGGGGTCGTATGACTGAGGATCAAGGTCAGGCCAAGTGGAGTGCGTCTGAATGGCACGGCAAGATGCTCGTCGATTGCTACGGCGAGAAGATTGGCAAGTTGCAAGACGTCTACGTCGATGTCGAGACTGATCAACCGCAGTTTGCGACGGTCAAGGAGGGCTTCATCGGGCGGCACCTGACCTTTGTCCCGCTAGGCGGTATCCGAGTCGGTCCTGACGAGCTCGAGGTCGCAGTTTCGAAGGATCAGGTGAAGTCCGCGCCCGAAATTGAAATGCATGGAGAAGAGCTTTCTCAGGCCGATGAGTCAACTCTCTATCATCATTTTCAATTGAACTACACGCCGATTGACACCGAGAGCGGACGACGCCTCGCCCGTCGCTAAATCAATTTCTGGAATAGATTCTGACCCTGCGACCCGGGTTGGCCGAACCGGTGATGCCCGTTGGGGCCGGAAGCAAGATTCCACGCTTCTTAGCAGTCTGATGGATCTCGTCAACCAAGAATCGCGTACGACGAAGAGAACCCCGATCCAAAAGGAAGTGCGCGGCGATAGGACGATTGAGTTGGCGGTGCTTTGGAACGATCTGGTCACGAAGTAGCCAACGGAATGGTGAGAAGAAAGCCGAGGCCGTAGTGACGTGATAACTCGTCCGGAGCAACAGGCTCAGGAACAGCGCGTGCTCAGGTGTCCAGCCGAGCTGATCCAGTCTTGTGATTAGGTATCCATTGACAAGCACCTCTTCGGCGACTGCAGTCGTTAACGAGATGAACAGCCCCCAGATCACGTAGTAGCCGGGCACGTGTCCGATGGGCGTTTTGTTCACCAGCGACGAGTGACTTGCGAGTAGCGGCGCAAGCGGAATCAGAACGACGATCTCGGTGCCGAACGACGCGGCGGCAAGCCCCAACCTGGTAGATGTCCCGCCTGAGGCTGGGCATACCAAGCCTCAGTGTTCGAGGCGACTGGCCCGTTCGAGCGAGCAGAAACAGAGCCAGCGGGACGGTCGCCGCCACTGGCAGATAAGCAAATATCCCGATGATCAGGTTGCCTAAGGATGCTGGGATAAGAGTGGAAAGCGGGTGATCGTACCCACTCCCGCGGTGTGCTGCGCAAGCAGTACGACTGCACTCATCACTGCCGGAAGCAAGAACGCCACCATGACGAACCTGAACTCCCAGACAAGGCTCCTGCGAGTTGCCTCGCTCTGTCGTAGTCGCCGCAACGGCTACCTTCAAACGTTCAGCGGGGGGATCGGAAGAAGGCAATTGGGGAAGGGCAGCCGGCGGCCAAGTGATGGCTGTCCAAGCCTGGCCATCCACCAGTGGTAGTCCGAACCGCCTGGGTAGGGGTTAACAACCCGCTGGTGCCATGGCCGGGATATCCATTTATACCTTCGACCTCTGTGGTTGTCCGTTGCTCCATACGTCGTCACGGGGGCGACGGCGAAGCCCTGAGCCGCTACCGGGAAATGGAGCGCTGGAGAGTGTCAACCTAGGCGGAGATGGCTCCGCTGATGGAACTCTCGCATGGCCGCCCCCACGAGGCCGAGTCCAAGTCCGATCCCCTGCACCCGCTCAGCCGTTGCTGCTTCCGCGGTTGGGGGCAAGGCCATATAGGCAGCATGCAACGGCTGCGAAAGGGTCGCTGGGACCGAGCGAACACAAGCATTGTTAGACAAGAAGTCGCCCCCGGCGTAGTCGATAACAATCGATCCAAAGCGACTCAACTGGTTAGAGCCAATCAAACCGTAGATGCCGGAGCTTGGGAGCTTGGCACTGGTAAGCGTCTCGGACAGCAACGGCGTTCCCGACATCGACCACTTACCGCTCCTGACGAGGGCCACACTCGTCTGGCACGTCGCTCCGGTGATTTCTTGGCGCTTTCGACCTCGCGGCAGCTTCAGAGACGAGGCGGCCTCGGTTGATATCGCAGAACCGGACGAACCGGTATCGACCACGAACGTGAATATCACCGGTGACGAGAACTGGACCGGCGTGACAGCGATCACCTGGTGGGCGATGTATCCACACCCAGCGGGAGTGCGGTCGCCGCCGGATACCCGGCCAGCAGATCGGGAGGGGTGGGCGTCTCGAAGGCCCCCGAACGATGTGCTCCCCAGTAGCGACCGGGCCTTGGGTCCAGGAAGGACAAGCTTTTGTTGCTGGTAGTCGATACGCAGGGCGCCGAACCGGCTGAGCACGTCCGAGCCCAAGAGGCCGGCCGGTGCTTGATAGAGCCCGAAGTGGGGAATGGCGCTGGATCCGACGGTTTGGCCCTGCAGGGCGATCGATCCAATGGACCAGTCGGTGACCCTCACGGGATGCGTCGTGGTCGTCACGAGACACCGGATGCCTTTGTGGCCTTCGCCGCTGATGGGAGGCCAAGGATACACACGACTTGGGAATCGAGCTCCGACGATGCCGCCCCGGTATCAATAACGAGGGGAAATGGCCCTCGACCATTGATGCAGACAGACACCAGAGCGATCACTTGGTTCTTCGATCGGCTGACGGCGAGGGGTACGGAGATCGCCTGTCCACCTGAAAGGAGCAGCCGTCTGGCATCCACCTGTCGTCGATGGGAGGTTTAGGTGTGAGGAGGCAGCCGCTAGGCCTGACGAGGTCAACAAGAGCCCCAAGATCCCGGTCAGCGCGACCATTGCACAACGCATCGCTCGGCCAGGGATGGGGCCGGTGGCCTGATGGAACGGGAGCGCATTTGTGAGCGCACGCGAACTCTGCCGTGTTCGCGCAGGCCTTATGCACGCACGAACGGACGCCCTGATGCCCTCAAGTTGCCTCATTGGCACTGCCTTCAAAAAAATTGCCGATGACTCGGCTTGGGCGACCACGTCGTAGTCATGGGCGCTCGGCTGGAGCGCACCGTAGAGGAACGCTTCGACTTGGAGAGCGGTGCTCATGCCCCCAGGCCGAAGTACCGCAGCCATAGCTCCCCGTGGGAGAGCCCGGCATCCTTGCGGGCCTGGTCCAAGACAGTGCTGGGGTGTTCGGCCATCACGTCTTCCCGGACTGTACTGGGGGGCTCGGGTGCAGACGCCGAGTGGAGCCCACGATGTCGGCCGCCCGCTCGTGAAGGGGCTGGCCATCGCGTTGCCAAGCCCGCGGAGCTCGGTGAAAGCGTCCTCTTCTGAGATGCCCTCGGCGCCGATCATCACCCCTTGGGCCTGAGCAATGAGTCGTCGGGCCCGCAGCGCCTCGTCGAGCCGCCAGGAGAGCTCGCGGTCCGACACGTCTACCCTGGTGTGTCTCAGGATGATCGAAGCCTCGAAGGCGAAGATCGACGCCAGCTCCTGATCTTTGGACGAGAAGGCGGCCGCGGTTCGCGAGTAGATGTTGAGGGCCCCAACTGGCCGCTCATTGGCCATGAGTGGGTTCGACAGGATGGCATTGATCCCAAGCTCTTGGGCCTTGGGGGTGAAATCAGGCCAGCGAGTCTCTTGATCGAAGGACTCGGCGTGGAACCAGTGCCCGTGTACCGATGCGTCGACGCATGGACCTTCTCCGGTTGCGTATTGGTTGGCGTTGGCGTCCATGTCCGAGATGGTCTGATCGGTCGCCGCCACCGTCATGAGCTGGCCGTGGCGCTGGAGCGACACGCTGACACCGTCGGCCCCATCCACGGTGACCTGGGCCAGTGCGACTACGAGGTGCAGAGCGCCATCGACGACGTCAACATCGGCCGGGATCGCCGTGACCCTCAGCTGCCGAGCAAGGTCGGGGATATGAACTGAGACCGGCTCGCCTGGGGCGCCGATCGACTGCTCGGGGCCCAGTACGTGGACTTCGGCCGGATCTGGGTCTTCGAAGCGGACCATGTCGGACAACCCTGCGATGTCGAGGTGTGCCAGCGCTGGCCCCGGTTCGGTCGCCAGGCCATGCGGCAGGGATCCGTAGTGCTCTCGCCCTTCGCTTGTCGGCCGATGGCGCACGTGGCGCGGTCAATCTCTACGGGCTATCCCCAAGCCTTCGGTGTCGTCGACCGCGCCAAGGGATTGATTCTCGCCCAACTGGCCGGCCTTGCCCTCTCCTTGGCTGAGGCCCACGACGAGGAGGACCTGAGGGCCGACAACCTCCAGGCCGGTTTGATCACCCAAGAGGTAATCGGCCAAGCCTGAGGGAATCCTGATGGAGCGTGGAAGCTTGCACCAGCTCCGACCAGGCCTTCGACATCTTGCGCCGAGCTTCGCAGCACCTCAACATCAAGCTACGTGACGTCGCCCAAGCACTGGTGGAGACGGGTGAGAGGCCACAAACCGGTGCGTCTTTGCCGTGACCTCACCGGAGATT
>CAVQVK010000054.1:0-19814 GCA_963717035.1 uncultured Acidimicrobiaceae bacterium | reverse complement strand
ACGTCCCGGGCGGCCATCCCGGCGAACAACCGGTCCCGGAGCCGGTTCATCCGCTCGCCCGACCGCTTGGCCCCCATGGCCTGGCGGAGCTCGTCGGCCTGGGCCGGGGTGAAGCCGGCGACGTCGATGGCGATCTGCATCAACTGCTCCTGGAACAGCGGGACGCCGAGCGTCCGCTCGAGGGCCGGTTTCAACAAGGATGGAGGTAGGTGATGTCCTCCTCGCCGTTCCTCCGCCGGATGAGGGATGGACGGCGTTGCCCTGGATGGGCCCGGGGCGGATGAGGGCCACCTCGATGGCCAGGTCGTAGAAGCACCGGGGCTTCACCGGGGCAGGGTGCCCCATCTGGGCCCGGGACTCCACCTGGAACACCCCCACGGTGTCGGCCCGGCACAACAGGTCGTAGACCTCGGGCTCTTGGTCGAGGAGGGCCACATCGATCTTGACGCCGTAGTGGTCCGACACCAGGTCCACCATGTGGTGAAGAGCGGTGAGCATGCCCAGCCCGAGCAGATCGAACTTGACCAGCCCGACGGCGGCGCAGTTGCCCTTGTCCCACTGCAGGACGCCTCCGCCCCGGCATCCCGGGCCCACTCCACCGGGCAGACCTCGACCACCGGACGGTCGCAGATGACCATGCCCCCCGAGCGGATGCCGAGGCGCCCGGGGAAGTCGTAGCACCGCCCCGGCCAGGTCGTGGACCATCGGCCAGGGATGTTGTCTTCGTCGTCCTGGCATCCGAATCGCCGCGGTCGACCCAGCCGGCCCACCCCTCTACGTCGGTGAGCGGGTGTCCGAGGGCCTTGCCCATGTCGCGGAGAGCAGAACGGGACCGGTAGGTGATGACGTTGGCCACCTGGGCTGCGTGCAGGCGGCCGTAGCGCTCGTAGACGTACTGGATGACCTCTTCCCGCCGGCCCCGACTCGATGTCCACGTCGATGTCGGGGGGACCGTCGCGGGCGGGGGAGAGGAACCGCTCGAACAACAGCCCCAGGGACACCGCGTCCACGTTGGTGATGCCCAGGGCGTAACAGACGGCCGAGGTGGCGGCCGAGCCGCGGCCTTGGCAGAAGATGTCCGGGTTTCTCCGGCAGAACCCGCACGATGTCCCACACGGTGAGGAAGTAGCCGGAGAGCCGAGGAGTGTCGATGACGGCCCAGCTCGTGGTCGAGGCGCTCCCACGCGCCGGGTATCTGCTCGGCCCTCCCGGGAGCCGTAGCGGTCGAGCGCTCCCCAAATGGACCAGCTCGACGAGCCAGGTCTGTTCGGTGTGGCCGGTCGGGGACGGGGAAGTCGGGGAGGCGGGGGGGGCGACCAGGTGGGAGGTCGAAGGTGCACGCGGCGGCCGATCTCGGCAGCACGTTCGATCACGCCGGGCCACCGGGCGAACCGTCGTCGTTGCTCGGCTCCGACCGCAGGCAGGCCCCATGGCCGACGGGGGGAGCCAGCCCTGCAGCTCATCGAGCGGGCGCCGGGCCCGCACCGTGGCCAGGGCGGTGGCCAGCGGGAAACGAGCCGGGGAGGCGTAGTGCACGTTGTTGGTGGCGACCGGGCTCCACCCCCCGCTCCCACGGCCAGCAGGGCCAGGGCATCGTTGCGGGCCGTGTCGAGGGGATCGCCGTGGTCCCACAGCTCCACGGCCACGTTGTCGCGTCCGAAGATGTCGGTCAGGTGATCGAGCTGCCGCGCCGCCGCCGCAGGCCCGCCGGCGGTCAGGGCTCCGGCCACTGCCCCCTTCCGGCAGCCGGTCAGGACCGCCAGTGGCCGGGTGGCGGCCGGCCAGGCTCTCGAGGGTGAAGATGGGTTTTCCCTTCTCCCCGCCGGGCCAGGTGAGCCTCGGCGATGCCCCGGCTGGCCGGGCGTAGCCCTCGGGGTCGCGGGCCGAGCACGATCAGATGGGTGCCCCCGGGGTCGGGGACACCGGTACGGGAGGCGGAGGGGGGAGAGGGCCAGCTCCACGCCGAACACGGTGGGCACGCCGCAGGACCCGGGCCGCCTCGGCGAATCGGACGGCGCCGTAGAGGCCGTCATGGTCGGTGAGGGCCAGGCCCACAGGCCGAGGCGGGAGGCCTCGGCCACCAGCTCCTCGGGATGGCTGGCGCCGTCGAGAAAGAAAAATTTGGAGTGCGCGTGGAGCTTGCGTAGGGCACTGATGTGCTGCCTCTGCTCGTGGTATTGCTCTGCTCGTCTTGTCTTGCTCTGCTCCTCCGGACCGGCTGTCGGTCTGACCGGCTCCTCCGGACCGGCTGTCGGCCTGACCGGCCGGCTCAGCCGTAGGTGGCTTCGACCCACCACCGGCCCTGTTCGGTCAGCAACAACCGGGCGTCCTCGCCGGCCAACACGACCTGCATTCGGGCCGTTTGTCGCCGGGCCCGTGACCACCACCGCTCCCGGCCGGCCACGGACCGGCCCACGCCGTCACCGCCGTCCACGGCCCACCGGCTACCGACAGGCGCCCGGGGGTGGCGGTGAGGAGGCCGCGCCCCGATACCACCACCGGTTCGCCGGCATCGTCGACCACCTGGCGCCGAGCGGAGGGGTATGCACGATCGCCGGAGCCGGCGGGGGGATCTGGCCGGGCCAGGGCGCATCCAGGGTCCGGTCGCCGGGAGTCTCGGTGCTCCCCAGGTGACCACCCGGGCCGTCCGGCCGGGCTGCGTCCCCCTTGCAGGCGGATCCGGAGCACCCCGTCGGCCCCGAGGAGGTGCTGCACATCGGCCAGGGTCCGCGCCGCCCGGGCGTCCCGGTCGCTGGTGCCGCCCCAGAACCCGTCCTGGGTGCTGGCGGCTGGCCTTCCTCCGTGCTGGTGCTTCTCGATGTGGCGGTCGATCCCGGGCTGGCGGAGCCCGGCCAGCTCCCCGGTGTCCCCTCGGGCCAGGCGGTGGCCGGCAACGCCATCGGCCCCGAAGCGACCGAGGACGTGGCGTTCGGGGAGGGCGGCGAAGTTCCCCAGGGTGCGGATCCCGAGCCGGGCCAGCAGCTCGGCCAAGTCGGGGTCCCCGAGGGTGGCCACCGGCAGGGGGGCGAGGAAGGCGGGAGTGGTCCCCGCCGGGACCACCAGCGCGGCCCGAGCGGCCAGCACCGCCGCGAACAGGCCATCGGCGATGCCCACCTCGACGTCGGTGATTGCCGCGGCGGCGTCGGCGACGAGGTCGACGAGTGCCTGTTCGCCACCGAAGTACCGGGCCGGGCCGCGGGCGGGGAGCGAGCAGATGCCGGGCCGGACGGCCTCGACCCAGGGGCAGTACACCTCCACGGCGGCGAGCACCGATACGAAGGTCCGGAGCAGGGCTCCCCCTCGTCCTCCTCGAGCAGGCCGGGGCACCGCACGACCAGCAGCCGCTCCATCACGTCGGCTCTCCCGTTAGCGATCCCGTCGGCGATCCCGTCGGCGATCCAGTCGGCGTTCCCGTCGACCCGTCGGTGCCGGCGTACTCCACGGTTCCCGCCGCGGAGGGCAGCCAGAGCTCCTGTTGTCGTGGCCGTGCCGCCGACCGCCGACCGGTGGCGGTCACCATCGCTTTCCGCCGGTGGAGATGGCCGTCCCCTCTCCCGATGCCGTCCCACCTGGCGTTCCCGACGACCAGCTGCATATCCGGACACTCCGGCCAACCGGCCTGCCCCGGTACCACGATGAGAACCGCCCCCCGGTCCCGGGTGCGGGCCAACAGGCGCCGGGCCATGGCCGGGCGGACGGGGAAGGGCGGGCACAGCACCACGACGTCCACACCGACCAGGAGGGCGGCCGTGGCCTCGGCCCACTTCGGTCCTGGGGAGGAAGCAGGACCAGGCGGGTGAGGTCGATCCCGAGATCATCGGCAGCGACCGCGCCCAGGCCGCACATCCCCACCGCGGCGCACCAGGATCCGGCCGACGAGGCTGCACCCAGGAGCGAGAGGCACAAGGTGAGCCCGCTGGTCCTGGTCTTTGCCTTGTCGGTGCCTCGTGCGCTCGCACTATCACCGGTGACGAGGATCGAGGTCCCCCGACGAAGGCCACCCCCGGGGAACAGCCCCTGGAGGGGGGTGATCACCGGCAGGAGCTGGCTCTCGCTCGAGGATGTGGGTCGGGCCCGTTCGGCCAGGAGGGCGAGGGACTCACGAACGGCGGGAACCCTGTCTTTGACTGGGGTTTGGCCGTCATCCCGAGCCTGATCGGCGTCCGGCGGCGCCTCGGGCCCATCGACTATTGCATCGAACATATGTTCGTACAGTAGCCGTTGCCGGGTGGTCGTCGCCCCGGCGGGGGTCAGGCGAGATACCTGAGGAAATTCCCGCAAAAACCCGCTCGAATTGCCGTCACAAATCGCTGCGCGTTCGTTACGATGTGTGCACCAGAGAAAGGAGGTGGTCCAACTGATAAGTCATAGACGTGGGACTCTGGAGGTGGCTGGCCGCTAAGGCGGCTTGTCGGACCACCTGGCGAATCCCAGCCAGTTACCCGCTGAACCCTCTAGCCGGGAGCTAGTCCCACTCGGCGTTGTCCGGAGAGTTCAGTGCCTTTCAATATCCGTACTAACGCCTGAAGGGCGTCCCCCCGGGGGCGCCCTTCAGTGCGTTCCGGGTCACTGCGAGTAGAAGTCGTGGGGCCGAATCACCACTGAATTGATGATTGAAATCCGGAGGTCCGAGGCGTAACATCGCCCCCGACGACCACCGAGCGGCACCTGGCGAACTCAGCCCGTGAGAGGTCGAGATAGGAGGGGGCTCATGGCCGATACTGCCGTCCACGTTGGTGCCACTCCGCCGCCTGTTGCTGTCGACGGGCCACCGCTAGTCCCTGAGTTCTCGATCGTTCCCGTCCGCGGCCTACCTATCGCTGCAGCCCTCTTGGTGGGCCTCATCGTGGCCATTGCCACCAACAATTTGTGGGCGATCACCCTCTTCCACGTGGGCGGCGGCGGCTTGTGGACCGGCATCGACCTGTTCCTTGGCCTGATCATCGGGCCGATCCTCGGCCGGCTCTCCGTCCCGGCCAGAATCGAGTTCACCGCCAGGTTCATGCCGAAAATGGTGATCATCATGCCCACGTTGGTGGCGATGACCCTGGGAGCGGGGTTTCAGCTCGCTCGCCATCTGGGCAACCTGAACGCCAACTACCCGCATCACGGTTGGCTGGTGGCCTCTTACATCATTGTCGGAGTGATGGCGGTCATCGCCCTCGGACTGCTCGAGCCGGCCAACCTGGCCGTGCTCTTCGAGCTCAAGAAACCCCGCCCCAACGGCGAACGCATCGGCCGACTCATGAAAGTCTTCATCTACACGGCGGGGATCACCGGAGTGATGCAGATAGCCACGATTGTTATCATGACCTTCCTGGCCAGCCGATGACCGACGTGGCGGAGACCGGCCATCCCGAGCCAGACGAGATCGACGTCCGACAGGCACAATTACCACCGGTGGCACGGCTGGCCACTGTCACGTTGGCTCTGGTAGTCGTCGGTGGGATCTACATGGCCGCTCAGATCGGCCACCCGACCACCTTGGTGCCGCCAGTGATCCTGGCCATCGCCGCTGGCCTCGTCCTGCTGGTCAATATCGTGTTGCTGGCCAGGATCAAGGCGTTCGCCTGGAACAAGTTCTTTCAGGTCTTCGGCTGGGCCTTGGTCGCCTATCTGGTGATCGCCGGCATCTTGGAGTACGTGTTCATCTACGACCACACACCCGGCAGGCAACTAACCCTGTTCAGCGTGATGCTGGCCATGTTCGCCATCGACGTGCCCTTGTTGCTTGCCTTTTCGGTCGCCCGGTACCAGCCCGTTCCGACCTGACCAACGCACGCGTCCTCAGCCCCGAGGCGGTACGGCTCGATCTGACCGCGGCCTTCAGGACCGTCCCGGTTCGTAGCTGCCGGGCTCGAAGGCTGCCGTGGTGATGGCCAAGCGGTTCCACGAGTTGATCTCGATGATCGCGTAGACCAACTTGGTGAGCTCGTCGGACGAGAAGACGGAGGCGGCCTCGTCGATGACCTCCAATGGAGCGTGCGTCTGGGCAATGAGAGTGACCGCCTCGGTCAGACCCAACGCCGCACGTTCTCGGTCGGTGTAGAAGGGTGTCTCTCGCCATGCATTCAGGGCATACAGTCGCTGCTCGGTCTCGCCCGCCGCTCGCGCATCCTTCGAGTGCATGTCGAGGCAGTAGGCACACTCGTTGATCTGAGATGCTCGCATCTTCACCAACTCGAGTAATTTCAGGCTCGATCCCGGACTTCCTCACGGCCCCGCTCAACCTCATGAGGGCCTGGTAACCGTCGAGCCAGGGAGTGAACTTCTGCTCGTGCGGTCGTCGCTCATCCATGGAAGCGTACTGAGCGGGTGCCGTGAGGAGGTGCTCGCACGTTCAACCGAGCCCGACGCAACCGACACCCCGGGCCCGCGAGCACGATGTCGGTATCCCCGGGGATACCCTCCCCTCGTGGAGTTCCGTGTAGAGCGAGTCGCGGCGAAACTGACCTGGGATCTCAGGCAAGCAGTGCTGCGTCCTCACGAGACCATCGACCACATGGCGCTGGACGATGACGATGAGCCGTCAACGGGATCCTTCGCCGCGATCACCGCGGACGGAGACATCGTGGGAAGCGTTCGGGTCGCGCCCCGCCAGCCCCCGTTCTCTGTCGACACCTATGCCCCGCCCGACACTCTGACGTGGCGTCTGAGGGGGATGGCTACTCGAGAAGACGTCCGCAACGCCGGCATCGGGAGCGCGCTCTTGAGCCGGGCAGTCCAACATGTGTCAGACCACGGCGGAGGCCTGCTGTGGTGCAATGCCCGCGTACCGGCGATGAACCTCTACCGGCGGGGAGGATTCGTGGAGCATGGCGATATGTGGGAAGACCCCGACATCGGGCCGCACGTCGTGATGTGGCGGTTGGTCCAGTAGGGAGACCCGAGCCATTTCATCGTCGCGGCACTCGGCACCGCGCTCGTCCCGCCGTGTCGATTCGTATAAGGAGATCGAATGAACAAGCAGAAGTTGAACCAAGCTCGCCATGACCGGCGGACGCGTGCCCAGGTCCTGGGAGTAACGGCCGCCGTGGTCGTCGCAATGATCATCGGCGTCTCTGCCAGCGTGAACGCCTCGGCTGTTTCCGTACGGACCACCGCCGTCACCAAGTACGTGTCGGGTCCACCCGGACCTGAGGCCGTTCCCTTGCAGAAGGGCACAGTGCTGGCGCCTGCCTCCACCGCCGCCACCGGCCAGACGGTGGATGGCATCCAATGCAACGCATCCGAGCAAGTGGCATTCCACGTCCACACCCACCTCAGCGTGTATGTGAACGGTCAACTCCGGCCCATTCCTGCGGGCATCGGCATCGTGGCGCCCGCCGCGCAGTCGACCCCGGAGGGCCCCTTCTACGCGGCAACCCAGTGCTACTACTGGCTCCACGTTCACGCCCAAGATGGGGTGATCCACATTGAGTCGCCGCCAGGGCACACGTATACGCTCGGCGAGTTCTTCGACCTCTGGCGACAGCCGTTGAGTGGCAATCAGGTCGGACCGGCCACGGGGAAGCTCACGATCTACGTCGGCGGCCGGTTGTACCGCGGCAATCCTCGGAATATTCAACTGGGCTCTCACGTGGACATCCAGATCAACGTGGGCACGCCCTCGGTGAGCCCTCGAACGGTGAATTGGGCGGCGACCTCGCTGTGACGAACGGACGTGAGGGTGGGGCGGAGTAGCGCCCAGCGGCGCGGCCCAGCGCTCGAAACCATTAGTCTCATCTCGTGCGCTGATAGCAGGTAGTCCTCGCCCGAACCCTGTCCCTCGGTCCCGGAGGCCTCCCATGCCCGCACCTACCTCTGCCTTGGCCACGCTCATGGCCGTCAACCTGTCCCACGATCGCGGTGGCCGCACGGTGCTCCGCGACATCTCGCTCACCGTCGGCCCCTCCGACCGGATCGGCGTCGTGGGCCCCAATGGGGTCGGCAAGTCCACCCTGCTCTCACTGCTCGCCGGCCGGGAGCCGCCCATGGAGGGTTCGGTCCGCGTGGACCCGCCCAGTGCCACCGTGGGCTACCTCACCCAGGAGCACGAAGTACATCCCGCGGAGAGCGTCCGGGCTGCGTTGACCCGGCGCACCGGGGCTGCCGCGGCCGAGGTCGAGCTGGCCGCAGCCGCCACCGCTCTGGTTGATGGCACACGAGCAGCCGAGCAGCGCTACGAGCTGGCCTTGGAGCGCTATACGACCTTGTCGGCCGGCGACCTCGACGCCAGGATCGACGTGGTACTGGCCGAGCTGGGGCTCGCCGACCTGGGAGTGGAGGCTGGGATAGCCGATCGTCAGGTGGCCACGCTTTCGGGCGGCCAGGAATCCCGACTGGCCCTGGCCGCCATCGTGTTGTCGCGCTTCGACATCACCCTCCTCGACGAGCCCACCAACGACCTCGACTTCGACGGGCTCGAACGGCTCGAGTCCTTCGTACTCGGCCACTCGGGGGCCATGGTGGTGGTCTCTCACGACCGTGCCTTTCTCGACCGCACCGTCACCTCGGTGCTGGAGATCGACGAGCACGAGCACACCGGTCGCCTGTACGGTGGCGGGTGGAGTGGCTACCTGACCGAGCGGGAGACAGCCCATCGTCATCAACTGCAGGACTTCGCCGTTTACCAGTCAAGGCGGGCGGAGCTCGGGGATCGGTCCCGCCGAGAGCGTCAGTGGGCCACGTCGGGTGTGCAACGGGAGAAGCGCAACCCCAGGGACAACGACAAGGCCCAGCGCGACTTCCGGATCAACCGGACCGAGCAGCTCGCGTCACGAGCTCGGCGCACCGAGCGCGCCCTCGATGCCCTCGAGGTGGTCGACAAGCCCTGGGAGGGTTGGGATCTCCGCTTCACCATCGAGCAGGCGCCGCGAGCGGGGGCGGTGGTGGCCCGCTTGGCCGGTGCCGTTGTCGAGCGCGGCACGTTCACCCTCGGTTCGATCGACCTGGAGATCGGGTGGGCCGAGCGGATCGCCCTCGTCGGACCGAACGGGTCGGGCAAGTCGACGCTGGTGGAGGCCATCCTCGGTCGCCTGCCCCTCAAGGCCGGGACTCAGTGGCTCGGCCCGAGCGTGGTGGTGGGTGAGCTTGGCCAGGACCGCCGAGCCCTCGGAGGATCGGTCAGCGTGGTTGACTCGGTCATCGCCCGATGTGGGCTGACCCAGTCCGACGCCCGCTCGTTGCTGGCCAAGTTCGGCCTGGACGCCGACCATGTCACCCGGCCCGGCGCCTCGCTGTCACCGGGCGAACGAACCCGGGCCGAGTTGGCCACGTTCCAGGCGCTCGGGGTCAACTTCTTGGTCCTCGACGAACCCAGCAACCACCTCGACCTGCCGGCCATCGAGCAGCTCGAAGCGGCGCTGGCCGGCTTCACCGGATCCCTCCTGCTCGTCTCCCACGACCGACGGTTGCTCGAGACGGTGGAGCTGACCCGTCGCATCGAACTGGGACTGGCCCGAGGCGGGGCCGCGTAACCTGGACTGATCATGTGTGGTCGTATCGCCCTCTACTCCGAACCTGAGCGATTGTCCCGGGTGTTCGACGCCGCGTTGGCCGTCGGTGTCGACCCGGGCGATCTGCCCCGGTTCAACGTCGGCCCCACCTCCGAGATCTTCGGCATTGTCGATGCCGGCAGCCCGCCCGACACCTCCGGAAGCCGAGACCGTGTTCTCGACCGGTTCCGATGGGGGCTCATTCCCTCTTGGTCGAAGGAGGCGACCCCCGGCGGTCGACTGTTCAACGCTCGGGCCGAATCGGTGTCGACCAAAGCGTCGTTCCGGGAGGCGTTCCGGACGGCGCCGGGCCGTGATCCCCGCCGACGGGTTCTTCGAATGGCACAAAGGACCGGGGGACCGCAGCCAACCCCATTTCTTCTCCCGAGCGGACGGCCAGCCGTTGGCCTTGGCCGGTGTCTGGGAGGTGTGGCGCGACCCGCTCGGAGGGGACGACCGCTCGGCCTGGATCACGTCGTGCGCCATCATTACCACCACGGCCGGCCCTGACGTCGCTTCGGTGCACGACCGGATGCCGGTGATCCTCGAGCAGGAGGCGATCGACGCATGGCTCGATCCCACCGAGGACTCCGAGTTGCTGGAGGCCCTCATGCAACCGGCCCCGGAGGGAACGCTGGTTCATCATCCGGTGGATCGCCGGGTGGGCAATGTGGCCAACGACGAGCCCTCGCTGATCGTCCCGGTCGATATGGACGAAGAGGACATCGTCCCCGTACCGGTAAGGACGCCGACGCTTTTCGACTGACCGAGTCCGGGATTGCTGTCGGGCCGAATGGCCCGCGGTAAAGGGCCCGCGGTAAGTGTCAGTCGTCGTCGTCGACGACGGCGGTGAAGGCTGCCGTGTGCTTCATGAGGCGGGCCTTGCGATTGGCGGCCTGGTTCTTGTGGATGACGCCCTTGGCCGCAGCCTTGTCGATCCGCTTGATGGCCAGTCGGAGCGCCTCGTAGCTGTCTTCAGCCCCAGTCTCGGCGGCGATGACGGCCCGCTTGGTCCGGGTTCGAAGCTCCGAACGCACCGCCTTGTTGCGGGCACGGAGCTTCTCGTTCTGGCGGTTGCGCTTGATCTGGCTACGGATGTTGGCCACGGGTCGTCCTTGTCATGCTCGAGAATTCGGTTCCGCCGCCCGATGGCTGGGTCCTGGCGGCCGCGGATCCGCCAGGACCCCAAGGAGGGTGTCCGGCGAGAAGAGAAGGATAGCAGCCCGGGCAATCCGGCCCCGCGGCGGCTGCCTCGACGTGCCCCTCCGCCCCCCGACATAGGGCCAAGGCTCCACTGGCCAGGACCCACCGGCCGGGACCCAGGCGGCCAGGACCCACCGGCCGGGACCCAGGCGGCCAGGACCGACCGGCCGGAACCCAGGCGGCCAGGACCGACCGGCCAGGACCCACCGGCCGCGGACCAGCCAGGACCGGCCAAGACCCCCGACCGGGACCCCGGCCGGCCAACTGTACGCTGAGCAGCCCGTGCTTCCCATCGACCAGATCCGCAATTTCTCCATCATCAGCCACGTCGACCACGGCAAGTCCACGCTGTCCGACCGCATCCTGGAGCTGACCGGGGCGGTCGATCCCCGGCTGATGCGAGAGCAGTACCTCGACTCGATGGACATCGAGCGGGAGCGGGGCATCACCATCAAGGCGCAGAACGTGCGGGTCGGCTGGAAGGACCACACCCTCCACCTCATCGACACCCCGGGCCACGTCGACTTCGGGTACGAGGTCAGCCGGTCGCTGGCCGCCTGCGAGGGAGCGGTCCTGCTGGTCGACGCCTCCCAGGGGATCCAGGCCCAGACGCTGGCCAACAGTTACCAGGCGCATAGAGCACAACCTGGAGATCGTGGCCGTGCTGAACAAGATCGACCTTCCCGCCGCCGACCCCGAGCGCTACGCGGCCGAGATCGAGCAGGTGCTCGGGCTGGACGCCTCCCAGATCCTCCACATATCGGCCAAGACGGGCGAGGGCGTGCCCGAGCTGCTCGATGCCATCGTGGAGCGCATCCCGCCGCCGACCGGCGACGTCGACGCACCGTTGCAGGCCCTGATCTTCGACTCCGCCTACGACCAGTACCGCGGGGTGGTCAGCTCCATTCGGGTGATGCAGGGGGTGCTGGCCAAGACGGCCAAGCTCCGGTTCATCCACGCCGGGGAGAACCATGAGATCGAAGAGATCGGCATCCGCACGCCGGTCACCGTGGCCGTGGACGACCTCGGTCCCGGCGAGGTGGGCTACCTGGTGGCCGGGATCAAGGACGTGGGCGGCGCCCGTTCGGGGGAGACCGTCACCACCGCCACCCGACCGGCCACCGAGGCCCTGGCCGGCTACCGGGACCCCAAGCCCATGGTGTTCTGCGGTCTGTTCCCCATCGACGGCGACGAGCTTCCCGACCTGCGCGACGCGCTCGAGAAGCTGCGACTCAACGACGCCAGTTTCACCTACGAGCCGGAGTCCTCTCGAGCCCTCGGGTTCGGGTTCCGTTGCGGGTTCCTGGGCCTGTTGCACATGGAGATCGTCCGGGAGCGACTGGAGCGTGAGTTCAACCTGTCCCTCATCGCCACCGCCCCCTCGGTGGCCTACCAGGCCTACCTGACCGACGGCACCAAGGTGGACGTGGACAACCCGAGCGAGCTGCCCGAGCCGACCCATCTCGACCACGTCGACGAGCCTATGTTGCGGGCCACCATCCTCACCCCGGCCGAGTACACCGGCACGGTCATGGAGCTGTGCCAGAGCCGCCGGGCGGAGATGGTGCGGATGGAGTACCTGTCACCCGAGCGGCTGGAGTTCATCTACACCATCCCCTTGGGTGAAGTGGTGGTGAACTTCTTCGACCAGCTGAAGAGCCGGACCAAGGGGTACGCCAGCCTCGACTACGAGCCCGACGGTTATGCCACCGCCGATCTGGTCAAGGTGGACGTTCTGATCAACCACGTCCCCGTCGACGCCTTTTCCACAATCGTGCACAAGAGCCAAGCTGATTTCTACGGCCGGCGGATGACCGAGAAGCTCCGTGAGCTCATTCCCCGACAGATGTTCGACGTGCCCATTCAGGCCGCCATCGGTGGGCGGGTGCTGGCTCGCGAGACGGTGAAGGCCCGGCGCAAGGACGTGCTGGCCAAGTGCTACGGCGGCGACATCAGCCGGAAGCGCAAGCTGCTCGAGAAGCAGAAAGAGGGCAAGAAGAAGATGAAGAACATCGGCCGGGTTGAGGTCCCCCAGGAGGCCTTCGTCTCCGCCCTCCGCCTGGACGACTGAAGGGCCGCACCCGTGGCTGAGCCGTCTGACGACTCCTCGAGCGTCGAACCGTGGGTCGTCGAACTCGTGCAGTCCTCGATCGACACGCTCATCTCAGCCAAGCGTGTGCTCATTGATACCACCGGCGGCGTGGTCTACGTCTCGCTCAACCGCAGTCGGTTACAGCGGGGCGCGGCAACCTTCGCTATTGCTTCGGTCCGCAACGACGGGGCCAAGTCGGAACGTCAGAAGCCAGTCCGCGTCGGCCGGGACGAGGATCTTCGAGCCGTGCTGGTGCCAGCATTGACCCGGGTCATCACCGATCTCGTCGGCGAGTAGGGGCCACGACGGACGAGCCATCACGAACGAGAGCAGCAGGTCGAGCCGCCTGGGCAGACGGTTTGTCCTCCGACGGGCGGCGCAGAGAGGATGGCGCAGGGAGCATGTCGGTCACGATCGGTGACCCGGGACACGAGGAGAGGCCGAGATGGCAGACGGAGCGGTTGTTTCGTTGTGGCGGTACCCCCTGAAGTCCATGATGGGCGAGGAGCTCAACGCCTCAGAGGTCACCGATCATGGCCTGCTCGGCGATCGTTCCCTGGCCTTGGTCGACCCCGAGACGGCGAAGGTGGTGAGCGCCAAGAACCCGAAGAGGTGGCCGAAGATGTTCGATTGCCGGGCGGCGTTTACCGCGCCACCGGTGCTCGGTGAGCCTCTCCCACCCGTTATGGTGACCCTCCCCGACGGCGTGAACGTCGCGTCCGACGACAGCCGCTTCGCCGCGCGTCACGTCGGCGGCACTGGCCAGGCCGGTGACCCTGGCGGTCGCGGGAACGACGCGGTCACCGAGCCTGGAGGAGTACTGGCCCGATATGGCGGAGCTGGACCACCAAGAGGTGGTCACCGACGAGGCCATGCCGGCCGGGACGTTCTTCGACGTCGCCGCCGTCCATGTGCTCACCACGGCGACGATCGACCGCCTCCATGAGCTGTATCCCGAGGGCCGCTTCGAGGCCAGGCGCTTCCGGCCCAACATCGTCGTGCGTCCCGCCCAGGACGGTGCTGCGTTCACCGAGACCACCTGGATCGGACGAGAACTCCGGATCGGCGACGATGTCGTGCTCCAGATCACGGATCACTGCTCGCGCTGTGTCATGACGACGCTCCCCCAAGGAGATCTCCCGAAGGACGGTGGGATCCTGCGCACCGCGGCGCGTCACAACGATGTCCGTGTCGGCGTGTATGCGGAGGTCCGTCGCACCGGGAGGGTCCGGCGAGGCGACGAAGTGACCCTCGGCTGAGCAACTCGCGGCTTCGACGCCAACGGTTGTTCAAACCGACATTCGCAAGAAACATGTATGAAACATCCCAGTCCTACTATCCAAAGCGACTCACACAGTGAGGCGTGCCTAGGGTTCCGTTTCGGGTAGAGAGTGCCCGGAAGCCTGGACCGAGAGACACGGCGGGCGTGACCGATCGCTCGTTCCACGGAGGGATAAAAGCCCGGGAGAACGGCCAATCCGGCTGGACTCCGGTCGGGTGCTATTCCAGGAGCGGCGTACGTGCAAGATGATGATCTCCACGATCGATACGGGCCGGAAGCCCGCTACGCCGTGGCGGCCGAGGCGGCGATCCCGACGACGAAATGGGACGAGGAGGTGGCCCGCGGTCTCGAATTGGGCCTCCAAGGGGCCGACTCCATCGTCGATAGGCGGATCCCCACGTTCTCCCGTGGGGAGTTGCCCCATTTTGCCGGAATCAACACCTTTCTGAAGGCTCCATTTGTCGAGGACGTCCGAAACTGCGGCAACTATGACGTGGCCGTGATGGGTGCGCCCTTCGACGGAGGCACGACCTACCGATCGGGGACCCGGTTCGGGCCCCAGGGCATCCGGACCATCTCCGCCCTCTACGGCCCCTACAGCTTTGAGCTCGGGGTCGATCTTCGGGAGTCGATCACCATGGGGGACCTGGGGGACATCTTCACCATCCCGGGGAACATCGAGAAGACATTCGACCAGATCACCAAAGCCGTCGGGCACGTCTTCTCGTCGGGGGCGTTCCCGGTCATCCTCGGCGGTGACCACTCCATCGGGTACCCCACCACCAAAGGGGTGGCCGAGCACCTCGACGGCAAGTTGGGGATCATTCATTTCGATCGCCATGTCGACACCCAGGAGACCGATCTCGACGAACGGATGCACACCACTCCGTGGTTCCATGCCACCGATCTGCCGAATGTGCCTCCCGAGAACCTGGTGCAGATCGGGATCGGCGGGTGGCAGGCCCCTCGCCCGGGGGTGAAGGTCGGGCGCGAACGTCAGACCACCATCATGACCGTCACCGACTGCGTCGAGATGGGCATCGACGAGGCCGCCGAACGGGCGCTCGAGGTCGCCTGGGACGGCGCCGAGGCCGTCTGGCTGTCCTTCGATGTCGACTGCCTGGATGCCGCCTTCGTCCCCGGGACCGGTTGGCCCGAGCCGGGCGGGTTCCTGCCCCGGGAAGTGCTCAAGTTCATCCAGCTCATCGCCGAACGGCCCCTGGCCGGCATCGAGGTGGTCGAATGCTCGCCGCCCTATGACAATGCCGAGATCACCGCCCTCATCTCCGCCCGCGTCATCTGCGACACGCTCGGTTGCCTGGTGCGGGCCGGCCATCTTCCCCGGAAGTGATGTTGTGCACCTGAGCCCCCACGAGGTCGACAAGCTGCTCGTCTCCCTGGCCGCCATGGTGGCCAGGGATCGTCACGCCCGCGGGGTGACGTTGAACTACCCCGAGGCGGTGGCCATCGTGAGCAGCTTCATCCTCGAGGGTGCCCGTGACGGGCGCACCGTGAGCGACCTGATGAGCGTGGGACGAGCGGTGCTGACCCGGGACGATGTCATGGAGGGAGTCCCGGAGATGATGGAGGAGATCCAAGTCGAGGCCACCTTCCCCGACGGGACCAAGCTGGTGACCGTGCACCAGCCGATCCCGTGATCCCCGGCGAGGTATTCGCCGCCGAGGAGCCCATCGTGGCGAACGAGCACAAGGTCGCCCATCAGCTGCACGTGGTCAATACCGGGGACCGTCCGGTCCAGATCGGGTCCCACTACCACCTGGCTGAGACCAATGAGGCGCTCCAATTCGACCGGAACGCGGCTCGCGGCATGCATCTCGATGTTCCCGCCGGGACCAGTGTTCGTTTCGAGCCGGGAGCCGATCGGATGGTGACGGTCGTCCCGTTCGGCGGTAGCCGTATCGTGGCCGGCTTCCGCGGCCAGGTCGGGGGTGCGCTCGATGCATGACCTGGCCCGGCATCGCTATATCGACCTGTTCGGACCGACCACCGGCGACCGGATCCGTCTGGCCGACACCGATCTGGTCATCGAGGTCGAAGAGGACCGGTGCGGAGGCCCCGGCCGTGCCGGAGACGAGGCCGTCTTCGGCGGGGGCAAGGTGATCCGTGAGTCGATGGGACAAGGCGGGTCGACGTCGGCCGAGGGAGCGCCCGATCTGGTCATCACCGGTGTGGTCGTCCTCGACCACTGGGGCATCGTGAAGGGCGATCTCGGGGTCAAGAACGGGCGCATCGCCGCATTGGGGAAGGCGGGCAATCCCGATGTGATGGACGGGGTCCATCCCGACCTGGCCATCGGTCCGGGCACGGAGATCCTGGCCGGCAACGGGATGATCCTCACCGCCGGCGCCATCGACTGCCACGTCCATCTCATCTGCCCCCAGATCCTCGACGAGGCGTTGGCATCGGGCATCACCACGGTGATCGGGGGTGGCACGGGGCCGGCCCAGGGGTCCAGGGCGACGACGGTCACCCCCGGGCCGTGGTTTCTCGCTCGCATGCTCGAGTCGCTCGACGGGTACCCCGTCAACGTGGCCCTCCTGGGCAAGGGCAACACCGTGTCCGAGCCGTCGCTGTGGGAACAGGTCCGAGCGGGGGTCGCCGGCTTCAAGCTGCATGAGGACTGGGGATCCACCCCGGCGGCCATCGATGCCTGCCTCCGGGTGTGCGACCAAGCGGGAGTCCAGGCCGCCATCCACACCGACACCCTGAACGAGTCCGGGTTCGTGGCCTCGACGTTGGCCGCCATCGGCGGCCGGACCATTCACACGTACCACACCGAAGGGGCGGGAGGCGGCCATGCACCCGACATCATCACTGTGGCCGGGCAGCCCAACGTGCTGCCGTCCTCGACCAACCCGACCCGCCCGCACACGGTGAACACCATCGACGAGCACCTGGACATGTTGATGGTGTGCCATCACCTCAACCCGGCTGTCCCCGAGGACCTGGCCTTTGCCGAGAGCCGGATCCGCCCGTCCACCATTGCTGCCGAGGACATCCTGCACGATCTCGGTGCCATCTCCATGATCGGGTCGGACTCCCAAGCCATGGGCCGGGTGGGGGAGGTCGTGCTCCGCACCTGGCAGACCGCCCACGTCATGAAGGGCCGGCGCGGTGCGCTCCCTGGTGATGGCCGAGCCGACAACCGCCGAGCACGTCGCTACGTCGCCAAATACACCATCTGCCCGGCGGTCGCCCACGGGCTGGCCGAGGAGGTCGGATCGGTCGAGCCCGGCAAGCTCGCCGATCTGGTGCTCTACCAACCGGCCATGTTCGGGGTGCGTCCCGCTGTGGTCATCAAGGGCGGGATGATCGCCTGGGCGGAGATGGGTGACGCCAATGCGTCCATTCCCACTCCTCAGCCCGTCCTGCCCCGTCCCATGTTCGGCGCCGCTCCTCTGAGCGCGGCGGCCACCTCAGTCACGTTCGTATCGCCTGAAGCCATCGAGTCGGGCATCGGTGGGCGGTTGGCCGTCCGAAAGCAACTGGTGGCGGTGGCCGATACCCGGCGGCTGTCCAAGGCGGACATGGTCAACAACGATGCCCTCCCCGACATCCGTGTCGACCCCGATCGATTCGCCGTCACCATCGACGGCGACCTGGTCACCGAGGCACCGGCCGCCACCCTCCCGATGGCCCAACGCTATTTCCTGTTCTGAAAGGACAGCATGACTGAAAGGACAGCGTGAACAGCACCCTGCTCCTGCTGGCCGACGGTCGCCTCCCGACCGGTAGCCATGTCCACTCGGGCGGCGTGGAGTCCGCCGTGTCCGACGGTCGCATCGGGGACGTCGATGAGCTCCATGGCTACCTGGTCGGACGGCTGTGGACGGTGGGCCGGGTCGACGCCGCGTTCGCCTGGGCGGCGTGTGTCCAGCAGTTTCCGTTCTCCGAGCTCGACGCCGAGGCGGCGGCACGCTGTCCGTCACCTGCTCTCCGGGACGCCAGCCGGTCCCAGGGCCGGGGCATGGTGCGGGCCGGCCGCCAGACCTGGCCGGCGGATCATCTCGACGAAATGGACGCAGAGTTCGACCAGGGCCCGATGTGGTCGGTCGCCCTCGGTGCCGTGGCCGCTGCCGCTGGGGTCGACCCCGCCGGCGCCGCCCTGGTGGCCGCGCACGCCAGTGTGGCCGGACCGGCCTGGGCCGCGGTCCGACTACTCGGTCTCGATCCGTTCGCCACGTCGAGGGTGACCGCGGCGTTGGCGGGTGCTGTCGATGCGGTGGCCACCGCGACACGGGAATTGTTCGATACCGCCTGCACGCCGGACCGCTTCCCGGCGTCTGGGGGTCCACTCGGTGACATCGCTGCGGAAGCCCACCGGCACTGGGAGGTGCGTCTTTTTGCTTCATGAACCGCATGACCATGTGGTCGACGAAGTTCCTGACCGTGCGATTCGGTCCACTATCGGCTTTCGGCCCGATGGAGGACCGGTTCGGGTGGGAATCGGAGGACCGGTCGGGAGCGGAAAGACGGCGCTGGTGGCGTCATTGTGCCGCTCGCTTTCGGCTCGGCTGTCGATGGCGGTGGTGACCAATGACATCTACACCCAAGAGGACGCCCTGATCCTTCGCCGTCAGTCGTTGCTCCCTGATGAGCGGATCACCGCGGTCGAGACCGGCTGTTGCCCGCACACAGCCATCCGTGACGACATCAGCGCAAACCTCGACGCCGTCGAGCGCCTGGAGGCATCGATCTCCGATCTCGAGCTGGTGCTCATCGAGTCCGGCGGGGACAACCTCACCGCCACCTTCAGTTACGGTCTGGTCGATCTCCAGATCTTCGTGATCGACGTGGCCGGGGGAGACAAGGTTCCGCGCAAAGGTGGTCCGGGGATCACCCACTCTGATCTGCTGGTCGTCAACAAGACGGATCTGGCCGAGCTGGTCCACGCCGACCTCGACACCATGGCCGTCGATGCCGCCACCAAGCGCGGAAGTCGGCCCGTGGTGTTCACCAGCCTGGTCGTTGATCCCCTGGCCGCGGACGTTGTCGCTTGGCTCTCGAACGAGATCGCATGCGGGCCAACGCGGCGTTGACGGTCGAGGCCGGTCCTGGCCACCGGTGTCTCTTGACTCGGGTGGTGGATTCTGCCCCCATCGGGTTTCGCCAAGCCCGCGACGGGGTCTACATGGTCGGCACGGCGGCGGGACCCCTCTGGGACCGACCAGCTGTCGACCACCATCGAGGTGGGGGCGGGGGCCGAGCTCACGATGATGAGCACCGCGGCCAGCATCATCTACGCCGGATCGGGGTCTGGGTCCCGGACCGAGATAGTGGTCACCGTGGCCGCCGACGCCACCTTGATCTGGAGGCTGGAGCCGACCATCGTCACCTCGGGTAGCCGGCACCATGCCTGGACACAGGTCTGGCTGGCGCCGTCCGCCCAGCTCGACTGGACCGAGCTGTTGGTGTGCGGGCGGGACGGCGAGCGCCCGGGGTCGCTCCACCTCCGTCTCGATGTCGACGTGGGCGAAACCCCACTGCTGCGCCACGGGCTGGTCATCGGGCCCGACGGCCCGGGCTGGGACGGTCCCGCGGTCCTGGGCGGACGGCGGATGCTGGGCATGCGCCTGGTGCGCACCGCCGAGGGGGCATTGCTCGAAGCTGGAGATCACGATTTGGGGAGGGCTTCGCCGCGATGCGCCTCGACGACCGCACCGCCTTGGTCATGGCCGTGGGCGACGAGGCAGAGGTGGTGTCGAGCCGGCTGGCCGCACCGGGGTTCGGCCTTTCCGTG